>CAYOYY010000014.1:0-61605 GCA_964408295.1 uncultured Desulfobacula sp. | reverse complement strand
TTATAAGGGGAAGTTTATCGATTAGTTTTAATTTTTATTGTATTCAGTTGAAGATGATCATCATTGCATAATATTTGGCATCTATGATAATGAGCTTAAAATAAAGGCAAGAACCTATTTTTCAGGGAAGGATGCAGAGATAAAAGATGCCCTTAAAAAAGGTGTTGAATATAAGGTATTTAATGAATACCTAAAAAAATTACTATGTTTTAAGAAGAAGAAAGATGGTCGGGCTGGAGGAGGAAGTATTGAACCAAGTAGTTACGAAATTGTGGCTATGGTGAGTAATAATGGTGATGTGGTTTCATGCATGGCATTTGCAGAATATCTTATGGAACATTCCCAAGTTTTGAATTTTGATCAAGAACCAACTAATGATCAGGAACAATATAATGTCCCAAGTATGGGGATGTGAAGCGAACAAATAAAGGATTAGTAACCGTGCCGAGGCACGGTACTATTCCTATGGTTCATGAAACCCTGGATCAATGGGGGAAAGGGTGGCCGATTCTGGAGGGTGTGCTGAAGACCAGATATGATGAATATTTTAAATGAGGGCCGTTTTTTGATATAACAATCAAACTTAAGCCGTGTTCGGCCATAAAATCTGGATCAAAAATTAAAATAGCGGCAATTTGGCGCACGCGTAGTGAAACATGCCCGATGACAGTAACTGGAATGCCTGCATTTAATACAGGGTATTGCAGGTTTCGGCAATTTTATAAAAACTGCAATAATGTCATGGATAAATGAAATATGAAGTGGAGCCAACAGTGGTTCCCATACCAATATGCTGGCAGAACAGGGAATTGACAGAAGCGGGACCAATATAGACAGAAAAGGTCATCATGTGACCCGGTTCAAGGCTTCGAAATCAGCCTGTGTTCCCTGTCATCTCAGGGTCCAATAGCTGCTGTTCTGCACTGTACACAATTTGAAAAACTGCACCAGTATGGTTTGGCCCATGGTACATAGGATATTTGAGTTTAGAATACATATTGAAGCACTTGAAAAGTAAAATAGACCATAAATAAATCGAATCTAAAGAAAAAGTATCCGGCAGGCAGAATTATTGTTTTCTGAAAATTAGTTTTTCTACAGATTCGTTAGATTTGAAAATAATGAAAAAAACAAGTAAACTAATTATATTCATTATCCTTAATTTATCTTCCTTGGCGGTTTTGCTATGGTCGTTAATGATTTATACTTCCTTATTTAAAGGTATTCCTTGGTACGAACCTTGTGGAATGCAATTCTTGGCTATACTTATATTATCAGATCCGGCTTTTTTAATATTGTTTGTAGCTTTATTTATTCTTGGTAAATTCATTACCATTTCACTTATTAATAAATTTCTTCCTTTAATGGCAATAGCTGGTTTATCTCTGCCGATCTTAATTGATGGAAGTCTTTCAAAAATGACTTTATTGATAGGCATTACAATTGGAATAATTATTTTAGTATTAACAATTGTTTCAACAGCCCTATGTGTCAGGATAGTTGTCCATTGATCGCAGAAATGTTCTACAACAAGTGGATTAGCGATTACATTCAATACTATTGTCAATACAGGTACTAAGAACAGTTTATTATAATAATACGGATAGTTAAATGATCATAAGAAAAGAAACTATATCAGATATTGAGGCAATCAGCCAGGTCACAACAGCTGCCTTCAGGACGCTTCCAATCAGCAATCACACTGAGCAATTCATAATCGAGGCATTACGCTCCGCAGGCGCTCTTACTTTGTCGCTTGTGGCAGAAATTGATGGGCGTATTGTAGGACATGTTGCTTTTTCACCTGTAGTAATTTCTGACGGCACAAAGGACTGGTACGGTCTGGGGCCAGTTTCTGTATTGCCAGAATATCAAAAGCAAGGCATTGGTAAATCTCTTATCAACGAAGGTTTGTCCCTGCTGAAGCAATTGGATGGACAAGGTTGCGTTCTTGTTGGTGATCCGAATTATTATGGATGGTTCGGTTTCAAGAATTTTCCAGAAATAGTTCTTGAGGGAGTTCCACAAGAAGTTTTCCTGGTCTTACCGTTCAACAAAAAGATTCCACAAGGCATTGTTGTGTTTCATGAAGGATTCTTGGCAAATGGCTAACGAATCACTGCAGTGGATTTTTACTCCGCTGCGCTGTGTAAAAACCAGTGACTTAAAGCGTTACGATTTTAGAATATTGAAGGAGGTTTTTTGAAACAATTTATAATTAAGTATGGTCTGGATGAACATCCGCCATTAACTCAAACCATTATTTTTGGCCTGCAATGGCTTGCAATCACTGTCGCAACAGTGATTATCATCGGTAAAGTAGTGGCTGGGCTGCATTTTAGTGACTTTAGTCAGCAGGTGATCTACATGCAGAAATTATTTTTTGTCATGGCTGTCTCATTGATTGCACAAGTACTTTGGGGGCACAGGCTGCCGCTGATTATTGGGCCTGCTACTGTGCTGTTGGTAGCCATTTTGGCCGGAACAAGTTGCAGTATAGATGCCATATATACGTCTATTATGTTCGGAGGAGCGTTCCTGGTACTTCTGAGTATCACGGGACTGTTCTCTCGCATCTCACAATATTTTACTTACAGAGTTGTGGCTACAATTCTTATGTTAATTGCACTGACTATTACACCCACAATTTTGAGATTAATCCTATGTTCCGTTTCTACAGCAACGGCGGTAATCAACCTATGCTTTGCCCTGGTTTTTTTCATAACCATGATTATTGCTGATCGGCTGCTACCCGGAATCTGGAAATCAACTATGATTGTTTGGGCCATTATTACCGGAAGCATCTGTTATCTGCTTCTGGTACCTCCTGAGATATGGCGGGGCCAGGGAGAATTGCCACTTGTTTCAAGCTTTTTTACTGATTTGACCACAAGTTTAATCTGGGATCCTGGTTTACTGATCTCATTTATAATTTGTTTTATTGCTCTTTCTATCAACGATTTAGGGTCCATTCAGGCTGTTGGTCAGCTGATCTCTCCTCCGGGCATGAAACGCCGGGTGACTGCTGGCATAGCTTTCAGTGGATTATCAAATATACTGGCTGGATTTTGTGGTGTAATCGGACCAGTAAATTTTTCCATGAGTGTAGGAATCATTGCCTCCAATGGCAATGCTTCCCGCTTTACCATGATCCCCACTGGCCTGTGTATGTTTGCCCTGGCCTTTCTGCCCGGTATTGTCGCTTTTACATGGAATGTGCCTTCTGTTGTGGTAGGAACAATCCTGCTTTATATCATGTGCTCTCAGCTGGCAGCTGGCCTGATGGTAGCCTTTGAAAAGAATGAATTTTCATTTCAGGACGGCCTCATTATCGGTATTCCCATGATGGTAAGCATCCTGATTTCGTATCTGCCTGCACCGGTTAAGGCCGCTTTTCCTCCTCTGCTGGTGCCGGTGATAGGTAATGGTTTTGTCATGGGCGTTCTGATGGTGCTGATCCTTGAGCACATTGTGTATCGCAGGGAAACTTCGTCACCTCCAGCATAGCTCCTTTGCCGGGAATATTCAGGGACTAGCTGGGCAAAAAGATTTGCATAAGCGCGTATATTTTGCCTGTGAAATTGCAGGAAATACTGCATACACGTTTAAACATGATTTTTAATGATAACTCCATCGGAATACAGATGAAAATAAAAAAAGAACATACCATTGGTTTTTTTGATGTTGATCACAATTGCAGACTGACGGTTCAGGCAGGTGCGCGTCTTTTCCAGGAAATGGCAACCATGCATTCCGCATCTGTCGGGGCAGGATATGAAAGGCTGAGTAAAATGGGGCGGGCATGGTTTCTGCACTGCCTTCAGATTGAATTTGTTTCATATCCTGTGTGGAAAGACAGGATATGTGTTGTGACATGGTCAAGGGGGTTTAAGGGCTTCAAGGGCTTCCGCGAATATGAGATCAGATCGGCAGATGGAGAACTGATGGTAATGGGAAGCAGTGTATGGCTGTTTTACGATGTGAACCGGCACAGGATTGCAAAGGTGCCAAAGGAAATATCTGCCTGCTATGAATTTGATGAGGATAAAAACTTTGCAGATGATCCGGACAAATGGGAAGACTGCGGGCAGATATGTATTGACAGGCACATCAGTATTTCATTGAGATATTCTGATTTTGATATGAACGGCCATGTCAATAATACAGTTTATCCAGGCTTTCTTGAACATCTTTACCATGATGCGCTGGGGCCTGATGCTTTGCCTGTGAAAAGGGTCAGACTCAGGTTTCTGCGGCAGATTGATCCGGGCAGACATTATATTGAGGCAGGGTGGCAGAAAAAGGCAGACAGGTATGAATGCCTGATCCGTGATAATGAAACCGTATTTGCCCAGGGAGAGCTTGTTCCCTTTACCTGAATATCTTATGGCTGAAGGTTTTCGATCACTCCTGCTGCAATCAGCGGTATGAGAATTTCATGGTGTCCCACAATGCTGTATCCGCGGCCTTTTCCAAGAACAGGCCGGTTTACCACATTGGTCATGGGGCGGTAGTGCCGTATGAAATCAAGGTTGACAGTGGTAAATTCGTCAATGCAGTGGCCAAGATTTCTTGCAAGGCTCAGGGCCTTTAAAAATACTTCAGGCAGAATAACAGCAGAACCTGCATTGATGAAAACACCTTTTTCAAGGCCTGCAATGTGTGAGGCAAATAATTTGAAGTCATGATGAGATGCCCTGCCGCATGCGCCTGCGTCAAATCCAGGATGCATGTGAATTATGTCGGTTCCAATGGCAACATGGACAGTAACCGGAATGTTCAGCCTTGCACCGGCAGCAGTGATGCTCAGATGCCTGAAATCAAAATTTTCCTTTAAAATCAGTTCTCCCACTGCCCTGCCAAGTCCGACCGATCTGTTGCCAGCGTCTTTTATGGCCTGGTTCAGAAAATCAGAGGTTTCCCTTGCCATGCCGAAATTACCAGTTCCAAGGGATTGTGCCACATCCTCAGATGTTTTGCCTGTCATGGCAGTTTCAAGATCATGGATAATGCCTGCCCCGTTCATGGCGATCAGGGTCAGTACATTTTTTTCCATCAGATCAATCAGAACAGGAGACATGCCTGTCTTTATCACATGCCCGCCCATGGCAAAACATACCGGCCTTTGTTCTTTTGCAGCCCGTGTAACAGCCATGATGACATTTCTTAAATCATTGCCTGCCAGAATTGAGGGCAGAGTGTCAAGAAAATCTGAAAACCTGCCGGATTTTGTCCATGGTTTTGCAAAATCCTTTTGATCAACCTTGCTTTTTCTGTTTTTTATGGAATAGGTCTGAAGTTTTGAAAAATCAAGCGGCCTGAATGAATCATTCATTGAAAATCATCCTTTCTGTCAGATCACAGATGATATGGGCAAGCAGGATATGGACTTCCTGAATCCTTGCAGTTTCAGCGCAGTCAACACAGAAGGCAAGGTCAGTCATCTTCCTGAGCCTGCCTGAAATACCTGAAAATCCAATGGTGTAAATTCCCATATGCCGTGCAGCTTCCACAGCTTTGAGCACATTGGCGGAATTTCCTGATGTGGAGATTGCAATGGCAATATCACCTTTGCAGCCCAGTGCCTGAACCTGCTTGGAAAAAATCTCTTCAAAGGAATAGTCATTGCCAATGCTTGTTATGATGGATGTGTCAGTTGTAAGTGCCACAGCAGGAAGAGGCCTCCTTTCCATTCTGAACCGGTTGACAAATTCAGCGGCAATGTGCTGGCAGTCTGCTGCACTGCCTCCATTGCCGAATAATACAAGTTTTTTTTTGTGCTGTAATGCATCTGCAATTTCTGAGGCGCATGACATGATTCTGTCCATGTTCTGCGAATTGAAAAATTGCTGTTTGGCAGCAATGCTTTCTGCCACGCTTTTTTTGATAATATCTTTCATATGATATGGATCTTTTTTATTAAATACAATGTGTTTCAGGCTGTTTTCATCTGGTTTTTTTCAGGGTCAATGCCGTTTATTTTTTCTTCTATTGCCCACAGGCGTTCCTGAAAAACCTGCCTGTCAGGGTCAAGGGCAAGGCTCTTTTTTGCAAAGCTCAGGGCAATGCTCAGGTTTTTGTTCTGCCGTTCCAGTGCCATTGCATATCCTGACAGGGAAAAGGCGTCACCGGGATTGATTTTTATTGCTTTATTGAATTCCATGCCTGCTTTGTCAAACTGGTTTTTCTCCAGGTATATTTCCCCTTTCAGCCTGAGTACAAGTCCTGATGAAGGATTCAGCTCTGCTGCCCTGTCAAGGTGAAAAAGAGCCTTCTTAGGTTTGTTCTTTTTCTTTAAAAGGTCTCCGAGAAGAAGCTCAACATGAAAAATGCTGCTGTTGACAGCATGGGCCTTCTGCAGGTATGAGACAGCTTTATCAGTATTTTTTTCAATGTGGTGCAGAAGGCCTGTATTATAAAGTACCATGGGCTCGTCAGGGTTGATGGTCATTGCTTTTTCAAATTCTTTTCCAGCTTTTTCAAGCTGTCCCATTACTCCGTAACATACTCCGAGGCTATTTATAAGGTTGATGTCAGACGGAGCAATTTCAAGGCCCTGTCTGTATTCCCTGATTGCCTCCCTGCATTTGCCGAGCTGATAAAGCCTGTCCCCGCAGATATTGATGGATGTTGCATCAAAACATATCATGGAGCCGGGCCCGAAAAAAGCTGCATGGTCAATAGCCTTGAGTGCATTGGCAAAGGTCTGTTTTTCCGTGAAATTATGGAAAGGATAGTATGCAGTTCCGACCATGATGTCAGCCCTGAGCGCGTCTGACATTTTTTCTTTCAGAATTTTTACAAGATGCTCCGGGTTTTTACTGCCTGATTCATCCCAGCATGCCATAACAATGCAATCCGATGACAGGGTCTCAAATATGATTCCCCTGTCTGGTGTGGCCAGTTCATTGAAAAATTTTTCAATTGTCCTGACAGCATGTGCAGATGTTTTGAAAACAGCGCATAAAAATCCATTTTCGGGCAGTTCAGCCTGTGAAAGCCTTTTCTCAAATGCCTTTGCCTGAGGTGTTTTTGCCAGAAGCAGGTCGCTGAAATAAGTTTCAGGCGGCTTGAGACTGGAACCGTCTGAATCTGTTTTAAGAAAATGGATTTCCTTTGAAGAGAATTTAATGGTCATTTTTTTATCAATATCCTGGCTAAGGTTGATGAAATGATCTTTTCCTGGCCTTCCTGAATGGTTCTGGGATCCAGGATGTATCTGTTATCTTCAATCCTGCCTATTACAGACGGAGTTGAAAGCCGCATCTGTTTTTCAAGGCTGGCAGCGGACATTATTTTAGGATATATGGTAACGCACCTGGTGGGAAGATCAAGTTCCGGGAACGAACCCCCGCCCGGTCTTGAGTTCATGTCAGCCATATCCATGTCTGCTGTTTTATTGATTTGCGGAATTTCCGATTCTATTGATTTGTAAAGCAGTTCAGCTTTGGTGCATATATCTTGAAAAGACATTGTGAGCATGCGCAGGGTGGGGATTTTTCTGACAGCCTGTTTTTCGTCAAGATATAGTTTGAGTGTGGATTCAAGTGCTGCAAGTGTGAGCTTGTCTATTCTCAATGCCCTTGTCAGCGGATTTTTCTTGATCCGGTCGATTGCATCCTTGCTGCCCACGATAATACCTGTCTGAGGCCCTCCAAGGAGTTTATCCCCGCTGAATGTGACAATATCGGCTCCTGAGCTTACAGAATCTGCAATTGTTGGTTCACGTGGAAGCCCGTAACAGGAAAAATCAATTAAGGTGCCTGAACCAAGATCCTCCATCACGGGAATACCCCTGTTTCTGCCAAGTTCTGTCAGGTCCTTCAGAGTCACGCTTGCTGTGAATCCCTGAATCCTGTAGTTGCTTGCATGAACCTTCAGAAAAAGCCCTGTTTCTTCACAGACTGCTGATTCATAGTCCCTTAAATGAGTTCTGTTGGTTGTGCCGACTTCCTTTAAGATACACCCGCTTTTTGCCATGACATCAGGTATTCTGAAAGCTCCTCCTATTTCAACCAGCTCTCCTCTGGATACTATTACCTGTTTTCCCTTTGCTATTGTATCCAGGGCCAGCAGCACGGCTCCTGCATTATTGTTGACAGCAATGGCGCTTTGCGCTCCTGTCAGTTCACATATCAGTTCATCAACAGCCTCGTATCTTATTCCCCTTTTTCCGGTTTTAATTTTAAACTCAAGGTTTGAATATGCCCTGGCAACATGTGTAATATTGTCAAGGGCTTGTTCACATAAGAGGGCGCGCCCCAGATTGGTGTGCAGAACCACTCCTGTTGCATTGATTATGTTTACGAGTTTTGGCTTCATTTTTCTGTTGGCAAGCTGATATGCTGAATCCAGAATGGCCCTGTCAGTCATGTCAGGCGACTTATCAGCCAGTATCTGTTTTCTGAGTGCTTCAAGTGCCCTGCGCAGGGAATCAAGTATGATCCTTCTTGGTATGGATACAAAGGCAGAATCTGATTCTGCCGATTCAAGAAGATGATCAACGCCTGGCAGGTTTTTCAGTATTTCATGTTTGTCTGAGCCGGTCATTTTTTTACCTTTGTCCAGTTAAAAATTCATCGCTGTTAATATCATGGAAGGGAATGGTGTCAATCAGGCTGAAAAGGTCATCAGGAGTGATTTCAAGATGGTTTATCACAGTTTCAAAGCTGTCAGCCTGCATTTTTTCAATGTCAAATCCGGTATTGAATTTTTCCATTAAAAGATCTGCAAGATAGACAATATATACAAGGTCTTTATGCTCTTTTTTCTTCTGCGGGTCATGGTGATACCGGATCACATGGGAAATGCCTTCAGGAAGGTTCCATTTTTCTGCCAGCAGGCCTCCTGCTTCATTGTGAGTGATACCAAGGATTTCTTTTTCAGCACTCTGAGAATCTCCATGTTCAAGGCTTAATTCCCTGAAAAAAAGCGGTGCTGAATCTGCAATATACTGATCCAGTATTACCTTGCCTATATCATGCAAAAGGCCTGCTGTATATGCAGTGCCAGGCTCTGAAATTTCAGATCGTCTTGCAATTTCCTCTGCAGCAGAGGCAACGCTTACCGCATGAAAGAAAAGCCCGCCCCTGCAGAGAGAGTACCCTGAAGTGCCTGTCTGGCTGAAATATGTGTTGACAGCAGCAGTGATAACGGATTTGATGAGCATTTCTTCCCCAAGAAGCAGGACTGCTTCTTTAAGGGTTTCAATTCTGACCATTCCGGAAAAAAGTGCTGAATTACACAGCTTCAGGGTCTGGGCTGAAAGCACCTGATCCTTTGCAAGCTCTCTTGTGATCTCACTGATTCCGTATCTGCCGGAGTGAAACATTCTTAATATTTTGAGTGCAGTCTGTGGAATGGGTTTGAGATGTTCAATCGTATCATGCATATCACTGATTGAAAGATGTGGTATATCTGTTTCAGATGATTTTACAGTACAGCCCCAGGCAGGTCTTATAAAAAAACTGCCGTCTGACATGTCAAGTTCAAGGGTACAGGCAAAAAAACCGCCTGTTTCCGACTGCACGATTTCAATCCCTGCATTTTCAAGAATGGAAACAGCTATGTCCGCGCTTCTTCCTCCGATATCAAGATTGATGTCCTGGCGGTTTACAGGGCCTATAAGCGCCCCTCCTGCAATACCGGCCCTGAGATTTTCACAGGAGGCTCCGATTTTGACAAGATTTCTTATAAGCCTGGGAAGTCCTGTGGATGCATATTTATCCGGAAAATCAGGGGGAGAAGATGATGGAGGCTCAGGCAAAAGAATGTGTATAAGCCCTCCCACACCGGCTTTATCATCATATAATGCCACCCCCACACAGGTGCCAAGATAGGCCTGATACACATGCTTTCCTGTTTTTGCGTATATGATCCGGCCTGCTGGAATATGTTCTATATGTTTAAAATCCATATGTATTGATTATGCTGTTTTAATGTATAATAATATGTCAGAAAAAATATTATTAGATATCATTAATTCTCTGCATGTTTCAATACTTATATTATGGAACTTCCAATTGCCGGTATCATGAATATTTGTGCGCCACAGATTCAAAAGCTTCATCTATTGCCACGGCAGCCTGTTCAAGATCCCTGTCCGTGTGCCTGTGGCAGATGTATGAATGGTGGTAGGGGGTAAAAAAGACTCCTTTGCGTATGAGCTGGGTATAAAAATCCCTGCGTTTTTTTTTGTATATTCCTGATTCATCTTTTTTGAATGTTATATAGAACATGGGACCGATTCCTGAAAGCTCGGCTCCTGTATCATACCTGTTAATTGAACCCTGAATTTTTTTCATGAAGGCCCGGCCCTTTTCCCATATGCCTTCAAGCACATTGTCGCGCTCAAGTATTTCTATGGTTTTAAGGGCAGCCACAAATGCATCACTGTTCGGGAAAAAAGTGGAAGAAATGAACAGCTTTGATTCTGCGGCCATCATGACCTGTTTGCTGCCCGTGACAACTGAAATGGGATATCCGTTTGCCATGGCCTTGCCAAGAACGCATAGATCAGGCGTGACATTGTACAGTTTCTGGGCGCCGCCCATTGAAAGCCTGAAGCCTGTGCGTATCTCATCATAGATCAGAACAGCATTGTACCTGTCAGCAAGCTGCCTTACCCCTTCAAGAAAGCCTGGTGCAGGTGTCTGCATTTTCTGATGGTTGGGGTGGCCAAACGGTGTCATGATTATGGCTGCCGTGTCATTTCCATGTTCTTTCATCAGGTGTTCAAGCTGGTCAAGCCTGTTGTACTGAAATTCAAAAACATCTTCGTAAAACTTGGCTGGAATGCCGCCCTTCATTTCAACACACCAGTCATGCCACCCATGGTATCCGCATCTCATGACCTTGAGCTTTCCGGTATGCGCCCTTGCTATTCTTATGCTGGCCGTAGTCGCATCTGAGCCTGTTTTTAAGAATATGCTCATTTCAGAACAGGGTATTATGCTGGCAAGTTTTGCTGCCAGCAGGTTCTGAAACTTCTGGGTAAGGGTAAAACAAAAACCCTTCTGCCTTATCTGGGCAAAAACAGCATCATCAACTTCCTTTTCCCTGTATCCCAGAATTATGGGGCCGTATCCGCACAGAAAATCAACAAATTCATTTCCATCCACATCAGTCAGGCGGCAGCCTTCTCCTGAATCCAGGAAAATCGGGTATTCTCCCTGGATGAAATCTCCCGGCTTCCGTGCGCCGAGCACACCGCCCGGAACAAGGTTCAATGCCTGTTCATATAATTTTATACTCTGGGTTATATCAAGTTTTTCAGCTTCTTTCATCTGTGGCCTCCCCTGGTTTAATTTACAGATTTCATGTCCTGTCCGGCTCGAACATTGATGATATTGTCTGGGTCTGGTGAATTCTTGCCCCTCTTTTTAAAAATGCTTTCAGAAATCTGTCAGGATCAATGCATCCCTCAGGAGCAACCACACCTTTTACTGTTACATGGCCTTCATCCATCATAAGCGATGCAATGGACGCAGGAAGCCCTGTGCCCGGAGCCATTCTTCCGACCATGTCTGCTGTGTACGTGATTTTTCTGCCGTCTTTTTCACCTTTTACAATGACCTTCAGCCCGGAGGACTGGGGCCCGTTGTCCCTGCCTTCAGGAATTTTTTCCCATAATTTCAGGGCAAGATCATATGGAGTGATTTTACTGCCTTTTATATCAACGGGTTCTGTGCTTAAAAGCCCTGTGTCTTTCTGTTCTTTTATGAGTTCATCCACCCACAGAGGTATGAGTGCGCCCTTGATGATCACGTTTTTGACCCCTTTTATGTATTTGGGGAGGGTAAGGGGCTGTGGATGGCCCACATAGCGTACATGGCAGGTTCCAAGGGGTTCCAGAAACTGCTCTGCCACCACATCTGTGCCCCCTTCCACATGGACAAGCTCTCCGTTCAGGTACTGGGGAATTTTGCCGAGCGTCATGTGCAGGCTGTGGTCCCAGGCTGCTCCTGCAAGTTCTGCAATGCTCACAACCCAGTAAAGATAAATGTCATCAACTTTGTCCAGGCGGTCTGCATACCATTTTACAAGCACATTGTTTGTGCCTGGATCAGAACCCATGCCTGTGAGAACAGTGATGCCTGCATCCTTTGCCATCTGATCAATTTCAGAGTTGAATAATATCTGTGTGCCTTCATAATCATCGCAGATATCAATATAATTGACTTTTGCCTTTACAGCAGCCTTTGCAACGGGCACTGCTGTCTTGTAAAAAGGGCCTGCCGTGTTGATTACAACATCAGCCTTACTGAAAGCCTCAACCATGGCATCATGGTCGTTTACGTCCATTCTGATCAGTTGAGCCTTTGGATTTTCCCTGAGCTTTGGTGACAGCCTTTCAGGGTCAGGATAAAGATCTGCCAGGATCACGCTTTCAACTGTGTCCTGTTTTACAAGATCCCTTGCAACTCCCTGTCCCATGCCTCCTGCGCCTCCTATTATGAGTGCTTTCATAATTTCTCCTCTGGAATATATATTTGAAATTAAAAAATATTGCCCCTATTTTCCCATTTTCAGCACCAGTGCTGCTCCTGTGTCTCCGGCTGCACACCCTGTAAAAAGCAGGTATCCTCCGCCAAGACTTGCAAGTTCCTCAATGCCTTCAATTATGAGCCTGCCTGCTGTGGGGGCCTGGGGATGGCCGAAAATCAGGGAAGACCCGAAATTGTTGAATGAGTTTATGTCAATATTCATCTGGTCTGCCAGGTAAATATCATTGGCTGCAAACGGGTTATGGGTTTTTATTACCCTGACCTGGTCAATTGATATGCCTGCTTTGTCAAGTGCCATCTGGGCCGCAGGCACAACAGCCATTGCCATGAATCCCTTCTGTGCCCTTGAAAAGCCATAGGAAATTATCTGTATGTTTTTTTCAGGTTCAGGGCTCAAGTGGGCTGCCCTGTCCCTGGTTGTGACAATAAGCGCGCAGTTGCCGTCAGCAGGGTGGGTCTGGGAACCAAAAGTGTGAACTCCTCCCGGCAGGACCGGTTTCAGATTTTCAAGGCCCTGTGCCGTTGTGGGAGTGATGCCTTCGTCCTGTTCAATGGTCAGGGTCTTATGTTTTGAAATTTTTATTGTGACACCAAACATGTATTTTTTCTGAAATGCCCTGTCATTGGCAAGCGCATCCATATATTGCTCATATCTTCTCAATGCCAGTTCATCGCAGGCCTGCCTTGTGACACCAGTTTTTTCTGCAACATTTTCAGCCGTGCGGATCATTGGGTTTTCTGCCCAGGGATCATTGTTGAACTGATCCATGACCCAGTTTTCCGAGATCACCTGGCCTCCGGGCCCTCCTGGGTTCGGCCATACAGTATGGGGGCCGTTGGAACACCTGTCAGTCATGAGGGTGAACACGTTTTTGAATATTCCTGTTTCAATGCCTGTGGCTGCCTGGAAAATTACAGTGGTTGAAGTGGAACATGCCTGGGAAATCCACAGACCGGGAATGTCCGGGGCGCCTATGAGCGCAGATGCCCATGGCCCGCCGTAAAATATGTGAGGCTGGCCCACTGTGGCGCCAAGGATCAGGTAATCAAAATTTTCAGGGCTGATATCCTTTGATGCAAGCCATGCTGAGGCAGTTCTGCCGCCCAGAACAATGGAATGCTCACTGGCCATGCTGCCCTGCCATTTTGAGAACGGAGAGCTGTAATAACCCTGGTATGGAATAAAAGCTTTTGTCAACATAATAAAATTCCTTTTTAAATTATGGCTGAAGACATCGGCAGCATAGGAGCCAAGGCCCTGGATTCTCAGGTATTGAACCTGTTCAGAACAGCTTCCAGCACACTGCCTCCGATTGCCCTTGCCTTTTCGGAAACTGTTGTGCAGTATTTTTTTTCAGCCCTTGGATCAATATCCCCTATTTTCATGTTTTTTTTCACACGTGAGCCGGGCCTTATCTGTCCTCGGATCACGCCGCTTATATCTGCTGTTACAGGGGTTTTGTCCACATATCCTGTGATCTCTTTTTCTTTTACAATGGAGCCTATTTCAAGGTCAGACAGGAATATGCCGCTGCATGGAGCCCTTAAGACCCTTTCAGCGGTATATCCGCCTATATTGCCGGGTATGCCTGTGTCAGGCTCAGGGCATCCTCTGAATATAAGCCTGCCAAGGTTGTGGCCCCTGTTGGTTTCAATTACAACATGCACATCTTTTCCAGCCTCAAACCCCGGGCCCAGGCCGATTACAAGTTCTGCTTCTGACCTGGCTGTTCCAAGGTTTTTTTTGGCAATCATGGCATCAATGACCACATGGGGCCCGGTCTTTTTTATGGATTCCCATTCAGGATCGGCAATAACCGGGATAACTGCCTTTTGCCATGCCGCTTCAAACTGGCCTGCATCTGAAACTTTTTCAGCCCTGATGCCTTCCACTTCAGCATGGCTGTCATGGATTGCTTCGCAGAAGGAAACCTTTCTTCTCACTGCCAGGGGGGTTTTTGTTTCCAGCATGAAGATTTTTTTGAAATTTGCCCTGTAAAGCCGGCAGGCAGTTCCTGTGGCCATCTCGCCTGCTCCCTTTATGCATATGACAAGTTGAGTAAGATTTTTCATTTTTTAATATCCCTATCTTCCAAAGGAACACACAGGGTAATGGCATACCTTGCAGTTCATGCACAGCCCTCCATGACCCATGGCGGCAATGTCCCGGGCACTTATTTTTTCTCCTGCAAGCACCCTTGGAAAAACAAGGTCAAATACTGTTCTTTTGTAATAGAATACACAGGCAGGCAGGCTTATTACAGGAATGCCGTCAAGATCCGCGATCATGAGCATTGCGCCCGGCAGCACAGGGCTTCCGTAAAATATCTGTTCTGCGCCTGCATTGATGACCCCCTTGCGGGTTACATCATCAGGGTCAACAGACAGCCCTCCTGTCGTGATGACAAGCTCGCATCCAAGGCTTTTCAGCTCCAGGACTGCGTCAGAAATTGCCTTTACCTCGTCCGGCACAGTAATTTTCTTAACCAGGGTGCATCCTGCTTCATCTATTTTCCTGCCTATGGAGGGATTGAAATCATCGGTTATCAGCCCCTTGAACACTTCAGACCCTGTTACAACAGCCCCGATTTTAAGGCTTTTATAGGGTTTTACTGAAATTATGGTATCAGTCTCTGCTGCAAGCTGTTCAAGCTTTTCAATCTGGCGTTCTGCAATTGTAAGAGGTATGATTCTTGTGGCAGCTATGGTCTGACCCTTTTTACATGGAAAATTGTTTTTCAGGGTTGCAACTATTATGCTGCCAAGACTGTTGATCTCAAGCAGGCCGCTTACATTGATCTTAAGCAGCCCCGGTCTTTGTGTGCTTATGTTTATCTTGCCTTCAGCAGGCTCTGAAAATTCAAGATCAGGGCCTGAAATGGCATCTGCTATTCTTTTTGCGGCATCATCTTCATGTATATGGCCTTTTTCAAGCTCAAACACATAAAGGTATTGTTTGCCGATTTTAAGAAGCTCTGGTATGTCTTCTTTTGTCACTACATGGCCTTTTTTAAAGGCCGGGCCTTTGAACTCTCCTCTTGTGATCCTCGTCATGTCATGGGCCAGGACAGTTCCAACTGCATCTTCAAGTTTGATTTTTTTCATGTTCAGATTCCAGTGCGCATTATATTGTCTGTTTTTATTTGTTCTTTTTTTCCTTCTCCTTTATGGCTGCAAGTATCTTGTCAGGCGTAAGGGGGAATGAATCCATGTAAACCCCGATGGCATTGCTGACAGCAGCACAGTATCCCTGGGCTGCTGACATGGCGATTGACATGCCGGCTTCCTTGGCTCCGTATGGGCCTTTGGGGTCAATTGATTCAACTATTATACTGTTTATTTTTTCAGGCATATCGCATGCAAGAGGCAGTTTGTAATCCAGCATGGTCGGATTGATGCATCTTCCTTCCTTCCATTCATGGTATTCAGTGAGCATTCCTCCCTGGCCTCCCATGGTAAGAGCTCCTTCAAACTGGCCTTCAAGCACAAGCGGGTTTATGGCATAGCCCACGTCCTGCGCGGCTGTCACTTCAAGCACTTTTACCTGGCCTGTGTCAGGGTCAACCTTGACCTCCACAATTGTGGTTCCGAATGAAAAGGCTTCACACATCTGGCCGTATGGATTTTTAACCCATTCGCGTTTCATGTCCACCCTGGGCCAGTATCCGCCTTCTGCATTGACTGACTTGAAATTCAGAAGGCTTATTCTTACGACCTTCTTAATAGGGATGCATTTTTCAGGTTCATCTTTGACAAAAATCATCCTGTCCTTTGCTTTGAGTTTTGCAGGATCGGTTTTAAGCACTTCTGCTGCCACCTTAAAAAGTTTTTCCCTGCATTTTGCCGCTGCAAGCTTTACGGCATGGCCTCCCACAAAGGTTGAAACCTGTGAATATGACCCTGGATCTGAAGATGTTGTTTCAGTATCAGCAGATACAAGATGAATGTCTTCAGGCAGAAGGCCGAGCTCCTCTGCTGCAATCTGAACCAGCATGTTGTCATTTCCCTGTCCGTTGTCAACAACCCCTGACATCACAGTTGCCTGGCCGTCTTCATTGAATTTGATGAATGACTGGGAACCTCCCCTGATGCCCATGGGGAAACCTGTCTGGACTGAATTGGTTCCAATTCCGATGCCGTGCCATGGCGGAAGTTTTCCCCATTTTTCCCTGAACCCTGATTTTTCCACTGCCTTTAAAATTGTTTCATCCATGGCGCAGGAACCGACATAGGACTTTGTGCTGGTATAGTCTCCGGGCTGTCTTGAATTGCGCAGCCTGATTTCCACGGGATCAATTCCAAGATGTTCGGCAATCATGTCAAGCTGGGTATCTATTCCGCAGGCAAATCCTCTGCCGTGAACCCGTATCATTCCCCTTATGGGTTTGTTTGTGTATATTCTGTATCCGTTGTAGCGTACACTGTCCATCCTGTAGGCCTGTTCCATGGAAAGAAACGGAACACTTGTGGCAATGGGGCCTGTGCTGGAATAGGCACCTCCGTCCATGTAACATGTTGTTTCCCTTGCAATGACCCTTCCCTGCCTGTCCACACCTGTCTTGTGGGTTGTGATCATTGCATGGCCCTGACGGGTGGCTATGGTGTTTTCTTCCCTTGTGAATTCTATTTTAACGGGTCTGCCTGTCTTTTTTGCCAGAAGAGCGCAGATATAGTCGGCAGGACAGATTTCAGAACGACCCCCAAATGCTCCGCCTATGGTAATTTTTCTTACCTTGACCTTGTGCAGGGGTATTTTGAATGCATTGGAAAGGGGTTTGGATTTCATATGGGGCCCGCCATTGGGACACCATATTTCAAGGCATTCATCATCATCAAACCTTGCTGCAACAGCATAGGGCTCAGCCTGGAAATAGGATTCTTCAGGCGCCACAAAGGTGTCTTCCCTTATGTAATAGGCTTTTTCAAAATTTTCATCCACATTGCCTGTGTCAATGTTCACATGAATATTGATGTTGTTCGGAAAATCCTCGTGAATCAGCTCGGTTTCAGATGCCATGGCTTCCATGGGATCAAACACGGCAGGCAGTTCCTCATATCTGACCTCGATGAGGTCAAGGGCTTTTATGGCTGTGTCCTCGTCAACCGCTGCCACTGCTGCCACCTCATCTCCTATGTATCTTACCTTTTCAGTCTGTATGAACTGCTGGTCGCGTGTATAGGCAAAGACTCCCCATTTGACTCCTTCAGTATCCTTTCCCGTTACAACGGCTTTGACACCTTTGAGGGCAGAAGCCTTTGAAATGTCAATGTCAAGTATGCGGGCATGGGCATAAGGGCTTCTCTTGATTTTTCCGATCAGCATGCCGGGCAGCTTAAGATCAGCGGTAAATCTTGCCTTTCCCATTACCTTGGCCCTGGAATCAACCCTGGGCATACGTTTTCCCACTATGGTGTAATCAGACATTTTTTACTCCTTTTGTTTACCCTTTGTCTGTACTGTCTGGCCGGCAGTCAGGGCAGGCTGTATCCGGCCGGGAAGCATGGGCAACAGCCTTGACGATTTTTGCATATCCCGTGCATCTGCATATATTGCCTGCAAGGGCCCTGCGTATGGCTTTTTCATCCGGTGCAGGGTTTTCATTGAGCAGGGCATCCGCAGACATGAGCATGCCGGGGGTGCAGAAGCCGCATTGTACAGCTCCATGGCCGATAAATGACTGCTGAAGCTCTGACAATTCCCCGTTCTGTGCAAGTCCTTCCACTGTCCTTATACTGGTTCCCTGGGCTTCCAGTGCAAGGGTCAGGCATGAACGCACAGGCTTTGAATCCATCTGAACAGTGCATGAACCGCAGACTCCTTCTCCGCAGCTTTCCTTTGCCCCTGTCATGTCAAGCTCGTTGCGAAGCACGTCAAGCAGGGTGTCATTAGGCTTGACCATGACCTTGTGATCCCTGCCGTTGATATTGAGTGTGATCTGTATTTTTTCCATATTTTTAAACTTCCTTTGTCTTTTATTTTGCAGGATTTGATGAAATATGGGCATCTGCTGCCTGCTCAAGGCTGCGCATCACCATTGTAAAGATCATCGAGCACCTGTATTCAAGGGTTGCTCCCACATTATGGACAGCAAAGGCTGAAGCACTGTCCATTGAGGCTTTTGCAGCCTTTTCAAAGGCAGGTTTGTCTGTCATGGATTTTCCTTTGACAAGCCCGCTCGGGCCTGCAAGAAAAAGGGGAAGCCTGCCCATTGCCCCTACAACAATTCTGGCGTCTTCAATTGTGTCCGTGTCCTTTGAAGACCTGTCCAGGGCCACTGCAGCACATACAATGGGATAGTCAATGGCAGAACGGTATGCAAGACGGTGATATGCGCTGGTTCTGTTTTTATTTACCGGAATTATGATTTCCCTGAGCAGTTCATGGGATTCCATGGCAAAGGGCATGATTCCGTCTGTGGTGTAAAAATTTTTGATGTCCACGGTTCTTGTGTTTGTTTTTGTAACAAGCACAAGCTCTGCGTCAAGCGCCATCAGCGCTGTTGCTCCGTCTGACTGACAGGTGGAGTTGCACCTGTCTGATTCATCCCTTGCATAGCATATTTTGCCTCCATCCTTGTGGCAGGGCTGGCGTCCTGACCTGTGAAATGATGACTGGTTGTAATGGATGCACCTGTTGTCCTGGAGTATGTTTCCGCCTATGGTGCCCCTGTAGTGCTGGATGGTGACTGCCCCGATTTTTTCACATGCCAGGGAAAGTGCATATGCTTTTTTTCTTATGGCCTCAGATTCAATAATATCTGCAATGGGAGTTCCTGCTCCTATTCTGATGGCCCCGTTGTCTTCCTTTATATAGGACAGTTCATCAAGTTTTTTGAGGCTGATCAGGTACCTGGGAGATAAAAGCCCTTTTTTCATTCTGACCAGCAGATCTGTTCCGCCGCCCAGGATTTTTGCATCTTCCCTGTGGTCGGCCAAAAGATCAAGCGCCTGTTCAAGCGTGTCGGGTCCTAGATATTCAAATTCTGGCAGCCGCACGGTATTTCTCCTTCAATTTAAACATTTTAATTAAGAAGCCCCGGTAAAAACAGGACTACATCCGGAAACACCATCATTATGATGATGCACAGAATATAGGCAGGCAGAAAATATGCCACTCCCCTGAACACGCGTTCAAGAGGTACATCCTTTGCCATGCCTCCGACCACATAGGTTGTGGCCCCCACAGGAGGGGTTACCGCTCCCAGTGTGGTGACAATTGTAATTGTAACCCCGAACCATATGGGGTCATATCCCAGTTTCATTGCCACGGGAAAGAAAATCGGTATGGTTATGAGTAAGAGAGCCAGAGCATCCATTACAGCTCCGCCGATTATATAGATCAGAAAAATTATTGCCATGATGGAAATTTTGGAAAGCGGCAGGCCGACAACCCAGGATGCTATATTGAACGGGATTCTTGTGATGGCAAGAAACCTGCCAAATACCATGGCTCCTGTGATTATGACAATTACCATGCATGATATCTTAAGGGTATCAAAAATGCAGTTGTAAAAATCAGTCCATGAAAGGTTTTTCTGAACCACACCTATGACAACGGCAAAAAACGATCCAATGGCTCCTGCTTCTGTGGGTGTGAATATGCCAAAATAAAGCCCGAGCATGACAACCATGAAAAGAATGAGCATTTCCACGGCACCTGTAAGTGCTTTGATTTTTTCTTTTATGCCGGCCTTTTCACCCACAGGCCCCCATTCAGGATAGAAACAGCACAGCACATATACGGTCAGGGCAAGCAGAACGGCAAGAAGAATGCCTGCTCCAAGGCCTCCGTAAAAAAGCTTGGCAATGGACTGCTCCGTGGAAAGCCCTATTATGATCAATACCACACTCGGGGGTATGACAACCCCGAGGGTGGACCCGCATGCAATGGCTCCTGTACTGAGCATGGGCTCATACCTGTATTTGTTCATCTGCGGCAGGGCAACCGTGGTCATGGTGGCGGCTGTTGCAGCATTGGAGCCGCAGATTGCGGCAAAGGCCGCACATGCAAGAACAGTTGCCATGGCAATTCCACCCTTGACATGACCCACCCATTTGTAGGCAGCTGAATACAGTTTTTCATTTACACCTGAATAAAATGCAACCTGCCCCATGAAGATGAACAAAGGAATGACAGTGAGTCCGTATTTGGAAAAAGTATCCCAGGTTACGCTTGCAAGCATGTTAAAGCCTGCATCAGGGGAGATTATGTATGCAAACCCGCAGAATCCCACAATACCCATGGCAAATCCTACCGGGATTCCAAACACGAAAAGTATGAAAAGCAGGGTGAATATGCCTGTGACGCCGATCATGGTAAGGCTCATTTTTCAGCCTCCTTTTTAATCAGCACAGCTTTTAAAAGGTCGGTGAAAAGGGCCAGGGCCAGGACAGAGCATCCAAACGCCACAGCCAGGGTAAAAGGATAATAAATGATTCTCAGGGTTTCGGAGAGCTCACCTGCATTTTTCAGGGTCATGGCCTTGTTTGCCACCTGCCATGCTGTAATCACGAAAAATATGCAGCATAGTGCATGATTGAATATGGTTACCCCGCGCCTTAAAGGGGCAGGGTAGGTGTTTACAAGGATATCAACGCAGATATGCCCGTTTGTGAACTGGGTATATCCAAGGGCAAATGCAGTTACAACTGCTCCTGCATATCCCATGAGCTCAAATGTGCCTCTGATGGGAATATAGAACTGGCGTATGAATATATTGGCACAGGTCAGGATTATCATTGCAAGCAGCAGCACGCCTCCTGTCAGCGTGAGCAGCTTGTTCAGGGACTTGTTTATTTTCATTAGAAAATCCATGTGAGGTCTCCGAAACCCCGTGACCGGCTGAATGTTCATGCCGGCCGGTCACGGGCTGAAAATTATTTTGCAAATGCTTTTATGTCATTGATAATCGCTTCTGCCGGAAGGCCTTTTGATCTGGCATTCTTGATCCATTTTGCAGTAATGAAATCAAGCTTTGCATTCCATTTTGCCTTCTGGGCCTTGGAAAGTGAAATAAATTCAACATGCTGGACATTTTTTGACCATTCAATGGATTTCCTGATCTGTTCATCCATGTAATTGCCTGTCCATAATGCCTGCTCCTTTTTAAGGTCCATCATTACCTTCTGAATGTCCTTTGGCAGTGAATTGAATTTTGCCTTGTTCATTACAACTGCAAAGGGATAAAGAACGGTCTGGGTCATGGTGACATATTTGCAGTTTTCAGCAAATTTGAAATCCTTCATTACCTCAAGGGAGGAGAAAAGCCCTTTGACAGTTCCTTTCTGCAATGCTTCCACCGTTGCAGGCATGGGCATTCCAACAGGGTTTGCGCCCCATGCCTTGAGTATCTGGGCAGCTCCGCCTGAAGCCCTCAAATCAAGCCCCTTCATATCGGCAAGCTTTCTTACAGGAACCTTGGACATTACATTGCCCGGAGCATTGGTGAACATGGTGAGCACAACAACATTCCTGAATGCCTTGGGTTTGTATTTTTCATAAAGATTGAGAAGTGCAAGACTGCCTGTTTTTGCGTCCCTGATTCCAAGGGGAAGGCTCATTGCGTTGGTGACAATGAAACGCCCCGGCTGATAGGCCATGCATATGTTTCCTATATCGGCCTGGCCTGCAATGACTCCGTCCATCATGCCCTTGGCTCCAAGAAGAGTCCCGCCGGGAAATGTGTTTACCTGCACCCTGTTGTTTGTGCGTTTTTCAACCTCAACTTTCCATCTTTCCATCTGCACACAGGGAAATGTTGGCGCAGGCGGGAAATTGGCATAATTGAGTTTGATTTTTCCTGCCGATACAGGTGAAAGATGAATGAAAAGGCAGGCTGTTACAATGAACAAAAATAATGCTGCTGAACAAAGTGATCGTTTTACCATGGCATTAACCTCCGTTTGTGGGCAGCGCTGCTGCCCGGTTGAGTGTAAAATTTAACTGTCGGTGTTTTTCTCCTTTAAGGCTGCAAGCACTTTTTCCGGTGTGATCGGCAGGTCCTTGATCCTGACCCCCACTGCATCATAAATTGCATTGGCCACGGCAGGGGCTGTGGGCACGCATCCGGGCTCGCCAATACCCTTGGCTCCAAAGGGGCCCTCACTGTCAGGGGTTTCAAGAACAGGGGATTTGACATCCACGGCATCACCTGCTGTGAACAGTTTGTAGTCCCTGAAATTGGGGTTCATCATTTTCCCCTGTTTTAAAACAACCTCTTCTGTCAGGGCATAGCCAAGGCCCATGACAACTCCTCCGCAGACCTGTCCCCTGAGAAGCAGGGGGTTTATGGCCCTTCCCACGTCATGGGCTGCAACATAGTCCAGAACCTTTACCTTTCCTGTTTTTGTGTCCACTTTCACCTTTACGCCGTGGACTCCGAATGTATAGGTCATGGACATGTTGCCCCTGAAATCCCTGCCAAGGTTTTCGTTTGCAGGATCATAAAAATAATCTGCCGCAAGCATGGTTCCGCCGGGTGAAAAATGGGCCTTGCGCAGAACTTTGCCTATTTCCATCTTTTTTTCAGGGTCATTGGGAACAAACATGAACCTGTCTTTGAGCACAAGATCTTCCGGCGAAACATCCATTAGCCCGGCTCCTATTTTCACAAGCTGTTCCCTGATCCTGCGTGCAGCTCCCAGAGCTGCATTGCCTGCCACAAATGTGCTGCGGCTTGCATGGGCGCCAACATCCCAGGGGCAGACATCAGTATCTGTGTGCACCACGTTTACGTCTTCCACAAATACTCCGAGTTCCTCTGCCACGATCTGGGCCGTGATATTGTCAAGGCCCTGGCCCATGTCGGTTCCGCCTGTGAACACGCTTACCTTGCCGTAATCATCCATTTTTATTATGGCTCCGCAGCCGTCAGATTTGTAGATCCTTGCTCCTCCGCCAACATGGATCAGGGATGCGATTCCAATGCCAACTGCATCCTCTGAATTTTTGTCCTTTCCAAGTTCCTTTTCAACTGCATCAAGGCACAGATCAAGGCCGCAGGTGGTGATCTTAAAGTCCTGCGGGGTTACGTCTCCGGGGTGGTTTCTGTTGATTCTTCTGAACTCGAAGGGATCAATGCCTGCCTTTTCAGCAAGCATGTCCATGCTGCTTTCAATTGCAAAAGTTGCCTGCGGGTTCCCGTATCCGCGCATGGCCTGGGAATAGGTATTGTTTGTATAGACGCATTTGGCACGATACCTTACATTTTCCACCCTGTAAAGAGAGGTTATGGGCATCATCATGACAGAAGGAGTTGTGGCTCCCCATGATGTTCTGGCTCCATTGTCCAGGATCATTTCAATGTCCCTGAACAATAATCTGCCATTTTTATCACATCCCTGCCTGATGTTTATGATGGCAGGCTGCCTTGTTGAGGTGGCAATGAATTCCTCCTGCCTGTCAAAGGTGATTTTGACAGGCCTGCGGCATTTATGTGCAAGAAGAATGGCAATGTGTTCATAGGCATAGGTGTCAAGCTTACTGCCGAAACCTCCGCCTATGACAGGTTTTATTACCCTTACCCTTTTATCGCCAAGGCCCAGGGATTTCATGGTTCCAAGGAAATCCTTCTGCGCCAGGGACGGTATCTGGGTATTTGTATATACGGTAAGGTTGTCGCCTGTATCAAAGGATGCTATGGCTCCGCTTGTTCCCATGCAGCAATGGGTGACCCATGTTGTTGAAAATCTGTCTTCCACAATGAAATCAGCCTTGTCAGCAGCTTTGTCCACATCACCGTAATGAAGTTTCCAGGGCAGCTTGAGCACATTTGACTTGTGGTGTTCATGCACAAGGGGGCTGTCCTTTTCCATGGCTTTTTCAGGATCAAAGATCCCTTCAAGCTCTTCATATTCAATTTCAATCAGCTCAAGGGCACGGGCTGCAATTTCAGGGGTCTTTGCGGCAACTGCTGCAACCTCGTCCCTGAATGCACATACCTTGCCTTTTTTAAGCGGAGGGTTGTCCTTGTAAAAACCCATTACCATGCCCTTGGGCACGTCTTCTCCTGTTACCACGGCATATACTCCGGGCAGGGCGGCAGCCTTTGAAATATCCATGCTGATTATCTTTGCATGGGCGAATCTGCTGTATAAAATTTTGCCGTAAGCCATTCCCGGCAGTTTGATATCCTGAATATACATGGCCCTGCCCATGGCCTTGTCAGCAGCGTCCAGTTTTGGAACAGGTTTTCCTATTGCACTGAATTCTGCATGGCTGTGACTGGTGTTATCCCTCATTTTCGCCTCCCTTGTGTTCAAGAATCGATCTGCCGGCTGCTTCAACAGATTCAAATATCTGGATATATCCTGTGCACCTGCATATATTGCCTTCAAGTGCATGCTGGATCTGTCTGCGGTCTGCCTGTGGATTTTCATCAAGAAGAGCCTTGCTGGACATTATCATGCCGGGAGTGCAGAACCCGCACTGTATCCCGCCGTTGTCAATGAACGACTGCTGAAGCGGGTGCAGTTCTCCATTGTCAGATGCAAGCCCTTCAATTGTTTCAATTGTGGCGCCGTCTGCTTCAACAGCCAGAAAAAGGCAGGAATTCACCGCAAGCTTGTTTACAATCACGGTGCAGGCCCCGCATTCTCCGTTTCCGCAGCCCTCCTTTGTGCCGGTCAAGCCCATTTCTTCCCTTAAAAGATGCAGAAGCGTCCAGTGTTCCATGACCTCGCAGGAGACCTGCTCACCATTTAATATGAATGATATGTTTTTTGACATGGGTAAATATTTCTCCTAGGAATTGTTCTGGATTATATCCAGGCATCTGAGCCCCATACGCCTGACCTGGACTTTTATCATCTCTTTTCTGTGCCATGCTTTTCCGCGGACACTGTCCCTGACCCTTGATTCTTCTGCTGCCTTTTCTCCGGCACGGTCCAGGAGTTCAGGAGTTATCCTGCTGCCTTCAAGAAGTTTTTCAGCTTCATATGCCCTCATGGGAACCGGGCCTGCAACTCCGAGGCAGATCCTGGCCTTTGTGCATGTTTCCTTATTGTCATCAAGGCTGATGAGAACCCCGATCCCTATCAGGGGCAGTTCCATGGCAGCCCTGCGCCCGAATTTTATGTATGCACTGCCTGTGTTCGGGCTGCACGCGGGTATTATGATTTTTGTCAGGATTTCACCCGGTTTCAGAACAGTTCTGTACGGTTCAATGAAAAGGTCTTTCACCATTACGGAGCGTTCTTTTTCAGGCCCTTTTATCACGGCGGTTCCGTCCAGGGCTATCATGGGTATTGCCCCGTCCGCAGAAGGAACTGCATTGATGAGATTGCCTCCTATGGTTCCCGCGTTTCTTATCTGAACTGATCCTATTTTTGAAACAGCATCATGGATTATGGGATAATGCTTTTTGATCATTTCTGATTTTTCAAGCATGGAATGGGTTACCATGGCGCCTATGGACAGTCCCCCTGTTGCATCATCCTTCTGCAGCAGGGCAAGGTCCTTTATTTTTTTCAGTGAAATAATGAATTCCGGGGACAGCCATCCGTCCTTGAGCTTTACAATGACATCTGTGCCCCCGGCCATGTATTTTGCTGAATCGCCGTGCCTTACATACAGGTCAAAGGCCTGTTCAAGGGTTTCAGGGGATAGATAGGTAAAAGGTTTCATAAGGGCTTTCCTTTCCTTAAATTCTGTTGTCAAAGATACGCTGTGCTTTTCCTGCATATCTGGGCAGTTCTCCATAATCGCAGATCACAGCATCGCAGCTCACCAGGATTTTTGACTGGACAGCTTTCTGAATCATGGATTTTACACTGCCGTACATTTCTGATTCAATTCCCTGCCGTGCCTCAACTTTTATGGACATGTAATCCTTGCCGTCATTTTTCCGTTCCAGATGGAGCTGATATTCACTGCCGACCTCGTCAATTGATGACAATACCTCGTCAATCTGTCCCGGATAGATATTAACCCCCCTTAAGATTATCATGTCATCTGACCTGCCCATGATCCTGTCGTGCATGAACATTATATTGCCGCATGAACACGGTTTTGTGATCTTTTTTGTGAGGTCTCTTGTCCTGTAGCGTATGAGCGGGGCAGCTTCCTTGCACAGGGTGGTGACCACCATCTCTCCCACCTGCCCGTCTTCAACAGGCTTGAGCGTGGCAGGGTCAAGAATCTCAAGTATGTAAATATCAGCCCAGTAATGGATTCCTTTATGTTGAGGGCAGTCAAGCCCTGCGCCGGGGCCGTACAATTCTGTCATGCCTGTGATGTCAAACATGTCTTCAAGGCCCAGAAGTTCCTTGATTCTTGCGCGCATGGCAGATGAGCTGCGTTCTGATCCGAATATGATTTTTTTAAGATTGATTTTGTCTCTTATTCCTCTTTTATGAACTTCCTCAGCCATGAGAAGGGCCATTGAGGCAGTGCAGCACAGAACCGTGGTCTGCATGTCAACAAGAAACTGGCACTGCATGTCAATATTGCCCGGCCCCACCGGAACAGCCATGGCTCCCAGGCGTTCGCATCCTAGCTGAAATCCCATTCCTGCTGTCCAGACACCGTATCCCACTGCGATCTGTACTCTGTCTTCCCTTGTTACTCCTGCCATTTCATAACATCTTGCAAACATGTCAAACCAGACATCAAGATCCTTTGCAGTATAGGAAAGAACCTTTCTTTTTCCTGTTGTGCCGGATGAAGCGTGGATCCTTACTATATCTTTTTCAGGCACGGACAGAAGGGGCAGGGGATATCCCTGTTTCAGGTCATTGCCCGTTGTAAAGGGAAGCTTTTCAATGTCATCAAGGCATGTGATGTCAGAAGGTCTGACCCCGGCCCTGTCAAACTGATTTTTGTAAAATTTTGATCCGTTGTAGGCGTGGGAAACTGTCCATTGAAGTCCTTTGAGCTGATGTTCATACAAGTGCCGGGTGTCCCTGAACTGGGGCATGAATGTTTTGTGCATTTCCATGACTCCTGGTTTTTTAAGGTTTAAGTTTTTTTTTATCTGCTCGGCATTGCAGGGTCGCTTCAGGGTCAGGTCTGAGAGTGTCGGGGTCAATTATAACTGCATAGTCCTGCTTTGCTTTTTCAATGCTCACATATCCATACTGCACATCCCTTGCAACGGCTTCAGGATCGCGTTCAAGCGGGTCTCCATACCCGCCTCCGCCTGCGCTTACAAAGGCAATTGTGTCACCCGGATCGCAGAATGTAAGGCCGCTGGGATCTGCTGGCTCATTGTTTTTCAGGAATCTGGCACATGCACCGTCCTTTCCTCCAAAGATGCCTGAAGGCGGATAGACGAACCTGCCTGCCTGCACGGCAATCGTGGTGCGCCCCGGAGCATTGAGAACTCCCTGCTCAGGAGACCTTATTACCATCTGCCGCCCGATTCCTCCGCGCTGTTTTCCAGGGCCTCCTGAATCAGTGATAAGGCTTCTTTCAACCACAATAAGCGGGGTGTCGCTTTCCAGAATTTCCACAGGCGTGTTTGCACCGTTTGCCGGAAAAATTGCACAGTGATGGCCGTCAGCCCTTGATGATGCTCCCATGCCCCCGCCCCTTATGATCATGGTATGCCATGGCTTCCCATTGGCCCGCCTGCCGTAAAGTATATTGGTCTGGGCAGGGGTTCCTCCTGAGCCTGCTATGATATTGTCAGGCGCTGCCTGTGACAGGGCATTGAATACCATTTCTGTCATGAAGTGGCCCACCTGCATGCGTGCGGCAACTGCTGCCGGAAATGTGCAGTTGATTATGCTGCCTTCAGGCGCCGTCATTTTGATGGGCCTTATGGCGCCTTCATTAATGGGGACCTCGGGGTCAAAAGCTGATTTGACAGCCATGAACACATAGGCATAGGTAAAATTGTAGACAACATTTACTCCCCAGTCCACCTGATCTGAGGTGCCGTCAAAATCCACATGAATGTCAGAACCTGAAACATTGACCTTAAGCTTTATGCTGATATCAGGCCTTTTTCCTGCTCCTTCAATTATGCCCTCATGTGAATATGTGCCGTCCGGAATGCCCTCGATGGCTTTTCTCATGCTTGTTTCAGTGCGGCTTATGATCTCATCGGCAAGATCATCCAGGGAATCAAGCCCTTCGTCTTCCATCATTTCAATGATTTTTGCTGCACACACATGATTTGCAGCAACCTGGGAACGGATATCTCCTGTGACTTCTTCAGGAGTTCTGACATTCCAGCGGATCATATTGAGCAGATCCTGGTTCAGGGTGCCTGCATCATATAATTTGGTCACAGGGATATAGATTCCTTCTTCAAATACTTCCCTGTTGTCGGAAGAAACCCTTCCTCCTATGTCAGAATGGTGGAACACGCAGGCTGTGAATGCAACCGGCCTGTCCTTGAAGAAAATGGGGCTTAAGACACATACATCATTGAGATGGCCTGCCAGAAGCCAGGGATCATTTACAATGAACACATCTCCTTTTTTATACTGGTCAAGGGGAATGGAATTGATGATTTTTTTCACTCCAAGCGCCATTGCTCCTGCCTGACCCGGCGTGCAGAAAGTTCCCTGTACAAGTTCCTGGCCCCTGCTGTCCGTGAACATGCAGGTATAGTCGTGGGCATCGCGCAGAAGGCTTGAAAAAGCAGTTCTTGCAACAGATGCGTCTGCTTCGTCCACTATGGACACAAGCCTTCTCCAGAGTATTTCAAGGGTGATCGGGTCAAATTTGGTTTTCATTGTCTGATTCATGATCTGTCCCCCCCTTTGGAATGGTTTAAGCTGATCCAGACAAAGCCGAATTTATCCACCCTGGCATCTGCGTCCTCGCCGATCACAATTGTGGATTCGCGCTCTTCAATAATGGCGGGGCCTGGAATCTGCGCCCCTGCAAAAAGCTGTGACCTGTCATAGACAGTAAACGGGATATAATCCTTTTTGATTATTGAAAACGCCCTGCGGCTGCCTTTGATGCATTTTTTGATATCCTGGTTTTCAATGGTAAGCTCAGGAATGGAAAAAGGCTGTTTGGGAAGGCTTGCCCTCAGCTTGAAAGTTACAAATTCAACAGGGGTTTCAGGATAGGTTCTTCCGTAAAGGCGTTTGTACTGTTCGTCAAAAAGATTTCTTATTTCCTGTTTTGAATATGAATCAAACGGCCTTGGCTCTATGGCAAGATCTGTTTCAGCTCCCTGTCCCACAAAGCGCATGAGAAGGGTGCGTTCAAACACAATATCATTCTGGTCTGCTGAATCCTTTAGAATGGCGGCTCCTTCTTTTTCCAGGGTGTTGAAAAGCTTTTCAATTTCCGTAAAATCAGCCTCATCAAGGCCTGCCCTGTGGCTGCGGGAAAGGTCGAATGCCACGGGAGCCGTGAAAAATCCAAGTGCAGAACCCACTCCTGCAAGGGGCGGCACAAGTATTGAAGGAGCTCCTATCTTTTTTGCAAGCCCGTAGGCATGCACAGGCCCTGCTCCTCCAAAAGCAGACATCACGATTGTATTGGGGTTGCCGCCTTTTTCAGCAATATGGGTCTTGGCTGCTGCCGCCATTGTTTCGTTTATAAGGTCATGTATTCCAAAGGCAGCTTCCACCATGCCCGTGCCAAGCGGTTGCGCGATTTTTTCCTTGATTGCCTTTTTTGAAAGCTCAATATCAAGCTTCATTGTTCCGCCAAGGAAAAAATCAGGGTCAAGAAATCCCAGCACAAGGTCTGCATCAGTTACTGTGGGATTTTCTCCTCCAAGATTGTAGCAGGCAGGCCCGGGATCTGCTCCCGCACTTTCAGGGCCCACTGCAAGAAGCCCGAGATTGCTGATTTTTGCCATGCTGCCGCCTCCGGCTCCTATTTCCATCAGGTCAACCACAGGTACCTGTATGGGAAGGCCGCTGCCTTTTTTGAATCTCTGGACACGGCCAACTTCAAAGGTGGACACAAGGCCTGCATGTCCTTTCTGAATAAGACATGATTTGGCTGTTGTTCCTCCCATGTCAAAACAGAACATATCCTTTATATCAAACATTTTTCCATAGTGCTGGGAAGCTATGACAGCGGCTGTCGGCCCTGATTCAATTATCCTGACCGGAAAATCCCGTGCAGTGTCAACCGATGTTATGCCTCCTGAAGACAGCATTATGAAAAGCCTTCCTGTAAATCCCATGGTTTCAAGACGGGTGGTGAGTTTTTCAAGATACCTGTATGTGATGGGCTTTACATATGCATTTACCGCTGTTGTGCATGTGCGCTCATATTCCCTTATCTGCGGCAGAACCTCAAACGAGGTGGAAAGAAAAAGATCTGGAGCGTGTTTTTCAATTATGGCTTTTACCTTTTTTTCATTTACAGGATTTTCATAGGAATTGATAAAGCATACTGCAATGGATTCAATGTTTCTGTCCTTTAACTGATCAAGGATTTTTTCTGTGTGCTTTTCATCCACATCCTTTAGAACAATGCCTTCAGCCGTGACCCTTTCGTCAATTTCCATTCTCAGGGCTCTTGGAACAATGGGCTGTGGATATTCACTGAAAATATCATAGGCGTCATACCTGATTTCCCTGCCAAGCTCCAGCACATCCCTGAATCCTTTTGTGGTTAAAAGTCCTGTTTTTGCGCCTTTTCTTTCAATGATGGCATTGATGACAAGGGTGGTTCCATGGATGATTTCATCAACATTGTCCATGAATCCGGGCTTGATTTCAGCAAGTTCGCGTATGCCTTTTTCCACGGCATCTGACGGATCAGAAGGCGTGGTAAGGCATTTATTGGTGTAAAACTGCCCGGTCTTGTCATTCACCAGTACAAAATCCGTAAAAGTACCGCCGATATCACAGCCCAGACGGTAAGTTGTCTGCTCCAAAATGCACCTCCTGCAAGTTCTAGTAAAAATCAGGTTCGTCCCATTCACCAAATACCTGCCTGAATACTCCTGCCATTTCTCCAACTGTTGCATAGGCATGGCAGCATTTCACCAGGTACGGCATTACGTTCTTGTCAGTTTTTGCGGCTTTTTCCAGCTCGGACAGTGTTTTTGCAACTTCTCTGCCGTTTCTTGTCCGTCTTACTTCTTCAAGGCTTTTCTTGGATTTTTCAGCCCATTCCTCATTGTATTCATGGAGCTCGACATCGTTTTGCTCCTGCGATGAATCCTTTGATCCAGGATTTACTCCGACCTTTTTGTACTCGCCTGACTGAAGACCTTTTTCAAATTCATATGCCTGCTTTGATACCTTTCTTTGTATGAACCCTTCTGAAATACATTTTACCATTCCGCCCCATTTGCTTACTTCCTGCATTTCCTCGATGATCTTTTTTTCCATTTCAAGGGTCAGGGTTTCAATGAAATATGATCCTGCAAGCGGATCGACCGTATCCCTTAACCCCACTTCCTCCATGAGGATTTCAAGGGTTCTCAAAGACAGGAGAGCCGAGCGCGGAGTGGGTATTGTATATGCCTCGTCAAACGAGCAAAGGGCAGTTGTCTGCGCCCCTGAAAGCGCAGCTCCCAGGGCATAGTAGGCACCTCTCATTATATTGTTTTCAGGCTGCTCCTTGGTAAGGCCTGAACCGCCTCCTCCGAAAAGCCCCCTTAAAAACAGTTTTTTCTTTTCCTTTACCCCGTATTCATTTTTCAGCATTTTTGCCCACAGTTTTCTTGCTGCCCTGAATTTGGCGATCTGCTCCCACATATTGCCGTATACATTGAAATTAAAGGAAAAACGCCCCACAAAATTTTCAGCAGGAATGCCGCGTCTGACCACATTGTCTATATATGCCTTTGCGATTTCAAAGGCATAAGCGATTTCCTGGGCAGGTGTTGCTCCTGATTCCCTGATATGATAACCGCAGATGCTGACAGGATTTGACCGGGGCAGGGTGGTAACAGCATATTCAATTGAATCCCCCACAAGGCGCACTCCATGCTCCACAGGGAAGATCCAGGCTCCTCTTCCTATCATTTCCTTTAGGATATCGTTCTGGGGAGTTGTTGAAATCCTGTCTATGGGGTATCCGAATTTTTCAGCCACAGCCTGGTACATTGCCATCATGATGGTGGCAACTGCATTGATTGTAAGACCAGAGCCTATCCTGTCCAGGGGAATGTCCTTGAAGGCAGTTTCAAAATCCTTCAGGGAATCAACAGCCATGCCCACCCTGCCCACTTCACCCTGTGCCAGGGGATGGTCAGAGTCATATCCCATCTGGGTGGGCAGATCAAAAGCGACATTAAGGCCGTTCTGGCCGTTTTCTATCATAAGCTTGAATCTTTTGTTGGTTTCTTCAGGAGTGCCGAATCCTGTATACTGCCTTGTTGTCCATGCCCGGCTCCGGTAGCTCTGAGGGTGAAGGCTGCGGGTGAAGGGATATTCACCGGGCCTGCCAAGATCCTTTTCATAGCTGAATCCTGCCTTTTCAAGGTCTTCCGGCCCGTAAACCGGCTTGATTTCAATGCCTGACTGGTAGGTTACTGATTTGATTGCTCCTTTTTCATCTTTTACATATTTTGCAACGCCCATATGCCTTACCCCTCCTGTTTTTATTCAAACAGCCTGTTGATGCCGGTGATAATGTCCTCAAAACTGGTTCCGCCGGGAAATACAGCGGCAACTCCCATTTTTTCAAGTTCGGGTATGTCCCTTGCAGGAATTACTCCTCCCACTGTGAGGCGGATATCATCCAGGTTTTTTTCCTTCATCATGGAAAGAAGATTCCGGCATATGGGAAGATGAGCCCCTGACATTATGCTGAGGCCTATGATATCCACGGATTCCTGGACTGCGGTCTGGATTATCTGATCAAGGCTCTGGTGAAGCCCGGAATATATGACTTCCATTCCAGCATCCCTGAGGGCCAGGGCCACAATCTTGGCTCCCTTGTCATGGCCGTCAAGGCCTGGTTTTGCAATCAGGATTCTGATCTTTGTTTTTGTTTCCATTTTTTTATCTTTCCTTTGCACCTTCTGTCCTTAAGGGTTTAATATTGTCTTTTCCGGTGCAGATCCCGACCATGTCAGCCATTTTACGGGCCGCTGTTATGGGATCAGTAAGGCCGGAATTTATTTTTCTGATTTGACAATTGAATTCATCTGATTTTTCCAGGGATTCCATGATTTTTTCCATGGCAAGGTCCCTGAAAAAATCGCGGAAATAAATTGTCTTTATCTTCTGTATCTGGGCCTGCATGCGGCTGTCTTTTTCCATGAATTTTCTGCGGTCAAGAAAAGCCTGTGCAAGTTTTTTTATTCCGGTTTTTCCGGCAGCGCTTGTTATGAGCACTTTGCATTTCCACCCGTCTTCACGGGGTTTTTTCATTTCAAGCATCATTTCAAGCCTGCGTCCTGCATTGCCTGCATCTGTTTCTGATCTGTCAGCCTTGTTGACTATGAAAATATGGCCTGTTTCAAGTATTCCCGCCTTTGCTGCCTGAACCCCGTCTCCTGATTCCGCAATGGTGACAATTGCCGTGCAGTGGGCAATGTCTGCAATGTCAAATTCTGACTGGCCTGCTCCGACCGTTTCAATCATTATGATGTCATAACCCATGGCGTCCAGGACAAGTGCCGCGCTTCCTGCTGCCTGTGAAAGCCCGCCTTTTTTCCCCCTTGATGCCATTGAGCGGATAAAGACATTTTCATCTCCTGCATGGCGCTGCATTCTGATGCGGTCACCAAGAATTGCCCCGCCTGAATACGGGCTTGAGGGATCAACCGCAATCACCCCGACCTTGAACCCTGAATTTCTGAATTCAGCTATCAGGGCGTCGATCAGGCTTGACTTTCCTACCCCCGGAGCTCCTGTGACCCCGATGACAAAGGCATTGCCGGCATGGGAATATAATTGCTTTAAAAGCTCAAAACCCTTTGGATCGCAGTCTTCAATCATGCGGATCAGTTTTGAACCGCACCTCTGGTCACCTGATAATATGTCCTTGATTTCAGGCACTTTTTCTCTGGCTTTCCTCTTTTGTGAGCATGTCAAGCACGGCTTTTCTGCCCTTGTCTATGTGCTGCCTTACAAGGCGTTCCACTGTGTCCGCATCCCTGGCTTTTATTGCATCCATCATCATTATATGGTCATCATTGCTTTGAAGCGCATATTCCTCCTGCTGGAGTATGATACGCCTGAACCTTGAAATCTGGGCGCGAAGCTGGTTTATCATCTTGATAAGTTTAGGACTGCGGCTCAGTTCATAGAGAAGATCATGAAATTGAGTATTGATTTTCTGCAGTTTTTCATAATCTCTTCCATGTTCAAGGCAGTCCTGGTATTGTTTTATCTTTTTTTCCAGCAAAGCAAGATCTCCGGGCCTGTGGTTTTCTGCTGCAAGCCTTGCAGCATAGGCCTCAAGCACGCTTCTGATTCCAAAGGTCTGGTCAATGTCCTGTTTTGTGAGCTTGACAACACAGAATCCGCCTGACGGGGTTTTTTCGATCCAGTCTTCCCTTTCAAGCTTGTGCAGTGCCTCGCGCAGAGGAGTCCGGCTTATGCCAAGCATGTCTGCAAGCTTGCTTTCCACAAGCCTTGTTCCAGGCTCTATTGTCTGGTCGATTATGGCCTTTTTAAGATAGTCAAACACATCCTGGCCCAGTGATTTTCTTTCCCTGAAGGAATTGTTCAGCTTCATCTGGATAAAATTTCCCTTGCAATTGTTGTCTGTAAAACTTCATGGGTTCCGCCGCCGTAAAGCAGGAAACGGTTGTCCCTGTAATAACGCTGCACTGCATATTCCATGGAATATCCATATCCTCCGAAAATTCTCATGGCATGGTCTGTTGCTTCGCAGGCAGATTCAACCGTGAAATATTTTGCCATGGAAGCCTCATTCAGGCAGGACTGCCCGTTGTCTATCATGTGGGTCACCTTGTCCACCATGAGCTGGCCTGCTTCAAGGTTAACAGCCATGTTGGCTATCTTGGCCTGTATGAGCTGGTATTTGCTGATGGGTTTGCCAAACTGCTCGCGCTCCTTGCAGTATTTGATGGCATCATCCATGGCTGCCCTGTGAAGCCCTAGGGCAAGGGAAGCTGTCATTATTCTTATTTCAGCAAGAATTTTCAGAAGAACATTAAGTCCGCGCCCTTCTTCGCCAAGCCTGTACTCAGCAGGTATGTGACAGTCCTTGAAATAGATTTCAGAAAGTGATGAGGTTCTTGTCCCAAGCATTTCAAAGGGCTTGGAAAAGGAGAATCCAGGAGTTGAGGAAGGCACAAGAAAAAAGGCAAGCCCCTTGATGCCGGCAGAAGGGTCTGTCTGGCACAGCACAGTATGGAAATCAGCTTTTGGCCCGCTTGTTGACCATGTTTTCATCCCATTGATCACATATCCGTCAGATGTTTTTGTGGCCTTTGTCTGAACAGCGCTGAGGTCTGAGCCTGCATTGGGCTCGGTAAGCTGGAAAGCCCCTATTTTTTCTCCCCTGAGAGCAGGGTAGAGAAATTCTTCATGCATCTGTTTGGTTCCATACAGGAAAAGCCCGTTGGTTGCCATGAGGCATTGCATGGCTGTTGTGGCGGCAAGGCTCATAAGCCCCCTTGCAAGCTCCTGCATGGCAATACAGTAAAGAGTGGTATTTCCGCCTGAACCGCCTGCGCTTTTAGGATATCTGATCCCGAATATTCCCATCTGGCCAAGCTTTTTAAAAAGATGGTCTGGAAACTCTCCTTTGTTGTCATATTCCGTTGCAACGGGAATTACTTCCTTGTCCACAAATTCCGCCATTGTGGCCCTGACCATTTTTTCCGCATCTGATCTCACAGGTTTTGACTCAATCATGATTCACCTCCACGGGAAAGCTGGCTTATAAGTTCCGGCACGATTTCATTCACATCTCCCACAATGCCCCAGTTGGCCAGCTTGAAGATGGGTGCTGAAGCATCTGAATTAATGGCAATGATATAGCGTGACCCTGCCATGCCCGCTGTATGCTGGACAGCACCTGATATGCCGCAGGCAATGTAGATTTCAGGCCGGATTGTTTTTCCTGTCTGGCCCACCTGAGCGCTGTGGGGAAGGATTTTCTTTTCCACAATCAGCCTTGTGCAGGCAAGCTCACCGCCGAGAAGCCCGGCAAGTTTTCCCAGCATTTCAAAGCCTTTTTTGCCGTCCACTCCCCTGCCTCCTGCCACAATGACATTTGCAAGGGAAATATCAGTGCCAGGCTGTTTTTCAATGGTCTGTTCAAGCACCTGTGTCCTGATGTTTTTTTCATTAAGACTGCATTGATGGCGGACCAGCTCAGGATTTTCAGGCCCTGTGCCGGGATGCGCCTGCATGACCCCCGGCCTTACACTTGCCATCTGCGGCTTTGTGTAGCGGCAGGCAATTGTTGCCATGACATTTCCGCCGAATGCAGGCCGTGTCTGATGCATCAGTTTTGTTTCAGGATCTATGGAAAGCTGGGTACAGTCTGCTGTCAGTCCTGTGCCGATGCGTCTTGAAACCCTTGGGGCAAGGTCCCGGCCGAGAGCAGTCGCTCCCATGAGCAGGATATTGGGTTTATACTGGTTTACAAGTTCCTCAATTACATCTGCATAGGCTATTGTCCTGAAATCCTTCAGAAGCTCGTCTTCCACAAGATATACAATATCTGCTCCATGGTCATGCAGGGTATGTGCAAGCCCTGATACATCATGGCCCATGAGCACGGCACATACCTTCTGACCAAGTTCCTGTGCAAGACTGCCTGCCTTTCCCAGAAGTTCCAGGGAAACCCTTGCAAGCTTTCCCCGGGTCTGTTCCGCAAAAACCCATACATCCCTGTGGTCTGGAAAATCAGGCACAGGCCTTGGCTCTATATCCGATTCTATGGCATGATTTTTTTTGCATGCATCAATACATGCGCCGCATGATGTGCAGCGTTCCGTTACAACAGCCTTTTTGCCCTGTATTTCAATGCCGCCGTAGGGGCAGGCCCTGGAACATCTGCCGCATCCATCGCATTTTTCTTCTATAATCCAGATGGTCATTTTTATCCTCCAAAAGCTTGCAATATCACAGGATGCTACAACCTGTGGGCAATGGTTGTGTCACTGCGTTTCAACCGGCTGATAAGGTCTGCTGCAACTTCTCTGGCATCACCTTCCAGTATTTCATTCTGTCTCCTGAAGTCCGGGGTAAAGGTCTTGATAACATGGGTGTTTGAACCTTCAAGCCCGACTTCGCTGGTTTTGACACCAATATCTGCTGCATTCCATATCTTGATCGGGGCCTTTGGCTCACATGCTGAAATGAGATTTCCCATGTGAGGATATCTTGGAGTGTTCAGCCCGGAAATAACGGTCAGAAGAGCGGGCAGGCGGCAGGCAAGGCGTTCATACCCGTTTTCCAGCCTTCTTTTTACGATTATGGTGTCATCCTGAATGGATTCAATTTCATTGACATAGGTTGCCTGGGCAATATCAAGCCAGTCTGCAACCTGAGGGCCTATCTGTGCCGTGTCTCCGTCTATGGCCTGGTGCCCGCAGATCACAAGGTCAAAATCCTTTATTTTTTCTATTCCCCTGCTTAAGGTAAAGGATGTGGCCCATGTGTCTGCGCCTGAAAATGCCCTGTCAGACAGAAGTATGCCCCTGTCAGCTCCCATTCCCATGGCCTGGGTAAGCACGTCAACTGCCTGGGGAGGGCCCATGGAAACGGCAGTAACTGTTCCGCCTTTTTCTTCTTTTATGGCAACTGCTGCTTCAAGCCCGTGCAGGTCATCCGGGTTTATTATGCTTTCAAGGCCTTCCCGTATCAGATTGCCGGTTTTGGGATCAAGCCTGATGCGGGTTGTATTTGGAACCTGTTTTACAAGAACGATGATATTCATGATGGTCTGTCTCCCTTAAATCACACCGTTTTCTTTGAGTTCATCAAGTGCTGCATCGTCAAATCCAAGTTTTTCACCGTATATTTCCCTGTTGTGCTCCCCGAATCTTGGCGGAAAGCTCAAGGCCCTGCCGCTTTTTTCAAGAAAAGGTGTCATATTGGGCGGCGGAGCAAGGGTAAGCTGTGTCCCCGTGCCAGGATCCTTTGAGGATAAAAGCCTTCTTTCCACAAGAGGATCAGCCACAACCTCATTCACTGTCTTGATTTTTGAAATGGGAACAGTGATTGAATTGAAAAGCTCGATCAGTTCTTCTGAACTGTGGTTTTGAGTGATTTCATTTATGGCCTGGTTCAGGTTTTCAACATCTTTTATTCTTCCGCTGTTTTTTTCGTATTCCTCCCTGTCAAGGGATCTGAACATGTCCTGGGATACCATGGCTTTCCACTGCCTGTCATTGCCCACTGCAAGGTATACAAATCCGTTGGAGGTTCTGTAGACAGACACGGGACAGAAAAATTCATGGGTATTGCCCCTTCTTGAAATACTGGCATTGAAACTTGCTGAAAGAGCAATGGGCACGGTCAGCCACGAGACAGAGGATTCAAACATGGAAAGATCAATCCTTGTGCCTTCCCCTGTGACAGCACGTTTGAACAATGCCTTCATGAGAAGCCCGTATCCATGTTCGCTTGTGCCCATGTCAGGCAGCGGGATACCGAGCACCTGCGGGTCCTTGTCAGCCTCTCCTGTAAGCTCCATAAGCCCGGATCTTGCCTGAAGAATGGGATCATAGGCACCTTCATTTGAATCAGGGCCGAATCCGGTCAGGCCGAGCCAGATGATATCAGGTTTTATCTGTTTTATGATATCATAGGCTATGCCCAGCTTTTCATAGTTTTTGGGCAGCTGGTTGGTAATGAATATATCCACATCAAGCTCGGTTATCAGGCGTCTGAAGATTTCTCTGCCCTTTTCGTCCGCAAGGTTGAGGGTAAGGGCCTTTTTCCCTGAATTGATGCACAGAAAATAGGAGTTCATCCTTTCCTCATTCAGCACATTTTCCCCGATAAACCGGTTTGGATCTCCATATACCGGATGCTCAAGCCTTATGACATTCATTCCGTCATGGGCCAGCCTGTATGTGAGATATGGCGCCACAGTGGCCTGCTCAAGTGAAACTACGGTCAGATCTTTAAAAATTTCCATATAATATGTCTCCATTTGTCATAAAATATTGTTCAGGCCCTCATTTTCCGGCCTGTTTCATGGCAGGTGTCAAAAATTTTCAGATTTGTCTGTCTGACAGGCTCAGGGCTTATGGATTCAATTGTGGTTCTTAAGTCGTCAGCACTTAAGGGCCCGATTCCAAACCCTGAATAAAACGCAGCCACAGCAAGGTTGGTTGATCTTGGAGAACCAAGTTCCATGGCTGTTTCAGATGCTTTCATGGCATATGGGCTTATCTGCATTTCATTAAGATAATTTTTTACTCTCTGATCCGGGAATGTTGCAGGATCGGCATTCACAAACATGCTGCCACCCTTTTTCAGCATGGGCAGGTATCTGTATGCCTCTGACTCGTCCATGGATAAAAGGAAATCAGCAGCTCCTGCCCTGACAAGGCTTGAGCGCGCTTTTCCTATTTTAAGATGGGATACCACAGAGCCTCCGCGCTGTGCCATTCCATGGGTTTCAGCTCCAAGTATGTCATGGCCTTTTGCAATGGCGGCAGATGCAAATATCTTTGTCATGAAAAGGATGCCCTGGCCTCCAAGGCCCGTTAAAACGAAATTTATTGTTTTCATATCTGATTTTCTCCGCTTCTTAAACAGGTTGGATTGCTTTCTGGGGACAGACCTGAATGCATACACCGCATTTTGTGCATAAGACAGGATCTATTTTTGTCTTTTCTGTGGCTTCATCCCTGAACAGGGCAGGGCATTCAAAGCGCTGAATGCAGAACCCGCAGTCATTGCAGTCATCTGAAACCGTGACTTCGATCTTTTCAGGTATAGCCTCATCCCTGAATCCTATTACACAGGGATGTCTTGCAATTATGACAGCAACTCCTCCGTCAGGCTGGTTCACATATTCATATGCCTGCCTGATTTCCCTTATCATTTTGTCCGTGTCATAGGGATCTGTCACCCTGAGGTATTTTACCCCGCAGCCTTTGACAACCTCTTCAAGGGATATTGGTTTTGCAAGGGTTCCGTCCACCCGCCTTTCCTGGGTCAGTGCAGGCTGCATCCCTGTCATGGCGGTGATTCTGTTGTCAAGCAGAACAAGGATGAACCTTGCATCATTATATACTGCATTGATAAGGCCTGTGGTGCCTGAATGGAAAAATGTGGAATCACCCATGGTGGCGACTATCGGCTTTCTTACCCCGTCCTGTATATATGCGTTCCACAGCCCTGAAGCCATGGTGATTCCGGCGCCCATGTCAAGAACAGTGTCCACAGCCCCAAGATTGCTGCCAAGTGTATAGCAGCCTATGTCAGAGGGAAAAATGGCTTTGGGAAGGGCTTTTCTGATTGAATAGAAAGACGCCCTGTGGGGACAGCCAGGACAGAGAGTGGGCTTTCTTATTGGAAGCTCAAGGGTCTGAACAAGTTCCATTGCCCTGTCAGTGCCTGTGCTGTCTGACAGGGGGGCAAGGCCGCAGTCTGAAAAGGCCCTGTTCAGGATTGCCTCTATTTTTTCAGGAAGCAGCTCTCCTTCCATTGGCACATGGCCTGACAGACGCCCCAGGGTCTTGTTTCTGTCGCCAAGCATGTATTCAATAAGGGTATCGGTTTCTTCAATTACTATAATTTTGTCGCATGCTTTCGTGAACTGCGCCGCAAGTTTTTCCGGAAAAGGATAGGGTGCGCATATCTTTAGCACAGGCACATCGGTTCGTGAAAATTCCTCAAGCAGATCCTTTATAACACTGTAGGGCACGCCTCCGGCCACGATTCCAAGCGGACAGGTCTGCCCCTTTTCAAGATTGTGATGATTGTAGGCAGACAAAAGACTGAATTCATCTGATATTTCAATGTGTTTTCTGTTCAGTGCCTTGTGCTGGATAAAACGGAATTTGGGTGTTGAAGCCCATCTTGTGGGTTCGCGCCTGAAATCCGCCTTTGTGTCATTTGGGGTGATATCATTGTATTTTATGTTCTGTCTTGCATGGCATATCCTTATGGCAGGCCTTAAAAGAACAGGAACCTGGAATTTCTCGGACAGCTCAAAAGCAGATTTTATCATGTGTCTGGCTTCCTGCGGGCCTGACGGGTCAAACACGGGAATTTTGGCCATTCTTGCCATGAATCTTGAATCCTGCTCAGTCTGGGATGAATGGGGGCCGGGATCATCGCAGGAGATTATGACGAGCCCGCCGATGTTGCCTATATAGGCTGCTGACATGAATGAATCGGCTGCCACATTCAGGCCAACCATTTTCATGCAGCAGGCAGAGCGTTTGCCTGATATGGCCCCGGCAAAGGCATTGTCAAAGGCGACTTTTTCATTGACAGACCATTCAATGCGTGTGTTCAGGCCGGCTGCCTGTGAAAATCTTACCACCTCAGGCAGGATTTCAGAACTGGGTGTTCCAGGATAGGATGTCATGATCTGGCACCCTGCTTCCACAAGTCCCAGGGCAATTGCCCCGTTTCCCAACAAAAATTCTTCTTTCATTGCAGAATTCCTTAAAGAATGTACGGGTTTTACGTAAAAAAACAACCTTAGCCTGTAAATGCCGGGCAACAGAATGAAAACGTTTAAGAAAAGAAAATTCAGATCAGATAATGTGCATCAGAGCAGTAGTAATGGCAGCAGTTTTCGGCACTTTGTGAAAAACAGTTTCCAGTATTTTTCATACTGTTTTTCAGGTACTGCAATTAATCGTTGTATACGGTATACGGTATACAATATCTTTATGTCAAGGACTTATTTGGTAAAAAATTTTGATTCATTCATTTAATAATTGTACAATCAATTTTCACGGTTCATGAAATTCATAAGATATAAGGATAAGGAATACCGGCATGAGAAGAAAAGACAGGGAAATATCGGAAAAATCATCAATAACAGCCATAATTGAAAAATGCAGGGTGTGCAGGCTCGGGCTTGCGGACGGCAATATACCCTATATTGTTCCTCTGTGCTTTGGATATAAAAATAACACCCTTTATTTTCACGGAGCCTTAAAGGGCCGCAAGATGGAGCTGATAAAAAAGAATCCTGAAGTATGTTTTGAGTTTGACGTTATGCATGAAATACTTGAATCTGACGATGCATGCAGCTGGGGAACAAAATACGAAAGCGTCACAGGCCGGGGCAGAGCTTTTATCGTAGAGGATGTGAATGAAAAGATAAATGCTATGAATATTATCATGGCACAGTATTCTGGCAGAAATTTTGTTTTTCCGGAAAAAATGCTGAAGGCAACAGCCGTGATCAGGCTTGAAATAGAATCCATGACAGGCAAGTGTTCAGGATTTTAAAAAATCTGTGTTGTTATGGGTAAAATTGGTTTATATTGATACCTGAAGTCCGATTCATTTTTCTTGCGGCATATAAAGAATCAAAAAAACAAGGAGGGAGTATGACAGAAAAATCAGGTGTGGGCTGTGCCCGCCCCTCAGGAGGGCCTGCTGAAAAATCAGACCATGAGCAGGCAGACAGAATTCAAACCATGGAAAAGGAGAAATACAGCATGATAAAAGTTGGACAAAAAGCACCGGATTTTACAGCTTCAGGATTTTACAAGTCAGAGTTTGTAAATATCAAATTATCTGATTATCTTGGCAAATGGGTGGTATTATGCTTTTACCCCGGTGATTTTACCTTTGTATGAGCAAGCGAGGTTTCAGCAGTTGCTGAAAAATATCCTGAATTTCAGAAACTTGGGGTTGAAGTGCTTTCAATGAGCATTGACAGCATGTTTGTACACAAGATGTGGAATGACATGGAAATATCAAAGATGGTTGAAGGCGGAGTGCCTTTCCCGATGCTTTCAGATGCAGGCGGCAGGATCGGTACTGTATACGGAATCTATGACGAAGATGCAGGTGTTGAGACAAGGGGCCGTTTCATCATAGACCCGGACGGCATTGTTCAGGGCTACGAAGTTCTTACTCCGCCCGTTGGAAGAAATGTGAATGAAACCCTGCGTCAGATTCAGGCATTCCAGCTTGTAAGGGAATCCAGGGGAACCCAGGCAACACCTTCAGGGTGGAAGCCGGGCAAGGCTGTGTTAAAGCCGGGGCCTGACCTTGTGGGTAATGTGTGGAAAGAGTGGAAAACCAGCATGGCTTTTGACTGATTTTTAATTCATCAGATAGAATCCCAGTTTTTTGGCATATGGAGGAGGATTGTAAAAATCGGCATTGATAAAATTTCCTTTGATTTCCCTGACCACAATTCTCCTCTTTACAAGGGATTTTTTAATATCGTCCAGAATAAAATGAATATCCAGAAAATCATTCACCTGAATACGATGGGATTTTGATATCCTGAACCCTATGGAAAGCATGGAAAGCTTTTCCACTCTGATATGGCCGGATTCCCTTGTCTTGAGCCTTATAAATTCGCCTGCAAGGGATACGGTTTTAAGTGCGGCATATCTGTCCTGCATTTCCTTTGGCTCTGATTTTGCCTCCTTTTCAAGAAACGGCTGAAGGCTTTCTGTCATGTCGGAAATGGTATCATCGCTGGATATGGTTTTGGATTTTGACAGGGACTGGGCCACAAGGCTTTTAAGCTGGCCTGCATCTTCAGCGCTCACAGTATGGGCCTGAATGCTGATTTTCACAAGACACTGGCTTGTCTCTTCCACAGACTCTGAAAAAGCTTTTAAAATGCGGTGCTTTGCCATCTGTGCCCCGTCAGAATAAGTCAGGGGCAAAAGCATGATAAAAACTTCTTCTCCATACCTGAAGATATCGTCTTCCCTGCGTTTGGTTGTGCTAAGCACCCTGGCAAGTGTTTTCAGGGATTTGTCGCAGGCAGACCTGTCTTTTGTCTCTTTCATCTGCCATGACAGGTCAGCTTCTATTATCAGCATGGAAAAAATACTTCCATATTTTTTGAGCACATCTTCTTTTCCGCTTACAGAGCGCTCAAAGCTCCACCTGTTTTTAAGGCCTGTAAGTGAATCCTTTGTGGCAATATTTTTCAGGGCCTGCTGATAATAGGAACGCTCAATTGCAATTGCTGCATATTCTCCGATTGATGCCAGTATGTTAAGGTCATGGTCTGTAAAAGGCCTGTCATCAATTCTGTTGATCAGTTCAATCACGCCAAATATTTTCTGGTCGGTTTTAAGGGGAGTTCCGATCACTGATCTTGTTTTGAACCCTGTATATTTATCCACCTTTGAGCTGAAACGTCTGTCTTTTGACACATCTTCAACTATAAGGGATTTGCCTGTTTCCATTATATATCCTGCAATTCCCTCGCCTTTGGGCAGTTTTGCTCCTTTCAGCTTGTTTTTTGCAGCACCCACCACAACTGAGAAAACCATGTCAGAGGTTTTGGGATCCTTAAGCAGTATTGACCAGTGCAGGGGCTCAAAGATCTGGCCTACCTGGTACATTACAATATCAAGCACTTCTTTTATGGTTCCTGCCTTGGCAAGGGGTTTGCCAAGCTCAAGGGCAAGGTCATGGGTAAGACCGTCGTTCTGACCTGAATTACTGGAAAGCTGCCCTGTTGTATTCTGGTGGTAATAGTATTTTGTATTTGCCCTTGAAAGCTTGATATTTGCCCAGAGCATGCTTTCCTTGAGTTCTTTGGCCGAGGGAAATACAAAATGATAGAATTTTGATATGGACTCTATTTCCTTGTTGGTTCTGGCTATGCATTCGCCTAAATTTATCCTGTCAGGGTGAATGATTTTTTCAACCTCAGGAGGAAGAACAGGAGGGCAGGGCAGGTCAAATGAACCGATTCCCTGGGCCCAGCACAGAAAATCCGCAAGGCTCACAATGCTGATCAGCTGTTTGTGTTCAGCACTTATATTCAGATGGTCAAAGGGCTGGTGATGATATTTTACAGCAAGGACAAGTTCCCTTGGAAGTTTCCACAATGTACAGAAAAAAGCACCCACATCATCGTGGCCAAGGCCTATTACGCTTCGTTCCCTTTCAATAAGAAGGTCGGCAGACCCGGATAGCTGCTGCAGAAAATCCTCATAATCTGTTTTTCCTCCTGTATCCAGAATTATTTTGCCGACATCATGAAGAAGGCCTGCAATATAGGCTCCTTCAGGTTCAGGATATCCGGTTCTGCCGGCAATTTCCATACTCAGGACTGCAACTGAAATACAATGACGCCAGAACAGAATCCTGTTGAATTTTCCGGATGATCCTGGTTTGAACATTTTTTCAAAAACCGTCATGCTCAGGGCAAGTTTTTTGATTTCATCCTGGCCCACAAAGACCACGGCTTCGGAAAGAGCGGTGATTTTGCGCTTAAGCCCGTACATTGCTGAATTTACTATTTCCAGCACCCGGACAGATATTCCAGGGTCTGTTTCCACAATTTTTGCAAGATCGGCAAGAGAAGCTTTATCACTTTTGGATATTTCAATTAGTTTTGCCGCAGCAGGGGGAAAACTCGGCAGTTTCCTGTTGTCATGCCGTAAAATCTTTTTTATGTCTGCGCTGGAAGGAAGGTTCAATGAGTTTTTCATTTTACTGTTTCCTGTATTGGCTGCTCTGCCGGCTTTTAAATTATATATTTACCGCATTACCATAACCTGTCCTTTATATTTTTGCAATATCAGGATTTTTCCGGGCATGCTGACGGATATATTCATACATGACAATTGAAGCTGCCACAGACACATTCAGGCTCTGTGTCCTTCCGAACTGGGGGATTGAAAGCTTTGCAATTCCGTTAAAAAGCTCAGGGGCAAAGCTTAGGCCGAACTCCTCATGGCCAAAGATGAAAGCACTTTTTGCGGGCAGACATATGTCAGTGATCATTTCACTGCATCCAGGCTCAAGTGCAAACATTGTATATCCCCTTGAGCTCAAGTCTGTATAACAGGAAAGAAAATTTGTGTGAAATACCGCAGGAACCCATTTGAATGCTCCCATGCCCGGAGCCGGGTCAAAATAGTCAATTCCCACAAGATGTACTTCATGGATACTGAAAACATCCCCTGTTCTGAAAATTTTTCCTATGTTGAATGTGGGCTTGAGATGATCAAGCACGATAATGCATTCATGACATCCTGGTTCTGCTGCAAGGTTTTTGTTTTTCTGCTTTCTGAACCGCCTTTTTGCCATTTCCCGTTCAGCCTTCATCATCTGTCTTATCTTATGCGGGCCTGCCATGGGTCTCCTTGAATATCTGGTACAGGAAAAGCATAATGCCAGCCTGTTTTCTGGTTGCAATGGTAAAATTTTTTTGTTCACTATAATATTTTCGGAGATTTTGCCACTTTTTTTAGTAAATATTATTTATGTGTAACAGGAGAAATATATGCAGTTATTTTGAAAACTGCATATATCTGTTGCTGAAAAACAGAAAAACATTGTATTAATTACTGGAAGTAATGAATGAGATATGAAAAGAAAAAATCAGGAGATAAAATGAAAATTGTAATATTGCAGGGCAGTCCCAGAAAAAACGGAAACACTGCCAGAATTACAGGGTGGATTCAGGATGAACTTGTTTCACTGGGCCATGAAACAGAATACATTTATCTTGCTTCAAAAAATCTTAACGGGTGTCTTGCCTGTGGTAAATGCAAGGAAAAGCCTGAAGAAATAGGTTGTGTGCAGAATGATGACATAGGTGAAATCCTGGAAAAAATAGTGAAATCCCAGGCAGTTGTTTTTGCATCCCCTCTGTATTTCTGGGGAATAAGTTCCCAGCTCAAGGCAGTAATCGACAGAACTTACAGCCTTTATGTGAATTATCACATGCCGGACCATAAATCTCTTGTGGAAGGACAGCGTCAGGCATTTGTTGTTACAGGTGCAGGCCCGTATGAAAATAATGCAGAAGGGGTGTTTGACGCTTTCAAAAGGCTGCAGAACCCCCATAAGACCATCAATGCAGGACAATTGTTTGCAGGCTCATGCACAGACCCTGACAAACTTGATGATTCAGTCAGGCTTAAGGCTGTGGAACTTGCCCGGAAAATTGTTCAGTGATTTCTGCCGGTAATATAATATGATCAAGTCAATGAACATTGCCTGGTGGGTGCAGCGCTGGGCTGAACTCACTCCTGAAAAGACAGCGCTTGTCTTTGAGAGCACTGCCATATCATACCGCGGGCTTTGCAGGCGGGCCGACAGAACAAGCTGCTGGCTTCAGTCCATCGGGATTGAAAAGGGCGACCGTGTTGCCGTGATGCTTTACAACTGCCCTGAGTTTCTGGATCTGTTTCTTGCCTGTTCAAGGCTTGGAGCCATTTTTGTCCCCATCAACTTCCGTGTGACTGCAAGGGAGCTGGATTATTTTATTCAGAACTGCAGGCCGCGTCTTTTTGTTTACGGCAGGGATTTTGCTGATATTGTGGATGAAATTGATCCCGGCCATTATCTTCCGCCCATGATGAGGGCTGTTACAGGGGCAGGCAGCCTGCCTGACGGGGCTTTTGATTTTGCTTCTGAAACAGGGCGCTTTGACGGGCAGCGCCCCTTTCTTACAAGATCGCTTGGCCCTGCCGATCCTGAAGAACCCCAGGTCATCATGTATACATCAGGAACCACAGGCAAGCCAAAAGGCGCTGTGCTCAGTCACAGAAAAACATTTTTCAACTGCCTTAACGCTGATATTTTTTTCAAGCTTCACGCAAGTGACATAATGCTGATTTTTCTGCCCCTGTTTCATTCAGGCGGGCTTTTTATCCAGGCTGCTCCCATTTTTTATAAAGGTGCCACTATTGTGCTTCACAGCAGGTTTGATCCGGAGAGGATCTATGCTGACATTGAAAAATACAGGGTTACAAAATTTTTAGGGGTTCCAACGGTTTACAGGGAGCTTTTAAAGGTTGCACCTGAGAAAAGAAAAGATATTTCATCGCTCAAGGTATGCGCAGGAGGCGGAGAAAAACTGAATCAGGAACTAATTGAACAATGTGCACAGGCAGGGCTTGCATTTCGTCAGATCATGGGACAGACAGAAACTTCCATACTTTTGTGGGCTTCTGAAAATGATCCTGTGAAAAAACCTGGAACAGTTGGCAGGCCTGTTTTTCATGCAGAGGTCAGTATCATGAACGAACATGGCCAGAAGGCAGGGCCCGGTGAAACAGGAGAAATAGTTGTCAAAGGTTCCATCATGATGAAGGAATACTGGCAGGATCCTGTGAAAACCGAGGAAACCATCAAGAACGGCTGGCTTCACACAGGAGATCTGGCCTATATGGATGAAGAAGGGTTTTTCTATCTTGTGGGGCGCGCAGGTGACATGTATATTTCAGGCGGAGAAAATGTCTATCCTGCTGAAGTTGAAAAAGTGCTGAGAATGCATCCTGATATTGAGGATGCTGCCGTGGTGGGAGTGCCTGACAAGGTATGGGGTGAAACAGGGCATGCCTTTGTAATTGCAAGACAGGGCGCATCACTGACACAGGATGATGTCATTGCCATGTGCCGGGGCAGGCTCGCAAAATACAAGTGGCCGGGAAAAGTCACTTTCAAGAAACAGTTTCCAAGAACTTCCCTTGGAAAGGTGAAAAAATCCGAACTTTGCTGATCAGGCAGGCTCAGGTCACCAGTATTATTCTGATGTCCATTACATTTGTACGCGTGGGCCCTGTTATCACAAGATCTGAAAGAGCATCAAAAAAATGATATGAATCATTGTTTTTCAGGAATTTTTCAGGGTCAAGACCAAGGGCATCTGCCCTTGCAGAAGTGCTGGTGTCTGCAATGGCTCCTGCCGCATCTGTTGGCCCGTCCGTACCGTCTGTGCCTGCGGCAAGCACAAGTATGTGGCCGGGGGTGCTGAGCTGTCTTACGCATGCCAGGACAAATTCCTGATTGCGCCCGCCTTTGCCTTTTCCCCTGACCCTGACTGTGGTTTCACCGCCTGACAGTATGCATGCAGGCAGTGGAACAGGATTGCCCGTGGCAAGAATTTCCTTTGCAATATCCATGTGGAATCCGGCTGCCTGCGATGTTGTGCCTTTTATCATGGAAGAAAGGATAATGGTATTGTATCCGTGTCTGACAGCTTCTGATCTGGCTGCTTCCAGGGCATTTATATTTCCGGCAGTAATGAAATATGAAACCCCGGCAAAAACCTGATTATCAGGTTTCAGGGTTTCAGAGACAAGCCCTTTTGCTCCTTTTGTCAGATGATCATGAACACGAGACGGAATCAGGCCTGCTATTTTATATTTTTTAATTATTTCAAGGCATTGATCAAATGTTCCTTTGTCCGGCGTACACGGTCCTGAACCTATGATATCGGGGTCATCACCTGTAACGTCAGATATTGCAAGGCAGATTACAGTTCCGGGGTAAATCTTTTCTGCAAGCAGACCGCCCTTGATCTGCGACATATGCTTTCGCATCGTGTTTATTTCGTGTATGTCTGCCCCGCATTCAAGCAGTATCTGTGTGGCTTTCTGCTTGTCTTTAAGGCTGATGCCGGGGGCGGGCAGGGCTGCCAGGGATGAGGCTCCTCCTGAAATAAGAAAAATTACAAGAGTGGTATTGTCTGCTGTGCCTGCCAGTTCTGCAAGAGCCTGTGCTGCTTTTATGGAATTTTTATCAGGTATGGGGTGGCCTGCCTGCATTATTTTTATGCAGCCTGTTTCTGATTCATGCCCGTATTTTACAATTACCATTCCTTCAGACAGCCTGGAACCAAGAATTTTTTCCATGGCCTGTGCCATTGGTGCGCAGGCCTTGCCAGCCCCTATCACAATAATTCTTTTAAATGAATCAAGATCATATGATCTGTTTTTTATTTTTAAAATATTGTTATTTCGCCGGCAGATTCTGTGCAGGCAGGATGCAGGGTCAACAGCTTCAAGTGCTGAATGGAAAATTTTTTCTGCGTGGGCGCGCATCTTTTCTGAAAAACTGCAGGCTTTCATCAGGAATCAAAAACCTCAGGATTGACGACATGCACAGGCCTGCCGTTTTCATAAAATCCAATTATATTTTCTGCAGCAAGCATGGACATCTGATTTCTTGCCTCAATTGTTGCAGAGCCTATATGCGGCAGAACACATACATTTTCCATTTCCAGAAGCTCGCTTTCAGGGCTCATTGGTTCAGGATCTGTTACATCAAGGCCTGCGCCCAGGATTTCCCTGTTTTTTACTGCCTGTATAAGATCCTTTTCATTGTGCACAGGCCCCCTTGCCGTGTTTATGAAAATTGCCGAGTCCTTCATTTTCCTGAATGCTGCTTTGTTGAATATATGCCTTGTTTCAGGGCTCAGAATGCAGTGTACTGACAATACATCGCTTCGGGCCAGCAGTTCGTCAAAACTTACATGGCAGGCTCCTGTTTCCTGCTCTGCCCTTGTGCTGCGGGATCTGTTATGATAGATAATTTTCATGTTATAGGCGTTTTTGCATCTTTCAGCCATTTTAAGCCCGATCCGCCCCAGGCCGAAAATGCCAAGAGTCCTGTTTTTAAGCTCAATCCCAAGATGTCCTGTGGGATTGAAGCTTCCCCACTGCCCCCTTGATATGGTCTTGTGCATGAAAAACATTTTTCTTGCCACGGCAATCATCAGGCCAAAGGCAATGTCCGCTGTTGCCTCGCTCATTGCATCAGGAGTGAATCCTATTGGTATGCCAAGTTCTGTTGCGCATTTTACATCAATATTGTCAAAACCCACTGCAAACTGGGAAATAATTTCAAGATGACTGCACTGATTCAAAAAATTTCTGTCAATACGGTCGGTTAAAGTGCAGAAAAGGCTGTTATGTTTTTTTGCCTCTGCAATGAGTTCTTCCTGTGTCATGGGGCGGTCCCTGTCCCATAAACTGAGCCTGAAACCTCGCTGTTCAAGCAGCTGTATGCCTGATTCAGGGAATTTTCGTGTGACAAGTATTGTTTTTGTTTTCATGGGAGATTTTAATCCTTAAATTGTCTTGTTTTTTTAATTCAGTGTATATATGATTTTTTTTACTGTCCGGCAAGACCGTAAGAGATGAAAGGATATATTTGCCATGCCGCTTGCTTTTAAATCTGAAAATCATGGAGAAATCGCATTTGGATTTTTCAACATAGAATCTGATATGCTGCTTCTGGAAAATTATTTCTTTTTTGCAGATCAGTTCTGCCGGTGGATTTGCACACTTGCAGGAACAAGTGACAATACTGATGAGCATTCCCGTGTGTATGATGAGGTTTATTATATTGAAAATTCTGATGACATAGGTGACCTTATGGGAGCAATCCACGGTATAAGGCTTACAGGGTTTATTGGAGACCTGTACCGTGTTTTTCCGTTTCCCTCTGATCCTGCAGCATTTAAGCAGAATCCTGCAGGATTTAAAACGCGCGATATTGTAAGATCCCTGATTGAAAAATATGCAGGCAGAACATCCATTAAGGCAGCAATTGATTCCAGGGCAGCAAAGGCTTTTATCGGGCCTTATGCCTTTACCAGAAAATTTTTTCACGAACTTGTGAAATATGTATGGAATGGCGGATATCCCGCTTGGCTTGCAGGGCAGAGGCCCGGTTATGTCATTGAAATGAAAAGGAATGTGCAGACAGGACTTAACCCGTTTTTCACAGGAGTGTTTTAATCTGAAAAAAAATAATGTATGGTTGAATAATTTTTAATTTTTTAATGGTTTGAAAGGAAATTTCCCATGCCTATCGCAGACAAGATGGTTAAAATGGTTGAAGCTGCATCCATGATCCGGAAGATGTTTGAAGAAGGAATACAGATGAAACAAACCTTTGGGGCTGAAAATGTGTTTGATTTTTCCCTGGGCAACCCGGATGTTCCGCCTCCTCAGGTGGTAAAGGATACCCTGCTGGATCTTATTAATGATAAAACAGTTTCCCACGGGTATATGCCAAATCCTGGATACCCTCATGTAAGACAGGCTGTGGCTGATTACCTGAATAAAACCTGTGATGCAGGACTTACAGCAGATCTCATTATAATGACCTCAGGAGCAGCAGGTGCTTTAAATGACATCCTGCGCGCTCTTATGAATCCAGGAGAAGAGATCCTTGTGCCTGCTCCGTATTTTGTGGGATATAACCAGTATGCATTTGTGGCAGGGGCTGTTCTTACCCCTGTGGATTCTTTTCCTGATTTTCATCTTGATCTTGATGCACTTGAAAAAGCCATCACAGATAAAACAAGGGTTTTTCTTATAAATTCTCCCAACAACCCGACCGGAGTGGTCTATAACAGGGAAGAACTTGAAGGCCTGGGCAGGGTGCTGGACAGGGCAAGTGAAAAATTCGGGAAACGTATCTATCTTGTTTCAGATGAGCCGTACCGCAAGATTGCCTATGATGTGCAGGTTCCTTTCATGTTTGATGTTTATGACCATACAATTGTTCTTACTTCCTATTCAAAGGAATTATCCCTTGCAGGAGAAAGAATAGGGTATCTTGCAATTCATCCTGAAGCCGAAGACGCAGCCGTGATAGCAGGTGCGGCAGGAGTTGCAAACACCATGATGTATGTGAATGCCCCTGCACTTTTTCAGCAGGTGGTGGGAAGGCTTCAGGGTGTGACAGTTGATGTGGAAATTTACAGAAAACGGCGCGACATGTTCTGTGAAGGCTTAAAAGAGGCAGGTTATAAATTTGATATTCCTGAAGGAGCTTTTTATCTTTTTCCTGAAAGCCCGATCAAAGATGATGTGAAATTTGTGAACATATTAAAGGAAAACAGAATTCTTGCCGTTCCGGGAACAGGTTTTGGCGGGCCCGGCCATTTCAGGCTTTCATATGCTGTGCCTGATAAGACAATCCAGGATTCATTTGAAGGATTTAAAAAAGCCTTTGACAGTGTTTCAGGTTAAAATAAAAAGATCAGGAGGTAAATATCCATGATTGCAAGAATCTGGCACGGACGGACAAGACCTGAGGATTATGAAACCTATACCAAATTCATGAAGGACAGGGCAATCCCTGACTATCAGAATACAAAGGGGTTTGTGAAACTTATATTTTTAAGAAACATGGCTGAGGATGCAGGTCATTTTACATTGATCACATTCTGGGAAAACCTTGAGGTTATCAGGAACTTTGCCGGAGAAGACCTTGAAAAGGCCAAGTATTATCCTGAAGATAAAAAATTTTTACTGGAATTTGAAGATAAGGTAACCCATTATGAGGTTTTTGCAGAGCAGGGGCTTTGATTTATGAATTTTTCAGGATGATTCATGAATTCCTTATATATTCTGTAGTAAACAGTATCTTTGTATTTTACAGGTTTTATGCTGTTTGCATTAAAATTTAAAATATCAGCCTTGGGGCATGCAAGCAGGAATGGAGAATGGGTGGCAATGATGAACTGGGCATGGCCCTGGCCGTTTAAATCAAGCAGAAGGTTTAAAAGTTCGATCAGCGATGAAGGGGACAGGGCGGTTTCAGGCTCATCAAGAAAGTAAAGCCCTTTAATCCTGTAGCGCGATTTAAAGTAAGCCATAAGGGACTGGCCGTGTGACTGGGTTATAAGGGATTTTCCTCCAAAATAATCCAGCATTTTTTCATCGTTCATGGCCCATTCTTCAAGATTTTTTGCAAAATGCGAAAAAATCTGGGACCCGAAAAACGATCCCGGCACAGGCCCTTTCTCTCCCCATTGAACCGAAAGGGCTTTATAAAGATCATCTTCATAGGGATTGGGATTGCATCTTAAATTGAACTCGTTTTGCCATATGTGTATTCCGCATCTTATGGCTGCAGCTTTGAGAAGGGTAGATTTTCCTGTGCCGTTTTCTCCGGTGAAAAAAGTGATGGGCTTTTTAAGTTCAATACATGATGTGTTCTGGAGTATTTCAAGGTTGAAGGGATAAAAATTCCGGCATGGAAATTTTTCATGATGGATATTGATCCTGGTAATATGCATCAAGGCTCCTGTTTTTTTCTTTGTTTTGCCTGTTCAATCAGATCCATGAGTGAAAGCATTTTGGGAGTGGTGGAAGGTGAAAATACTTTTTTAAACTCATCTCTGGTCAGTTTTTTCTTTAAATATTTATCCACCCTGAAATGTGAATACCAGCAGTCAATTGTTTTGAAACATGGCAGTCCGCTGTTTTCTCTGAAACAATATGCAAAATATATCTGATGTCCCAGACGCGGGCACCGGATGGTAATATTTTTGTCCGGCGGAATTTCTGGTCTCAAATCTTTCTGACCGGTATTTGCTGGTGCCATTGGTGTTATTTCCCCTTTTGAAAAAGCCTGCCGCAGGAAAAATGCCTGTCTGTGACAGAAACATTGAAACCTGCGGCAGGTATGGTGAAATTACTGGTTTCAGGTTGCCTGTTTTGGTTTGGGTAAAGATTCAATATCTTTCAGGGCTGCGTCAATCATTTCCTGGGGAAGCTCATGATCTGAAAGGTTACCTCTGAAATAGGCTTCATAGGCTGCAAGATCCACAAGGCCGTGGCCGCTCCAGTTGAAAAGTATGGTTTTTTCCTTTCCTTCCTCTTTTGCCTTGAGAGCCTCTCTTATTGCCATGCCCACTGCATGGTTGCATTCAGGAGCACTGATATAGCCTTCAGAACGGGCAAAGGTTATACCTGCCCTGAATGTTTCCATCTGATGGATTGATTCCGGTCTTATGATGCCGTCCAGCACAAGCTGACTTACAATGGGCGCCATCCCGTGATATCTCAGCCCTCCTGCATGAATGGGTGCAGGAACGAAATTATGGCCCAGGGTATGCATGGGCAGAAGCGGGGTCATCTGTACTGTGTCGCCAAAATCATAGGCAAAGGGCCCTCTTGTCATGGTGGGGCAGGAAGTGGGCTCAACAGCTATTATATCAATATCTTTTCCATTGATCTTGTCCATTACAAATGGCATTGCAAGGCCTGCAAAATTGCTTCCTCCGCCTGCGCTTCCAATGATCACGTCAGGAAAATCACCTGCCATTTCCATCTGTTTTTTTGCTTCAAGCCCTATGATGCTCTGGTGAATCATCACATGATTAAGCACGCTGCCAAGGGCATATTTGGTGTTTTCATCTGAAACAGCTTCTTCCACAGCCTCGCTTATTGCCATTCCAAGGCTTCCCGGAGAATCAGGATCCTTTTCAAGTATGGAACGCCCGGCCTGGGTCTCGTTGCTGGGGCTTGCCGTGCAGTTGGCTCCCCATGTTTCCATCATGAGGCGGCGGTATGGTTTCTGATTATAGGAGATTTTTACCATGAACACTTTACATTCTATTCCGAAAAACGAGCAGCACATGGACAGTGCACTTCCCCACTGACCAGCTCCTGTTTCAGTGGTTATTTTTTTAGTGCCTGCCACCTTGTTGTAATATGCCTGTGCAATGGCTGTGTTGGGTTTGTGGCTGCCTGCCGGGCTTACGCCTTCATTTTTGAAATAGATTTTTGCAGGAGTATCAAGTGCTTTTTCAAGATTGTATGCCCTGAAAAGAGGCGATGGTCTCCATATGGCATATTTATCCAGGACTTCTTCTGGGATGTCTATCCATCTTTGAGTGCTCATTTCCTGTTCAATCAGGTTCATGGGGAAAATCGGGGCAAGGTCATCAGGTCCGCAGGGCTGTCCTGTTCCGGGGTGAAGAGGCGGTTCCATGGGCGTTGGCATGTCAGCCATGACATTATACCATTGGCGTGGCATGTCCTGTTCAGTCAATACATACTTTTTTGCTCGCATAGGTCCTCCTTGTTCATGGTTATGGGTAAAACTGCTGAAATTAAGCAGCATCTTTTCTGAAATATATTTTGCTTGCAAAATTGAACAGACCTGACTGCTGTTGTCTAGTTCACTTATGAGAATAAAATGGGCAAGTCAAGGATAAAATTAAAGTAAATTCAGAACCTGGATTTTATATTTTCATAGTCCTTTTCTGTGTCAACATCTGTTATGACCGCATCATCATCAAATTGTACTTTCATTATCCTATCCTTCAGGGTTCTGAAAAGAGATCTTGCTCCCATGTCGCCTGAAAGGGCCTTAAGACGGTGAAACAGCTCTTTTCCAATAATTACGGGGTTGCCTCTTTTTTCCCGGTAATACGGAATCGTTACAGGAGCGCGATGCTTTTCATATGCAAGAATCAGGGTATTTATGATTTTGCATGTGACAAGGGGCTGGTCTCCAAGCAGAAACATTGCTGCATCACAGGAAGGTGAAACATGATTAAGCCCTTTTATAAGGGATGTGCTCTGTCCCTGCTCATACCTGCTGTTGATCACAATGGATATACGGGTATCTGAAAAATCAACCTCAGTTCTGATTCTGTCAGCACTGTATCCTAAAACTGTAATGATTTCATGCAGCCTGGATCTGCATGCATTTGACACAACATGTTCCAGAATGGGTCTGTCGCCTGCTAAAAGAAGCTGTTTGACACTTCCCATTCTTGATGCACACCCTGCGGCAAGAATTATTCCGCATATTTTTGGTGGTGAATGTGACATGGAAGGCAATGCTATGTAATCAGATGCCGTATTTTTTTAGGAGGATTGCGTTTCCGGATCAGCTCTCCAACAATACTGACAGCAATTTCCTCCGGGGTTCTGGCATTGATGTCGATTCCTATGGGTGAATGCACGGCCTTGAGAGCTTCCTGAGAAAAACCCTGATCCATCAGTGCCCTGTAAATTGTATCTCGTTTTTTTCTGCTTCCTATCATGCCGATGTAGGCTGCATCTGTGGCAAGGGCTTTTTCAAGAACTGTCTTGTCATGGATATGTCCCCTTGTCATTATCACAATATATGAATTGTTTATGATCCTGAGACGGTCAAAGGCGCGGGAAAACTGTTCAACAATGATTGTATCAGCTTTGGGAAATCTTGCCCTGTTTGCAAATTCAGGCCTGTCATCAATCAGGGTGATTCTGAAACCAACTGTTTTTGCAAGGCGGGCCACCGCAACGGAAACATGGCCTGCACCGAATAGAAAAATTTCACAGCCAGGTTTTATATGTTCGACAAAAATCTGAAAATTACAGCCTTCAGGCCTGATCAACTCAAAAGTAGGCGCATCATGGCCTGAATTTATATTTTTCATGTCAAATCCAGGAAGGTTTCCGGTTTTTTCCCCGGTATCTGAAATACAGGCACGTACGCCTGTATCTTCTGCTGAGACATTATCTTTTATCATAGTGACAAGGGTGCAGGATTCATGATTTTTAACATGCCCGCAAAGGGCTTTATATACTGACATGGTTTCCGGATTTTCAGGAAAAAGAGGTTCAAGGTAAATATCCACATTGCCGCCGCAGATCATTCCTTCTCCGGCAAGATCTTTTTCTGTCATATGAAAATGAAAAATACGGGATTTTTTCGACAGAATAAGTTTTTCAGCTTCTTTTTTTGTTCTGTATTCCATAAGCCCTCCGCCTATGGTTCCTGTCAGGTCCTTGTCCTGTGTTATTATGCACATGGAACCTGCATCTCTTGGTGCAGACCCTGAACGTTTTATGATTTTTGCCAGGATGATTTTTCTGCCTGATCCTAAAAATTCATAAATTGTTTTATGGATATTCTGTTCCATTATTGTTCCTTTTTATGCCTGAAAAGCGAAGTTATGATAATTTTGTCAATATCTGTGCTTTTATATAACAAATCTGCAATTTTCTGGCCGGATCGGACTGAATCAGGTGTGTCTGCCTTGTTCAGCACCACATAAGTGTGATTCGGGCTGCACATGGCAGCAGATTTTCTGATTTCAGTTTCAATGCAGGAGGCTATGGCATGATCATCAATGATGCTGCCCGGCAGAATTCCTGTGTTTGCTGCAAACAGTTCCGGCCTGTGTACAAAATTGTCATCAAGCACTGTGCCCACGGCATCCAGCCCTGTTACCAGTACAAGGTGTGTGGTTGTGGTGACAGGCACAGGTTCATGGGCTGCACTGGCCTTGACAGGCTTCTGTCGTGCTCCGTCAGCTTCCACGATTATCCAGTCAAAAATCATGGACCTGTGCAGAGTGTCAATTACATCAATGCTGAATCCTTCAAGTTTGCCAAGATTTTTATTGATTTCCCTGCCTGCTGAAAAACATGGGTAACGGCAGAGGGCCTGTCTTGATTTTTCCATAAGCTCATCAGCGCAGGATGCTGTTATAATGCATGGAGACTGGTCTTTTCCAGGAACAAAGATTTTTGTTGTTGTTGTCGTAAGAACTGTCAGGCCTTTTTTTGAAAGCTGGTCTGCAAGGCAGAACATTAAAGTGGTTTTTCCGCCTGCACCTATGATGCTTACAACACCTCTGCCTTTCAGATCCAATATGTCTGTTGTGGTTTCTGTCATGAAGGAATTATTTCACAAAATTTTTATAATTCAAAGCAATCTTTTATTCTTTTGATGCAGGTTTCAATTTAGTTAATTCTCTTGACTTGTACTGGCCGTGTCCGTATTTATGGATAATATAATTTGTTTTAATCATAAACAAGCGGAACAAAAAAAGACTAAATTCAAAGGTGATCTTATGACAGAAGCTATCTTTCAGTTTTTAAGCAAAATCGGATTTTCTCATCCCCTTCATCCTGCATTTGTTCATATCCCCATGGGAATGGCAGTGGGAGCATTCATATTCCGGCTGTTTTCACTTATTCCAAAGCTGAAAGGCCTTGCCAAAACAGGATATCATTGCGTGATCCTCGGTCTTGTCGGGATATTTCCGGCAGCCTTTGCAGGCTATCTTGACTGGCAGCACAGGCTCAATGGTACATGGGAGTTTCTCATTATCATCAAGATGATACTGGCAGCCCTGCTTGCAATTGTGTTTGCAGCCATTGTAATCAGGGATGATCCTGAAAATCCGGGATTCAACAGGGTTTTGTTTTTTTATCTTGCCATGATCCTCCTTGCCGTTGGAGTTGGCTTTTCAGGCGGTCAGCTTATATATGGATAACAGCGGGAATCAGATAATTTTTTCCGTTTTTATTATATCAACAAGCCCATGGTAGAGCCCTTTGATTATCCGGGTTTCTGGAACACCAAGGCGTCTTTTGTTGCTGATATCAAACACTGAATTTTCAATTTTTGTTTTTTCTCCGCTGGTTCCTCTTATCTGGAGCTGATGGAGTCTGGCAATGTTTTTAAGGACATGAGGACTTTGTGCAAGTTTTTCAAGCTTTATGTGTACACCAGCCCTCATGGCGGTGCCGATATTTGTCGGGCATGATGCAAGGTTGCCGTATTTCCTGTGCGTGGCAAATTCAAGCCGGCCATCAAGCAGGGAATATGCTCTGGCAAGGCGGTTGAATGCTCCTGATATATCTGATGTGTTTTCCTGGCTGATGATTCTTAAGTGATCTTCTTCATTTACCCATATTCTGAGCCTTCTGTCTTCAGACAATAATACTCCTCTGCATGCAGGAAAATCTGAGTTTATTCCGGCAGCATCCTGAAACCTGTCTCCTTTCCTGAAGGTCAGGCCCTGGCCTGCCAGTTCATGCAGAATGTCTGGTCTGGCTTTTTCAAAAGAGAAATACCTGGGATTGAACTCATCTTTCAGAGCCTCAAATGCCCTGACAATTGTTTTTTCAAGCCTGGATCTCTGTCTGAGACTGATGTGGGGAGTAAAATTGAATCCTGCAATATTTCTGGCTATTCTTATTCTTGTGGATACAATATACCTGTTTTCAGGGTCAGGATCAGGAAGGCTTGTTGCTCTGAAATCAGATATATGGTTTTCATTTTCTGCAAGATTGTGGTATTCGCGGATAACAGGGTGAAAAATCAGTGAGAAAATTTCATAGGATTCAGCGTCGCCCGCATAAATTCCCATTGAACTGTCATGGTTTTCAATACCTGATCTGACAGCTTTTTCAAGAGTATAACCGGAATCTGTTGCAAGACCGTCAAGTGTCTTAAAGACTTCAAAGGACAGGTGCTTTTTTGCAAGACATGCGGAAGATTCAGGAAATACAGGCCATTTCATCGTAAAAGCCTAAGTTTCATATGAAGAAGCTTGGGAGGAGATTCCCCTTGCAAGGGCAGTCTGGATTTTGTCAAGCACAGGGCATTCTGCATGACATCCTGGTAATGCTTCCCTGTTTTCACAGTTTATGCACGGGCTTTTTACCAGATACCCGATTTCAAAATCAAAAACATCTCTTTTAATAAAATTTTCCATATTGCCGATTTTATATCCCTTTATTTTGATCAGGTATATACCAATTTGATCAGGTTCAGTCAATATTTGTGAATTTGCCTTGATTTTTATCCTGAATGTGCGAAAATAAAGACAATTCAATATTCATATTCATCGTTTTGCCCTGTTTATGCTTGGTTGTTTTCTGGCATGGGGTTTGCTTATCACACAGACAGATTAAAAATTATAAAAAGTACGATAAATTGTTTATATTTCAAAGGAGGGTCATCATGCTTAATCGTTTCACCATTAAAGGAAGAATGTATCTGATCATTGCTTCTATTCTGGTACTTTTTCTGGTAATGGCCTGGGCTGCACAGACCAGCAGCAGCAGAGCCAGGGACATGGCCATTGAAAAGACAGGCCAGGCTCTGCTGGATGCGCAGAAACAGAAAATCAAAGTTGCAGCCCATTCAATGGGAGCGGCCATTGCCAATATGATTAAGGATGCTGCAGATGAAAAAGAAAAGATAAAGATTATACGCAGGGAAATTGCAGGAATCCGGTTTGAAAAGGATAAGTCAGGATATTTTTTCGTGAACAGGGGAACAATCATGATTGCCCATATCAAGGCGAGTCTCCAGGGAAAGGATATGGCAGGGGTCAAAGATAAAAACGGGGTTTATCTTATCCGTGATCTTGCAAAAAAAGCTGCTGCCGGCGGTGGATTTGTCTCATATATATGGGACAAGCCAGGAGTTGGAGACACTCCCAAGCTAAGTTATGCTGAAATGATTCCAGGAACGGATTTCTGGATAGGAACAGGTGTATATATTGATAATATTAAAGCGATTCAGGCTTCCATTTCCCAGGATATAAATGTGAAGGTAAAAGCTTATATAATAAATATGATGATGGTCTCAGGAATTATTTTTATTGGAATCGTGGCACTTTGCCTTGTTATTGTGTTTGGGATAGCTTCTTCCCTTAACCGCATGATTGTTAATTTTGAGGATGTCGCAAAGGGAGAGGGAGATTTGACCAAGCGGATCAATATTGCCTCAAAGGATGAACTTGGGACACTTGCAGGCCTGTTTAACATGTTCATGGACAAACTTCAGAAGATTATTCAGCGCCTGGCCCAGAATT
>CAYOYY010000013.1:0-62554 GCA_964408295.1 uncultured Desulfobacula sp. | reverse complement strand
GTCTTGTGATGGCAGATTTCATAGAGTTTGCAGGACAGTCCGGGCTTTCATGGTAAATAATGCCGTTGTTTTTTTTTAAATCAGGGTCATGGATAAGAAAATGCCTTGTCCTGTGTTCTGCATTCATCATTGCAGCTTCCGTGTTTCTTTATTTTTTTTCTCCAAAACTTCTGCATTCTGAATATATAAAGGCTCAAATTGGTTCCCTGATACTTGAAAAAACAGGGCATAAAGTGCAATTTGCTGATTTTGCAATAAATATTCTGCCTGTTCCAAGTATTGCCTTCCATGAATTATCATTGAATATCAATGACAGCCTGAAAACTGAAACCAAAAAATTAAAAATTTTCTTCAACCCTGAGGCTGCATTAAAAGGAAAAATTCAACCTGATAAAATAGACATATTCAGGCCTCTCATATATTCAAGAAAAAAAAAACCAGCCTATATTCCTGACCTGATTTCCTGGATAAACAAAACACCTCAATTATTAAAAACCATACTGCAATTTTTACCAGACACCCAGAATACGGTTAAGCTGACAGTCCATAACGCAGAATCCAGGTATTCAGGCAGTATCAATTCGACAATTGTATTATCAAAAAAGAACCAAAGGCTGTCTGTCAAAACTGATATAGCAGATATAAAATTCAATTCATCTGAATTTTTTCCTTCTGAACTTAAAAAATTCATAAGGCTGGGGGATACAGGAATAAAAAAAGCTGTATTTTCTGCTGTTATTGGTTCAGATAACAGATTCAAAGCCAGGGTAATACTTCACAAGGCAAAATTTATGTCCACTTCCGGCAGCCTGATAATGGATTGCGACAGGATTGAAACAAAACTTAAGTTTTCAGACCATAAACTTAAGATTGACACTGAAAAATTCACAATGAATTATCCCAAAGCTCAGCTCAGTATCCATTTTTCAGCAGAAATCCAGCATTCCGAGCTTAAAAACCCTGAGCTTAAATTTGCAGGAACCAATATCAATATAGCCCAGGCAGGCAGAATGAGCGCACAGCTTTTTGCAGGCGATCAGATTTCCTCCACGATTTTCAGTATTTTAAAATCCGGTTTTGCTCCTTATGTGGCTGTATTATTTCACAGCATTGTGCCTGAAAATCTTTTCCATGAAAAAAATCTGGAATTAAGGGGAAAACTTGAAAACGGCAGAGTCGATATTCCAGGGACTTCTTTAAGCACTGAGCATGTATATGGAAATGCCCAGATCTCCAGAGGCGTTCTTACCATCAATGCGGCAAAAGCCAGTCTGAAAAACTCAACTCTTGAAAATGGCAGGCTTGCTGTCAATCTGGCAGATTATCCTGATTTTCCGTTTTACGGCAGTTTTTCAATTAATACAGATCTTTCACAGCTTCCCCAAATTCTCACAGGTCTGTTTGATGATGAATCTGCTTTGACAAAAGAGCTGTCCCTTGTCCATGATATCCGGGGAAAAGCAGAAATAAAGCTTGATCTCAGGCTTGAAACAGGAGCTGACATTCCGATCATAAAAATCAGAGCTGATAAATGCAAAATTTCAGGTAATTATGACCGTATTCCGGGGAAAATTAACCTTGAGCACTTAAGGTTTACATATTCTCCGGCTCTGGTAACACTTTCCGGCCTGACAGGAAGTATCAACAAAACCATGTTCAGGGATATGAATATCAGCATTGGCCTTAAAGAGCCATACACAATTGCTGTTGATTCCGGAACAGGCAGAATCGATATTGGCACCACCATTGCCTGGATCAGACAATCTGACAGAACAAGAAAAAAAATTCTGCCGCTGAGGTCTGGCACAGGCACAATCATGCTTGATTCCATGAAACTGAACGGGCCTGTATCCGCGCCTGAGCTCTGGAAATTCGAATTTTCCGGGACAGGAAACGATATCAGCCTTTCTGCCACACAATACCATGATCAGATAAAAAACATGTCGTGCAGGTTTCATTTTACAAATCATCTTATCTTTTTAAATGAAATACATGGAACAATTTCTGACATTTCATGGCTTTACCCCATGGTCAGGCGCAAAAACCTGGACAGTTTTGCCCTTCCTGTAACCATAGAAAAAGGTAATTTCAGATCAGATAACAGGGGATCTTTTTTCAGGGCCTGCCTGAAATTTGCAAAAGGCCCGGAATTGTTCATGGATATGAAAGGCAGAAAAATCACTGATCTTGCACCTGTGACTCTGAAAATTTCTGATTCTGGATTTTCAGATGCTTATCTGTCATTTAATCATGAAACAGATAAACCAAAGTTCAGTTTCACAGGTGTGGTTGATACCAGAACCATTGATAAGATGCTTGTCAAGGGAAGTTTCTGGGCCAGGCAGTTAAACGAGCTTACAGAAAATCAGCCGGTTGTCATAAAAAAAATCAATGATAAAAACCTGGATATCTCAATACGTCATATAAACCTTGAACCTGTCCTTTTAAAATCATCTGAATTTGGAGTTGATCTGAAAAACATGCCTTTTAAACGTATTGATTTAAAGGCAGATGAGATCGGCATAAAAAAATGGACTGTCACCAATGCTGATACCACCCTGTCCCTGAGAGGAAACGACTCCTATATCAGAATAAAAAAAGCATCCCTTTGTGACCTCGGCTGTTCAGGATATCTGAACCTGAAAGGCAGGAAAGTCTCTGCAACCATAAAATTCAGCGCAGCTGACAAGCCTGATATCCAGAAACTTCTGACCTGCCTTTTTAATGATCAGCATCTCATGGACGGCAGATATTCTCTTGATCTTGATATACGGACTTCAGCTGATCAAGATAAGATCCCGGAATCTATCAATGGATCCCTGAAACTTGAAGCAGAAAAAGGAAGAATTTACAAACTGACTCTGCTGTCAAGGATTCTTTCACTTTTAAATATCTCAAAAATATTCAGAGGAAAACTGCCAAACCTTACACAGCATGGTTTTGCATATGAAAATTTTTCTGTGGATGCTGATATCAAGAATAGCAGGATTCTGCTTAAAAAAGCAGTAATAGACGGCAATGACATGACTCTTGTGTTTTCAGGATGGATTGACCCTTTAAAAGACGATATGAATATTATCTGCCTTATTTCTCCGTTTAAAACAATTGACCTTATCATCGAAAACATACCTGTTGTCAACACTCTTCTGGGAGGGCGCCTCATATCCATTCCTGTGAAAGCAACCGGAAAACTTTCCGATCCCGATGTAATGCCCCTGCATCCTTCTGCTGTGGGCGAGGGATTGATTAACATGATGGGTACCATATTGAAAACTCCTGTAAAATTATGGGACAAGATAAATGGGAAAAAATGAACACAACACAGGCCATTATATGAACATGGCATTAAAATATTTAAGCCATCGCCCAAGAAGCATTTTTGAAATGCACAGGTTTTTTGAAAAAAAGAATACACAGGATTCCATTACCCTGGAAATTATTGATTCCCTGGTGGAAAAAAATTATCTCAATGACCATGATTTTGCACAATTATGGGTTGAAACAAGAGTGAGGAATAACCCAAAATCAAAATTTGCCCTTGAATATGAGCTTAAAAACAAGGGGATTGATTCCTCAATTATTTACAATGTTCTGGAACAATATAATGACCATGATCTGGCCATAGATGCTGTAAAAACAAAAATAAGAACCTGGAAAAATCTTGACGCGGAAAATCTAAAAAAAAAAATGATGAATTTTTTAAGATACCGTGGATTCAATTATGAAATATGTATCTCAGTTTTCAGATATTTTAATGAATTAAAAAACAACAATTGGGGAGAAACCATATGAAAATTAAATTTTATGCTGTTGGAGGAACCATTGACAAGGTTTACTTTGATGCTTTAAGCAAATACGAAGTGGGAGATTCCAATATCAATGATATTTTAAAAAATGCACGGGTAAATTTTGAATATGAGGTTTCATCGTTATTGAAAAAAGATTCCCTTGACATGACAGATGAGGACAGGCTGTTCATTCTCAAGGCAGTACAGTCTGCACCTGATGACAGGGTTATCATTACCCATGGAACAGACACAATGGTTGAAACAGGGAAAATACTGTCCTGTATAAAGGATAAGACAATTGTCCTAACCGGTGCAATGGAACCTGCCAAATTTAAAACCAGTGACGCTGTCTTTAATCTTGGATCTGCCGTTGCTGCAGTACAGGCCCTGCCCTGTGGAGTTTATATAGTAATAAGCGGCAGAATTTTTACTCCTGACAATGTCAGAAAAAACAGAACTCAAAAAATCTTTGAGGAAAAAATGTAAGTTTTTATGAAATAAAATACATAGTTTTATTACTAATTTTTCCCTGAATCTGTCAAAATTCCATAAAAATTTTTTATCGATGCCAACAAATTGACGCATTTTATGTGGCACATAAAAATATATTTGCTGGTCTTGATTTTATCTACTTGATATAATAGAGTTTATTACAATATAATATCATATATATCTTTTTATGAAAATTGGCATAAATTGTGCATTCGATAATTTTACTGAATTTAAGAATTATTTCAAATAAAGGGAATAAAGTTCATGGTGGGCAGAAAGAGAACCGTTGAAAGACGGAAAAACAAAAGATATAAAGCTGTTGAAGGGGCTTATGCCGCAATAAGTCCGCATTCGCATAAGCTTGGGCAGATCATAGACATAAGCATGGGTGGCCTGGCATTTAAATATATAGACACAAGCAGTGATGATATTCAGGAAGAAACTGAACAGGAAGAAACCGTATTTTTAAGCAGCATGGGTTATTATGTGGGAGATCTTCCATTTAAAACCGTTGCTGATTACGAAGTGACAAATGCTCCGTCCTTCAGTTCAATGAAAGTCAGAAAACGCCATATACAATTCAAGGATTTAAGTTTTAAACAATTATTTGACCTGGATTACTACCTTAGAAATAATGTCTCTGAACCATTGGATAAACTGCCGCCCAAACAGATGAAATCCTGAATTTTTCCGGTTCAGTTGTACCTGCCATAATTTCCCGTCCTTGGGAGACCAGGGATTGAAATTCAAAATTAAAAGGAGGAAAAATCCTGAATTTTTCCTCCTTTTTTTTATTCTCTGCCCAGAAATTTTGTTTTTTACAGAAGATCAGGATTGTATTTAATATCATATTGTTTCCTGAGTGCAGTCATCCATGCCTGAAAAGTTCTGATTTCCTTTGTCCTGATAATCATGGTCTTTATCTTATCAAGATTTTCTGCAATTTCAGCTCTGTCAGGAACCTTTTTCTCCTTAAACTCAATGATATAATATCCTGCAGCAGATTTGATCACTTCAGGATAAATCTTATGATCAGGATCAAGTGAAAAGCTTGCTTTTATAAAAGCATCGGAGTTTTCAACACCTTTTATTACATCATTACGGGTGAACAATGCTGTAGTTCTGAGTTCCGGAACATCCTTGCCTGCAATCTTATCAAACCCGCCTGCTTTTAATGCCTTTTTCAAATCTGCCTTAGCAAGTTCCAGAGCCCTTTTCTTTTTGAGCATGGCTGTAAGATCTTCTTTCACCTTTTCCTTGACCCTGTCAAAATCAATTACAGCCGGGCTGAATTTTTTAACCGGTTTGATAAGATAATAGGTATCTGCAAACTGCTTTACATCACTTATTTCATTTAAGGGAAGTGCAAATGCCTGTTCTGCAAACTTGCGGGCTTCCGGTATATCAAGGCCCTGCCCATCCCTTGTAAACTGCTTTGTCTCATGGATTTTCTTTTTGGCAATCAAAGCCACCTGTTCCAGGCTGTCACCGTCAATTACTGAATCAAAAGCCTCTCCTGCCCTGTCATAGGCAAAATTTTTCATCTGCTGCCCTGCAAGTTTTTTTCTTATTGTATCACTGGCCTGGGCAAGGGTTTTAACTGATGCATCATATCTGGCAACAACCTGGATAATATGCCATCCAAACCTTGTTCTAACAGGTTTGCTTATTTGCCCCGGTTTCATTGAAAATGCCTTGTCACCGAATGGTTTGATCATGCTTTTTCTGTCAAAAATTCCAAGATAGCCGCCATTTGCCTTTGAAGGGCCCTGGGAATATTTTCTGGCAAGTTCGCTGAAATCTTTTCCGGATTTTGCAAGCTTATAAATTTCAAGTGCTTTTTGCTCTGCTGCTTTGATTTCTTTTTCCGAAGCATTCTGATCAAGTTTAATCAATATATGTCTTGCTTCAACTTTTTCAGGAGTCTTAAATTCATCCTGATGATCTTCATAATATTCCCGTATGGCATCATCAGTGACTGATACCATGTCCCTGTAATCTTCAGGAGAAAATTTGATATATAACACCTTTAAAGCTGGTTTTGATTTATACTGATTTTTATGTTCAGAATAAAAAGCTTTGATTTCAGTTTCTCCTGGATGAATATCTGTGTATTCCATGGGGTTGAAAAAAAGATAATTCACAGACATTTTCGTATTTCTGAACAGATACCAGTTTTCTGCCTCAAGGTCTGATACTGTAACCGTGCTTGCAACCATATCCCTGACTTTCTGCTGACGTATGGCATTTGCCTGGTCATGCTCAAAAATTTCAGGATTCAGGGAGTTCATGCTAAGCACCCTTTTATACTGGCCAAGATCAAATTTTCCATTCCTCTGAAAAGCTTTAACGGAAAGCAGGCTGTTCTGAAGCTCTTTGTCAGAAACATTGATATCAAGACGGTCAGCTTCAGCAAGAATGAGTTTGCTGTCAATAAGCGAATCCAGGGCCTGCTGCTTTACATTGAGAGCTTTAAGAATATCTTCATTGAAATTTTTCCCAAAACGGGCCCTTACCTGTTCCACCAGGGCATCATAGGCTCTCTGGTATTCCTTTATTGTAACAGGTTCATCATTGATTGTGGCAACGGAATCCTTCCGTTTCGATCCAAATGAACCTATACCGAGAAAAACAAAGACTATCACAATGATCCCGAGAAAAAATTTAATGATCCAGTTTCCGGTATTTTCACGCAAGTAACGCAGCATCACTCTCTCCTTAGCCCTCTTCTTTCAAACATAAAAAAATCCTGATCAAATAAACGTAGCATATTATCTTTTCATAAAACCTGATGTCAATAATTTATTGATTTAACTTTCAAGTTTATTTTTTTATTGACAGAAAAGACTCAATCTATTATTTAGGTATTGCTTTTCAACGTGGGGCTGTAGCTCAGCTGGGAGAGCATACGGCTGGCAGCCGTAAGGTCAGGGGTTCGATCCCCCTCAGCTCCACCATTTCATCAGATTCATGAAAAATCTTCAATTGAGAACAGAAAATGCATTAATGCTGTTAAGAAAGGTTTTGTCATGTCCTGAAATTCCACACCCACTGAAATCTGATCTTTTTCACGTCTGGTATTTCTCACACATGCAAGCGCTCCTATTTCGTCGGGTACACCAGGAAAGCTGCAATAAATTCTTAAAAGATCTCCTTCCCTCAGGGAAGTGAAATTTTTTACCCTGTCGATATATTTAAAGCAGCACCCTTTTTTACTGATATCAAAAACAACGGATTGGAACTGAGTCTGTTTTGCTTCCACCCTGCCCGGAATAATCACATTATTGCGTTTGACAACTCTCAATTCTCTTTTCTGAACCACTTTGGGATATTCAATGGCAAGCGCCTTGATTGGAGTGGTTATGGTTTCAATGACACTCGTCTGAAAGGCAAAAACAGAGCCGTCATAAAGATACTTGACAACCATTTTATTGGAGGGAAACAATTTGTTCTGAACGCTTTTATATCTTTTAGGAAGAGTTACAAGCAGAAATTCATCCTTGAGCAGGCCTATGAAAATACTTGTTACAGAAAAATTAACCCCTTCAATTTCAAGATATACTTTTGTTCCAATATCAATATATATACCTTCTGATTTGTCCAGTTCCAGAATTCCTTCCAGTTCCTCCATTATTTATCCTTTCCTTTGTTACACAGACATTGATACCTTAAAATTCATTAAAATAAGTATTTGATTACCCTTATCTTTGTCAAGCTTTAAAAAAAACGGCATTCCTTTACAAATAATAAAAGAATGCCGTTAAAACAATATATATTGATTCAGAGATTATGGTTTTTCAAAGCTTATGACAAATACATGACTGTTTCCTCTTCTGAAAAGAAGCTGAACCATGTCACCCCTGCCAAGTTTTCCAAGATAATTCTGGTATTGTCCAATGGTCTGAATCCTGTGGTGATTTATTTCCATTAAAAGATCTCCCTGACGCACATCGGTTGCAGCAGCCGTGCTTCCTGATTTGACATCCATGACAACAAGCCCTCTGATATCCTCAGGATAGCCAAGCCTTCTTGCAAGACCGGAATTCATGGGTTTCAGCCTGAATCCGAATATATCATATCCATTATTTGCGGCAATTGTTTCAGAGCCTTTATCAGGTCTTTTGCCGAGTTTGACCTTTAAAGTTTTCTGCCTGCCGTCCCTTATTACAACAACCTTGACAATTGCACCCACAGGGGAGGCTGCTATTGTCATGCTAAGATCCCGTGATGACCTTATTGTCTTGCCGTTTACCTTGTAAATCACATCTCCCTGTTTTATACCTGCCCTGTCCGCAGGATCACCCTTGTAAACCTTGGCAACATAAACTCCCTGTTTTTCCTTGATCCCGTAATATTTGGCAAGCTGTTTGGTCACATTTTGAATGGCAACCCCCATCCAGCCCCTGGAGACACTTTTTTTCCTCTTTAACTGATCAATCACCCCGACTGCCAGATCTGAAGGAATTGCAAAGCCTATTCCCTGGCCTGATTTTATTATGGCCGTGTTGATTCCTATAACCTCTCCTTTGAGATTAAGCAGGGGCCCGCCTGAATTACCCGGATTGATTGATGCATCTGTCTGCAGAAAATCATCATAAGGCCCTGATCCGATTATCCTGCCCTTGGCACTGATAATCCCTGCTGTCACTGTCTGTTCAAGACCGAAGGGGCTTCCTATGGCAACCACCCATGAGCCTACCCTGGCTTTTGAGGAATTACCGAATTTAAGGGGAGTCAGATTTTTTGCCTTTATCTTTATAAGGGCAAGGTCAGTCATGGGATCGGTTCCAACTATTGTTCCTTCATATTCTGTTTTATCGTACAGAATTACCCTGATTTTATCTGCGTCTTTAATCACATGATTGTTTGTTACAATATAACCGTCACTTGTTATTATAAAACCGGACCCAAGGCTTTTCTCCTTTCTGTCCTGCGGGATCTGGTTGAAAAAAGGCGCGAAAAAATAATTGAACGGATTCTGGTCTCCGCCAAAGGGTTGTCCGAAAAAATGTCTGTAGACTCTTCCTCCGCCTTTTATGATTTTTTCAGTCTGAATATTGACCACAGCAGGCTTTGCCCTGCTTGCTATGGTGGCAAAATTCACCGGAACCATGTGCACAGCACCATTGTCAGCCATGGCCATGGCAGGTGCTGAAATCAGCGTCACTGCAATAATGACCAGAAAAAATTCTCTTATCCTTTTCATCATACTCTCCTTTATTCAATTATGATTAAAACCAATATGCTTTTACCGGTCTTAACTATAAAACATAAATATGACGATTAAATGACCTGAATATTATCATATGGTAATGTCATTAAAAATGATGAGCCAGACTCATCTGATTCTGCAAGGACTATATCTCCATTATGGCGGCGTGCAATGGTTCTGGCAAGGCACAGCCCAAGGCCGGTGCCAGGTGTTGTGCGTGAAGATTCAGCCCTGAAAAACCTGTCAAAAATCCTGTTTGCATATAAAGGATCAATCCCCTTGCCTGTATCCTTTATTTCAACATGGATCATGCTTTCCTTTATAAAGGCCCTGACAATTACTTTTCCGTTTTCAGGAGTATATTTTATGGCATTGTCCAGAAGATTGGTAAAGGCTCGCTGAAGCATTTTCATATCTGCCTTGGCACAGATTTCATCCCTGATATCACAGATAAGTGAAATATTTTTATCCTCGGCCAGGGGTGTGAACAGATCACATGCATCCTTTATCATTTTTGACAGATTTATTTCAGAAAAATTGAAATCTTCCTGCCCTGCTTCAGCTCTGGAAATGACCAGCATGGTATTTATCATGTCAAGAAGCCGGTCAGACTCCTCAATTGTATTGGAAGCCATAACCCTGTAATCTTCCATATTGTCTGTTCCTGATGTGAGTGCAAGTTCTGCAAATCCTCTGATGCGCGTGATGGGGCTTTTCAGATCATGGGCAATATTATCGCTCATTTCCCTTATGCTCCTGACAAGCTCCTCAATTCTGTCAAGCATGGAATTAAATGTTATGGCAAGTTCATCAAGCTCATTTCTGCGCCCGGTCTGGGGCACCCTGGCCTCAAGATTGCTCGCACCTATGTTTCTTGCAGTTCTTGTAATGGTTTCAACACCTGACAATGTCTTGCGAACAAGAAGCCAGCCTGATAAAGCGGAAAAAATGATAATAAAACCCATTGCTCCTGCAAACACCCGTTTGAATGCAGACAGAAATTTCTGATAATCCACTGCCACTCCGGTCTGCAGAATGGCATTTGCCGCAACAAAACTGTAAAGTATCCTGGCTTTCTGCCCGGTTGAGGGCAGCTCAATTGTTTCAAAAATATTATTCCTGTTAAGTACCAGATTTTTCAATGCGTAGCGGCTTACACGCACCTTTTGCCAGTATGACATGTGGGAAGAGGCAAAAACTTCGCCTGTTGGATACACAAGCCTGAAAAAAATCAGTTTTTCACCTGCTGCCTGTGCCTCCACCACAGCAAGTTCTCTTGCACCTGCAAGCCCGTTTCTCTGGATAATTGCGGTAAATTTGGAAGCATTATCCAGAAGCTCCTGGTCTGTCTGAGCCTGCAGGGTCTGTACTGCAAGAAAATAAAAAAGGCCGAACGCAACTGTGGAGCATATAGTAAAGATTCCTGTGAACCACAGGGTCAGCCTGAAAGCAATGGTATGAAAAATTTTATGTTTCATGGTGTTTTCAGCACATATCCCGCCCCTCTCACCGTATGGATGAGCTTTGGTTCATATCCCTTGTCAATCTTATCCCTGAGACGGCAGATTCTTGCCTCGACAACATTGGTCATGGGGTCAAAATTATAATCCCACACATGTTCCATGATCATTGTTCTTGAAACCACCCTTTCCTTGTTTCTCAGCAGATATTCAAGAAGTGAAAACTCAAGAGGCTGAAGTTCAATCACTTCATCACCCCTCTTTACCTGGCGTTTTACAATATCAATGCTCAGATCTGCATATGACAGCTTGACAGGGTCGGTAATATTGCCGGCCCGCCTTATCAGGGCCTGTATTCTTGCAAGCAGCTCGGAAAATGCAAAGGGTTTGGTCAGATAATCATCTGCACCTGCCTGCAGGCCCTTTACCCTGTCTGCAACCCTGTCCTTTGCACTTAAAATGATAACAGGAGTATTGATATTCTCCTGCCTGATTTTCCTTATCAGGCAGATTCCATCCATTTCAGGCAGCATGATATCCACAATCATTGTATCATAGGTTTCTTCAAGCGCCATGGTAAGCCCCATGGTGCCTGTTTTTGCATGATCAACTGCAAACCCGGAAGTTTTAAGGCCCTTTTGAATAAATTCAGCTATTTTCAGATCATCTTCAATAACCAGGATTCTCATGATTTTTTCCTTTTTCCCTGAAAAGTTTTTTCCTAATTATAATGGCTTGCCAGTACAAATCAACGTGTTTATGAATTGGTTTGATTTTTTAGACCGATAAGGTTAAACTTGCCTGAAATTTTGTCTGGATCGTTTTAATGGTAAAGGATTAACAAATTAATGTGGTGGTTTGTTCAGATAATACTCACCCTTGCGTCTGTTTTTTTTCTGGTATTTGGTATTGATCTTGTCATCGGGTCATACACACTTGCAGACCCATACAGTTTCATCATGACATTTTTTGCCGCAAGCTTCATCATATTGATAAGCATTGCACTGACAGCAAGCTTTATAATTAAAATGATACGCGTCTACCGCCAGATACACAGACCAGAACCTGATGACCTGTCATGAGTTTTCTTTTCAGCCTTAAAAATATTTCAAAATCATATGGGGATGATACGCTTTTCACCGGCCTGTCCGTTGATTTTAAAGCAGATGAACAGCTTGGTCTCACAGGAATGAACGGATCAGGCAAATCAACCCTTCTTAGAATCATTGCAGGCCGGACAGATCCTGACGAAGGAGAAGTGATAGTTCAAAAAGACTTGCGTTTCATTTATCTTCCCCAGGAAGACTGCCTGAATCCTGATTATACAATAGAACAGATCCTGTACAAAGAAACAGAGAAATTCGGATTTGATGACAGGCACCAGCATAAAATCATCAGAAAAGCCCTGGGACAGGGTGGTTTTCCAGATATTTCCATGCGTGTGAAAGCCCTGTCCGGAGGATGGAAAAAAAAGCTTGCCATTACCTGTGCATTATGCTGCCAGCCTGATGTGCTCCTGCTTGACGAGCCGACCAACCATCTTGATATAAAAGGTATTCTGTGGCTTGAACAGATAATGAAAAATGCAGATTTTTCCTTTATCTGTGTCAGCCATGACCGGGCTTTTCTGGAAAATACCTGTAAAAACACAATGGAGATAGGCAAATTCTATCCTGACGGATATTTTAAAATCAATGGATCCTATGAAAAATTTAAAAAGGAAAAGAAAAAATTTCTTGCTGCAAGGCAGAAACAGCAGTCTTCTTTAAAAACCAGAGTCAAAAGAGAGGAACAATGGCTGCACCAGGGGGCCAAAGCCAGAACAACCAAGGCAAAATACCGTATTGAACAGGCAAAGCAGCTCAAGGCTCAGCTTCAGATTTTAAAAGCCCAGAACAGAATCTGCGCTGCTCCTGAAATAGATTTCAATGCAACGGGCAGGCAGACAAAAAAATTGTTACGGGCTTTTAATTTAAAGAAAACCATGGAAACCAGACTCCTGTTTTCCGATCTGAATTTTGAGATAGGTCCTGGTTTCTGCCTTGGAATTGCAGGTGACAATGGAAGCGGCAAATCCACCCTCATGTCAATTCTTGAAAAAAAAATACAGCCTGATGAAGGAAAGGTGGTATGGGCTCAGGATCTTAAGACAGCAGTGTTTGACCAGACACGCTCGGCACTTGACCCTGAACTGACTTTGAAACAGGCATTGAACCCTGCAGGAGGAGACAGTGTCAACTACAGGGGACGTTCCATTCATATTGTATCCTGGGCAAAGCAGTTCCTGTTCATGCCTGATCAGCTTGAAATGCCTGTGAAAAATCTTTCAGGCGGAGAAAAGGCAAGAATACTGATTGCAAACCTGATGCTGCGGCCCTGTGATATTCTTTTTCTTGACGAACCTGCCAATGATCTTGACATAATTTCACTGGAAGTACTTGAAGACAGCATAAAAAATTTTGCAGGCGCAGTGGTGATTGTTTCCCATGACAGATATCTCATGGACCGGGTCTGCAACACAATCTTATATCTTGATCCCGGAACCTCAGGCAGGTTTTTCAAAGATTTCAGCCAGATAATGAAATTCAGGCAGAGCCTGCATGAAAAGCCTGGCAAAGCACAGAAGCTGAAAAAAAACAGACAAAAGAAAAAAAGCACCAGTGAAAAAATTTTCTCATACAAGGATAAATATGAACTCGATCATATTGAAGACACTATTTCAGAAGCTGAAGACCTTGTAAATTCGCTGTCAGACAAAATTCAGATTCCAGAAATCATGAACAATCCTGAAAAAATGAGCCATTATTGTTCAGAACTCAAACAGGCCCAGGAAAAACTTGACACCCTGTATGAGCGCTGGGAAGAGCTTGAAAAGAAAAAAGCCCAGGCATCAGGATAGAAAGGCAGGCCAGCCGACATATCCCGGGTGTTCTACGCATACCCCACAAGATTTCCATCAAAGGATAAATCCTTGAATTATAAACTCAACAGGTGTAGGATTAAAAAGTTTGATCCGGCTTAAAAAATAAGGAGGAAAGATGAACCCCGACAAATTCAGGGAATCACGTCAGGAAATCAACAGAATGTATGAAAGCATTAATGAATTAATATCCAAAAACGATCTTGAAGCTTCAAAGGAAGCATATGAGGAAGTAAATGTAAAACTTGACCTTTTAAGACCCCAGGCTGAAGGTGAAATCCAGGAACGTTCCGTAAAAAACCTGAGTGTAAGAATAAATTCACTGGTAACAGGAATAAACAAGATAAAGCCCAGAAAAAAACAGGGAGGACAAAAAACCAGCACCGGAATAGTATGGGATGAAAACCTTGTAAAACAATTGTCACCTAAATTTCTAACCGGCGTGTTCAACAACATGCAGTCTGATACAGATTCCCAGGTAAGCTTTGGCACCACTGGAAAAGGTATAAGACCAAGATACCATATCCAGTTCAGCAATGGCACCAAGACAGTGTTCAATGGTTCAGGCCACACCCCTGTAAAAAACACTTCAGCTGCAGCCTTAAAAAAAATGTCAGCCCCTTTCCAATATGAATTTATCAAATCGGTTCTTCAGCAGAAAGAATAAATCCAGAGTCAGATTTTCCTTTGTCTGCATGGCAGCTCTGACCTGAGTTATATCAATTCTGAGAATTTAAGCGATCCAGAACACTGCGATAATCATCTCTTTTTTTATCATGGAAAAATATGCCTGTGGCCCAGGGATAATTTTCAGCATGATCAAGGGCGATTTCCATTGAATCTGCCCCGCTTTCAAGGGAAAGGTCATGCACTTTTTCCTTTAAATTCTTCCAGGTTTTATTTTCCCGGTCAAATGTAACACAGGGGGTCAGGATATGAAGAAAACTGAATCCTCTGTGCAGGGTTGCGGCCTTTATCATATCCTTTAAATTTTCAGGATCGCCTGCATACCCCCTTGCAACAAAGGATGCTCCATAGCAGAGGGCAAGTTTCACAGGGTTTAAGGGATTATCAGGATTTCCAAAGGGGTGGGAGTTTGTTGCCATTTCAAATGGCGTGGTGGCAGAAGACTGCCCCTTGGTCAGTCCGTAGATGGAATTGTCAAACAAAAGAAAGGTGATGTCAATATTCTTCCTTGCTGCATGGGGCAGGTGCCCACCTCCTATTCCAAGTGCATCACCGTCTCCTGCAACTGCAAATACTGTTAAATCAGGTCTTGCAAGCTTAAGTCCGGATGCAACAGGAACTGATCTGCCATGAAGGGTGTGAAATCCATATGTATTGATAAAAACAGGGGTCCTTCCTGAACAGCCGATTCCACTCACAACAACTGTATTTTCCCGTTTGACTGAAAGTTCCCTGCAAGCCCTGTAAAAAGCATCAACAATCCCGAAATACCCGCAGCCCGGACACCAGGTGGGCATATCCTTTGATCTGTATTTCAGAAAACCTGCCTTTCTGACTTTGTCCAGTTTTTCATCCAGATATACCGGTTTGTCAGTTTCTTTCATACCATGTCCTTTATCTTTTGAAGAATATCTTCCGAAGCCATGGGCCGGCCGGAGATAAAATTGAGTTTTTCAACTTTCCTTTTTAAAATCTTTGTCACAAAATCTGCAAACTGACCTGAAAAATTGAGTTCAGGAACAAGAATCTGCCTGCATTTTTCTGCAAATGAGATCAATTGTTTTTCAGGAAACGGTGAAAGCATTACAGAACTGAAACATGCTGCATTGATTCCCTGATCCCTGGCGAGCGTTGATGCTTCATAGGCTGCGCCTGCTGATGATCCCCATGACACAATACCGATATCAGCTTCTGTCAGGTGTTCCGGAAAAACTGCCGGCAAAGGCGCTTCTCTGCCCAGGGTTTCAAGTTTTCTGAAACGTTTGGCTGTCATTTCAAGATGACCTTTTTCTGAGTAATCCGGCCTTGACCTTTCATCATGCTCAAGTCCTGTTGAAAAAAATACTGCGTTTTTCATGCCTGGAATGGCTCTTGGGGAAATACCGCTGCTGGTAATCCTGTATCTTTTATAGTCCTTAAGTTCCCCAGCATCCGGGGTGATATTGGCGTCAAGGAATTTTTTCTGTATTTTTGCAGGAACATCAATGTTTCTTATGCTGCCTGACAGGAAAAAATCCATCAGAACTATCACAAGCGTCTGATATTTTTCAGCAAAGTAAAGAGCCAGAACCACAGCATCATAGCAAGATGCCGTATCAGCAGGAGCCAAGACCACCCTTGGGCTGTCCCCTGTGCCACCGTAAACTGCTGCATTGAAATCACTTTGTTCGACTTTTGTCGGTATGCCGGTGGAAGGCCCTCCACGCTGTGAATTTACTATCACAGCAGGAACTTCAGCCATGACGCTTAATCCTGCAAACTCGGTCATCAGGGCAAATCCCGGACCGGATGTGGCTGTCATGGCTCTTATCCCGCCAAATCCCGCTCCTATCACAGCTCCTATGGCAGCAATCTCATCTTCTGTCTGGAGAAGGGTACCTCCATGTTTCGGCAGTTCCCTGCTTAAGATTTCCATGATTCCGGTGGCAGGGGTAATGGGGTAACCTGCATAAAACTTCAGGCCGGCATCAAGAGCTGCTCTGGCAACAAGCTGATTCCCGTCAACAATCAGTTTTCTGCCTGTACTCATTCTTTGCTTTGCATTCTTAAATGAATAGGCATCTTTTTTTTTAATATTTTCATCTGTCCAGTCAAATCCAAGGACAAAGGATTCAGTATTGGCATCTATTACTGCCTGGTTTTTGCCTTTGAATCTTGACTGGATACTTAGTATAAAACTTTGTTTTTCAAGACCCAGTAATGATGCAATGGCTCCCAGGGCAACCATGTTTCTGCCCCTTGAATTCCCAGCAGCCTTATGGGCAAGCATATGCAGGGGAACCCCGTATGAAATTATATCAGGCCGGGCCATTCCGGCAACGCTTTCATCTTCTGCATGGACACGGGCTGGTTGATTGTCATAGATTAAAATTGCACCCTTTTTCAGGCGGGGAAGCCTGGAAATTGAATGTGCATCATTAAGAGAAATCAGAATATCACTGAATTTACCCGGAGAATAAATCGGCCTGTTACTGATCCTGATATGAGCCACACATTTGCCAAAGCCCCTGATCTCTGCCGGATAGGAATCAAATGACATGATTTCAAACCCCCTGGAGCTCATTAAACGGGCCAGAATTTCGCCCGAAGATATGGTTCCTTCTCCGGCACTGCCGCATATCTCCATCACGACATCAATATTTTTCATCAATATCCTCCCACCAGGTTGTTTTGATTCTGATCCCTTGCAGGTCAAAATATTTCCTGGGTGCAGAGTCAATTATCCTATGGTCACAAAGAAGATTCATGGCGGCAATTTCCCCCTGGACCGATGCATTGGGCCATCCGATTGTGGTGGAATATGCCTTGAGAGAAGGATTGTAAACCTGGGCACATGACCCGCATGCATAAATATCATCAATACCTGTCTTCAGATATTCATCCACAATAACGCCACGGTCAAGTTCAAGGCCGGAACCTTTTAAAAATTCAATATTCGGAATAAGCCCGTTGCAGGCCATGATCATGTCTGCATCCTTTTCAAGGCCCCGGCGGGTCACGATCCTGTATGGTTTGCCTGCAGGTTTGTCAATTTTTGCAATGGTATCATTTATAATAATATGAACAGGAAGCCTTGACAGGCTTGTAAAGATTGTGTCCATCATTTCACCTGTCAGTTCATGGGGCCAGAATGCATCAGGATGGATCATTATGCTGACATTTCTGCCCATGGATACAAGTGTTTTCAAAAATTGAAATCCCACAAGGTCTCCACCAAAAATAAAAAATTCCTTTGAAGAACGGATCAGATTTTTATATTCCATTACATCTGTATATGAAGATAGAAAATGCATGTGAGCTGCAAATGGAGCCAGACAGGGCAGAAGCCTGGCGCGGCTTCCCGATGCAATAACAAGGCCTGTATATTTTATTTTTTCCATATGATGCAAAAACAGGGTATGAGTTGCAGGATCTACGCGCTCCACTTTCTGTCCCAGCCTGAGCCTTATATCCTGTTTTCTGTATGATTCAAGAGAGGCTGCCATAAGGTTTTTTTTATCAATCCTGCCTTCAATAAATCCGGTCAGCCTGGGTTTGTAATAAAAAGGCACAAATTCATCGGAAATGATGGTAATTCTGGCCTGTCTGTCGTTTCTGCGTAAACTGCCTGCAGCATTATTGCCTGCAGGGCCGTTTCCGATTATGACATAGTGATCATTATAAGGCATTATTCCTCCTGTCCGGTTGATCAGATATCATTCATGATATCAGTTTCAATGAGTTCAGTCTTGATCACACGGATGCAGTCCATGGGACATGCTGCAAGGCACTGACCGCACCTGGTGCAGGCAACATTGTCTATTGCAATTGAAACAACCTCATCCCATTCATGTGCCTGTTCATATCCTGCACAGGTTCCATCCGGATTCGATTTTACAGCCCTGATCATTTTAATGCACTCCTTTGGAGCGACATCAATACAGGCAGAGCAATATATGCATGACAGAGGATCTATTTCATACTGAAGGCTGCAAAGGTAACATCTTTTTGATTCCTCATGTGCCTGCATTTCATTAAAGCCTTTTTCCACTTCAGCAGCAGGGTCTGAACGCCTGAGCTCAATATCAATTGTATCCATGCCGGTTCTTTCAATGAAATCATAGGATCTTGGCCTGTCAGTACCGGGATGGATTTCAAGCCTTGCCACAATCTCTTTTCGTTTTCTGCCCATAAGAAATTCATCCACTGCCAGTGCACACTGTCTGCCGCCTGCCACAGCTGAGATCACATCTGAGGATCCGGTCAGAAAATCTCCTGCACAGAAAAATTTCCCATTGATATTTTTCCCTTCCGGCACAAGGGTCATATCAGGCTGCTGCCCGAGAGCTGCAATGACACAGTCCAGTGAAACAATAAAACCTGAGCCCTCAATTGGAACACACACCCGCGAGTTTGCATCATCACCCGCCTGCATGCGCGTTCTTACAAATTCAACGCCCTTTACCCTGCCCTGGTCTCCAATAATCTTAAAGGGCTGAACAAGACTGTTTATTTTAATACCCTCAAATCCTGCCTCATATTTTTCATTTTCATCTATTCGCATGTCTTCAAGGGTTCTTCGTATATTTATGCTGACATCTGAGGCTCCAAGCCTTACAGCAGCCCTGGCACAGTCCACGGCAGTAAATCCTGCTCCAATCACAGCCACCCTGTCTCCTGTAAGAACAGCATCACCATTGTTAAAAGCTTTCATGAACTCAAGGCCGTTGTAGACACCCTCAAACTCTTCTCCTTCAATTCCAAGCCTGACAGGTTTCACACACCCGGAAGCTGCAATTACCGCATCATGGTCATCAATCAGTTCTTCAACCCCGATGTCCCTGCCGATCAATGTACTGGTCTTTAATTGTATGCCCTGCCTCAGGATATTGTTTATTTCAAGACGCACCAGGTGTCTTGGAAGCCTGAACTCAGGGATACCTGCGATCAGCATGCCGCCTGGCTCCTCCATGGCCTCAAAAACTGTCACATCATGTCCGAATACAGCAAGGTCACGGGCTGCTGCAAGGCCTGCCGGTCCTGCGCCTATTATGGCAATTTTTCTGCCCGTGGGTGCATAAAGCTCTTCAATTATACGATGGGATTCTGATTTCAGATCAGAGCATGATCTTTTCAGATGGCAGATGGCAACACCTGTGCCGTTATCTGATTCTCCATGCCGGCAGGCTGATTCACAGGGCCTTGAGCATATTCTGCCAAGTACTCCGGGAAAAATATTGGCATGGCGATTGATCTCATAGGCTCTTCCATACCTTTTTTCATATATGCACCTTATATATTCCGGTATATTGGTTCCTGCAGGACAGGCATTCTGGCACGGGATATTTTCTGCCACCCGGGCAAAATCCCTGATATCCCTGGAAAACACGGTGCAATTGTTATCCGGGCGCAAAAAAAAGGATTCAGAACAAATACGATTTTGTTTTTCCAATGAAGGCTCCATTTTTTACCGGGTTATGAAATGACGGAACTTTATAATATAACGGCGATGTATTTATTTACCATTATCAGTTTAGCCTTTTCCTCTGTATGTGTCAAAATATTTTGAACAGGTTTCAGGCAGGATCAGACCAGGATACAAAATATACACCAAAAAAAGATTGCATTTTCTTTTTTTTGTATTATTATGGCTCTTTTTCGAAAAACAATTGAGGATTTTCCCATGAAAATACAGAACATTACATACTCGGTTCCATGGAATCTTTTTTTAATCACCGCAGGAAGCATCATTCTTGGAATCGGGCTCAAAGCAATTGTGATTCCCAACGGCATGATCACTGGAGGTTTTTCAGGAGCAGGCATTCTGCTGTATTATTACACAAAATTGTTCACCCCAGGAATCTGGTATTTTATTTTAAACATTCCTGTATTTATTTCAGGATGGCTGCTGATAAGCAGGCGTTTTCTTCTGTACAGTCTTTACGGTACAATTGTGCTGACATTTGCCATTGATTTCATCAAGTTTGAAATTCCTGTAAAGGATCTCATGCTTGCTGCCCTTGCAGGCGGTACAATTGTGGGAGCCGGTGCAGGAATTGTATTCAGATCACTCGGGTCTGCCGGGGGAAACGATATAATCTCGGTCATGCTGAACCAGAAATTCGGGATCCGCATTGGAACGTACAATTTTGCTTTCAATTTTGTCCTGTTTCTCTTTTCATTCGGAACCATGGATATTGATCTGATTCTTTATTCAATGGCCATGAGCTTTATCACTTCCCAGGTTATTGAATACTGCATGACCCTTTTCAACCAGAGAAAGCTCATTTATATCATTTCAGACATGCCTGACAGAATCGCAGACGAAATCATGAAAAAACTCAGGCGCGGAGCCACCTTTCTTAAAGGAGAAGGCGCATATACCGGCAGGTCAAAAAATATTATCCTGACCGTTGTAAACACATTCCAGATAAAACGGATCGAGGAGATAGTCTTCACCATTGACCCTGACGCATTTCTGATCACTGAAAACACTTTTAACGTGCTTGGCAAGGGCTTTTCAAAAAGAAAGGTCTATTAAAACATTATTTATTCATAGCTTGCATGAAGCCTTGGATCAAATGCCTCCCTGATGGCTTCTCCTATAAAGGTCACAGCCATCAGGGTTATGACAAGGGCTGCAACCACAGAAGATACTATCCACCATGCTTCCATGTTCTGCCATCCCTGGGACAGCAGCTCTCCCCATGACGGAGTCGGTGCAGGCAGGCCGAACCCGAGGTAATCAAGGGAAGTCAGGGACACAATTCCTCCTGAAATTGCAAATGGAGCATAGGTCACGATAACAGAGATCGTATTGGGTATTATATGCCTGAAAATGATTCTGGCATGGGATGCACCAAGAGATCTTACTGCCATGACATATTCCTTCTGCTTTTCCTTGTATGTCATGGTGCGCATAACCCATGTGATTCCTATCCATCCGAAAAAAGCCATTATAAGTATGAGAATCATGAAATTCGGCACAACTATGGAAGCAATTATGATGATCACATATAAAAAGGGAATATTATTCCATATTTCAATTATTCTCTGAAAAACAAGATCAAATTTTCCGCCAAAATACCCCATGGTGCACCCTATTGTGATGCCGATGGTATAATTCATGAGCAAAAGCACAAATGAAAAAATTATTGCAGTGCGGAACCCATATACAAGACGAGCCAGAATATCCCTTCCGGCATTGTCAGTGCCAAGAAAATGCCTTTCCCTGAAGGACGGGGGAAAAGGCGGGTATGCATTGAGCTTAAGATCATTTTCATATGGATTATATGGCACAGGAGGCATGATCACAAAATCAGGGCCATGTTTTTTTTCAAGATTCCTTTTAAGCTCACGATAATTGGTTTCATAGTCATATCCAAGCCCGAACTGCCTGCCTGGAATCATTGCAGAATATGTGGGAAAATAAAAATGTCCATTATAATAAACAAGCACTGCCCTTGAATTTATAAAAAGTTCAGCGCCAAATGAGATCAAAATCATTACCATGAGAATGACAAAGGACCAGAATCCCCTTCTGATTGAACAGAAACGCCTGATTTTCTTGCGGGTAACAGGAGTCAGGCCCATCATCATTTAAACCTCACCCTTGGATCCACAATGGCGACACAGACATCAGACAGAATATTTCCCAGCATGAAAAGCAAGGATGAAATCACAAGAATTCCCATTACAACAGGATAATCCCGGTCAAGTATGGATTCATATCCAAGAAGCCCCATCCCGTCTATGTTGAACACCTTTTCAATGAGAAACGAACCCATGAGAAGAATGGAAATATTGTTGCCGAAACTTGTGGCAATGGGAATGAGACTGTTCTGCATTGCATGGGTCAGAACAGCCCTTTTAAAGGGAACCCCCTTGGCAACTGCCGTACGCATGTAATCAGAAGACAGATTGTCCATGAGCGTATTTTTCATAAGAAGGGTCATCACGGTAAAGGAGCCGATCACATATGAAAAAAGCGGAAGCACAGTATGCCATGCAAGGTCACAGATCTTTTCAGTCAGGGTCATGTCATCAAACAGCTCGGACACAAGCCCTCCTAAAGGGAAAATATCAAAATGCGATGAAAAGAACACCAGCATGAGAACCCCTGCCACCCATCCTGGTATGGCATATCCCACAAAAATAATGATCGAACTTATATTGTCAAATCCGGTCCTGTGCCGTACAGCTTTTGCCATGCCAAGGGGTATGCACACCCCGTAGATCAGCACAAGGCTTAAAATTCCGAAATAAAGGGAAACAGGTATTCTCTGTTTTATCATATCCCATACAGGATCATAATATCTTGTGGATCTGCCAAGATCCCCTTTCAATACCTTTCCAAGCCAGATCAGATAACTTGTCAGAACCGGCTTGTCAAACCCGTAATAGGCCTTGAGCTGTCTGATCTGTTCTTTGGAAAGCGGCTGGCCGCTGCCGGGAGTGCGTGAAGACACAGAAGCCCCCTGCTGGCCCATCTGCATGGCCCTTGCATTGGAAATGATGCGTTCAATGGGGCCTCCGGGCACAAACCTGGTAATGGTGAACACCATTATGGTGATACCGATGAATGTCGGTATAACTAAAAGCAGCCTTCTTATGAAATAAGCGGTCATGAAACAGCTTGATAAACAGATTCAAGTGCCTGGTCAAGGTTCTGTGGATCAGGCCCGCCTGCCTGTGCCATGTCAGGACGTCCCCCGCCCCCGCCGCCGACAATTGCAGCGGCTTTTTTCACAATATCTCCGGCCCTGAACCTGTCAGTCAGATCCTTGGTCACAACAGCAGTCAGCAGGGCCTTGCCATTTGACCTGGCTCCCAGAAGAATGATTCCAGAACCTATTGCAGCCTTGAATTTGTCTGCAAGATCCCTCATCTGGGAAGGGTTCTCAATATTGACAAGTTTTGAGAGCACTTTAATCCCGTTGATATCCCTGACTTCATCTTCAATATTTTCAAGGGATTTCAATGCCATTTTTCCTTTCAGGGAAACAAGTTCCTTTTCAAGGGCTTTTTTCTCCCTGACAAGATTCTCAACCCTTGAGGCAAGTTCTTCCCTGGGGGATTTCAAAAGTTTTGAGGTAAAATCAATAATATCCTGATCTTTGTGAACAGTTTCAAGGGCCTTAAGCCCTGTCACAGCTTCAATTCTTCTGACACCCGAGGCAATACCGCCCTCGGATACAATTTTGAACATGCCTATGTCACCTGTTCTGGAAGCATGGGTTCCTCCGCAGAGCTCACAGGAAAAATCTCCCTGGGACACTACCCTTACCACATCACCGTATTTTTCCTCAAAAAGGGCAGTGGCTCCCTGTTTCACAGCCTCGTCCATACCCATTTCACGTATGATAACAGGAACATTTTCACAGATTCTTGAATTGACTTCATTTTCAACAGCCTTAAGCTCTTCTTGCGGAACAGGTGCGAAATGGGTAAAATCAAACCTTAGGCGGTCATGGGTAACAAGGGAACCAGACTGTTTGACATGATCTCCAAGAACCTTTCTCAGGGCATGGTGCAGAATATGTGTGGCACTGTGATTGCAGGCAGTATTCCTCCTTTTCCGGGCATCAACCTTAAGCCTGAAACTGTCACCATTTTTGAAACTTCCCTTCTTAACAATCCCCTTATGGATAACTATCCCTGAAGGATCTTTCAGGGTATCTTTGATGGAAACAATGCAGCCATCATTTTCAAATATGCCTGAATCTCCTGCCTGCCCGCCTGATTCAGCATAAAACACTGTGGATTCAGTAACAATTTCAACCTCATCGCCTTTATCAGCCCTGTCTGTTTTTTCTTCATCTTTTACAATTGCAATCACCTTTGAAAGGGATTCAAGCCTGTCATATCCTTCAAAAACCGTTTTAATTCCACTGGATGTCAGATCTTTATAAGCATCCCGCACCCCCTGAAATTTTACCCTGGACCTGGATCTTGCCTTCTGCTCAGCCATTTCCAGTTCAAAGCCATGCAGATCAAGATCAATATCCATTTCCTTGACATGGTCGGCAACAATATCAAGGGGGAATCCAAACGTATCATGCAGCCTGAACAATACAGATCCGGGTATGACAGCAGGCCCATCAGAAGATTTTTTCTGTTCCATTATTTCCCTGATTGTCGCATCCAGCAGTTTCATGCCTGTATCAAGGGTTTCAAGAAATTTTTCTTCCTCATTTCTTACAACATTAAGTATAAAGGCGGAAGACTCCTTAAGCTCTGGATAGGCTTCATCCATGATGGAGAAAACAGTTTTGACGGTTTCATGCATAAAAGGCTTTTCAAGCCCGATACTTCTTCCATATCTTATGGCCCGTCTCATAATACGACGCAGAACATAGCCCCTGTTCTCATTTGAAGGCAGAACTCCGTCACAGATCAGAAATGCAGTTGCCCTGGAATGATCTGCAATAACTTTCATGGCAACCTCCACCTGTTCAGATTCATGCCTCTTTCTGCCGGAAAGCTCACCAACCTTTTCCATGATGGGCACAAAAAGATCTGTATCAAAATTTGTTGGAACACCCTGGAGAACCGAGATAATCCTTTCAAGGCCAAGGCCGGTATCAATGCTTGGCTTGGGAAGATCAGTCATGTTTCCATCTTCATCACGTTCAAACTGCATGAAAACAAGGTTCCACAATTCAAGCCATCTGTCACAGTCACACCCCACAGCACAGTCTTTTTTACCGCAGCCAAATTCAACTCCACGGTCAATGTGAATCTCGCTGCACGGGCCGCATGGGCCGGTATCGCCCATTGACCAGAAATTGTCCTCCTCCCCCAGCCTTACGATCCTGTTTTCAGGCACTCCTATGCGGCCTTTCCAGATGTCATAGGCTTCATCATCATCCTTGAAAACAGAAACCCACAGTTTCTCCTGGTCAAACCCATATCCGTTTGTAAGAAGATCCCAGGCAAAATCAATGGCCTTTTCCTTGAAATAATCACCAAAGGAAAAATTGCCCAGCATTTCAAAAAAAGTATGATGTCTTGCCGTGTAACCCACATTTTCAAGGTCATTGTGTTTTCCGCCTGCACGTACGCATTTCTGGGCAGTTACAGCAGTTGAGTAATCTCTTTTTTCATCTCCTGTGAACACACGCTTGAACTGAACCATTCCTGCATTGACAAATAAAAGGGTTTTATCATCCCGTGGAACAAGGGAAGATGATCTTACATGCTGGTGATTATGTTTTTTAAAATATTCAATAAAAATTTTTCTGGCCTCATTGCCTGTCATATCATAACTCCTGATTTACTGAACCATTATATTCCGGTTTCTCCGGCCTTTTCATCTCCGGCAGGCGGTGCTGCAATTCCAAGTTTTTCCCTTACCCTTGTTTCGATAGTCGAAAAAATATCAGGATTATCAATCAGGAACAGTTTCACGTTTTCCCTTCCCTGACCTATGCGTTCTCCTTCAAAGGAATACCATGACCCGCTTTTATCAACAATTTCAAGGTTCACAGCCATGTCCAGAAGATCACCTGTCTTTGAAATTCCTTCTCCGTACATGAGATCAAATTCAATATCCTTGAACGGGGGAGCCAGCTTGTTTTTCACCACCTTGACCTTGGTTCTGTTGCCTATAATGTTCTGACCGTCCTTGATGGGAGCTGCACGTCTTATTTCAAGGCGCATTGAAGCATAGAACTTGAGAGCATTGCCACCAGTGGTTGTTTCAGGATTCCCATATACAACGCCTATTTTCATTCTGATCTGGTTGATGAAAATAAGGGTGGTGTTGGTCTTTCCTATTGTGGCAGTCAGTTTTCTGAGAGCCTGCGACATGAGACGCGCCTGAAGTCCCATGTGTGAATCTCCCATATCCCCTTCAATTTCCGATCTTGGAACAAGGGCGGCAACAGAGTCCACAACCATTATATCCACGCCTCCGCTTCTGACCAGCATGTCGGCAATTTCAAGGGCCTGCTCTCCTGTGTCCGGCTGGGATACCAGAAGCTCGTCACAGTCCACTCCAAGACGCTTTGCATAGGCCACATCCAAGGCATGTTCCGCATCAATAAAAGCTGCGATTCCGCCTTCCTGCTGGGCCTGGGCAACTGCATGAAGCGCAAGGGTTGTCTTGCCCGAAGATTCAGGCCCATAGATTTCAATCACACGGCCCCTGGGATACCCTCCGACACCAAGGGCCTTGTCAAGGGCAAGCGAGCCTGTACGAATGACAGGTACAGCCTCAATGGCCCTGCCGCCCAGTTTCATGATGGAACCTTTGCCGAACTGACGCTCGATCTGATTCATTGCTGTTTTTACAGCTTTTTCCCTGTCTGAAATTTTTTCCATTGATTTATCTCCTAAAATATGGCCCATGCCCATAAAATTTTTAAAACCACTGCTGATAAAATTCCTGCCATTATATCATCCAGAACCACTCCTGCACCGCCGGGAAAATTGTCCTCAAAATACTTTACAGGCAATAATTTCACAATATCAAAAAACCGGAAGATAAAAAAACCTGCTGCAAGGGACCCTGCAGTAACAGGTACCACAGACACTGCAACACAATAGCCTGCTATTTCATCTATGACTATGCAGCCAGGATCTTTTTTGCCAAGTATTTTTTCAGCCTGATCTGCAAGATAAACTGCAGCAAGAATAAGGCTCACAAGATAAAATCCCCTGAAAGGCATGGGGATCACCGTAAATGCAAAGGCAAACACAATACCTGCAAGGGTTCCGAATGTTCCGGGTACAAACGGTGCATTGCCGGAATAAAAACCTGTGGCAAAAAATAATATGAATTTATCCTTGAAACTCATTGTGCTGTTTATTATATGGTGCGCCCTTCCCTGTCAAGGGCAGGTTGTTTCCATTAAATTTGCCTCATACAGGACTGTGGCATATACATCTTTGACAGGCATGCCATGTTTTTCTGCAATCTGCCGTACAGATTCATATTCAGGTACAAAACGCACCGTATTGTCAGGGTTGATGATTTTTTTGACCTGTACATTTCCAAGTCCTGTTTCAATGACAGCATTCTGTCGCGACAGAAAGAAACGCTCACATTCATAATGCCTTATGCCTGTGGCAGTTGTCTGGGAAAGAATCAGGGCAACAAGACTGTCAAGATCCCTTTTTCTGCACAGGACTTCAAGTCTTGTGCCGGGCCTGTTTTTCTTCATCTGCACAGGAATATAACACACATCAAGCGCATTGTTTTCAAAGAGCACCTGCATTAAAAACCCGAAAAATTCAGGATTCATATCATCAATACTGGTTTCCAGAACATGAATCATTTCTTTGTTTACACTGCCGTGCCCGCGTTCTGAATCTGTACCGGCCGGATCCGGTATTTCTTCACCCATTATGAGGCGCAGCAGGTTGGGCAGTTTTGAACCTGTATCGCGTTTGCCTGCACCATATCCTGTTTTTTTTATGATCATTTCAGGCATTGGGCCGAACCTGCGGGCCATGGAAGTTATGAGTGCAGCTCCTGTGGGGGTCACAATTTCAGTTTCAGCATCACAAGATTTCACAGGCACATCTCTTAAAATCTTTACCACAGCAGGCACAGGCACAGGAATGGTTCCATGGGCACAGGTTACAAAGCCGGAACCAAGAGCAATACAGGAACCATAAATCTTTTTTATGCCAAGATATTCCATTGCCAGAAATGTTCCCACTATATCCACAATGGAATCAATTCCGCCTATTTCATGGAAATGAAGTTTTTCCATGTCCATGCCGTGTATCTCAGACTCTGCAAGCGCTATTTTTTCAAATGCTGCAAGACTTTGGTGTTTCACATTATCAGAGACACTGCATTCTTCTATCAATGCCCTTATCTGACAATAGTTGCGCGAAACCATATCTTTTTCATCCACATTCACAAAAAGGCTGGTTGCCTTTAAATGACTGCAGTATACGGTACGGGCATCCAATCTGAATCCATGGGCAATTTTCAGCAGTTCAGATTCAAGCCAGTCAGCAGGAACCCCAAGATCAATGAGCGCACCAAGCATCATATCGCCGCTGATGCCTGAAAACATATCTGCATAAACTATCATCACAATGTATTTTCCAGGGCATGTACCTTTAAAATTTCAAGGACCAGGTTTGCTGTATTTTCCATGTCTTTCAGGGCAATGGATTCATGAACAGTATGCACATCTGTCATTCCTGTTCCAAGAACCCCTGCTGCAATACCTTTTGTGAAAAATACATTGGCATCGGCTCCTCCGCCTATGGTCTTGGTTTCAAGCTTTCTTCCAAGGTTTGCCGCAGCCTTTCTGGCAAGTTTCACAACTTTATGGTCTTCAGGAATATTGGTATTTAAAAAATCATTTTCCACAACGGCTTCAATGCGAGGCAGGTCAGAATCCTTTCTGAACAATGCTGCAGCATCGTTAAAGGCAGCTACAATATTATCTGTCACCTTTTTAAGCTTTTCAACATCATGGCTTCTGGCCTCACCGTGTATTTCCACAAAATCAGGCACTATATTGGTTGCCTCTCCACCCTGTATGGTGCCAAGATTGCAGGTGGTTTCCTCATCTATTCTTCCAAGCTCAAGTTCTGAAATGGCTTTTGCAGCAACGGCAAGTGCATTGATACCTTTTTCAGGAGAAGCCCCTGCATGCGCAGCCCTGCCGAAAATCTTTATGATAATTTTATTTGCAGCAGGTGCCCTTGTCACAATTCCGTGGGTATCTGTGGAATCAAGAATAAATCCGAATTTTGAATCCATCAGTGAATAATCAAAATTTTTGGCTCCCAGAAGCCCCACTTCCTCACACACTGTAAAAACAATTTCAACAGGGGGATAATCAATCTTGTTTTCAAGAATGACATCCATTACCTCAAGAATAATGGCAAGAGCTGACTTGTCATCTGAGCCGAGAATTGTTGTACCATCACTTGTGAAAATACCATTCTCAAATTTTACCTTTATGCCTTCCCCGGGTCCAACCGTATCCATATGGCCTGAAAGAAACACAGGCTCTGCATCCACAGTTCCCCTAAACTTTGCCACAAGATTTGAGCAGTCACCGTTTACCCGGTCTTTTGCATCATCATAACAGACACTTGCTCCCATTGCAGTAAGAATGGATTCAAGCTCAAGGGCAACATTTTTTTCATGCCGAGATAAAGAATCTATTCCAACCAGTTTTTCAAATCTTTTGGCAAGCCTTTCCGGATTTATCATTATTTCTTTTCCTTTTCCATTTATATAAACACAATTGCAAACTATCTTGACAAAACAAAAAAAATATATATACTAAATTTCCTCTGGTAATTCCACAGGTAATTAACGGAAGTGCGCGGCTCACTGGTGGGGCCCTCGGACTTCAAATCCGATGTGGGGCGCTAGAACCGTCCCGGGTGGGTTCGATTCCCATGCACTTCCGCCATACTGCCTGTTTTTTTGGGGGCTCTTTAAATTTATGAGAATTCTCCTTACAAATGACGACGGATACAACGCTCCGGGAATCCTCAGCCTTTACAACACTCTTAAAACAGAGCATCAGGTTGTTCTTATCGCACCTGACATGGAAAAAAGCGCTGCAGGCCACAGCATAAGCCTTAATTTTCCCATGAGAGCCACACCGGTAAAACTGCCTGATAACGGCAACGGGTATGCAGTATCAGGAACTCCTGCCGACTGTGTTAAACTGGGCCTGCATGAATTTTACAAAACCCTGCCTGACCTGGTTGTTTCAGGAATAAATCCAGGAAGCAATACAGGAGTAAACCTTAATTATTCAGGAACTGTTGCCGCAGCCAGGGAAGCTGCCCTGAACAAACTGCCTGCCATGGCAGTATCAATTGTAAAATTGCAACAGGATCCTGATTTTTCAGGAATTTCAGAATTCACTGCCGCCATGGTGAAAAAATTCAGAACCTTTAATATACCCTCGGGAACATTTCTCAATATAAATGTCCCTGCTGTTTCATTCAATGATATCAAAGGCATAAAAATCACAAGGCAGGCCGGATCAAACCTGTCAGAAAAATTTAAAAAAAGACTTGACCCCAGAAACAGGCCATATTACTGGTATGCCAGGCTTGAGCGGGGCAACAACGGTGAAACCGGCACTGATATTGATGCTTTAATGAACAATTATATTTCAATAACACCTGTTCAATGTGACAATACTGACTATACCACAATAAAAACTCTGGAATACCTGACCTTCCCCCTGTAATTGATACCCCGTTTCTGTGGATACTGACATTATTTTAAATTCACATGGTTTAAAAAATGGGAATCAGATATCTGTTTTCAAAGGCCCTGAAAATATGCAGCAGCCTGTCAGAGCATGAGCGGGATATTGTTGCAAATCGCTGCCTGCAGATACAGGATTGCCAGAAAAAACTTTTAAGTTCAGCACAGAAAGCCATGCACAGATGCATCAATATCTGTCAGGGGCTGTGCTGCAGAAATCTTGATCTGGACAATATTTTCAGTCTATGGGATTTTATTTTCATCCTCACCCTGATGCCGGAATACGAACATGATATTCAAAAATGCCTTGACAGGTCAGCACTCCAGTATCCTGCGCCCTGCCCTTTTCTCAAGGACAACAGGGGACCGTGCATCTTTCCGGACGGAGTCAGGGCCCAGATCTGTGCAATAACCTTCTGTTCAGAAGACAAAGAGCTTAAAAACCCTGTTCAAAGCGTCAATTTAAACTTTTATAAACTTTGCTGGACAATTCAGTATCTGAGGATCAGACACATGGTACTTGCAGCAGTTCCGTATCTACCCAGACCCAGAGACAGTGATCAGCACTGAATCAGAAACCATATTATTCAACAATTTCAAGGATAACCCTTTTCTGCTCCTTTGCAGAAGCACATGATAAAATGGTCCGCATGGCCTGTGCAGTTCTTCCCTTTTTTCCGATCACTTTTCCAAGATCTTCCTTTGCAACCCTTAATTCCAGTACAAGGGTCTGCTGGGCTTTGATTTCCTGAACATCTACCTGATCCGGATTATCAACCAGTGCTTGAGCAATGTACTTAATCAACTCTTTCATAACCTGTTCTCCTTATTCTGTATCCAAAAGTAGAAGAAAATATCATATGAATTCAGTGCAAATATTGCCTTAATCATTGATTTTTTAGGAAAATCAACCCGGAACTGCATTTATTGCAGAATATCACAACTTTTAATAATCTCAAGGATTATTTGCAATTAATTAATTTTGGAATCACTATTGTGTTGACATCAAAAAGAAATTCCTTATTGTAGATACGCATGGATTAAATTAATGACTGGAATATTTTATTTTGTACCCGGTAAAATATTCCCTTTTGATCAGGGTAAAAACGAGGAAACAAAAGTGGTTTTTCAAAATTCATCTTCTGAAGCTGAACGTAAGATGCTTTCAGACGCCGGTTACGGGAATCCGGCAATTAAATATTATCTTGAAAAAAAATATATGGGCCATATTGAAGACGCAGACCAGGTCACCGAAAAGATAGGATCATGCGGTGATATCATGCGGATCTATCTGAAAATAGATGAGAACAATATCATAACTGATGTCAGATATGAAATTACCGGATGTGCAGGAGCTGTATCTGCTGCAATGGCTTCAGTGGATCTGGTAAAGGGAAAATCAGTTGACCAGGCTCTGGAGATAAATGACGGAGATGTATTTAAAGTGCTTGAAAATATACCTGAGAAAAAACATCATTGCATTCAGCTGGCCGTTAAAACCATGCATAAAGGACTTAAAGAGTTCAAAGCCGCTAAAAGCGCCTGACATGAAAGCCCCTGAACCTGAAAATTCAGGGGCTTATACCCCCAGAGGAGAAAACATTCCCTTAAGTGTTCTGAAAACAATTAGCTGTCTTGCGGTATTGTGTGTTTTTTTGCTGCCGGGGTGCGTGCCGGGCTCTGGTTTCAAGATACAGGATCTTGCAAAAACCAATATTGATACAATCTCTGAAATCCACATGAATCAGGCTGTAAAGCTTTTAAAATCGCTGACCTGCAAACTCTACAAAAAAAATCCCAGCCAGTTGAAAAAAGGCCAGTCGATCTCATCCCGCCTGGACCAGATCTTCAGATGTCCCAGTGAAAAATATGCTGAGCTTGATTTTCAGGACAGCACAAAAGCCATACTCATGGGCCTGGACCCTAAATACACGGGTGACAGGGTTTTTGCGGTAATGTATGGTCTTTATACAATGATCCGCAGGACATATAATAATAAATGCGAACTTTTTCTTCTGGATTATCTGGACAGCCAGAAATTGTATAATAGTGCCAGGAATATTGAAATACTTGTATGGCGCCTTAAAACAAGGCTGAGCGCCAAAGGGCGCCCTCTTCTTCTGACCAACAGTCTTGACGGTAATATACAGAACTTAAGTTTTGAGCGTATTTTCGGAAAATTGATCAGCATTCAGGATACAATGGCATTGATTGTGTCCAACAGGACAGGAAGAGCCATAAAGGAGGCTGTGCAGATAGCTGGCATGGCTTTTCTGCCAATCGGCATATAAGGGCCGGTGCCTGTCAGTCATTGTGCCGGCGCATTTTCAAATTTCTGTAATTGTTTCCTGTAATATTCTTTTTTATCCCCAGCAATGTCCACTGCTTTTTTTGCCGCGGCAACAGCGCCCTGAATATCATGATTTACAAAAAGGGCCTGGGCGTATGTATCAAGTATGAATGCCTGTTCTTTTCCGCTTTGTTTCAAAGCTTTTCTGGCATATATCAGGGCTTTTTCAGGATTTTTAAATTTCTTATCCGGGCATGTTGCAAAAAGCCAGGCAAGGTTGTTGAGGGCGTGAACATTGCCTTTATCAATTTTCAGCACATTCTCATAGGCATCAATGGCTTTTTCATATTGATTTTTATTGTAATAATAATCTCCCACAAGCGCGTACATATCTGAATTTGCAGGATCAAGTCCAAGTTGGTGGGACAGAATTTTTTCTGCAATAAAATTTTCAAATATTTTTTTTGCAGGCCCGTATTGTATGGCATAGCCTGCCCCGATCAGGAAAAATGAAATAACACAATACCAGATCACCATCTTTTTGACCCGTAAATGATGTGCCTCAATAAGAGAAGGATTGATTCTGCATTTTTCCAGAAAGCCAATTCTCTCTCTAATACTGAAATGGTGCCAGTTCGGGGTGTCCATGGACTGACCTGAAAATGAGGCAATCTTATAAAAAGTTGAAACAAGCCAGGAGGCATCAGAGGAAAACCTGTACACATGAAGGTCTGCCTGACGTTCAAAATTCCTCATGAAAAACCCGAATACAAATCTGAAATACACGACAAACGAGACAATCATGATAATTGTTATCAGCATTGGAAGTGCAGTTGCCCTGTCAATACCCACATAGGCAAGAACTGTGTATACAGGCTCCATGATGTACAATAAAAGCATTACAGGTTCAAAAAACACAAAGTTCAATCCTATGAATCCTGCAAAAAACACAAGATAAAAAATCATGTGATGGCGCTGTACATGGCCTATCTCATGCATGAGAACTGCATCAAGCTCTTCATCATTCAGGGCGGTCAGCAGGGCCGGAGTCACAAGAATATACCGGAATTTCCCGACAAGCCCCATGACTCCGGCTGTTATCATGGAGCCTCCAAAAAGATTCCATTGCAGGATATCAGCATATGAAAGCCCGGCTGTCCTGCACAGATTTTCGATTCTTGTTCTTGCAGGGCCAGGGCCAAGCCGTTCACATTTCCACATGTTTTTGATCAGTACAGGCCCGAATATGGAAATCACAACAAGAAAAACCAGTATATAGCCTATCTGGCCTCCAGGGCTCTGCAAAACCTCTCTGAGCGGCTGCCATGGCAGAAGTCCCAGCAGGTCAGCTGCAAGGGACAGAAAGAACCACGGCAGAAGAGCAGGCATGGCAAAGGAAATATTGGATATAATATAATCTTTCCTTGATACACCTGCTGAAAAATATTTTTTCTGCAGGCGATAGGCTGCATTCCACACTGCCCCGAGATGAGCCAGAAAAAAAAGCAGAAAGGCTACGGCTTCAAAGGTTGGAAACAATGCCAGCGCTCTGACGTCTGACAGCACCATTCTGAATTTGAATCCGTATATATCAACGGCAAAAACAACAAGAGCCAGTACAGATAAACGGGAAATATATCTGTTGACCCTGAAATCAAGCTCAGGGCCTGAGAGATAAGAAGCCTTTCTTTCAAGACGCCTGAACACCATATTGCAGATCAAAATAAATACAATGGCTGCTATAATAGGGTTCAGAAAATTATATTTTCCCGGCAGGGCTGAAACTGGGAAAAGTTCAGAAGTGGTATATATAATGAGAGCAACAAGAAAATATAAAAGATTTGAAAACATTTACATATTTTCCTGACAGACAATGGAGTTCAGAACTATCCAGGTTTTCACGTCAAATCTGATACTGGAATCCTCGATCATGCGGGCAGCCTGATCCACAGATAAAAGCAGCACCTCAATGTCTTCAGAAGGTTCATTGAATCTGGTGCAGGGCTCTCCCTCACATTCCACAAACAAAAGCGAGACAGATTCATCAGTCATGCCGGAAGAAGAAAACACAGCAGGGCTTTTTCTGATGATTCTTGTCATTGAAAGACCGGTTTCTTCAAAAAGCTCACGCCGGGCAGCCTGATCAACGGATTCCTCTTCATCAACCAGGCCTGCCGGGAATCCATACTGGTATCCACCAAGGGCAAGGCGGAATTCTTTTATAACAACCCATTTCTTTTCCCTGGCATGAAAAGGCACAATCACAACTGCATCAGGCTTTGAATAATCCTTTTCAAGAGGATTGGACTTTTCTGACCTGGAGGCAAATATCCATTGTTTTTCATTATTGCCCCGGTCGGTATATTGAATTGAAAACAGGTTCAGGTGCTTGAAATCAGTAATTTTTCTGACTGATTTGATTTTCATGTCGACTTTTTTCTCTCTGTGTATGTATAAAACATATTCCACTCAAATTCGCCCACGTTAAAGACAAAGCTGAAGATAAGAATACTACCCGGAATGACAGAATTTTACAATGAAATATTCAGGAAAGGCCTATATTCATCATATGGTGATAAACAAGCCAAAAATGGCATGCACTTCCCAGAAGGACACAAAAATGCCATAATTCATGAAACCCGAATTTTCCCGGGAACAGATCAGGTTTTTTCAAAGCATAGATAACAGCCCCGCCTGTATAGAAGATACCTCCAAGACCAAGCCAGAAAAGACCTGCAGCATCAAGGTTCTTTACAAGCGGATAAACTGCAATGATACACAGCCAGCCCATTACAAGATAAATCATGGTGGAAACCCATCTTGGAACATTCATGGAAAAAATCTTTAATATTATCCCCAGTATGGCAATTGTCCACACTGAAAACAAGATGCTCCATCCCCAGGGCCCGCGCAAAGGAACAAGACAAATTGGTGTATAGGAGCCTGCAATGACCACAAAAATCATGATATGATCAATCCTGCGCAGTACCTGCAGCGCTTTCCGGGAAATTTTAAGTCCATGATACAGAAAGCTTGAAGTATACATCAATACCAGGCTTACACCAAATACAGCAGATGAAACCACATGCCACACATCCGTGCGCATGGCAGCATAAGTCACCATAAGAGAAAGACCTGCAACAGAAGCAACAGCACCAGCCATGTGGGAAATGGCATTAACCGGTTCCCTGAAAATTTTATTACATGAACACATAAAAGTATTAATAAAGAATTTTCGAAAAAAGACAACTGTTTTTTGTTTATTATTACATTTCTTTTACTGCTTTTTTATATTTTTCAATGGAACAAGGTTTCAGAAATTCAGGCCAAAGGTGAATGGTGTTCAATATAAGTCTTGAAAAATGAGATTAATATGGTAAGGAATACAGAAGTTCTAAAAGCACATGTTTAACACTTTAGGATAATTCCACCAGAATTATCCCGACTTAATTATTAATTTTAATTTAAGATGGAGGGGAGTACCCATGAAGCTATTAAAAGTATTAGCTGTTTGCATTACTGTTCTTGCCATGACTGCGTGGTCAATGGCCGGGACACTTGAAGACGTTAAAGCCAAAGGTTATATCCAGGTAGGCGTTAACGGTGGTGTTTTCGGATTTGGAAAAGCAGATGAAAAAGGCGTGTGGAGAGGGCTTGATGTAGATTGTGCAAGAGCTCTTTCAGCAGCCATTTTCGGCAACCCTGACAAACTGAAATATACTCCGCTGACAGCAAAAACAAGATTTACAGCACTTCAGTCAGGTGAAATTGATGTTCTCTACAGAAACTGTACCCGCACATTGAGCCGTGACACAGCGCTTGGACTTGATTTTGCCCATGTGAACTTTTACGACGGCCAGGGTTTCCTTGTTCCAAAAAAACTTGGTGTAAAAAGTGCAAAAGAACTTGATGGAGCAACTGTATGTGTCCTTCCAGGCACAACCACTGAACTTAATGTGGCAGATTATTTCAGAGCAAACGGTATGAAAATGAAACCTGTTGTGATTGAAAACACTGCTGATCTTAACAAGGCTTTTTTTGCCGGCAGGTGTGACTGCCTGACCTCTGATTCATCACAGCTTGCAGGCCAGAGAGCTGTTGCTCCCAACCCGAATGATTATATAATTCTTCCTGAAATCATCTCAAAAGAGCCCCTGGCTCCTGCTGTAAGACATGGAGACAACAAATGGAAAGACATTGTTGACTATTCACTGCTGGCAATGATCAATGCTGAAGAACTTGGCATCACTTCCAAAAATGTTGACAAGATGCTTAAAAGCTCTGACCCGAAAATAAAAAGATTCCTGGGTGTTACTCCCGGAAACGGAAAAGCTCTGGGTCTTGATGAAAAATTTGCCTACAATATTGTTAAAATGGTAGGGAACTATGGTGAAGTCTTTGAAAGAAATGTTGGCGTCAACACTCCACTGGGCCTCAAAAGAGGACTCAACGCTCTCTGGACAAAAGGCGGGCTGATGTATTCCCCACCATTCAAATAATCCATACTTTTTAATTAATTATGGTGCAATGTATAATATTGCACCATAATTTTCACCCTTTCCAGAATATTTTGAAACTGCCAATGAACAATTCCATTGATAACAAAACCTCATCAGACATATCATTCTGGTATGATCCTGACAAACGGGCAATAGTTTACCAGATCGGAGCTGCCTGTTTATTTGCCTTTGTGGCGTGGTATCTTGTTTCCAATACCATGGCCAACCTCAAGCACCAGTCCATTGCAACCGGATTTGGTTTCCTGAACCATGAAGCATCTTTTGAAATCGGAGAATCCCTTATCCCGTATTCAGCGGCCGACAAATATATCAAGGCCCTTTTTGTGGGATTTTTAAACACTCTGCTGGTTTCCTTCATAGGTATTATTCTGACCGTAATCCTGGGAACAATTATTGGAGTTGCCAGATTATCCAAAAACTGGCTGGTAAATAAATGTGCAGCTGTATATATTGAGCTGTTTCAGGATATCCCTGTGCTGTTGCAGCTCTTTTTCTGGTATGCCTTTTTTTATGAAATGCTGCCCTCTCCCAGAAATGCAATAGCTCCGTTCAAGGGTCTGTTCCTTTGCAACAGAGGGCTGGTTTTTGCAATTCCTGAATACCATCCTGTATATAAATATATGGCCTTTTCAGTTGCAGCAGCCATTGTCATTATCTTTTTCTTAAAAAAATGGGCAGTAAAAAGACAGGATCAGACCGGAAAATATTTCCCTGTACTGCCGGTTTCCATTCTTATATTCCTTGGGTTTCCCTTTATATGCTGGCTGGCAGGAGGCGCTCCCACTGCCATGAATATCCCGGCTCTCAAGGGGTTCAATTTCAAGGGCGGGCTTGCAATCACACCTGAATTCACAGCCCTTCTGCTGGGACTTGTACTCTATACTGCCGCATTTGTGGCTGAGGTTGTCAGAGCAGGAATCCAGTCTGTATCCAAAGGCCAGACAGAAGCTGCCATGGCCATAGGGCTGAAGCCGGGACAGGTGTTAAACCTTATCATACTGCCACAGGCATTAAGGGTAATTATTCCTCCCTTGACAAGCCAGATGCTCAATCTTACAAAAAACTCTTCGCTTGCAGTGGCCATTGGTTATCCTGATTTTGTATCTGTGGCCGGAACTACCATAAACCAGACCGGACAGGCAATAGAAGGCGTTATGCTGATAATGATAGTATACCTGATATTCAGTTTATCAACATCTGCTTTCATGAACTGGTATAACAAAAAAATGGCATTGGTGGAGAGGTGAAAAAAGAACAGACAATTATGGAATCAAATACAGTCAATCAGAATCAGACAGACATCAAACCGCCCATTTCCAATATAGGAATTATAGGCTGGATGCATGAAAACCTGTTCAGCACTCCGCTGAACACAATTTTGACAATCATTGTTGCTTCCCTGCTGTGGTTTTCCATCATACCATTTTTAAAATGGGCATTTATCGGCAGCACATGGGCTCCGAATGCAGACTGCAGAAACAGTGCGGGCGCATGCTGGTCTGTCATCACAACCAATTACAAAGTAATACTTTTCGGATTTTATCCCCAGCATATTTTGTGGCGTCCTGTAACTGCAATTGCAATGCTTGTGATACTGCTTTTCATAAGCCGCAACAGAAACTACTGGAACGCAATACTGGGATATGCCTGGATAGTTGCCCTCATAATAATGGGTATTCTGCTGCGCGGCGGTATATTCGGGCTTGAACCGGTTGATATTGAGCAATGGGGCGGCATTATTCTGACCCTGCTTCTGTCTGTGTTCGGCCTGACATCTGCATATCCCCTTGGAATATTACTTGCCCTTGGCAGACAGTCACGGCTTCCTGTGATCAAGACATTCTGCATATTTTATATTGAGCTGATAAGAGGAGTGCCTCTGATCAGCCTGTTATTCATGTCGTCGGTTGTATTTCCACTGTTTCTGCCGGAAGGAGTTTCCATCAATGGAATAATAAGAGCACAGGTTGCAATTATCCTGTTTACAGCAGCATATATTGCTGAAGTTGTAAGAGGCGGCCTTCAGGGAATGAGCAAGGGACAGTTTGAAGCTGCCGAGGCAATTGGTCTGAATTATTCACAGACCATGCGGCTGATTATTCTTCCCCAGGCTCTGAAAATTGTGATCCCGCCGTCAGTCAGTGTCCTGATTTCCGCATTCAAGGATACTTCTCTGGTTGTGATAATAGGATTGTACGATCTTTTAAAGACCACTCAGGCCACATTGTCTGATCCAAAATGGATGGGGTTTTCTGCTGAAGCCTATATCTTTCTTTCAATCATTTATTTTATCTGCTGTTTTTTCATGTCAAATTACAGCAGAAGACTGGAAAAAGAACTGGATACCGGGTTATAAACAGGAATATTAATTTTATTTAACACAAACAATAAAGCGGTCAGGTATGAACAACGATAAAGCAAAAGATTTTGATCTTTCCAAGGAAGAAACAGTTATCAAAATTGTGGGTATGCACAAGTGGTATGGTGAATTCCATGTGCTGAAAAATATCAATCTGGATGTTAAGAAAAAAGAAAGAATAGTTGTATGCGGCCCTTCCGGTTCCGGCAAATCAACCCTGATAAGATGCATCAACAGACTTGAAGAGCACCAGAAAGGTAAAATTATTGTAGACGGAATAGAGCTTACCAAGGATCTGAAAAATATTGAGAAGGTAAGATCTGAGGTTGGAATGGTTTTTCAGCATTTCAATCTGTTTCCCCATCTTACCATACTTGAAAACCTTACCATAGGCCCGATCTGGGTGAGAAAAACCCCTAAAAAAGAAGCTGAAGAAACAGCCATGTATTATCTTGAAAAGGTTCAGATTGCAGAACAGGCGCAAAAATTTCCGGGCCAGCTGTCCGGCGGTCAGCAGCAGCGGGTGGCAATTGCACGCAGTCTCTGCATGAAACCAAATATCATGCTCTTTGATGAGCCGACTTCTGCCCTTGACCCTGAAATGGTCAAAGAGGTGCTTGATGTCATGATAAGCCTTGCCCAGGACGGAATGACCATGATAGTGGTAACGCATGAAATGGGGTTTGCAAAAAGCGTTGCTCACAGGGTTCTGTTCATGGACGAGGGTGAAATCATTGAAGAAAACGAACCTGAAGAATTTTTCACAAACCCGAAGAATGAACGCACCCAGGTATTCTTAAGCCAGATACTTCATTGAATCAAACAGGCTTTAAAAAACCGGGCAAACAGGATAAATTTTCCGGTTTGTCCGGCTCTGCAAGAGTTTAAAACTCCAAAAACTTTAAATTGTCAGACCCGGATATAATCATTTTAATCAGATATCATCAATATATGACATGTGAAACCATGATAAATCTCATCCATATGTCACAAAAATGACGATATAATGAGATATATTGACAGAATTTTCCCGGCTTAAAGCTAAATCAGGCCGTATTCAAGGAATTATCCAAAATTCATATTGCAGGGAACATTTTTTGCATATTTTATAATTAAAACCAGATCCCGGGGACAGTGTCATGAAAATTTTAAAAGGAGATCTAATACAATTTGCACTTGAAGGACACTTTGATGTGATAATCCACGGATGTAATTGTTTCGGAACCATGGGTGCAGGCATTGCAGCTCAGATAAAAAAACATTTTCCTGCTGCATATGAGGCAGATCTTGATACGCCCGTGGGAGACAGAACAAAACTTGGCACATATTCCATGGCTGCTGTTGAGAATAACGGACATAAAATCATAATAATTAATGCATATACCCAATATGACTTTTCAGGCCGCGGCAGACTTACAGATTATGGCGCAGTTAAAAAAGTTTTTTCAAAAATAAAAAATGATTTTTCAGGGAAAAAAATTGGTTATCCCAGAATAGGAGCCGGACTTGGCCGGGGTGACTGGCAGATTATATCTGATATAATATGTAATGAACTTAAAGGAGAAAACCATACTCTTGTTGAATATCTTTAAGATTTGATTCTTGAAAATACTGAATCTATCTGATAAACCAACAAAAAATGACCCAACTTGAGTAAAAAAATCATGATAAATACAGCAATAGCAGGCGCATCAGGATATGCGGGGATAGAACTTGTCAAACTTATTTCAAACCACCCCGCAGCAGAACTTATATCAATCACTTCCAACACTTACAAAGGCAAAGCACTGACTGAAATTTTTCCAGGCATGAAAGGATTTGAAAATCTTGTATTTGAAGGTTTGACTGTCTCCGGGCTTGCAGGCAGGATTGATGTCATGTTTCTTGCCCTGCCCCATAAAGTTTCCATGCAGTATGTGCCGGAACTGATTGAGGCGGGCATAAAAGTAATTGATCTTTCAGCAGATTACAGGTTTTCTGACGCTCAGCTTTATGAAGCAGCCTATCAGACGCACACTTCAAGGCATCTTCTGGCTCAAAGTGTATATGGATTGAGTGAAATTTATAAAGATGAAATAAAAAAATCAGACCTGACAGGTAATCCCGGATGTTATCCCACAAGTATTCTGCTGCCCCTGATTCCTCTTGTAAGAGAAAACCTGATATCAACTGACAATATAATATGCGATTCCAAATCAGGAGTCAGCGGCGCAGGAAGGTCATTATCCCTGTCCACTCATTTCTGTGAAGTCAATGAGTCATTCAATGCCTATAAAATAGGTAATCACCGTCATACTCCTGAAATCAATGAAATACTGAGTTTAAATTCCCAGACCGGCAATATCAAAATAACGTTTGTGCCTCATCTTATACCCATTACCCGCGGCATGCTGTCAACCATTTATGTTGAAACACACAAAGGGGTCAGTGAAGACAGGATCAGAAGTGTTTATGAATCATATTATGGAGAACATTTTTTCATAAACATACTTGAACCGGGCTCTTTTCCTGCTGTTGCACATGTCAGGGGAACCAACCGCTGTGATATAGGATTTTATCATGACAATGCCGCCAGCAGGCTGGTTATTGTCAGTGCCATTGACAACCTGCTGAAGGGAGCTGCAGGCCAGGCAGTTCAGAACATGAATCTCATGTTCGGGTTAAAGGACACAACAGGACTGGATTCGGTTCACAGCCCTTTATGATAATATTGTGCTTGACATATAAAAAATATCTAATTAAGAAGGATGATAATGAGAAAAGGAATTAAAATATGGTTCCACTCCGGCGTAAATTCCAATATCAGAGAATTTACCATATCGGCAGGTATCCTCAGAATTCTGGCAGTTTCAGTAATCATGATATTTGCGGGCTCTTTATATATTGGATATGATTATCTTAATCTGAAACAGGATTCCTTCAACAACAGGACCATGGCAAATACCATTGCCGCCCAGAAAAATGAAATAAAAAACCAGAGAGTTCAGATCCAGAGTTTTGCAGGAGAAATCGAATCCTTAAAAAAACAGGTTGAAAACCTGTCAAAATTTGAAAACAAAGTCAGGGTTATTGCTGACATACAGCGTCCAAATACTTCAAGTTCACTTATCGGAATTGGTGGAATTCCTGAAGAAACTCTGGATATCAATATTCCTCTGGAAGAAAAGCACAACAACCTGATAAGGGAAATGCACCGTCAGATCAATCAGGTTGCAACTGCCACAAAAAAACAGGTACTTGATTTTAAGAACCTGATCAAGATGCTGGAACAGAAAAGAAATCTTCTTGCCTCCACCCCTTCCATCCGCCCGGCAGATGGCTGGGTAACATCAGGGTTTGGTTACCGGACTTCACCTTTTACCGGCCAGAAGGAATTCCATGCAGGGCTTGACATAGCCAACAAACCTGGAACCAAAATCATTGCCACCGCCGATGGCAGGGTTTCTTTTGCCGGAGGCAAAATGTATATAGGTAATATGGTTATAATTGACCATGGCCACGGCAGAATAACCAAATACGGTCATATGAAAAAAATTCTTGTGCATCCCGGTCAGAAAGTCAAAAGAGGACAGGTCATAGGGCTTATCGGCAACACAGGAAGAAGCACAGGCCCCCATGTTCATTATGAGGTCAGAATCAACGGTACGCCTGTCAATCCGCTGAAATATATCCTCAATTAAATTCTCCTGAACCCTTTCATTTCATTATATCGGAATAAAACAGAAAATTATTTGAATTTTTTGTTTTATTTTATTCAATTAATGCTTATATGTTTTATCTGGAAAGCTTAAACATTCATATTTTAAGAATAGGTAGACAATTAAATGGTTTTTAATTTCTTTACAAAAATCTTTGGTTCCAGCAATGACAGAAAAATAAAAAAACTTCAGCCGATTATTGATCAGATAAATAATTTTGAGCCTGAAATAAAAAAAATGTCCGATGACCAGTTCAGGCAGAAAACCTGTGAACTGCAGCAGCAGGTCAGGAACGGCCAGTCTCTGGAAGAGCTTCTGCCCCAGGCTTTTGCACTTGTAAGAGAAGCTTCTGTCAGAACACTTGGGCTGCGTCATTTTGATGTCCAGCTCATAGGCGGCATAGCACTGCATCAGGGCTGTATTGCAGAAATGAAAACTGGTGAGGGTAAAACCCTTATGTCCACCCTGCCTGCCTACCTCAATGCCCTGTCCGGCAAGGGTGTTCACATTGTTACCGTAAATGACTACCTTGCCAAGCGTGATGCTGAATGGATGGGACAGGTTTATGAATTTTTAGGCTTAAGTGTCGGCACAATCCTGCATGACATGGATGACCATGAAAGAAAAATTGCCTATGCAGCTGACATAACCTATGGCACAAACAATGAGTTCGGGTTTGACTATCTTAGGGACAACATGAAATTTGACAAGGAATCCCTTGCGCAGCGCGAACTTAATTTTGCCATAGTGGACGAGGTTGACAGCATACTCATTGATGAGGCCAGGACTCCTCTGATAATTTCCGGCCCTGGTGAAAAATCCACCCATTTCTATACCCATGTCAACAGCATTATTCCGGCATTTAAAAAAGACATTGATTATACAATTGACGAGGAATCCAAAACTGTTTCCCTGACTGAAGACGGAATTGCCAAGGGCGAAAAAATGCTCAAGGTTGATAATTTGTATGATCCTGCAAATATTGAGATTCTTCATCATCTCAACCAGGCATTAAAGGCACACACGCTTTTCAAACGGGATACTGATTATATTGTCAAAAACAATCAGGTAATCATTGTTGATGAATTCACAGGGCGCCTCATGGAGGGCAGAAGATTCAGTGAAGGGCTGCATCAGGCCCTGGAGGCAAAGGAAAATGTCAAGATTGAAAATGAGAACCAGACCCTTGCCTCAATCACATTTCAGAATTATTTCAGAATGTATGAAAAACTGTCAGGCATGACAGGTACTGCTGAAACTGAAGCCCCTGAGTTCAAAAAAATCTATGATCTTGATGTACTTGTGATTCCGACCCATAGAAAAATGATCAGAAAGGACTATCCCGACCTTATCTATAAAACCCAGAAGGAAAAATATGACGCAGCCATAAAGGAAATCATACGATTGTCAAAAAAGGGGCAGCCAGTGCTTGTAGGTACCATATCGATTGATGTTTCAGAGGATCTTAGCAGGAAACTGAAGAAAAAAGGGATCAAGCACAATGTTTTAAATGCAAAGCATCATAAGGCTGAAGCCGAAATTGTTGCAAATGCCGGGCAGAAAGGCGCTGTCACCATATCCACCAACATGGCAGGACGCGGTACTGATATTGTTCTGGGAGAAGGTGTAAAAGAGCTTGGAGGCCTGCATATCCTGGGTACTTCACGCCACGAGTCAAGGCGTATCGATAATCAGCTGCGGGGCCGTGCAGGCCGTCAGGGAGACCCTGGTTCATCAAGATTCTACCTTTCCCTGGAAGATGACATTTTAAGAATCTTCGGAGGAGACAGAATCCAGGCTGTAATGAACAAGCTTGGCATTGAAGAAGGAGAGCATATAGAACACCCTCTCATAAGCAAGGCCATAGAAAATGCCCAGTCAAAGGTTGAAGGCCATAATTTTGAAATCAGGAAACATCTTCTGGAATATGATGATGTAATGAACCAGCAGAGGGAAATCATCTACAGGCAGAGACGCCAGGCTCTTCTTGAAGACAACCTCAAACCTGTTGTGCTCGATATGATTGAGGACAAGGTATATGGTATTGTGGAAGAATTTGCCGTGGAAAAGGCACCCATCAGGCAATGGGATCTTGATGGCATTAAAAACCGCATCCTGCAATTGTTTGATTTCAAAATTGATCTGACATCTGCTGTTGAAGCCAATTATGATTCTGAAAAATTATCTGAATATATTTTCAGACAATTAAGTGATCTGTATGACCAGAGAGAAGAAAATATAGGCCCTGAAATCTTAAGGCAGATAGAACACCATCTTATTCTCCAGACAGTTGACAGCAGATGGAAAGAACATCTTCTTGCAATGGACCACCTCAAGGAAGGTATAGGCCTCAGAGGATATGCACAGCAGGATCCGCTCCAGATTTACAAAAAAGAAGGCTTTGAAATGTTCCACGAGCTGATGGAACGTATCAAGGAGGAAGTTGTTGAAATTCTTTTCAAGCTCAGGATCACAACCCCACCGCAGATGGAAGAGATGAGGGCAAAAGAACAGCAGGACCTGACTTTTTCCCATTCAGACAATTCAGGCATAAAGCAGCCTGTCAGGCGGTCCAGCAAAAAAATCAAACGGAATGACCCCTGCCCGTGCGGAAGCGGTAAGAAATACAAGAAATGCTGCGGAAAATAGGAGGAGGACAAGGATCATGACCTCAACTGATTCCAAAACAAAACAATCTGTTTCATCCAGAACCAGAAAGGACCATCCCCCCATGTATAAAGTCATTCTTCACAATGACGATTATACTACCATGGAATTTGTTGTTGAGATTCTTATTACAGTTTTTGGGAAATCACTTGAAAAAGCAACGCAAATAATGCTTAATGTACATAATAAGGGAAAAGAAATATGCGGTATTTATCCAAGGCAGATAGCAGAGACCAAGGTGGAGACAGTGCATAACCTGGCAGCCGGGAAAGGCTTTCCTTTAAAAAGTACAATGGAAAAGGAGTAAGTGGTATGATAAGCAAAGAACTCAGTACAGCTCTCGGTTTTGCCGTACGGGAGGCAAAAAGAAGACGGCATGAGTATGTATGCGTGGAACACGTTCTTTATGCAATCCTTAACCATGAATCCGGAGCCCAGACCATAGAACAATGTGGTGGAAATCCAGAACAGATCAAGGAAGAACTGGAAAAATTCTTTGATGAGAAATTAACCAAAATAGATACCAAGGAAGAATATGTACTCCAGCAGACCATAGGATTTCAGAGGATGATACAGCGGGCCATAAACCAGGCAAGGTCTGCTGAAAAGAATGAAGTCAACCTTGGGGATATTCTTGCCTCAATTTTTCAGGAAAAGGATTCCCATGCTGACTTTTATCTTGAATCAGAAGGGATTACACGCCTTGATGTCCTAAGATATATTTCACATAATACTGAGCCTGCAAAAAAGGCCAGTGCATCATCAGATCCGGCAAAAAAGGCTTTCAGGCACTCTGACATGAAATCCAAGCCCCAGAAGAAAAAAGACCCTCTGGAGCTTTTCACGACAAATCTAATACAAAAGGCCCTGGACAAAAAAATAGACCCGCTTATAGGCAGGGCTGATGAAATGGACAGGGTAATGCAGGTGCTCTGCCGCAGAAGAAAAAACAATCCAATTCTTGTGGGAGATCCAGGAGTTGGAAAAACAGCCATTGCAGAAGGTCTTGCCCTTAAAATAACTGATAAGGATGTGCCTGACCTGCTTGAAGATTGTGAATTGTTTTCCCTTGATATGGGGGCTTTGCTGGCAGGGACAAAATACAGAGGTGATTTTGAACAGCGGCTCAAGGATGTGATAGATTCCCTTAAAGCAAAAAAAAATGCATTATTGATCATCGACGAGATACATACTGTTGTAGGTGCAGGAGCCACTACATCCGGGTCCATGGATGCATCCAACATCCTGAAGCCTGCCCTTTCATCCGGTGAAATCAAATGCATAGGCACCACAACATATGAAGAATATAAAAATCATTTTGAAAAAGACCGTGCGTTTTCCAGGCGCTTTGAAAAAATTGAGGTTTCAGAGCCTTCCCTTGAAGAGGCAACCAGAATTCTGGAAGGACTCAAGCCATTATATGAGGAACATCACGGTCTGAAATACTCAGCCGAAACAATTGAAGCTGCCGCATATCTGTCAGATAAATATATAAATGACCGGTATCTGCCGGACAAGGCCATTGATGTAATAGATGAAACAGGCGCATACCTGAGACTCAAGGGAAACGGCAGAAGAAAAACAGTAAAGCCGGGGGATATTGAAAAAATTGTCGCTAAAATTGCCAAGGTTCCTGTTACAAGCGTAACTTCCACTGACAAGGCAAACCTTGAATCCCTGCCCAGAAAACTGTTCAAGGTAATTTTTGGACAGGATGATGCCATCCATACTCTTACCACAGCAATCAAGCGTTCACGTGCAGGCCTTGCTGCTCCTGACCGTCCCATAGGCTCCTTTCTTTTCATGGGCCCGACAGGCGTGGGCAAGACAGAAGTCGCAAAACAGCTTGCACATCATCTCGGGATCGAATTTTTAAGGTTTGACATGAGCGAATACATGGAAAAACACTCCATTTCAAGGCTCATAGGCGCACCTCCCGGATATGTGGGTTTTGATCAGGGCGGCATATTGACAGACGGGATAAGAAAACATCCCCATTGCGTGCTTCTGCTGGACGAGATAGAAAAAGCCCACATGGATCTTTACAATATTCTTCTGCAGGTCATGGATTACGCAACATTAACTGACAACAACGGCAAGTCAGCTGATTTCAGAAATGTAATTATTATAATGACTTCAAATGCAGGAGCAAGGGAAATGAATGCCAATTCAATTGGCTTTGGATCCCAGAATGCAAATGTTGATTCAGGCAGTTTAAAAGCTGTGGAGCGGACATTCAGCCCGGAATTCAGAAATCGTCTTGATGGAATTGTGAAATTCAATCATCTGTCCTCCAAGGTAATGGAAATGATTGTTGACAAAAATATGGCTGAGCTCAAAAACATGCTCAAGACAAAAAATATTTCTCTCAATTATTCTGCCAAGGCAAGATCCTTTCTTGCCTCTGAAGGCTATGATCCTAAATTTGGTGCAAGACCCCTTGCAAGGATTATCCAGACCAGGATAAAGGATAAACTCACCGATGAAATACTTTTCGGCAAGCTGGAAAAGGGCGGGAAAATATTTATAGGTCTCCGTAACAACAGGCTGAATTTTACTTTTAAAAGCTGAATGCCTGTTTTCAGATTATCAGATCAGCTCGATTTTCCTCCGGCCTGGTTTGCCAGGCCGGATGGACTTTTATGCATAGGAGGGGATCTGTCTGCAAAAAGGCTGATCCTGGCCTATGAAAAGGGGATCTTCCCCTGGTTTTCAAAAGATGAGCCTTTTTTATGGTGGTCTCCTGATCCAAGACTTGTGCTTTTTCCCGATTCTGTTCATGTTTCAAGAAGCCTTAATAAAAAAATAAAAAAAAATTTTTTTGAGGTCAGGATAAATACCTGTTTTGAACAGGTTATCCTTGCCTGTGCCAGGCCCAGAAAAAATAAAAACGAGGGAACCTGGCTTGTACAGGAAATGATAGATGCATATACAAACCTGCATAATCTTGGATATGCCCATTCAATTGAAACCTACAATAACGGCAGGCTCGCAGGCGGCCTTTACGGAATCTGTCTTGGAGGATCTTTTTTTGGTGAATCCATGTTTTCCCTTGAAAAGGATGCCTCAAAAATTGCTCTTGTTGCACTGGCAAATTATCTTGAGACAAATGGATTTGACCTGATCGACTGCCAGGTGACCAGCAGCCATCTGATTACCATGGGAGCTGTTGAGATTCCAAGAAACTCTTTTCTTGATATCATCACAAGGTCTGTTAAAAGAAAGGATATCAGGAAAAATATATGGACAAAAGGAACCAGAATTGAAATCACAGGATAAACCACAGAATTCAGGCATAGGACTGATCGGGATACCGTTTGATGAAAATTCTTCATTCAGAAAAGGCCCTGCCCTGGCTCCTGCCAGAATCAGGGAGGCCTATTTTTCAAGCTCTTCAAACCTGTGGACTGAAACCGGACTGAACCTTGAAAATCTTGATAATATGTATGATTTCGGGGACATTGATTTCAAAAACAGCAAAGATGCCTTTCAGACAATCTTAAAATCTGTAAAAGACAAAATTAATAAAAATTTTCATCTCATCTGTCTTGGAGGAGATCATTCCATAAGTTTTCCCATTATAAAAGCCCATGCTGCACAATACGATCATATCAATATTTTGCATCTTGATGCACATCCAGATCTTTATGACAGCCTTGATGGAAATCGTCTTTCCCATGCCTGCCCTTTTGCCAGAATAATGGAACAAAAATGGAATATCAGGCTTGTCCAGGCCGGTATAAGAACAATGACTGGACATCAGCGCGACCAGGCCGCAAAATTCGGGGTAGAGGTAATGGAAATGAAAGACATGGGATCATGGCCCGCAAGATTTGAATTTCAAGGCCCTGTATATCTGTCACTTGATCTGGACTGCCTGGATCCAGGCTTTGCTCCCGGAGTTTCCCACCATGAACCAGGAGGGATGACAACCCGCCATGTAATTGATATCATCCACAAATTTAAAGGCAGGCTGATTGGTGCCGATATTGTTGAATATAATCCTGAAAGAGATATTTTTTCCATGACTGCCATGGCTGCAGCAAAATTATTAAAAGAAATAATCGCAAGAATCCATAATGATAATTTTTAATAAAATACCACCAGGGCCTTTATGATGCAGTGGCAGTATCTACCATACAGAATCAGCCCCTATCTTTTTGAAATAAAAGGGTTTGGGATCCGTTACTACAGTCTCATGTACCTGGTTGCATTTATTGTTATATATCTGCTGCTTCAATATCGCCTTAAAAATGAAAATTTCACCATAAAAAAAAATCTTCTTGATGATTTTATCATATGGGCTGCTGTCGGTGTTATGGCAGGAGGACGGATCGGATACGTGCTTTTTTATGATTTTCCATATTACAGACTGCACCCTGCAAAAATTTTCATGCCATTTGATTTTTCCAATGGCTTTACATTCACGGGTATTTCAGGCATGTCATATCATGGCGGGCTTATGGGAGTGGCAGTTGCAGTGTATTTTTTCTGCAGGAAAAACAATATCAGTATCTGGGAATTTTCAGATTTCATCTGCCCTGCCATACCGCTTGGATACACATTTGGAAGGCTTGGCAATTTTTTTAACGGAGAACTTTACGGGCGGGTTACCAGTATGCCGTGGGGAATGTATTTTCCATCTGATCCCACTCACAGGCTCCGGCATCCGTCACAGCTTTATGAAGCTCTTTTTGAAGGTATCGTACTTTTCTGTATTTTATGGTCAATAAGAAAAAACAGGCGGTTCAGAAATCTCATGTTCAGTCTATATCTTGCAGGATACGGTATCATGCGCTTCATGATAGAATTTGTGCGCAAACCAGATGAACAGCTCAATTTTGTATGGCATGAATTTACAATGGGCCAGATTTTATGTTCTGCCATGATTCTGGCAGGGATTCTCATATTCTTCATGGGCAGAAAAAGGCAAATTTCTTGACAAACACATGGTGCCCATTATGTTTATATCTGTTAAAAATATTTAAGGAGCTAAAAATTTATGTTGTTAAAATTATTTTTCGGTTTTACACTGATACCCATAATTGAACTTTATATCTTAATTAAGATCGGAACTGTCATCGGCGGATTCAACACCATTCTGCTGGTGCTTTTAACCGGATTTGCAGGCGCCTGGCTTGCAAGACTTGAAGGCATGAATACCATGTTAAGATTCAGGGCGAACATGCAGCAGGGCATAATGCCGGCAGAAGAACTCATTGATGCTGCCATCATTTTCATAGCAGGGGTCCTGCTTATTACCCCGGGACTTATAACTGATATTTCAGGCCTGCTGCTTTTATGGCCGCTTACGCGCAATATTTTCAAACGCTATCTGAGAAAAAAATTTGACGAAATGCAGTTAAGAGGCAGTATACACATTGACAGATTTCATTAAAATTTTATTTAGCCGTTTCAGGGAAGGATAAATGGAAATTAAAACTGAAATTCTGAAGATGGTCCAGAAAAGAGACAGTGACCTTCCCACTCTGCCTGTTGTGGTTGACAGAATAATAAGTGTTGCTTCCGATCAAAACACAACAACACAGGAACTTGCAGATGTTATATCCTATGACCAGGGAATGACCAACAAGCTGCTGAAACTTGCCAATTCAATCTATTATGCCCAGAAAACAAAGGTTGAAACTATTAAAAGAGCCATAACTGTCATAGGTTTTGACGAAATCATAGGAATTGCCCTGGGTATGGGTATTTTATCCTCATTTACTGATAAATCAGGATTGAGCCTTGATATGAAAGCATTGTGGATACACGGCATTGGTGTGGCCACAGTTTCAAAGGAACTTGCCAAAAGAACCAATCCGGGCATTGCAAATAAAATTTTCATACCAGGTCTTCTCCATGATATGGGCAAGGTGGTATTTTCTATTTATTTCAGAGATGAATACAGAAAAGTCCGGCAGGTGGCCATCGACAGAAAAAGACCTTTATATTTTGCTGAAAATGCAGTGTTCAAGCTTGATCATGCCGTACTTTCAGCCCTTTTAATGAAAAGATGGAATTTTCCACAGTCAATTATGCTTCCGTGCAGGTTTCATCATCACCCTGAATCTGCACCAGTTAAATTCAGACATCAGTCATTGATTATCAACCTTGCAGACTATCTGACACAGAAAGCAGGAATAGGACACAGCGGGAATCCTGTGCCTGTGACAATTAAGAATTCACCTAAAAAAATCGGAGTCAGCCAGCCTGTACTGAAACTGACAATAGAACAATTAAGAAAAAAAGAAAACGAAATCAAAGAATTCTTCAAAATCACAACAGAATCCTGATTTGGTGTTTAAATATCCTTTAAAATCCTTTCACCGGGACACTGCCTGCATGCCCTGTCAAAGTGTCCAAGGCTTTTTTCAAAAATTTCAAATTCCGAAGTTTTGCTAACTTCTGTGAGCTCATTTCCCCTGTTTTCAAATTTATACAATACATCATATATGGACATGGTTTCAATGTCGCGGGCAGGAACAAAACAGGGGGCATCATCACCGGCCGCGACTTCGACCAGCACTCCGCTTTCAACGAGCTTGGCCAACAACAACTTTACAATTTTCAATGGAAGTTTTATTCCTGCTGCCAGATCAGCATCAGATGCAGCTGGATTGCCAGCGGCAAAGTTTTTTACACAGGAATGTACAAGATGTAAAAGGATGAGTTTTCTTGTCCTGATACTGATATTGCCATACTCTATATCCCGTGTTTCAAGAGCTTCTGTATTTTCCCATGAAAAGGCAATTTCAGCCCCAAAAAGCACAACAGCCCATGAAGTCTGCAGCCAGATCAGAAAAAGCGGCAGGGCTGCGAAACTTCCATAAATCGCATTATAGTTGGATACCCCAACCTGAAATTCAAGGTATGCCATCTGGATAATCTGAAAAATACTGCCTGCAATCATGCCGCCTGCAAGTGCAGCCTTGATATCAATTCTGCGGTTCGGTACAAACAGATAAAAAAAGATAAACAAAATCCATATTGGAAGAAAAGGGAAAATATTAAATCCAATGGAAATCAGTTTTTCAATATTTGCCGGAAGGTTCAGATGGGTTAAAAATTTTGCAAGATATGCTGTGACAAATATATTGGCACTGCTTGAAAAAATTACAAGGATTCCTGCAGTTATTGAGATGGCAATATAATCTGTGAACTTACGGATAAGGTCCCTGTCTTTTTTTATCCAGAAAATCCTGTTGAATGCATTTTCAATATGCCCCACAAGTCTTATAAGCGCATAAAACAGCAGGATAATACCCAGAACAGCCATTAACCCGCCTTTGGTCTTTTCCAGCAGATTCCCTGAAAATGCCAGTACCCTCTGAATCACTTCCTCCTGACCTGCAAATATGTCAAGAATCCTTTTTTCAAGAAATTCCTGAAATCCAAACCCCTTGGCAATGCCAAAGGCCATGGCCATAACAGGAACTATTGACAAAAGAGTAAAAAGAGTAAGGGAAGAGGCTCTCAGGTCGCATCTGTCTTCCTTAAACCCCCTTACTGCAAAAAATATTACTTTCAGTATTTTGGCATTTCGCAATACACCCGGTTTTTGAAAATATTTTATCATAAGTTTCATCCTGTCTGTGACAACCATTGTTTTAGCCTTAAAAGCCCTTCCTGTGTGGATATTTCAGGTTTATAACCCAGATCGGACTTTATTTTTGAAATATTGAACCAATGGGATGTGGCAAGCTCTCTTGCGGCAAACCGCGTCATTGGAGGTTCTTTTCTGATCCTGAACACCCTGTATATGAACTCAAAAATCATCCCTGCAATATAAGCGGTTTTTCCTGAAACATGTCCTTTGATCCCGGGCAGCCCGGCAGCAGCCAGAAAAGCGTTTGCCATCTCCCATTTTGATACAGGTTCATCCTGGCTGACAAAATAAACATTACCTGACAAAGACGGATTCTGTACAAGTTTTTCAAAAGCAAGAACATGGGCATGGGCTGCATTGTCAACGTAAATTGTATCCACAAGATCGTCTGACGGCCCTATCATTTTCAATCTGCCTGCCCTGGAAATAATGCCCGGCACAAGATGGTTATCCTCCGGCCCCCATATCAGGTGAGGCCGGATAATGATGGTGCAAAGTCCCCTGGCAGCAGCAGATATAACTGCCTTTTCTGCAATAGCCTTGGTCTCAGGATATGCAGCAAGATACTTCTTGGGATACGGGACTGTTTCATCCACATTTTCCATGTCATTATCATCAAATATCACACTTGGTGAGCTCGTATAAATCAATTGAACCACCTTATTTTCAAAACAGGCATCAATGATATTGCGGGTTCCTGTTACATTGACCCTGAAAAATTCTTCATACGGCCCCCAGATACCCGGCTTTGCAGCAACATGAAATACAGCATCCATATTTTTACAGGCTTTGATTACAATATTTTTATCACCAAGATCTCCTTTGATCTGGTTTACCCCCATTTTTTCAAGTTCTGGGTGAAAGTGCCTTGAAAAAGAAGTAACATCCATATTCAGACAAATAAGTTTTTTAACAATGGCCTTGCCGAGAAACCCGCCTCCGCCTGTAACCAGTATTTTTTTTCTTTCCATGGTATCCAAAAGTTCCCTTGACAAAACCTTAAATTTGAAGTAAAAAAGGCCAACTTTTTGCTGAGCGGGAATAACTCAGTGGTAGAGTGCGACCTTGCCAAGGTCGAAGTCGCGGGTTCAAATCCCGTTTCCCGCTCCATCTTTTTTCACCTTTCTGTATTAAAATTCAACTGACTGACCTATACCATCTTTTAATGCCATTTTATAAATAGAGCATGCAACACTTAGGTCAAACAGAGCCATACCCACTGTCTTAAAAAAAACAGTTTTACCGCTGAAGCTGTTGTTTTTATCTATCAGTCCTGCAAACTCTTTAATCATGGTACTTTTAATGATATTTCTCTTAACAGGGCCTGCAATATCGCCGGATTCCTCAGCAGCAAACATAGTATCCACAAATATTTCATCTGCATTTGCAGTTACAGTATCAGGGAATTCCTGCATATCAGGTCTGAAAGAGCCAATGGAAATAAAAAGTCTGCCTTCAGCATCGTCCTTGCTGATTTCAAACAAGGGAGTTGAAGATGTTGTGGCTGCAATAATTATCTCACAGTTTTTTATGACCTGTTCAGGGCTGTCTGCAATTATACAATCAACATCTTTAAATTCACGGCTTAAATTTCCAGCCATTTTTTCAGCTGATTTACGATTCAGGTCATGGATATAAAGGACATCAATGCTGCGGTTGTGCAAAAGATACAGGCCCTGATGGAATCCCTGCACCCCTGCCCCGAAAATACCTGCACTATTTACAGAATCTGAACTGAGCATATCAATTGCCAGGCCTCCCACGGCTCCGGTTCTCTGAGCAGTAAGAGCAGCTCCGTCCATGATGGCAAGCGGCTGCCCTGTAATATTATCAGAAAGCACCATAATGCCGTTTACAGCAGGATATCCCTGCTGGGGGGCTTTGGGAAAAACCCATACAAGCTTTACCCCGAAAAACTGTTTTTCAAAACACGGCATGAATAAAACAGTGTTTTCTCCGTCAGGTGCATGAGTTCTGTCAGGCATATTATAATCTGCGGACAGAACAAGACGATAAGCTTCCTTTACTGCATCCTGTATAATATCTTTGTCAATCTCTGAAATTGATTTTTTGTTCAAAAATAACATAAGCACCCCATATCTGAGTTGATAATTTTTTTTAATATCATATACCCTGAAATTTCTCCATATAAACCAGATCAGATTCAGGATTAACGCATATAAATATTCAAAACCCTGTGGAGATACCGTTAAATTAAATTTGTATGAAATGGATCCCAAGGTTCTATTTTCATCACATATATGATAGATATGCTGGTGATTTCTTATACAAGGACAGATACCGATATGAAAAAAGAAAAAGTATTATGTATTTATAAACCAGATCTGCCTGCCTCATGGAGACAGGAAACAAGCATAGTTCCGATTGATATTGACTCATTCATCAGAACCTGTTCAAAAGCAGGATTCAGGTTTATGGACAGGCAGCAGGCTGAAAATGACATATCCCATAAACAGATTATTCCATATATAGTCATTCAGACACATGATCTTGAAAAAACTGCCATTTACAATAGAAAAGGCAGTGAAAAAAGATTGCATGACCTGTGGTCTGTAGGAATCGGAGGGCATATAAACCCCTGTGATTTAGCAGGAATGAATGACTCATTTCAGACTGTATTGATGGCCGGGATGCAAAGAGAACTGAATGAAGAGCTTGAACTAAGGCCGGACAATGAAGCCTCGCATTTTTCCGGGATTATAAGCGAAGATGTGACAGAAGTAGGAAAAGTTCATCTTGGTGCTGTGTTCAGAATTCTTACAGATTCTCCTGAACAATTTAAACCAGGATCTGAATTATTCCGGTTCAGGTGGGAACAGACCAAAAATCTTCACAGGTTTAATCTTGAATTATGGTCAAAGCTTGCCCTGAAACTCATATCACTTTGATCCTGAGTCCAGAATTTGGCCAATAATGGATTTTTTGTCTTTTAGAATTTTTGATCCTCTTGTAATTTTGCACAGACTTATACCGTATTTCTGTGCAATTTTTCTCTGTGCAATACCTTTGTGAAGGTCCTTAAGCAGTTTCCACCGCAAAGAAATATCTTCAAGCTCTGCAGGAGTGAAAATTTCCTGAAAAAAAGAATTCAGCTCATCAAGATCATTTATCCTGGAAATCACTTTTAACAGATCAGAATCAACCGGCATAAGCACTCCTTATTTTTCAAAAATTTTCCTCAAACATCTGTACCTGATAGGTAAAAACGCTCAGGTTGCCTGACTGCCATTCATTGGCTGACAGCCCGGCTTTCAGGCAAAGATGTGTCAAAAATTGTTCAGGTTCCGGCAATTGTTCCCATACCTGAGGCAAAAATGTTGCCCTGGAGTAATCTTTCTGGAGAATCACCCCGTCCACCCCGGGCTGAAGGCCGGCAATCAGGGCCTGAGCATCAGAATATTCAAATTTTACAGGCAATGATAAAATACTGATCTCGACAAGTATCTCATCAAGCTCTTCACGACTCACAGGTGCAAATCTTGTATCATTAAATGCTGCATGTTCTGCATTATCTTTCACACCTTCCCATATGGTTTTTACAGGGTCAAGATTTCCTATGCAGCCTCTCAACTGTCCGGCCCTGTGTAAAGTGACAAAACTTGCCCTTCTTTGTTCCAAAAGCTTTTCAGAGGCTTTTAATCTCAGGGCTGAAAGCTTATCCTCACAATTATCAAACCTGTGCATGATAATCGTGCGTGCCAGTTTCAGCAACAAATCGCCCTCTTTCTGAGTTAATTCATGCTGCATTTATTATCCTCCTGAATAAAATAAATTCAAATATTACAATTAAACATATTTTATTCAATTGAGCAAACCCTGCCGGAAAAAGGGGTTCACAAGTTTTTTCAAAGCAAATAAAAGCAATATGACAAAAACAGGAGCATTATGAAGCTTAGCACTTTATACAAAAATTATATGACAACAAGATCAAGATTTTACCAGCGATCAATCATTCATTGCAAAAAATGATCGTGTTTAACCGGGATTGACTATCTAAGGCTCAGTGAATACTATATCTGTACAATAGTAATTTTCAAGAAAGAATTCTCTGATTTCCTGGATAAAACAATTTAAGTGGAATTATGCCATGGCAACTATGATTGATAAAAAGCTGATTCATAAGCTGATTGAAAACGGGGTTGAAGCATCGTTAATTCCCGGTTTTATCAGAAGCCTGGCAAATGCCTGCCTTATCAGCCCGGATATATCCCATTGTCAGGCGAACCAGAGACTGAAATATCTTGGATGGGGTGATGTTGAAATAGATTATCACACTCTTCAGCTTGCCATAGCTTCCCTTGAAACCAAGGGATTAAGCAGACTGCAGTACAAATCAGCTCCCTGGTATATAAACAGTTTCAATTTAAGTACCCAGGGCGAAACAGCCTGAGTCAGGGTATCTGAGATGCACAGAGGTGCAAGATTATTCATTACACCTCTGTGATTCGTTATTCAGATGAGAGAGTCAAGAGGAGTATAGTCAAACCCGAATGCCTCAGCCACAGGCTTGCATACAAGTTCATTTCCGACATAATTGATCCCTTTTGCAAATCCCTTATCCCGGCATGCAGCTTTCCAGCCCATATCAGCTATTTTAATTGCATATGGAAGAGTGGCATTTGTCAATGCCATTGTTGAAGTCAAAGGAACAGCTCCCGGCATATTTGCAACACAATAGTGAATCACACCATCAATTTCATATACAGGGTCATTGTGGGTGGTAGGATGTGAAGTTTCAAAACACCCTCCCTGATCAATTGCCACATCAACAATTACAGCGCCCTTTTTCATGGTTGCAAGCATATCCCTTGTAATCAGCTTGGGAGCTTTGGCTCCTGCTACCAGCACAGCTCCGATAACAAGATCAGATGTTTTGACGAGTTCCTTTATAAGGGATGGAGATGACATAAGGGCCTGACAGTTTGCAGGCATTATTTCAGAAAGATAACGAAGTCTGTCAATATTCATGTCAAGAATAGTAACATCAGCCCCCATGCCGCAGGCAACTTCTGCAGCCTGTGTACCTACAACCCCTCCGCCAATCACCAGAACATTGGCACGCTGGGTTCCTGTGACCCCTCCAAGGAGCACACCCCGTCCGCCAAAGGGCTTTTCAAGATATTTTGCACCCTGCTGCGCTGCAAGCCGTCCTGCCACCTCACTCATGGGAGCAAGCAATGGCAGGCCTCCTTTATCGTCTTCAATTGTTTCATAGGCAATACCGGTGGACCCTGTTTTTAAAAGAGCCTGTGTAAGATCCTTATCAGCTGCAAGATGAAGATATGTGAATACTATCTGTCCTTCTCTGATATAAGCAAATTCAGATGGCTGAGGTTCCTTGACATGCATAACCATATCAGAAACCTTATAAATTTCCTCAGGGGTATCAAGAATCTGTGCCCCTGCATCAAGATACTGGGCATCATCAAAACCGGATCCAAGTCCTGCATTTTTTTCAACAAAGACCTTATGACCATGAGCCTTCATCATATCGACTCCGGAAGGAGTCATGCACACACGATTTTCCTGGGGTTTGATTTCCTTTAAAATTCCAACAATCATAATTTTTTGCTCCTTGATTAATTAAACAAAGTTAAGCTCAATTGCTTTAATCAGATTCATTGAAATTTTATTATGCAAATTTCCTGCCATCTCATTTCATATATGAAAAAAACCCCAAAGCGCCTGCTAATAAAGCTGAATCGAATTTTTTCATTCAGATGAACAACAAAAAATATGACAATACAAGTGCAAAATGGAACCAAAACAAACCAGTAATAAAGATAACCCGGACAAATGGAAACATTGAATGGAATTATAAATAACCAGCGGTGTATTTTATTACCAGCAAGCTATGTCAATACACTTTTCCAGTTATTTCTTGCCTGCAAAATAAAAATCAATCAGTTCCTGTGCCATGCCCGTGTAAGCTGCGGGTGTCAGTTTTTTCATCTTGTCCTTGAATTCCTGCGGTGTTTTTTCAAGACTGTCCGCAAATTTTTCCAGATCCTGTTTGCTTGTCTTATGGCCCCGTGTCAATTCCTTGAGACGTTCATAAGGATTATCCTCACCAAAAACCCTCATGGCTGTCTGAAAAGGTTCTGCAAGCAACTCCTGATTATTATCAAGGTCAGCCTGAATTGTCTGTTCGTCAAGATCCACCTTGGACAGACCCTTCAGGGTATTTTTTATGCCAATGACAAAATAGCCGAAAACAGCTCCCAGGCTCCTGAGTACAGTACTGTCGGTAAGGTCTCTTTGAAATCTGGATTTCTGCAGTTTAACACTCATGTGCTCCATAAGAGATATAGCCATTCCCATATTGCCCTCACTGTTTTCAAAATCAATGGGATTGACCTTATGGGGCATGGTGGAAGAGCCTGTTTCCCCTTCCTTTATTCTCTGCTTGAAATACCCAAGACTTATGTATCCCCACATATCCCGGTCCAGATCAATAACAATGGCTGCCAGCCGCACCATGGCATGCAGAACAAATGCAAGAGAATGGTTCGGGTTCACCTGTGTGGTGAAAAATACAGGCTCAAGCCCCAGACAGTCTGCAATAAATCTGCGTGATACATCAATCCAGTCAATTTCGGGATATACAAAATAATGGGCATTGTAATTACCGGTTGCTCCATTGATTTTCGCCTGGATACCTGCCTGCTTAAGAAGCTGTGTTTCCTGAGAGACGCGCCAGGCAAAATTAACAAATTCCTTGCCTGTGGTTGTGGGACTTGCAGGCTGACCGTGGGTACGGGACATCATCGGTACGGCCCTGTATTCAAGTGCTTTTTGTTCCAGCACCGACACAAGTTCATCAAGCAGATCAACAACAGCCTGCCTGCCCTCTTTCAACATCAGTGCATAGCTGGTATTGTTAATATCATCAGAGGTGCAGGCAAAATGAACCCACTCGCGCACAGCAGAAAGACCGCATGTTTCAAGTTTTTCTTTGATAAAATATTCCACTGCCTTTACATCATGATTGGTCTGTTTCTCAATTGCCTTTACGCGCAAGGCATCATCCTCAGAAAACTTACAAACAATATCATTGAGCTTTGCAATATCTTCTCTGGTACACTTCTCAGGGGCCAGTTCATTCAAAATAAACTTAACCCATTCAATTTCAACAAAAACCCGATGTCTTATTAATCCATATTCAGAAAAAATATCAGCAAGGTCTGCAGTCAGACCTGCATATCTTCCATCCAGTGCAGTAAGTGCATTTATCATTATTTATTCTCCATAACTTAAAACAAACTCATTTCATTCAATTAAATAGCAGACAAAGCTTAAATTAACAATCCCAAACACTCTGCACCAGACACAGAATCAAAGTTCCTTGACAAATACCCTGATAATAAAGTATTTTAGCAAAAATTTTGAAAAAATAATTTTAAAAACTTCAATTTCACTTGCAGGAGTCAAATTTATGGCATTAACCAAAACAATTATTGCAGAAAAAATACAGAATAAACTCAATTTATCGCGAACCGAAACCTATGAAATCATGGAGGAGCTGCTTGAAATCATCAAACAGACCATTGAGAATGGCGAAGATATAATGATAAGTGGATTCGGTAAATTCTGTGTTAATGAAAAAAAAGCAAGAAAAGGCAGAAACCCGGCTACTGACGAAGAAATGATTTTACCTGCCAGACGTGTTGTCACATTTAAATGCTCCGGCAAACTAAGAGATATGATTAACTCCTGAACCTCTTATGGTTTGAAATGCATTTTTCAGAACACGCTGTCACACTCATTATTCTGATTACTCTGACAGGCAGTTATTTTCTTGATAAAATTGCAGATTTTCTTAACCTCACCAATCTTGACCAGCCACTTCCGGAAGAATTCCAGGAACATTATGATGCCGCCCGATATAAAGCATCTCAGGATTATCTGAAAGCAAACACAAAATTTGAATTTATCACCTCCACGACAGATCTTTTTATTCTCATTGCATTCTGGTTCTCCGGAGGCTTCAGGATGGTGGATGATTTTGTAAGATCATTGAGTTTGTCACCAATTGTTTCAGGCCTTGTTTTTACCGGGATTCTTCTGGGAATGAAATTTATCATATCCATTCCCTTTAATATCTATTCCACCTTTGTCATTGAAGAGAAATTCGGATTCAATAAAACAAACGCAGGTATCTTTATTGCCGATCTCATAAAATCACTTACATTGTCCATCATACTGGGCAGTATATTATTATCTGTGATTTTATGGGTATTGCAGTCTTTTGAAACTTCTGCCTGGCTGATCTGCTGGGTGGTCTGCGCTGTATTTCTTCTGGCAGTACAATATATCGTACCCACATGGATCATGCCTTTATTCAATAAATTCACTCCACTTGAACCAGGGCCTTTAAAAGATGCGATAATCTCATATGCCAGATCAATTGATTTTTCATTATCCAATATATTTGTCATGGATGGATCAAAACGAAGCACAAAATCAAACGCCTTTTTTACAGGATTTGGCAGAAACAAACGAATTGTCCTGTTTGATACCCTGATTAACAATCATAATCAGGATGAGCTTGTTGCCATACTTGCCCATGAAATGGGGCATTTTAAAAAACGCCATATCATCAAGCGCCTGACAGCAGGGATATTGCAGATGGGATTCATGTT
>CAYOYY010000012.1:0-71403 GCA_964408295.1 uncultured Desulfobacula sp. | reverse complement strand
GGTGGAGGTTATGGGATATCAGCGTTCCGAGGTCATAGGCAAGCCTCTTATCAGTTTCTTTACTCCTGAATCAAGAGAATATGCCCTTAATACTGTTTTTCCCGAATTTTTCAATACAGGCTATTGCAGAAACATTCCATACACCTATATAAAAAAAAACGGTGAAACAATGGATATACTGCTGTCATGCTATGGAGTCAGGGATGAAGCAGGCAATATAGTGAGAACCATGGCTGTAAGCGTTGATGTTACAGAAAAAAACCGGGCTCAGAAGGATCTGCAGATTGCCAAGGAAAAATTGTCACAGTATTCCCAGGACCTTGAACAGCAGGTGCAGAAAAGAACTGCCCAGCTTGAAAAAGCCAAGGAAAACCTTAAAAATCTGTCCAAGAATATAATTGCATCCCAGGAAAGGGAAAAAGCACTTGTGGCAAGGGAACTGCATGATCACCTCGGTCAGGTTCTCACAGCATTGCGCATTGATGCTGTATGGGCGGAAAAACTGATAAAAAACCTGGATAAGGATGCAGGAAACAGGATAAAAAAGATGTGCACCCTGATTGATGATACAATTAATGATGTACGAGACATGGCCTACAGGCTGAGGCCGAGGGTACTGGATGATCTCGGCCTTGCCGATGCCCTGGAATCCCTGCTTGCTGATTTTGAAAAAAGATCAAATGTTTCCTGTGTGTTCAGACATGATGACATACCTGAAATCAACGATACCACGGCAACCGCCCTTTACAGAATCGGGCAGGAAGCTGTTACAAACGCCCTGCGCCACTCAGATGCCACCAGTATCATTGTTGAGCTTAAGAATGATCCAGATGGAATTGTTCTGACCATAAAAGATGACGGATGCGGGTTTGATACTGCAAAAAAAAGACATATCAATGGATTCGGGCTGGAGGGAATGATGGAAAGAGCCGGGCTTGCAGGCGGGCACCTTGAAATTTTTTCCCGTCAGATGCCCCATCCCTCCCATGGCACTATTATCCGTTGTAAAATAAACCTGAAAGGATAGATTTTCATGATCAAGGTACTTCTTGCAGATGACCATTGTATTGTAAGGGAAGGCTTAAGAAAAGTATTGGAAGACAGCAATGAAATTGAAGTAATTGCTGAAGCTGCTGACGGGGAATCTGCCCTGGAAGAGGCCATGAACAAGAAACCTGACGTTGCAGTGGTTGATATTTCCATGCCTGGAATGGACGGGCTTGAGGTTGTGACAAGGCTTGCAAGTTACTGCCCTGATGTGCCTGTGCTTATTTTAACCATGTATGATGAGGAGCAGTATGTCATAAGAGCTGTTGAAGCAGGGGCAATGGGATATGTAACCAAGCAGTCAGCTCCTGAACAGCTTGTGGCAGCAGTAAAAAAAATACATGCCGGCGGCAGATATCTTACTGAAAAGGCAAGTGAAGCCCTGGCTCTCAGGGTTATAAGGGGCAATGAAAAACAGAGCCTGACAGAATCATTGTCATTGAGGGAACTGCAGGTTTTAAGAAAACTTGCCATGGGCTCCACCAACAGAGAGATAGCTCAGTCCTATAATATCAGCGTCAAGACGGTTGACACCTACAGGTCAAGAATATTGAAAAAACTGAATCTTAGAAATAATGCTGATTTATCCAGGTTTGCGATTCAGAACAGGCTTGTGGAATTATAGTTTTTTAATTGTTCAATCTGTCAAAATTGAAAAATATTTTATTAAGGGTTGCCTTGCACCTTGCCATTTCATCTTCTTCAATGCCCTGATGGGCTTCTTCAAGCAATTCCTCGACAATGGCAATAAGCTGTCCCTTGAACTCCTTTGCCTTGTTTGTAAGATAGACAAGTTTGCTGCGTTTGTCATTCCTGTCCGGGATTCTTAACACTATATTCTTTTTTTCCAGAACATTTAAAAGCCTGGTAATGGCAGCCTTGTCCTTTACTGCGATATTGGCAAGTTCCTGCTGGGTCTGACCGTCTTTTCTGTACAGATGAACCAGTATACTCCATTGTTCATAACTTACATCAAACCCTGCTTCTGAAAACTTGTTGGTCAGCCGTTTAATGATTGATCTTGAGGTGCGCCCCACAAGATAGGCAATGGAACTGTCAATTATCTTTTCAAATGTTTTCATATAATATTATATATCTTTCATATTTTTAAAAATTTCACAATAATATCATATAAAAACGTTGATAATGCAACTATTATTTTCTGTGTTCCGGCCAGTTAAAATATTGCGCCGTAAATCAGTTTTGGAAACCACAGGGAAATAACCGGTACATATGTGATAATCAGAAGGCCCAGAAGCATTATGACCATAAAAGGGGCAGCTCCCCTGAAAACATCCCATAAAGACAGGCCTGAGATTCCTGAAGCCACAAACAGGTTAAGGCCCACAGGCGGTGTTATCATGCCGATTTCCATATTGACTGTCATTATGATTCCAAAATGAATGGGATCGATCCCAAGCTTCAGAACAATGGGAAGAAACAAAGGCGCCAGAATAAGTATTGCAGAGCTTGGCTCCATGAAATCACCCACAAAATAAAGCAGAATATTCACAAACAGCAGAAATATCCATGGGGTGACAGCATGCTGAATAATAAAATCGGCAATGGCTCCTGGGATTCCCTCCGAGGTAAGAATAAAGGCAAAAAGCATGGCTGTTGTTATGATGAAAAGCACCATGGACATGGTAACGGCCGAGCGTGCAAATACCTTTGGGATATCCTTGAATTTAAGATCCTTATAAATAAAAAGCCCAACAAAAAGAGAATACACAACAGAAACGGCAGCAGCCTCTGTCGGAGTAAAAATCCCCCCGTATATTCCTCCAAGCACAAGCACAGGCATGAAAATACCCCAGCTTGCATCTGCAAGCGCTGCAAATCTCTCCTTCCAGGGAACGGGCTGGGCACCGCCAAAACCTTTGTATTTTGCCACTGCCACAGCAGTGACAATAAACATGGATCCCATGAACAGGCCAGGCCCGACGCCTGCCATGAAAAGCTTGCCCACTGAACGCTCCGTTGCCACTCCATATACAATCATGGGTATGCTTGGCGGAATCAGGATACCAAGGGAACCTGCCGACCCAAGAAGGCCCACGCTGTATTTTTCCCCATACCCTGATGCTATCATTGCAGGAATCATTATGGCGCCTATGGCAACAACAGTAGACGGGCTTGAGCCTGATATGGCTGCAAAAAACATGCATGAAACAATTGATGCCACGGCAAGGCCGCCCGGCAGATGCCCCACAAAAGCGTTGCAGACCCTGATCAGGCGTTTTGACACGCCTCCTGAAGTCATGATACCCGATGCCAGTACAAAAAACGGAATCGCCATTAAGGGAAACTGGTCAAGGCCGTTATACATGCGCTGGGCAACAGCCATCAGAGGCAGGGTGTCAAAATACCAGAAGGTCACTATAACAGAAAGCCCAAGACATACAGCAAGGGGAATACCAATAAGCAGGAAAACAAAGAATATGCCGAAAAGTGCCAGGCCAAGTTCCATTTATGATTCTCCTTTTTTTATTCCTGTCACAAGCCTGCGCTCCTCATCGGAAAGCTCATGCATTTTATCATGTTCAAAGCTCTTACCCTTAAGCACATAAACAAATTTTTCAACAAAACGCAGGGTCATGAGTATTCCGCAGACAGGCACAGACAGATATGCCCATTTCATGGGAATTCTGAGATCCCGTGAAAGCAGGTGGCTTTTACTTATAAATACTGTGAAATGATATCCCTGATAGGAAATGACAAGACCGAATACAAGGCAGCAAAGAATGGAAATATAAACAAAAAACTTTCTTGGAACAGGCGGCAGTTTATTTACAAGCAGGTCAACACCTATATGGACATTTTTTTTGATCCCGAGGCTTACACCTATGAAGGTGCACCATATCAAAGACATGATGGTTATTTCATATGATCCGCTCCAGCCGGTATTGAATACAGAACGTAAGACAATCTCCTGAAACGAAAGATAGGTTGCAAGCGACATGAGAATCACAATCAGGATTTCCTCAAGCTTATCCCAGAATTTTATTACTTTCTGTATCATGTTTACAGCACCTGTAATGTATAGATATTAAAGCTCCCGGAAACCATCCCGGTTCCGGGAGCTTAAGAAGAGGTTTTAATTACATTTTTTTTATGGCATCAATCCATGCAGGAGGAACAACATCGGAGAACTGGGTATGAACAGGAGTGACAGCTTTCTGAAGAGCCTTTATCTGATCTGCGTTCAGGTCATAGATTTTAAGCCTTCCTGTTTTTTTGGCATATGCCCTGATAAGTGCAGACTGTTTTTTGTCAAGTTCAACAGCTTTTGCCCTGACCTGTTCCGTGACTTCCTTAAGAATTCTTGACAGGGATACCTGAATATCTTTTGGCAGCTTGTCCCAGAATTTCTGGTTTATAATAACAGCATAGCCAAGATAGCCATGATTTGAAAAAGTAAGATATTTCTGAACTTCATAGAATTTTTTTGTATAAATATTGGAAGCAGTATTTTCCTGCCCGTCAACAACTCCCTGCTCAAGTGCGTTATAGACTTCAGAAAAAGGAAGCTTAAGCCCGATACCGCCAAGGGCTTTCATCTGAGCTTCAAGAATATCAGAACTCATTATCCTGAATTTCACGCCTTTGAAATCAGCAGGTTTGATAAGGGGACGGACATTATCTGAAAACTGTTTAAAAGCATTGTCCCAGAAGGTGAGCAGCTTAATGCCAAGTCCTCTTTTTTCAAACATGGCACGGATTTCATCCCCGATTTTACCATCAACTGTTTTATGCACTGCATCAAGGTCTTTAAACAGAAAAGGCATGTCAAAAAGCTGAAGGGCAGGAACTGAGCCTATAAATTTTGCAGAAGACGGAGCTGCCATTTCAATGAACCCTGCGGAAAGGGCTTCAATGGCCTGATTATCTCCATAAAGCTGGGCATTCGGAAAAACCCTGACCACAACCTTGCCTTTAAGCTCCTCATTCACCCTTCTTGCAAATTCCTTTGCTCCCCAGCCCTTTGGGGTGTTTTCTGAAACAACATGGGAAAACCTTATCTTAAAGGGTTTTTTCTTTGCATATAGTGCAGGCGCCGATATTGCCATACAGCACAGTGAAATCACAATAAAAGAAAATAATTTTTTCATTTGTACGGTCTCCTTTGATGCGTTAAAAACTTGTTAAAAAAATGAAGCAAGCGGGGAATATCCTGTTAAAAACACGATATTAGGTATGAATCATACAAGTCAAGCAGAAATTTTCTGATATATGTGTAAGAAAATTTCTTACATCAGACACAGAATTCAAAGGGGATAAATCTTGTCAGTTGAGGAGAGAACATGGGAAAAACGCTGCCCTTCCCTTGAATTTGCCTTATAAAATTTAAGGCATTTTTTTACGATTTTCAGAACCTGCTCATGGGAAAAAATGCCCTCAAGCTCCATGCCCAGCCGAGGATGGCGGCCCAACCGGCCTCCCAGCAGAATCCTGAAACCTGATCTGTCAGCCTCAATAGTGCCTGAAGGGCAGACCCTGATGCATTTTGCGCACATAAGGCATTTATCCTGGTCAATAACAGGTTTTTCATTGTCAGCATCAAGGGTAACGGCATGCTCCGCACATGAGGCAGCGCATGCTCCGCACATGGTGCATTCTTTTCCTGAAACATGCGGACGCACAGCCCCTATAATACCTATATCAACTATCTGGGGCCTTGAGCATGCATTGGGACAGTCACACAGAGCAACCCGGAATTCATGGTGAAATTTAAGATCTCCATTTACATGTTTTTTTAGAAAGGAAAGAATATCCTCATTTTTAAAAACCTGCCTTATATCTTCTGCAAGGCCTGCGCAAGAGACCGCTGAATTGGGGCATCCTGAATCACCAAAACATGATACGACTTCATACCCCTTTATCTGTTTTTCCATTCCGCCCCTGGAAAGAAACTTTTTTTTCAATTCATCAAGACAAGAAATGTCAACACAGGTTTTTCCCTTTGAAGCTGTGAATTCTTCTGCTTTTTTTCTTACTTTCTTTCTGACAAAAAAAGGGATTTTTCCAAGCGCTGTTTCTGCATCCTGCGACCACTTCATGAAATAATTTTTCCTGCTGAGCTTATGACAACCTCTTTTAACGGAATATCAACTCCTGCTTTTTCAAGGGCTCTTTTAATAATTACAGGAAGCGCTGAACAGCAGGGAACTTCCATGATTGCAGCCGTAATGGTTTTTATGGCGGAACCCTTGAAAATCTGGGCCAGCTTTTCTATATTTTTTTCAGGATCATCAAATTTGGGACATCCTATCATTACAGCCCTGCCCTTTAAAAAATCTGCATGAAAATCAGGGTATGCCACAGGAACACAATCTGCTGCTATTAAAAGGTCTGCGTCCTTTAGAAAAGGAGCTCCCGGCGGAACCAGCATGATCTGAACAGGCCAGTGCCCAAGACATGAACTGCCCTGTGAAGCCTGTACCACAGGTTTGTTTGCAGCAGCACACGGATCTGAACCTCCTGCGCCGGGGAAAATCTTCATTGCAGCAGAAGGGCATCCGCCTGAAACGGCAGCACCGGCTGCATCTTTTTCAGCCTTTTGTTTTAAGAACTGTGCAACAGCCTCTTCGTCAAAATCTTCAGCCTGTCTTTCAATTATCTTCAATGCATCTTCAGGGCATTCTCCAATGCAGGCTCCAAGGCCGTCACAGAATTTATCGGCAATAACCCTGGCCTTTCCGTCAATGATCTGGATCGCGCCTTCTGCACATGCAAGAACACAATTACCGCACCCTGTACATTTTTCCTCATCAATTTCAATTATTTTTCTCATCACCTTCATGGCTGTCACCTCCTCTATGTGTAAATTCCTGATTTATCCTGTTATGCCCGGTCTGTCAGCACTTTACGGGCAAGTTCCCTGCCCGCTTCTGTTTCAAAAAGGCGTTCAATTTTATCTGTCAATGTCTGAGCGTCAATATCATCTTTCCCGTCACATTCAGCCATATGTGCAAGTGTATCTGCATCATGCAGAACCATCATGTTTATATCCTTTTTCCCATCATGTTCCGGACCGGATACAAGTTCAAGAACCTGATTTGTCAACTGCTTCATGGCACCAAGCTGTGTCATGATCTTTTCTGCCGTGCTGCGGCAGGCTTCCCTGTCACTGCCGCTGATATTATAAAGATAGGCTGCACAGAGAACTGCTGCAAGGTCTGCTTTTTCCTGTTTGCCTATTTTTTCTGCAAAATTTGCAGTCCTGGAAGCATGGCCTATGAGCCTGAAATCTGTTCCAAGATATTTTTTCACCTCAACAGCCACCCTGTCCTTTAAAAGATCATTTCTCTGCGCTATGAACTCTTCAGGCAGAGTGCCAAGGCACTGCTCGGCAAATTTGCAATAGGAGGCACACCCGAAATCCATTTTAGGATTGACTATTTTCTTTTTACAATTCGGGCATTTTCTTGTGGCATCATCCTTGAAAAACTCTATGGTATGGCCGCATTCCGGGCATTGTGTTTCAAAAATAGCTTCCTTGTTCCAGTATTGAGTATCCTGTCCAGGGCATTTCATTTCAGCCTCCTTTCGATCTTGCCGTCAAGTTTACAGGGCGGGCAGAAAAATCACGTTCATGCCCGCCCTGTATTATTTTACGGCTGGTTTATCTTCCCTGCATCATGGCTTCTATATCAGCATCAGGCTCTGTAATGGGTTTGATGTCAAAATTTTTGACAAGAACATCCAGTACAGCAGGAGAAATAAATGCAGGAATTGTGGGTCCAAGCCTTATTCCCTTCACTCCCAGATGCAGCAGGGCAAGAAGAACAGCAACCGCCTTCTGCTCATACCATCCTATATCAAAGGACAGGGGAAGCTCATTTATATCCTCAAGCCCGAAAACCTCCTTGAGCTTGAGAGCAATCACGGCAAGAGAATAGCAGTCATTGCACTGTCCTGCATCAAGTACCCGCGGAATTCCGCCGATATCGCCAAGATCAAGTTTATTATAGCGGTATTTTGCACATCCTGCTGTCAGAATTATTGTATCCTTTGGCAGTTTCTGGGCAACTTCAGTAAAATAATTTCTTGATTTCTGACGTCCGTCGCAGCCTGCCATGACAATAAAGCGTTTGATGGCGCCTGACTTCACCGCATCCACAACCTTGTCAGCCAGGGCAAGTACCTGATTCCTTGCAAATCCGCCCACTATCTTGCCGGTTTCTATTTCAGTCGGCGGCTGACATGTTTTAGCAAGCTCAATCATTTCAGAAAAATCTTTTGCCTTGCCGTCAACCCTGTCCGGAATATGCTTGATACCTGGATAACCAACCACGCCTGTGGTAAAAACCCTGTCCTTGTAGGTATTTTTCTTTTTCATGGGGATAATGCAGTTGGTTGTCATGAGGATCGGGCCGTTAAAGGATTCAAAATCCTCATTCTGATGCCACCAGGAACTGCCATAATTGCCCTTGAGATGTGAATACTTCTTGAAAGCAGGGTAATAATTGGCAGGCAGCATTTCACCATGGGTATATACATCAACCCCTGTCCCTTCTGTCTGTTTAAGAAGCTCTTCCATGTCTTTAAGATCATGGCCTGAAATCAGGATTCCAGGATTGGTTCCAACCCCGAGATTAACTTCTGTCAGCTCAGGATGGCCATATGTGCTGGTATTGGCTTCATCCAGTGCTGCCATTGTGGTGACAGCCACTTCTCCTGCCTTGAGCACCATTGCAACCATCTCATCCACGGACAGATCCTTTGTGGTTGAAGCAAGGGCCTCATACATGAAATCATAAATTTCATCTTTTTCAACGCCAAGCACGGCTGCATGATCTGCATATGCCCCTATCCCCTTGAGCCCTATTACAAGAAGCTCGCGAAGGGATCTTACATCCTCATTTTCAGTTGCAAGCACGCCAACGGTTTCAGCCTTTGCCTGAAAAGTACCTGGATCATCAGAATACCACATGGCACTTTCATGAAGGTCTGAACCCACTTTATCCTTTACGCTTTCGTACAGCTGCTTTTTGACTTTCTGGGCATCAAGAATCCATTTGACAAGCTTGTCATCATCAAAATTGGCATTGGTGATTGTGGTGAAAAGGGCCTGTGCTATGAAAAGGCCGGCACTGTTGGGAACCTGAGCTCCTGCTGCCTTTGCCTTATCAGCAATAACCGCAATTCCCTTGAGATTATAAATAAGCAGGTCCTGAAGATTGGCAGTATCATTTTCCTTGCCGCACATTCCTTTGATGGTACATCCCTGGTTTTTTGCTGTTTCCTGACATTGAAAACAAAACATGGCTGTTTCTCCTTAATTTATGGTTGACGAACAATTGATCTTTACATCCTGGATTGAACTTATTATAAAAAAGGATGTATTTCCTTGATCTGGGTCAAGTAATCTTTAATTTTTTAAATAAAGTTGAAAATTTTTATTTTTTAGAAATTTGATTGAAAAAGTATATAATATTGAAATCTTAAAAACAATACCTCTTTTTTCAGGGCTTGAGGACAGACACCTTGAAAAACTGGCTGCCATTGCCACAACCCTTGAATTTAAAAGAGGAGACATCATATTTAACGAAGGTGACACAGGAGACGGCATTTATATGGTTGCAAAGGGGAAAATAAAGGTTTTCAAGCTCTCCTTTGAGGGAAAGGAACAGATACTTCATATTTACGGGCCGGGTCATACCTTTGGAGAGGTACCCGTGTTTGAAGGCAAAAACTTTCCTGCATCTTCCATGGCTCTTGAAAAATCCCTGATTATTTTTCTGCCCCGCCACAAGTTTGTGGAGCTTATCACCCGTTCTCCCGGCCTTGGCATGACCCTGCTTTCAGATCTGTCAAGGCGACTGAGGGATTTCACAATGCAGATTGAGAGCTTAAGCCTTAAAGAGGTTCCTGCAAGGCTTGCCGCATATATACTCACTCTTTCAAAGGAACAGAATTCACAGCACAATGTTGTTCTTCCAATATCAAAAACTCAGCTTTCCAGCCTGATCGGTACAACCCCTGAAACCATATCAAGGGTACTGAACAAAATGACAAAGCTTTCCTTTATTGATGTAAAGGCAAGAACCATATTAATCAAAGATTTTGACGGGCTGCTTGAATTATCGGAATCAGGCAGCCTTTCTTAAACTCATAGATACATTCTGATACAATATTTTTTTACTAAACAACCTTTGCCAAGGAGGAAAAAAAATGGGGAAATTATTAAGGGTCAACACAAGGAAAAAAACCTTTACTTTTGAGGAACTGCCTTCTGCCTATGCAGGGCTTGGAGGCCGGGCACTGACATCAAGAATGGTTCTTGACGAGGTTCCTGCAACCTGTCACCCGCTTGGAAAATCAAACAAGCTTGTATTTGCGCCTGGAATCCTTGCAGGTTCGCCTGCTGCTGATTCAGGAAGGCTTTCAGCAGGAGCCAAATCACCTCTTACAGGAGGCATAAAGGAAAGCAATGCAGGCGGTCTTGTCTCACAGAAACTTGCAAAGCTCGGCATAGCTGCCATTGTCCTTGAAGACAAGCCGGAATCAGACGATTACAGCATCATTGTCATCAATAATGACGGGGTTCAGATTCTTCCTGCAGAAGATCTCAAAGGAAAGGGCAATTATGCTGTAATGGAGGAAATGTGGGCCAGATACGGCAAAAACACAGGTGTGCTCAGCATCGGTCAGGCAGGGGAACAATGCCTGAAAAGTGCCAGCATCAATCAGGCAGACATGAATGGAAGACCTGGAAGAGCACATGGCAGAGGAGGACTCGGCGCTGTAATGGGCTCAAAGAAAATCAAGGCCATTGTGGTAAATGACAAGGGAGCCTCACGTCTGGAGGTAAAAGACCCTGAGGCATTCAAGGCAGCCAACAAAAGATGGGTTGAAATGCTGAAAAAGCATCCTGTAACAGGAGAAGGACTTCCTGCATTTGGAACTGCTGTACTGGTCAATGTGATCAATGAAGCAGGGGCCCTGCCCACAAAAAATTTCAGATCAGGCAGATTTGAACATGCACAGGACATAAGCGGCGAAAAAATGGCTGAAAACATAAAGGCCAGGGGCGGTATCACCACTGAACCATGCCATCCTGGCTGTGTAATCCAGTGTTCCAATGTTTATCATGACAAAGACGGCAAATACCTGACCTGCGGCTTTGAATATGAAACCATCTGGGCTTTTGGTGCACATACCACCATAAAAGATCTTGATGACATTGCAACCCTTGACATGATGTGCGATGATTTCGGGCTTGATACAATTGAAACAGGGGTTGCCCTTGGAATCGCCATGGAAGGCGGCATGATTCCCTGGGGAGATGGAAAGGCAGCCATTGATCTTCTGTCCAAAGTAAAACAGGGCGCACCAGAAGGAAAAATCATCGGCAACGGAGCTGTGTTCACAGGCGGAGCCCTTGGTGTTGACCGTATACCTGTTGTAAAGAACCAGGCATTTCCAGCCTATGATCCAAGGGCCTGCAAAGGTGTGGGCGTGACATATGCCACAACTCCCATGGGAGCTGATCATACAGCAGGTTATGGAGTTACAGCCAATATCCTTGGAGTGGGCGGCACAATCGATCCCCTTAAAAAACAGGGCAATATTGAATTGTCCCAGGGCCTTCAGGTCGCAACCGCAGCCATTGACTCTGCGGGGCTGTGCCTTTTTGTAGCTTTTGCAGTTCTGGACAATGAGGACGGGCTTTCCACAATTGTTGACATGATAAATGCAAGACACGGCCTTTCCCTTACTCCTGATGATGCGCTTGAGCTCGGAAGAACCGTGCTGAGAAATGAAAAACAGTTCAATGAAAAGGCAGGATTCACCAAAGTGGATGACCAGCTTCCTGAAATGTTCAGCGAAAAATTCCCGCCCCATGACACAACCTGGGATTTTTCCGGTGATGAATTGTCAAAAACACTTGAATTTTAGTATTTAATCAATAATATTAACTGATGTATGAATAAGGGCAGATATTCTGCCCTTATTATATTTGTCAGATATATTTTTAAAACCAAAAATTTTTTGGAACCATAAAAAATGCAATTATATCATTATCCTTCTGTGGAAGCTGAAAAAAGGGTGGAAAATATTATTTCCCGCGGCCTTGGATTTTCAGCCCAGGATCAGAAAACAGTTGAAGCCTGTATTGAAAATGTAAGGCATAACGGAGACAGGGCTCTTGTTGAGTATACCCGCAAGTTTGATTCAGACAAGGTAAACATTGATACCCTGAAGGTTACGCCTGAGGAATTTGATGCCGCCATGAAACAGGTTGATGCATCCTTTTTAAAAGCCCTTGACCGTGCCGTGACCCAGCTTGAATCCTTTCATGCCCGCCAGAAGGAAAATTCATGGATTGATACTCCGAGGAACGGAGTCATGGTGGGTCAGCTTGTCAGGCCTGTCAGTGCGGCAGGCATCTATGCTCCAGGAGCCAGGGGAGGAAAAACCCCTCTTGTGTCATCAGTGCTCATGGGCGGGATTCCGGCAAAAACAGCAGGTGTTGAATCCATTAATCTCATGACTCCACCCATGGAAGACGGAAAAATAAATCCCCATATACTTGCTGCTGCAAAACGGGTTGGCATAACCTCTGTGTTCAAGGCAGGCAGTGCCTGGGCAATTGCAGCCCTTGCATTCGGCACACAGACCGTGCCAAAAGTGGATGTAATAGTAGGGCCTGGAAATATCTATGTCACCCTTGCCAAAAAACTGGTTGCAGGCATTGTGGGAATAGACATGATTGCAGGGCCCAGCGAAATTCTGATCATTGCAGATGCAGATGCAAGGCCGGATTTTCTGGCTGCCGATCTTCTGTCCCAGGCAGAACATGATGTCATGGCCTCTGCAATACTTGTAACTGACTGTGAAGAACTTGCCCTTGAAACAATTGACGCCCTCAAAAACCAGACAGAAAAACTTGCAAGAAAAGATATAGCTGAAAAATCCATTGAAAATTTCGGGGCAGTAATGGTTGTTCCTGATATTGAAACCGGAATCGACCTTGCCAACCGCCTTGCTCCGGAGCATCTTGAGCTGATCGTGAAAAATCCCTTTGACCTTGTTGACAGAATCCATAATGCAGGCGCATTGTTCATTGGCAGCTATACACCTGAGCCCATGGGCGATTATATTGCAGGGCCCAACCATGTTCTGCCCACAGCAGGAACTGCCAGATTCTCTTCTGCATTAAGCGTGGAAAATTTCACCAAAAAGACCAGCCTTATTCATTATTCGAGAGATGCTTTTGAAAAAGAAGCCGATGATGTAATCCTTCTTGCACAGACAGAAGGGCTTGGTGCACATGCCAACAGTGTAAAAATAAGAAAAGAATAGTTGACTAACACTTTGATTTTAATCTATATATAGCGTTTAATTTAAATTTGGTAAAACCCAAGGAAAAAAATAAAGAATAAAATAATGCAGACCATACGAGGGTTCAGAGATATTCTGCCTGACCAGATTCTTCTGTGGCAGACTGTGGAAAAAGAGGCTGCCCGCCTGTTTGAAGCATTCGGATTCAGGGAGATCAGGATTCCCATTCTGGAAAAAACAGCTCTTTTTGCCCGCAGCATCGGGGAAGCCACCGATATTGTGGAAAAGGAAATGTATACCTTTGCCGACCGCAAAGGAGACAAACTGACATTAAGGCCTGAGGCCACAGCTTCCATTGCAAGATCCTATATTCAGCATAAAATGTATGCTGCTGATCCTGTGAGAAAATTTTACATGACAGGCCCGATGTTCAGGCGGGAAAGACCGCAGAAGGGAAGATACCGCCAGTTTTACCAGATTGATGTGGAAGTTTTCGGCATTGAATCTGCCTTTATTGACAGCCAGCTCATTTTTCTGCTCAATGAATTGTTCAGACGGCTTGGACTCACCGGGCTTGTGGCACATGTCAATTCACTTGGATGCCCTGAATGCAGGCCTTCCTACCAGAAAGCCCTCCTTGACTTTCTTGAGTCAAAAAAAGATGTGCTGTGTGAAAACTGCCTTAAAAGAATGAATAAAAATCCCTTGAGGATACTTGACTGCAAGGTGGCTGAATGCAAAAAAGCCATTGCAGATGCACCGGCAACCATTGACCATCTGTGTGATGAATGCGCAGATCATTTTGATACAGTAAAAAAAGCCCTTGAAAAACAGAAAATTGATTTTCTGGTGGACAAATCCCTGGTACGCGGCCTTGATTATTATACAAGGACTGCATGGGAAATTCAGACCACAGCCCTTGGAGCCCAGAGTGCCGTGGCAGGGGGCGGCAGATATGACGGTCTTGTAAAGGAGCTTGGGGGCCCGCAGATCCCCGGAATCGGATTTGCAATAGGTTTTGACCGCCTGGTTGAGGTCATGGAACAGATGGATGCCCGCCCTGAAACTTTATCGCCTGACCTTTTCATCGTAACCCTGGGAGACCGCGCCCTTGAAATGGGATACCACTGGCTTTGTGAGCTTAACCTTGCAGATATCAAAACAGAAATGGATTTCAGGGGAAAAAGCATGAAAGCCCTGATGAAACGGGCAGACAAACTGGGTGCAGGCCATGTTCTGATTGCAGGGGAAAACGAGCTTGCCGACAATGCCCTTGTTTTAAGAAATATGACAACCAGGGAACAGACTGTTCTTCCCGTTGACAACCTTATTCCTGAACTTGTCAGGATATTAAAAAATTAATTTTTGAGGAAAACCCAAGTGACTGATTTACTCGGAACCATGAAAAGAACACATCACTGCTGCCAGCTTAAAGATACTGACATAGACAAAGAAGTCGTCCTTATGGGCTGGGTTCAGCACCGCCGTGACCACGGGGGAGTTATTTTTGTTGATTTAAGGGACAGGGAAGGCATTACCCAGGTCGTATTCAATCCGGAATATTCAAAACAGGTGCATGAAAAAGCCCAGGAAATCAGAAATGAATATGTTCTGGGCATAAGGGGAAAAGTAATTGCAAGGCCTGATGACATGGTCAACCCCAGAATGAAGACCGGCACCATTGAAGTAATGGCAAACGAGCTTAAAATATTTTCCAGGGCTGAAACTCCTGCATTCCAGATCGAGGACAGGGTTGAGGCATCTGAAACCATAAGGCTTCAGTACAGATACCTGGATCTGAGACGCACCCAGCTTAAAAACAATATCATGGCAAGGCACAGAGCTGTCATGACAATAAGAAATTTTCTGGATCATAATGGTTTTATTGACATTGAAACTCCTTTTCTCACAAAAAGCACTCCTGAAGGAGCAAGGGACTATCTTGTACCATCAAGGGTAAACCAAGGTGAATTCTATGCGCTTCCCCAGTCTCCGCAGCTTTTCAAGCAATTGTTGATGATTTCCGGTTTTGACAGATATTATCAGATTGTCAAATGCTTCAGGGATGAAGACTTAAGGGCTGACCGTCAGCCTGAATTCACCCAGATAGACATGGAGCTTTCATTTGCAGATGAACAGCAGATCATGGAAATTGCCGAGGGCATGATCACGGCTGTTTTCAAGGCTGTGCTCGATATAGACCTTGAAACCCCTTTTGCACGGATGAGTTATGATGAAGCCATGTCAAGGTTCGGGCTGGACAGACCGGATCTCAGGTTCGGACTGGAATTGTGCGATATCTCTGATATTGTAAAGGATGCAGGATTCAAGGTATTTGCCAATGTGGTGAAAAACGGAGGCATTGTCAAGGCTGTCAATGCAAAGGGATGTGCGTCATTCACAAGAAAACAGATTGATGAGCTCACGGATTTTGCATCGGTTTACAAGGCAAAGGGCCTTGCATGGATAAAAATAAGGGAAGACGGCTGGCAGTCTCCCATTGCCAAATTCTTTACAGACGATGAAAAACAGGCCCTGGCCCAAAGGCTTGACCTTGAACAGGGAGATATTGTTTTTTTTGTTGCTGACAAGGCAAAAATTACCAATGAAGCCTTAGGTCAGCTCAGAAATGAACTTGCAAGACGCCTTGAACTGATTTCAGACAATGATTATAAATTCACCTGGGTTACAGAATTTCCGCTTCTTGAGTATGATGAAACTGAAAAACGTTACCAGGCGCTTCACCATCCATTCACAGCACCCCTTGAGTCAGACATTGAAAAGCTTGACTCTGATCCCCTTGGAGTCAAATCAAGGGCATATGACCTGGTTCTGAACGGTATCGAGCTTGGAGGAGGAAGTATCCGTATCCATTCAAGCGAACTTCAGGAAAAGGTGCTCAAGTGCCTTGGGATTGATGAAAAACAGGCAAACGACAAATTCGGTTTTCTGCTAAAGGCCCTTAAATCAGGAGCACCGCCCCACGGAGGAATTGCATTCGGGCTTGACCGTCTTATGATGCTTCTGTGCAGGGAAGATTCCATAAGAAACGTGATTGCGTTTCCCAAGACACAAAAAGCCACCTGCCTTCTTACAGAAGCTCCTTCAAAGCCTTCTGTGCAGCAGCTCCAGGAACTTTCAATAAAAATTTTCAAACCTGAGACCTGATCTCAGGGTTCAAAGGCTTGCCAAAAGTCCAAAAAAAACGCCGGAACAATAAAAACGTTCCGGCGTATTAAGCCCAGTCAGGTTTAAATTATGCTCTTTTTCTTCTTACATTTAAAATAGGTGTATTGAATACAAGTGCAGACACATCATCATCTCTTTTAACCTTAAGTTCAAGAGCATTCTTGTCTATTTCAAAATAATTGGAAATCACCGATACAATATCCCTTTGAAGATCAGTCAAAGTTGTGTCATTAACTTCAAGCTTATCATAAATCAATGAAAACTGGAGCCTTTTCTTGGCAGCATCCTTGCTGGATTTCTGACCTGTGAACTTTTTCAATAATCTGTTTAACATTCAAAGCTCCTTATCTGTTAAAGCCAAAAGTCTTGCTGATTTTCTTCCACACACTGGTACGATGAGTGGGAACTTCTATTGGAAGATCCGCTTCTCCGTTCAGTCTCCTTGCGATCCGCCTGAATGCCTGGCCTGCCTTTGATTCATTCTGTAAAACAAGAGGAGTGCCTGTATTGGAAGAAATCAATACATGTTCATCCATGGGTACAAGCCCTGCAAGCTCAATGGAAAGCACATCCAGCACATCTTCATGGCTGAGCATTTCACCTCTTTCAACACGGGCAGGCTCAATGCGGTTCACAATCAGTCTGGGAGTCAGCGATCTTGAATATAAAAGTCCGATAACCCGGTCGGCATCACGCACAGAAGACACATCAGGTGTGCATACAACAAGGGCTTCATTTGCCCCCACTATGGAATTCTCAAAGCCTTTTTCAATTCCTGCAGGCGAATCCATTATTATATAATCAAATTCTTTTCTGAGCTGATTTGCAATTCTTTCCACGCCCGCTGTTGTAAGAACATCCTTGTTATCACTCTGGGATGCAGGAATAAGAAAAAGGTTGTCTATTCTCCTGTCCCTTATTGCTGCCTGGTTTATTTTGCATTTTCCCTGGACAACATCCACAATATTAAACACTATCCTGTTTTCCAGTCCCATAACCACATCAAGGTTTCTAAGCCCTATATCCATATCCACAATGGCAACTCTTTTGCCTTCCAGGGCAAGGGCCGCACCAATGGAAGAAGTGGCAGTTGTTTTTCCCACTCCGCCTTTCCCTGATGTGACTACGATTACTTTACCTTCCAATTCACACCTCGTTTTAAAATTTTACTTAAATGGCTTCAGGCCATGGCATTTTCCGGAAAGGATTTGTCTTCATGTAATCCTTAACAATAATCCCGTCATTTTCCACGCATGCATACTCAGGTTTGGCACTGAAATCCTCGTCAATTCCCGCAGCAGCAACCCTGCCTATCTTGACCTGGGTGGGTTTGAATTCCAGGGCAAAAATAATGGCGTTCTCATCATCTGGAGCTCCTGCATGCACCTTGCCTGCAAGCCTGCCGAGAATGATGACATCACCCCCTGCTATGATTTCCGAACCCGGATTGACATCCCCTGCAATCACAACATGTTTTTTTGTTTCAATTTTCTGGCCTGATCTCACACGGCCCCTGAGCATGAGCACATTGCTTGTGTGATGATTCCAGCCTTTTGAAAGGTCTCGTCTGCGAACCCGTTCAACAGGAACGGAACGCTTTTCAGGAGGAGTTGACACCTTTGCAACCTCAAAATTTTCTTTAAGGTATGCGCCAAGCTCTTTTACCATATCATCATGGTCTTTGCCATCCCTTATATCTATCACCACACTTGAATTCACAGCCAGATGGCTTAGATTCCCGAACAGCTTATCAATTTCTGCCTTCAGGGTAGCTTCAGGGCAGTCCGGGTCAAGGGTGATCCAGAAACCGTCACCCACACCTTTCAATTTTACTGGCGCAGAATTGTCAAAATTAATCATCGTTATATATTTTCAGTCAAGCCGGATATTGTCAAAGTTAAATAATTTTCAAGGACTATAGAAAATAGCACGACAAGTGTCAAGGATTGAATCCATTCGAAAAATCAAGAGGTTAAACCACGCCTTTTTCGCGAAATCTAAGAAAAAATATTCCTATAATTCCAGGACTTCTCTTAATTTATGTGAAAAATCAATAACATTATATGGCTTGAGAATATAACCCTGGCATCCCTGCTTCAGCATTTCCTGAGCCTTGTCATCAATGGAATATCCCGTTGAAAGCAGAACCTTGATTTCAGGGTTTATTTTTTTCAGTTCCAGAAATGTCTCAAGTCCGTTCATTTCAGGCATGATCATATCAAGAATCACAAGATTGATTTTGTTTTTTTTCTTTTTATATAACTTGACAGCTTCTTTTCCTGAAGACGCAGTAATCACACTGTATCCAAGCGCCTTGCAGATTTCCCTGCCCACAGTCAGGATTCTTTGTTCATCATCAACAAGGAGAATAAGTTCATGTCCAAGCACAAGTTTTTCTTTTTCTCCCGGAATATCCATGGTGTCAGATGTTTCCTTCAAAGGCAGAATCACGGCAAATGAGGAACCCTGGCCCGGAGAACTCCATACATCGATTATACCATTATGATTCTGGATAATCTCCCTGGCAAACGTCAGGCCCAGCCCCTTTCTTTCAGGATGCAGTTTATGGTCAATGGAATAAAACGGAGCAAAAATATTTTCCAGCATATCATTGTCAATTCCAATACCTGTATCTGAAATTGTGATCTTGACAAAAAATCCTGTATTCAGCCCATATGCTTCAGCAGTCCCGTTCAGGATTGCAGCAGATTCTGTTATAACGGAAAGTTTGCCGCCTTCCGGCATGGCCTGTATTGCATTGTCAACAATTGCCAGCAACACCTGATCTATTTTTTCAGCATCAGCTTCAACAATCAGAGGCCTGGTATCAAGATCAACATCAAGAACAATATTTTTATCCTTAAGATCAAGATTTTCCATGACCTTGCGCACGAGCCTGTTGATATCAAAACTGGTTGGATAGAATTCATCCACTCTTGCGAACCCAAGAAGCTGATCTGCTATCTCAGAGCCTTTGTCAATGCAGCGTATAATCTCAAGAATATGGTGATACAGCGGATCAGAGGGCTTGACAGAATTCAGCATAAGAGATGCACGCCCCTTGATTGCCGCCAGAAGGTTGTTAAAATCATGGGCTATCCCACCGGTAAGGGCTTCCACCACATCAGGGGGCTCATTTCTGAATTGAATATGTTCCATGTTTGATACCCCGGATCTAAATTTGGTTAATGCCTGCTGTAAAATAAAACATACCTTATATAATAAACCTGAACATATTTTTCAATAAGTGAAAACCCTGAATTTTATAAAAAAACGATCCAATTACCTCAATCTCCTGCTCTGTGGCAGGGTTACACCCATTATCAGCATATTTTTTATTGACAAATAAAAACTTCTCACTATAATGCTTTTCATTATGATGTTCTTGTTTATAGAAACATATAAAAATACCACGGCGCGCAGAAGTTATTGCAATGATTCTTCATGCCGGCGATGGCAGTCTTTCTGGAATGCGTCTGCTGTGGTCTGAACATCTGAATTTTTAAATTTCTTAAATCAGGGTATCCAAAGGGCTGCAGGAAGGCATTGCAGCCCTTTTCTCAAGAGCCACAATCTTACCTGCTGTCTTTTTTATTGCCCAAACCAGGGAATGCTGGTACAAACCCACATGGAGGAAACCAATGCTGATCGTGATGAAAAAAGGCACAGATGACAAAAATATCAAAAACGTTATAGAGGCAATAGAAAAAAGAGGTTATACCGCCCGCCCCATACCCGGAGGAGACAGGGTTTCCATAGGTATCCTGCATAATGCAGGATCAGTTGATCGTGCCCATTTTTCAGGGCTGAGCGGCGTAAAGGAGGTTATTCCGGTGACAAAACCATATAAACTTGTCAGCCGGGAGTTTAAGCAGGAAAATACCCACGTCCGAGTTGGTGATGCTGTTTTCGGCAATGCAAGTCTGCCTGTAATTGCCGGCCCCTGTGCTGTTGAAAATGAAACCCAGATTCTGGCCATTGCAGAATCAGTCAGAAAAGCAGGTGCAAAATTATTCAGAGGAGGTGCTTTCAAGCCAAGAACTTCACCATATTCATTTCAGGGTCTTGGAGAAAAAGGGCTTCAACTGCTGGCAAAGGTCAGGCAGGAAACCGGGCTTCCGGTTGTAACCGAAGCCATGGATGTTGAAAATTTTGCCCTGGTTGAAGAATATGCAGATATAGTACAGATAGGCACAAGAAACATGCAGAATTTCAGTCTCCTGAAAAGGGCAGGACAGTCAAGGCGGCCTGTGCTGCTGAAAAGAGGTTTGTCCGCCACTCTTCAGGAATGGCTCATGGCAGCTGAATATATAATGGAGGAGGGAAATTCCAATATCATACTGTGTGAGCGGGGAATAAGAACATTTGTCAGGCACAGCAGAAATACCCTTGACCTGTCAGTTGTGCCGGCAGCAAAAAAGGAAACCCATCTGCCGATCATTGTTGATCCAAGCCATGCCGCAGGCATAAGGGACCAGGTAATGCCCCTTGCCTGTGCCTGTGCTGCTCTGGGAGCTGACGGTGTAATGGTTGAAGTGCACAATAATCCGGAAGAAGCCTTGAGCGATGGAGCCCAGTCATTATACCCGGATCAGTTCTCTTCCCTCATGTCAAAAATGAATGCCATTCATGCCATTATCAAGGAATAAGCAATGCAGACTTTTCAGGTCAGAGGAGAATCAGGGCTTTCATCCATCCATGTGGGTGAAAGCCTTAAAAACCTTGAATCATATCTTCCGTCCGGATGCAGAACCATCATCATAACTGATGAAAACATAAAAAAATATTATGGGGCAGATTTTCCAGACGTTCCAGTCATTACAATCGGAACAGGGGAGAGCATCAAAAACCTTGCCACCATTGAAACCATTTTAAATGAACTGGTCAGGCTCTCATGCGACCGCTCGGATTTTATTGTTGGTATTGGAGGCGGTATTGTATGTGATATCACAGGATTTGCAGCTTCAATCTTTTTAAGGGGCATAAAATTCGGTTTTGTTTCCACATCTCTTCTGTCACAGGTGGATGCCAGTGTGGGAGGAAAAAACGGGGTCAATCTCAATGCCTACAAAAATCTTGTGGGAGTTTTCAATCAGCCTGAATTTGTCATATGCGATATTGAACTTTTAAATACCCTGCCTTCAGAAGAGGTATCAAACGGTTTTGCTGAAATTGTAAAGCATGCCCTGATTTCTGATGCCCGGTTGTTTGAATTTATTGAAGAAAACAGGGACAAGGCCCTTAGTCTTGACCACGATACCATTTTCAGGCTTGTGGCAGATTCAGTGCGCATAAAATCCAGAATAGTCCAGCAGGATGAAAAGGAATCAGGGGAGCGCAGAAAACTCAATTTCGGACACACAATAGGGCATGCAATTGAAAAAATTGAAAATCCAGGCCATGGTTCTGCTGTTTCCATGGGAATGGTTGCTGCTGCCATGTTCTCTGAACAAAAAGGACTGATGGCCCATGAAGATATCATGCGTATAAACAGGCTTCTGAAAGAGCTTAATCTGCCTGTCAGCCTTACCACGCCGGCATCTGCCATTGTCATGGCAGCATCAAGGGACAAGAAAAAACAGGGCCGGGATCTTTTCTTTGTGTTTCTTGAAAAGATAGGCAGTGCACTTGTGGAAAAAATAAGCCTTGACCATATGAATGATTTTATCTGTTCTGTGTTTCCAGAACAAGCCTGAATCCTATATATCCTGATTTCATTCCACGTATGAACATTTTCACACGGGAACATGAAATCTGTGATGCATTGTCAATGAATGAGCCTCCCATTGCAGGGCTGCCTGAGGCAGGCATAATATCCATTTTTTCACTGGCAGGCCTGCACCACTCCATGACATTGCCAGCCATATCAAAAAGATCCAGTTCACTGGGCAGAAAACTGCCCACAGGAGCTGTTTCTCCATGATAACTGCCAGTGTCACAGGTTCCGCAGTTTGCACGGGGACGGATATGCCCTGTTTTCTGCTGCCATGGGCTGCATGATGGATTCCGGCCTGCATTCCGGCATGCATATTCCCATTGCACTATTGTTGGCAGAGAAAATTTTTTCCCTGTCCTGGCATTCAGAATACTGATGAATTTTTCCACATCTGCAACAGATATGTTTTCAACAGGATTCTGCATTCTGCCGGCAGCCAGAGAAGGATCTGTACCCATGATCTGCTGCCAGACCTGCTGGGTTACTTCAAATCTGCCCATCCAGAATCCTTTAACACATATTTCGTGCTTTTCCGGTTCAGGTCCTGACCTGCCATTACAGCCGGGGACAAAACAGCCTGCCGGAATGTGGACAAACTGCATTCCGGTCAAAGGCTCTGTAAGGATCTGCCCTGTCATATCAGCCTGAACAGGCTCATCGTCAAAACCCTCACATTTTCCAGAATACTGCCATAATTCAAGATCATACCAGATATTCCGCGCTTTTCTGCTGCCCATGTCATATGCTTTTTTTACCCAGCACCTGGCCTTGAACGGGTCTTTTAATGTGCCTTTTCCATAAAAATACATCCTGCCAAGTTCGCACATTGCTTCAATATTACCGGTTCTGGCCTTTTGCAGCACAGAAGAGAACTGCTGGTTCAGGCCTGCAGCAGACTGCGTTGCTGAAATAAAAAATACAATCAAACCAATAAAAACGATTTTCTTCATTATAATTCCTGATAATAAATATATGTCTGGTGACAATTTTAATTTGTAATGGATAACACAAACCCAAGTCAAGCCCGGATTTAGGCATGAATCAGTGTAAATACTTTTAAAAGGTGTGATAATATAGTATAAATACAGATTATCCGGACATTGAAATTCATATTATTCCCATAAACCGAGCCTGAAATTTTACTGGCTGTTGTTTTTTGTTGTTCATTAATTTTCAAAACAGGAGAAATTCAAATCATGACTGAACTTAAAGGAAGTGTCACTGAAAAAAATCTGTTAAGCGCATTTGCAGGAGAGTCACAGGCAAGAAACCGTTACACATATTTTGCAAGTGCTGCAAAAAAAGAGGGATTTGTCCAGATCTCCGATATTTTTACGGAAACTGCCAACCAGGAAAAGGAACATGCCAAAAGATTCTTTAAATTTCTTCAGGGCGGTGAAATTCAGATTACAGGCTCCTTTCCCGCAGGAGTTATAGGTTCCACACTTGAAAACCTTAAAGCTGCAGCAGCAGGCGAAGAATACGAATGGACAACCATGTATCCTGAATTTGCAGCGGTTGCAAAGCAGGAGGGCTTTGAAGCCATAGCATCAGTATTTGAAATGATTGCTGTAGCAGAAAAACAGCACGAAAAAAGATACAGAGAACTTGCCGCCAATGTAGAGAACGATACAGTATTCAAAAAACCTGCCAAGGTCAAATGGAGATGCAGAAACTGCGGATATGTCCATGAAGGAACCGAAGCCATTGAAATGTGCCCTGCATGTGCCCATCCAAGAGCCTATTTTGAACTTCTGGCTGAAAACTGGTAAGTCGGTTCAGAAGGTTCTGCAAAACCATATGGATTGACAAACGTACAATAAGTCCATATATTTGCGCTTAATTTTAATGATAAATTGAGGAAGGCTGCCATGACACACCATATACTTGAAATTGAAGACGATGAATTTGAAAAAATAGTTCTCAACTCTGACAAACCCGTAATGGTCGATTTCTGGGCTCCCTGGTGCGGGCCGTGCAAGGCGATCGGGCCTACAGTGGATGCCCTTGAAAAAGAGTATGGGGACAAAATGGTTTTTGTGAAGGTCAATGTGGATAACAATCCTGTCAGCCCCAGCAAATACGGGGTACAGGCAATTCCGACCCTTATTTTCTTCAAGAACGGAACAATTGCTGACCAGATAACCGGAATGGTTGCAAAGGAAAAACTTGAAGAAACCATTAAAGGGGTTTTATAAGGAGGAAACAATGGCCCAGGCTGATTATGATCTGATTATTATTGGAGCTGGCCCCGCAGGTCTGACAGCTGGAATTTATGCTGCCAGGGCCAGAATGAATGTTCTTCTGCTGGAAAAAACAGTACCTGGAGGACAGATTCTGGTGACAGACTGGATAGAAAACTATCCGGGATTCCCGGAAGGGCTTTCAGGCTATGATCTTGCAGAAAAGATAAGAACCCAGGCAGAACAGCTTGGCCTGAAGATTGAAACCGGCGAGGTTCTGTCGCTTGAGGTTTCAGACCAGTTGAAACAGGTCAACCTGAAAGATCGCAAACTGACCGCAAAAGCTCTTATCATAGCTTCGGGCGCGTCTCCCAGAAACCTTGGCATAGGAGAGGACAAATTCATGGGAAAGGGAGTGTCCTTCTGCGCCACATGCGATGCCCCGTTTTTCAAGGGGAAAACAGTTGTTGCCGTGGGGGGCGGAGATACTGCGGTTCAGGAATCCATTTATCTTACAAAATTTGCCGAAAAAGTATATCTGGTTCACAGAAGGGATAAACTGCGCGCCACAAAGATACTTCAGGAACGGGCATTTAACAACGATAAAATTGAATTTGTATGGGACAGTGTTGCAGTGGGCATGGATGGTTTTTTCGGAGTGGAATCCGTCAGAGTCAAAAATGTGAAAACCGGAGAAGAAAAAACCATCAAGGCTGACGGCTGTTTCATCTGGATCGGCATTCTGCCCAATACATCTTTCTTAAATGATGCTGTCAAAACTGATCAGGGAGGATTTATTGTAACAGATTCTTCAATGCAGACCTCTGTCCCTGGAGTTTTTGCAGCAGGAGATGTCAGAAACACACCTTTAAGGCAGATAGCTACAGCAGTGGGAGATGCTGCCATTGCTGCTGTTTCTGCTGAACATTTTATTGAGAACCTGTCATAATGAGAAATCTTATTCTAGTATTTATTATTGGCCTGGTATTCACGGGTTGTGCTTTGTTCGAGACATCCCAGGAAATGGAAAAAACTGCGGATGAACTTGTTGCAGAAGGTTCATCCGCTTTCATGGACAAGGACTACAAAACCGCTGTAAAAGCATATACAGACCTTAAGGACTGGTATCCTTTCAGCCGTTATGCCATACTGGCCGAGCTTAAGATTGCGGACGCACATTTTTTTCTTGAAGAATATGATGAAGCAGCCCTGGCATATGAAGAATTTGAAAAAATGCATCCAAAAAATGATGCCATTCCATATGTTATTTACCAGACAGGCATGTGCTGGTTCAAACAGATAGGCACAGTGGACCGTGACCATACTCCTGCCAAAAACAGCCTTGCCCTGTTCAGGCGCCTCATCAACAGGTATCCAAAAAGCAAATATGCAAAAAAGGCGGCAGAGAATGTAAAGATCTGCCTGGAAAACCTGGCAGGCCATGAGCTGTATGTTGCCAATTTTTATTACAAGACAAAAAAATACAAAGCCGCTCTGAAGCGGTATGAATACCTTGTTGAGCATTATCCCGATTCAAAGGAAAGCATTCAGGCTCTTGCAAAAATACCTGGGTGCAGGGCTCTGGCAGACAAAAAATAAAAAATTCTTTACTTGTCTGCTGTTTTGGTATATTAATGCCAAGTTATTATTTTGCATAAAAAAATTAGGAGTTATAGATATGTCAAAAGAATGTGCAATCTGTGGTAAGAAACCGATGGTGGGCAATAATGTCAGTCATGCCCATAACCTGAACAAAAGAATTTTCAACCCGAACCTTCAGAGGGTGAGAGCAGTCATAAAACCGGGATGTGTCAGAAAAATAGATGTATGCACAAGCTGTATCAAGGCTGGAAAAGTGATCAAGGCTTCCTGAAATAAAACAGGCTGACTATTATTCCGTACTTACAATCCGTTTGACATCAATAACCTTTTTCACCCTTTTGATGTCCGCCATTATGCTCCTGAGCTGATCAGAACTTTCAACCAGGAGCGTAAAATAAAACATTCCGATTCCCTCGTCATTTGTCTGGCTTCTTGCGTTTAAAATATTTGATTTGTATTTGCTGATAACAGAAGCTATATCTGCAAGAAGCCCGAACCTGTCATCTGTTCTTATCTTTATGCTTACAGGATAGGTATGGGAGGAATCATTGCTCCATTGCACATCGATTCTGCGCTCCCGGCTCATCTTCAATATATTCTTGCACCCTTTTCTGTGTACGGTAACCCCCTGACCCTGGGTGATATATCCTATGATTCTATCTCCTGGAAGCGGGTTACAGCATTTTGCAAACCTTACAAGAATATCGTTAAGCCCCTTGACAACAATTCCTGTTTCATCTTTTTTCTTCCGCTTGCCAACCAGCTTCTGAAGTATGCTCTTTTCCTTGGCCTCCTGTTTCTCAAATTCAGGCAGAGCCTTGTTAAATACCTGCAAAGGAGTTATTTTGCCGAACCCGACATGGGCTATCAGATCATCTTCTGTCTTAAACCCGAATTCTTCTGCAACCTTGCGTATCTCGCCTGATTTTATCAGGGCATTGAAATTGTGATTTTTCTTTTTAAATGTTTTTTCGCACATTTCCCTGCCAAGGGTGTAGCTTCTTTCCTTTTCCCTTGCATTTATCCAGGCACGTATCTTGGTTCTGGCTTTGACCGTCTTTACAAAATTCAGCCAGTCAGGGCTTGGAGTATGCCCCTTGGTGGTAATTATGTTTATGGTATCTCCGGTTTTAAGCTCATGTGCAAGGGGAACAAGCTTGCCGTTCACCTTGGCTCCGGTGCATTCAGCACCCACCTCGGTGTGAATCATATAGGCAAAATCAACTGGTGTTGCGCCTTTGGGAAGGGTTTTGATTTCACCAAGCGGGGTGAACACATATATCTCATCAGGATAAAGATCAATCCTCACATTTTCCAGAAATTCATCAGGATCATGGTAATTTTCCTGATTTTCCACAAGATTTCTTATCCAGGCAAACAATTCGCCCGTATTTTCATCTATTTTTGTTCCTTCCTTGTAACTCCAGTGGGCAGCAATACCTGATTCTGCAATGCGGTCCATCTCCTTTGTTCTGATCTGAATCTCCACGCGTTCCCCTTTGGGGCCGATAACAGTTGTATGGATGGACTGATACATATTGGGCTTTGGATTGCCGATATAATCCTTGATCTTATTATAAATGGGTTTCCACATGGAATGAATGACACCCATGGCTGCATAGCATTGTGGAATGGTATCAAGAATAATTCTAAAGGCTATGAGATCATAAATCTCGCTGAACTCAAGGTTCTGAGATTTCATTTTCTGGTAAATGCTGTAAGGCTGCTTATAACGCCCCTTTATTTCGCCTTCAAGCCCTGTTTCCTTGAGCTTTTCAGCAAGCTTTGCCTTTACATTGCGGATATACTGATCTTTTTCATCCCTTGCCCTGTTGACCAGGGCATTTATACGGTCATATTCCTCGCGCTGTGTATAATAAAAGGCAATCTCCTCCAGCTCATATTTTATCCAGAAAATTCCCAGACGTGCTGCAATGGGAGCATAGATATCAAGGGTTTCCTGTGCAATGGCAGCTCTTTTTTCAGGAGTGGGATGATATTTGAGAGTGCGCATATTATGAAGCCTGTCAGCAAGTTTGATCAGCACGACCCTTATATCATCTGCCATGGCAAGAATCATTTTTCTGAGGCTTTCCGCCTGCCTTGCAATTTTTGTGGAAGAAGGAAGGGCAGACAGCTTGGTCACGCCTGATACAATATGGGCAACCCCGCGGCCGAACATCTGCTCTATGTCTTCTTTTGTCGCAGGAGTGTCTTCAATCACATCATGCAGAAGGGCTGCGGCAATGCTTTCAACATCAAGCCTCATGTCAGCCAGTATATCTGCCACTTCAAGGGGATGAGACAGATACGGCTCCCCGGACAGCCTTACCTGGCCTTCATGAACCCTGGCAGAATAAATATATGCACGGTCAATGATATCCAGATCACCGTCCGGGTTGTATTCCGTGATTTTATCCAGTATATCGGTAATCCTTATCATGGGTACGGGATTATCCTAGTAAGCCTTTGCAAAAAGAACCCGCCTGGAACTTGAATTGCCGCAGCATATGCATCTGCCGTCTTCTGTGGGGCTGTCAAAGGGTATACACCGTATGGTAACGGAAAGATCCTTTTTTATCCTTGCCTCGCATTCATCTGATCCGCACCAGTGGGCCATAACAAATGCGCCATTATCATATCCGCCGGCTTTTTCATAAAGTTCATAAAACTCGCCGCGGTCGTCAATATGAAATGTATTTTCCTTTCTGTAATTTACAGCACGATTGAACAATGCATCCTGAATGCTGTCAAGAATATCAGTAATACAGCCTGTGAATTCTTCCCTGTCCATGGTCTGCCTGGCTGTGGAAGGCTCATCTCTTCTTGCCATGAATACAGTATTGGCGGCAATGTCCCTGGGCCCAAGCTCAATTCTTACAGGAACGCCTTTTTTTACCCATTCCCAGCCCCTGGCTCCGCCAATATCCCTGTCGTCAATTTCAACCTTCACAGGACTGCCATGATATTGTTTTGCCTCCAAAGCAGCCTTGAGGTTCATGGCGCTGTCCATGGTGCTGCGGTTGTCCTGTCCCTTTTTCAGAACAGGAAGAATGACAACATGGGCAGGAGCAACTCTTGGAGGCAGTACAAGGCCATCATCGTCTGAATGAACCATTATCATGCCGCCTATCATTCTTGTTGACGTGCCCCATGAAGTTGTCCAGGCATATGCCTGTTTCCCTTCTTCTGTCTGGAATGTTATATCAGAGCCCTTTGCAAAATTCTGACCGAGAAAATGTGATGTACCGGCCTGCAATGCTCTCTTGTCCTGCATCATGGCTTCAATGCATGTGGTGTCATCTGCTCCGGGAAATCTTTCAGACCGGGTTTTTCTTCCTCTTATAACCGGCATTGCAAGATGATCCTCAACAAATTTTGTATATACATCAAGCATGAGCATGGTGCGCTGTTTTGCTTCCTCTGCCGTGGCATGGGCTGTATGGCCTTCCTGCCACAAAAATTCGCTTGTGCGCAGGAACATTCTGGTGCGCATTTCCCATCTTACAACATTGGCCCACTGATTAAGCACAAGGGGAAGATCCCTGTAGCTGTTGATCCACTTTGACATGGATTCTCCAATAATGGTTTCAGAAGTCGGCCTGACAATAAGAGGCTCAGCAAGCCTGCCTGCCGGCCTTAACCCGCCTTTATCATCCTTTTCAAGCTTGTGATGAGTTACAACAGCACACTCCTTGGCAAACCCCTCCACATGCTCTGCTTCCTTTTCAAGATAGCTCAATGGAATAAAAAGAGGGAAATATGCATTTTTTACACCTGTTTCCTTGAACAGGGCATCCATCTGATGCATGATATTTTCCCATAGAGCATATCCCCAGGGTTTTATCACCATACATCCTCTTACAGATGAATTTTCAGCCATATCAGATGCCTTGATCACCTCCTGATACCAGCCCGGATAATCCTGACGGCGTGTCGGCGTGATAGCTGTTTTTACCTTTTTTGCCATTAATTTCCCTCCGAAGTCTTTGTCATTTTGTCAATTTCTTTCAATAACTGATCAACAAGCTGATCCTGGTCTATTTTTCTTATCACCCTGCCCCGCCTGAACAGAATTCCTTTTCCATCTCCTCCTGCAATACCTATGTCAGCTTCCTTTGCCTCGCCAGGCCCGTTAACCACACAGCCCATAATGGCAACTTTAATCTCAGAAGAACGCTCAAGTAAAGCTTTTTCTACCTGACCTGCAATTTCAAACAGGTTTATTCTGCACCGTCCGCATGTGGGGCAGGATATAAGCTCAGGACCCCTGTTTCTGATTCCAAGAGCCCTTAATATTTCATATGCTGTTCTGACTTCTTCAACCGGATCACGGGTCAAAGAAACCCTCATGGTATCTCCAAGGCCATGGGCCAGGAGCATGCCAATGCCTATGGCTGATTTTGTTATGCCGGCATAAAGCCCGCCTGCTTCTGTGACCCCTATATGAAAGGGCACGTCTGTCTGATCTGCCAGAAGCCTGTAGGCTGTAACAGTTCTTTCAACATCAGATGCCTTTAGGGATACCTTGATATCGTAAAACCCCAGGTCTTCAAGAGTTTTTATATTGTCAAGGGCGCTTTGAACCATGCCCATGGCAGTGGCCCCGAATTTATTTTCAATTTCCTTTTCAAGGGAACCTGCATTAACTCCGATTCTTATGGGTATGCCGTGATCAGAAGCGCATTGAGCCACAGCTTCGACCTTGTTCGTGTCTCCTATATTGCCGGGGTTTATCCTTAAACCGTCAGCACCTGCCTCTGCCGATGCAATGGCAAGCCTGTAATCAAAATGGATATCTGCTATAAGGGGAATGTTTATCTGTTTTCTGATATCTGCGATTGCCAGTGCAGCATCCATATCCGGAACCGCTACCCGTATTATTTCACACCCTGCTTTTTCAAGGCCCCTTATCTGTGCAACCGTGGCAGCCACATCCTGGGTCATGGTATTGGTCATTGACTGCACTGATACATCAGCTTCAGAGCCCACCTTAACATTTCCAACGCTCAGCATGCGGGTTGGCCGGCGTTTTTCAATAAAAGACATCATGCGTCCTTTTTTAAGCTTCCTGTTTCTGCAAACTAAAAGCTTACAGTTTCACTGAATTCAACTGTAAGCCAGAAATATTTCCGGATTTAAGAATACCAGAGCCTGAATGTTTATTCAAGCCGGGTATAATGCAAACACAAGTTTACGGACAATTTACCTGCACTGAAAATTTATGGAAGGAATATCATTGAACATGGAGGATAAAAAACCAATACAATCCTTAAGATTCTCAAGGCTGAAAACCTCAAGGCTCACAATGCCTGTAAAATTTTCAAGAACAGATTTCACCTGGCATGCATATTTTTCAGAAAGCCTGTCAAGGCCGGTATGGTCTTTTGCAGGATCTTTTGAAAAATCCACTCCATGAAGATGAATTATTGATATTTCTTTTCTGTGCTCTGAAAAAACCTCAGGAAGGCTGAATCCGTATTTTATGCAATGGCCTGCATCAAGACATATCTTAAGCTTAAATTCCCTTACAATGGAGCTTACAGATTCAAAGGGATAATCCAGGGTTTCTATGCTGATTATTCCTGGATCTGAAATCCTGGAACACAGAATTTCAAGCCCGCTGTATACATTGTCCTGCCATTTTTTCAGGTGTTTATGTTTTTTTACCTGTGTCTGTACGGGCATTTCAAGGTGAAGTGTATAGGTCGAAGGATTTAAAGGTGCAAAAAGCTCAATTACCCTGACAAGGGTATCAATATTTTTGTGCCTTTGAAAAGCAGATTCACATACAAGGCCTGCATCAATGGGCAGATGCACATTATAGCCAAGATTAAACCTTTGTGACAATGATATCAGCCTGGCTACATCACGGGTTGAAGGCAGTACATTTTCAGGCTGGCTTTCAAATATCAGAAGCTCGATTTCATCAAAATACGGCCCTGATTTAATGACATTGGGAATAATATGATCAGGACAGATAAAGGAAGTGGTTCCAAGCTTGAAAGGCCTTGCGCAGGTCATAGATCCAGTACCTGCCGCAGTGTATGTTCAAGTTCATCAATCTCAAAAGGCTTGGTCAGGTAATTTTTGGCTGCCTTGATAATCATGTCCTCCAGGTGTTCTTCCCTGTGGCCTGAAGAAATAATCACCTTGACATCAGGGTCTATTTTAAGCATTTCCTGAAGAAGCTGCCTTCCTGACATCTTTGGCATGATTATGTCAAGAATGACTGCATCTATCAATTTATGATGCGCCCTGAAAACATCAAGGCCCTCTTCTCCGTCACAGGCAAGCATTACCTCATATCCGAAATCTTCCAGCGCTGTTTTAATGGATTCGCGTACAGCTGTTTCATCATCCACAACAAGAATTGTTTCACTTCCTCCCTGAATATTATATCCTGATTCGGCTGCAATACAATCCTCTTCAGCCTTTGGAAGAAAAAGGTGAAAGCTGGTGCCATGGCCCGGAGCCGAGCTGACTTCAATATGGCCGCCATGACGTTTTGTCACTATATCATGGACCATGGCAAGGCCAAGCCCCTGCCCCTTGTTTTTATCATCAGTTCTTGTGGTAAAAAGGGGATCAAAAATTTTTTCACGCACATTATCTGTCATGCCTGTGCCGGTATCTTCAAAAATAAAATGGTAAAATTCGGCCTGGTCATGAAGGTTGAACATATCACCTGTAACAGGTTCCGGGTCTGCACTCATACGGATGTAATCACCTTTTTCTATTCCCTTTTCCCGGATTGCCTGAACTGCATTTGTGGCAAGATTCATCAGAACCTGATGAATCTCATCAGCATCGGCACAGATAAAGAACCTGTGCTGATCAAAATCCAGTTTTTTTTCTATTATTTTATCACTTGTTTTTTCAAGCAAGGTAAAAACTTCTTCTGCCACAGCATGCATATCAATATTCCTCTTCAATGGAATACTGCTGTGTGAAAGTTTCTGAAACTGCCTGATTATTGCAGCGCCCCTTTTAACTGCATTGATAATATTCTGCACATATGTTTTCTGGGCAGCAGAAAAATTGTCTCCGGTCAGACTCAGAATATTAAGATAAGCCATTATCCCGGACAGAATATTATTGAAATCATGAGCCACTCCCTGTGCAAGAGTCCCCAGGGAATCCATGCGCTGGCGCTGCCTGAGCTGTTCTTCCAGCACTTCTATTTTTCTTTCAAGTTCCTCATAATCCGGTTTCATCGGCCTTTTCCCTCCAGGATAAAAAACTTTTACAAGATTACCCTAAAACATAAAAAGAATAAAGCATGAAATCACTGTGGCAATAAATGATGCAGACATCATGAGATTACAGGCCTGTCTGATCCTGTCCGGAGCAGGATCTGCAAAATTTTCTCCTATGAATGGTTTTTCAACCATTATTCCATGATATATGCTGGGGCCGCCAAGTTTTATTTCAAGGGCAGCAGCAAAACAGGCCTCTGGAAAGCCTGCATTGGGGCTTTTATGGCGCCGGCCCTGGGAAAATCCCGTTTTAAGTATGCTGACAGCCCGGTTAAAGGAAAAAAACAGGCCTGCAAATGCAATTAAAGGCACAGACAGTCTTGCAGGAATAAAATTGGCAGCATCATCAATTTTTGCTGAAACTTTCCCGAACAGAATATATTTCTCATTTTTATATCCGACCATTGAATCCAGTGTGTTAATCATCTTGTAGGCAAGGGCAAAAGGAGCTCCTCCAATAACAGCAAAAAACAGAGGGGACAAAAATCCGTCCACAAAATTTTCAGCCACTGTCTCCACACAGGCTCTTGTAACGGCTTTTTCATCAAGTTCCTGCGTCTGTCTGCCCACTATCATGGAAAGATGGGTGCGGGCCTTTTCAATATCATTATGCTCAAGTGCATCCAGCACGGGCATGGCTGCCTTTTCAAGGCTTCTGGATGAAAAACAGAAAAATATCAATACAGTCTGAACAGCATCTCCCAGCAAAGGATGAATAAAATAGGATAATTTTACCAGTATGAAACCTGAAACCCAGGTTGAAAAAATAAGAAACCCTGCAAACAGCCCCCCCGAAATTACAGTATTTTTGCATATCAGCCTGAAACGGGGTTCAAAAAATGAAATTGCCCTGCCCATGAAAATCACTGGATGGGGAAGAAACTCAGGATCTGCCAGAAAAAAATCAAGCAGAAAAGCCAGCACAACAACATACCAGGCAATTTCAGTCATTTTCCATGCTTTCTTTTATTTTCATGGCCAATACCTCGTTGGTCTGCCTGTCTTTAAGGGAAAACCGCACATAGGAATCTGAAAGTCCTGCAAAATTGGAGCAGTTCCGGATCAGTATCTTTGACCTGCCAATGTCTGAACACAGCCTGTCAGCCTTTATATCCCCTGTCAGAGCGGCCAGGATAAAACAGGTGCATGAATCTGTCAGCTCAATGGAACTGACACCGGCAAGAGATTCAAAAAATTTCTGTTTTTCTTTTTTAATATATTTCCGTGTTTTTTTATAAAAAGGCTCTATATTTTCAGGATGATCAAAAACATGTTCAATGACAGACTGAGCCAGTGCATTTACACTCCAGGGCTGGGAAAATGCATTTATTTTTTTCATAATGCATCCGGCCCCGCTTAAAAACCCGGTGCGCAGCCCGGGAATTGTAAAAATTTTTGACATTGAGGAAAGCACCACAAGATTGTCGTATTCCATCAGGGATATCAATGAAATATCATCGGCATTGTCCACAAAGGGAAGATATGATTCATCAATGATAAAAACCGTATCCCTGTGACGTTTCAGAAGATAGACAAGCTGACTGCGCGCAAGAAGCGTTCCTGTGGGATTATTGGGATTGCAGATAAAAACCGTATCTGCCTGCTCAGCCATCTCTGAGATTGTGTCAATATCAGGCATGAACCTGTCTGCTGCAACAGCAAAACAGTATTTATACAAAATCCTGTGTGCAATGCAGGCATCCTGATAATCTGAATAGCATGGGCCTGCAATGAGCACCCTTTCAGAACCAAGGGCCATGGGAATGGTATGAATAAACCATGTTGTGCCGTTGCCTGCCGCAACATTGTTCACATCAATCCCGTGGTAGGAGGCAAACCCCTGCCGCATTGACAATGCATCCGGTTCAGGAAGAGATCTTATCCTTTCCAGGCTCCGGGCCAGGGCTGTTTCTATCATTTCAGGAGGGCCAAGCGGATTCAGGTTGCTGCTCATGTCGATAATATCTTCGACCGGGCAGCCTATAATGTGCGCAAGCTGTTTTACATTGCCTCCGTGACCTGTAATCATATGTCAATCTTCCTTAAAAAACATGAGCCCCTGCTGCAAGCAGCAGAACAGCTTCCATGACTTCATTCATGGCTCCGAGCATGTCTCCTGTCACGCAGTCGAGAGTCTTTTTGTAAAACCTGATTATAAATACAAGGGTTAAAAAAAATACAAAATTCAGGATCACAGCCCTGTAGCCTGTGAACATGGAAACAACAAAAGGCAGAGCCATAAACGCAAAATCACCGATGCCAAGCTTTTCTTTAAAAAGATCAAGCCCGGTTCCGGTATTCTGCCTGCCATAGTCAAGATATCTTATGCCAAAAACCATTGAAGATCTGGAATAGGCAGGGATTATTAACAGAAAAATTGCGGTCATGACAGGGGAGGTGCCTGTTTTCATGCAATAAAGCCCTGCTGTTTTAAGTGCAAGAACACATACGACTGCAACAAGGCCCATCATTCCTGTTCTGCTGTCTTTCATGATCTCAAGTGCTCTCTGCCTTGAACGATGGCTGAATATTCCGTCTGCAGTATCTCCGAGCCCGTCAAGGTGAAATGCTCCTGTTACAGCTGCAAGAAAAACCACATCAAGGACCGAGGCACATCCCGGTGTCCATAAAGCTGACACACAGATGTCAAAGGCACACAGAAGAGCCCCGATCACAAGCCCCACAACCGGAAAAAATTTTATCATTCCAACAGGGGAATATGCCACATTTTTACCGGCAGGTATAATGGTGATGAACATAAGGGCTGATCTGAAATCTGTAAATATTTTCTTCATGCCGGCCTGACTTCCGGTTTGATCTGGACAGGTATTCCTGCGATTGTTGTCACAACCCTGTCAGCAGCCCTTGCAATCCGCTGGTTTACAAGCCCTGCAAAATCCCTGAAGCAGCGGGCAAGCTGATTTTCCGGCACTATTCCCGTGCCCACCTCATTTGAGACAAGGAAAACAGGACAGGCGCATTGATCAAGGCTGTGCACCAGCCTGTCAACATTCCCAAGTATATGGTCATGATCACAGGACTGCATCAATAGATTGGATACCCATAATGTAAGACAGTCCACAAGGATCACATCTGCATCTTTCCCGTACCTGTCTATGGATTCATATATCAATACAGGCTCTTCAATTGTATGCCAGGCTTTTCCCCGCTGCTGCTGATGAATTTCAACTCTTTTTTCCATTTCAGGATCTGCGGGCACGGAAGTGGCAATAAAATATTTATCATTGCCATCCATCTGATCAGCCTGGTCAAGGGCAAAGGAGCTTTTTCCGCTTCTGCACCCTCCGATCACAAATATTATTTCTGATTTCAACATATTACCTCGATGTTACAGGTAAATTGCCAGAATATCACCAGTTACCAGTCCTATTTATATTATCCGCACATGTGTTTGCAACTTAAAATTGATGAAACCGCGTGAATTATGCTTTACAATCATTTTATATTAATGTACGTGTTTTAAAAATAAATTTTGTTTTTCCGGGCAATATATCAAGGAGGCAGGGATGATAAACAGAAACACTGTCAGGGTGCTGAGTCTTAAGCCTGTCACCCGGACAATGTGCCATGATTTCTATATCAGAATCAATTCCGAATTCAACTCTCCTGAAGCCATAAAGGAATCTGTTTCATGGTGGCAGGATGACTGCGAAAAACTCAACAGCCTGTGGTGGGTTTTAAATTACTATTCAGACCGGCTTGACCCGGACAGAGATCTCAGGGCTTTTGTGGAACGTCACCTTGATGTACTTGCCCAAAAAAAAGAACAGAAACCATCATGATGGCCCTGTGAATCAATTATCCCTGTCACTGCTTGCCCCCCATATATCCACTATCCGCGTATTTCCCGGATAATCCACTGTGCGGTAGCATGTTATGCTGGCAAGTTTTTTTGTGATCCTGCCAAGCCTTGTGGCCTGGGATTTGATGGAATTGATATTTTTTGCCTTGAACCTGTCCTTGTCAGAATCCATCTGCAAAAGCTCTGAATATCCAAGTATAGCCTGTAAAGGCTGATTTATCTCATGGCAGACAGCACCTGCCATTTCAAGTACCCCCTGCAGTCTTTCGTTTTCAAGCCTTTCCTTTTCAGCGGCCTTTCTGGCTGAATTATCAGTAATGATGGCAATGGTCCATGCCATGGGATCTGAAGGGTTTACTGAATTCAGGCGTATATGGGCAGGAAAAAGAGTTCTGCTCTTTTTGATAAGATCAATTTCATAATCAGCCACTCCACATGCTGCAAAACTTTTATAAATATGCTCACCTGTCAATTCATAATCATTGCTGTCAGTATAGATCATCCTTGTACTTTTATTTTCAAAATCTTTTTTTGATCCATATCCGAACATGCGAACCAATTCATTGTTGACCCATTTAAAAACCCTGTTCTGCACAAGTGCAATGCCTGCAGGAGAAGACTCCAGAATTTTTTCCAGAATATTTTTCTGATTATTGAGTTTTTCATCAGCTTCCTTTCTTTCAATGGCAAGCGCAATATGCTGGGAAACTGAATTTAAAAGATCAAGGTCTGCCTTTTCATATGCATTTTCAGATTCATAACTCTGCACCACAATGGCTCCTTTCACCCTGTCTCTTATTATCAGGGGAACTCCAAGCCAGATTTTACTGACAGGCCTTACAGGATCAGAGTCCTGGCCGCTGCTGAGCCTTACAATATCCTTGCGGTAAAAAATCATGGGCTTTTTATTTTTGATAACCATTCCAGTGGAAGAAGGTATCTCTGTAAAATTAAAAATTTCTTCAGGAACAACCTGTTTTACATCCACATGAAAGGGAAATGAGATAGAGTCTTTTTCCCTGTTGTAAATGGCTATATAAAAATTTTCAACATTGAGTATCCTGCCAAGATTCTCATGGATTGTCTGATACAATTCGTCAAGGTTTCTTGTATTTGTTACAGCTTCAGATATTTTAAACAACACTTCAATGGTTATGGAAGGGTCTCTGGTTTTCATCCTGTTTTTAGCTCCGTAGTCTGCCTGTTTCAAACCCGATTGAAATCTGCTAAATCTGCTATATTAAAAAGTCAAATTTAATATTATTTCATTAATCATAATTTTTTTCAAGAAAATTTATAGTGGCCCCCAAAAACTGGACAATGTGTTAAGATAGATTATAACAATCCAGAATCCAGAAAAAAGAATACACAGATTATCCTTTCTATGGCACCCGCCAAATGCGTAATGTTTTAAGACGCAGGGGATATAAGGTCAACCGGAAACGGGTACAGCGATTAGCGACAGATTATATTTTATTTGTGCATTCTTGCCCTTTGAAATAAAAACGATAATAACCGATAAAATTGCTACTTAAAAATAGAATCTCCATTAAAACCGCTACAGGTGAAGCAGCGAAATAATTATGACACAGCCAAAAAAAAGTTCCAATTATCATTAACTGTCGTAACCTTTTGTCATTATTGCTAAAAGCACCAAATGTTTGAAAAATTGAACCTAAACAGCTCAGGATGCTTAAAAAACCTTGAAAGGTAAAAAAGGTGCCTACAATAGAACCTGCTACAAATAATGTCATTAAATTCTTTGAAGTAGAAAAATAGCTTGTTACATAACGTGTTACGGCAATTACCATTAAGATGACAGCAGTCCATTTTTCTAACAATAAAAAGTGTGTCGCAATGAAAGCCCCAGATACAGACAAGCATGAAACAATGTGAGTCCGTTTTTTCAGCTGAAAAGACAACAGATCGAAACAAATGGCAATGCCCACTAAAACTTGTGATATTAAAAATGTAGTCAAATTGTTTTCCTAAATATAACGGCCCGCTGACAAGTCGCAAAGCGGGCAAATTTGATTGGCCAGCTGCGGAGCAGATGACATCAAGTTATTGTGTGGTTCTGGATATCACGTTTTAAATAATACAATCAACCCCCTGGCCTTTCATGTATGATTCCGTCCTGTCACTTACGTTTGTTGTATGGATTCTTATAGTGTTGGTTTTAAAAAATCAATAAGCATAAGTCCCCAGTGGCAGGGGTAAATCCAGAGTTTGGATATATCCAGATATTTTGTGATCTGAGTGGTTGCAGGCAGAACAACAGCAAACCTCCGGTTTCCAGGCAGGGGGCAGGGTGGCCTGGTGCGCGGCTTAAGATCTTTTATATTTCAGGACTGAAATATAAAAGATCTTGCTTCCAGCCAGGACAGGACGTCCTGGCTGGATTGAGCAAACCAGGTTGCCCTGCCCTCTGCCGGGTACATGGCTCAACATATTATTTTACATGCACCAGCCCTGTCTTCTGACTGCATTCCCGCTCACAAGAAAAAAACAGACATCATGATTTGATTATGATTATTATCCACTGTTGTAAAATCTGATTTTATGCAATAATATTGTGATCTTAAAATTAAGAAAATTAATTAAAGCAGCCGGGAACATAAAAACAACAGCTAAAGAATTTGGAACAGCCTGAATGAAATCCTTTGAAGAAGTATCACTCCTGTATGAGATCAGTGAAACCCTGAACCAGCATATGGACATGAAAAAATCCCTGTTCAGGGTTCTAAGTGTTCTGTCTGACTCCCTTAACCTTGTCAGGGGAATTATTTTTCTTATAAATTCTGAAACCGGTGAAATACGCATTGAAATGGCCCATGGTATTTCCGAGGAAACAACCCGCAAAATCACATACCTTCCAGGAGAAGGAATAATAGGCAGAGTAATTCAGACCGGAGAGCCGGCTGTTGTCCAGCGAATCAGTGAAGAGCCCCTGTTTCTGGACAAAACACATTCAAGGGGAGTGCAGGAGGGCAGGGATTATTCCTTTATCTGTGTTCCCATAAAAAAAGACAGCAGAATCATAGGAGCAATCAGTGCTGACCGTCCGTTTGAAGGCAAACAATCCCTGCAAAAAGGCGAGAAACTGCTTTCAGTGGTTGCTGCCATGATTGCCCATCATGTGATCCACATTGAAACTATAAGGGTTGAAAAGGAAAAACTCAAATCAGAAAACCTAAGGCTGAAATCAGAACTTGAAACCAGATACAGTTTTTCCAACATAATAGGCAATTCCAATAAAATGCGGGAAGTTCTGCAGATGGTTTCCCAGGTATCAGCTTCCTCTGCAACGGTTCTGATAAGGGGAGAAAGCGGCACAGGCAAGGAGCTTATTGCAAATTCAGTTCACTACAACAGTACAAGAAATAAAAAACCTTTCATAAAGATTAATTGCGCAGCCATACCTGAAAACCTGATAGAAAGCGAATTGTTCGGTCATGAAAAAGGAGCTTTTACAGGTGCATCCCACCTTAAAAAAGGGAAATTTGAAATGGCGGACGGCGGAACCATTTTTCTGGATGAAATAGGCAACATGTCTCTTGCCGCCCAGGTCAAGCTTCTGCGTGTTCTTCAGGAAAAGGAATTTGAAAGAGTCGGGGGATACAAACCCATTAAAACCGATGTCAGGATAATTGCAGCCACAAATTCCAACCTTGAAGAGATGGTTCAGCAGGGCAGGTTCAGAGATGACCTTTATTTCAGGCTCAATGTGTTTCCCATTTACATACCAAGTCTCAGGATGCGCAAAACAGATATCATTCTTCTTGCCGACCATTTTCTTGAAAAATACGGAAAAGAGCATGGGAAAAATATAAAAAGGATTACCACGCCTGCAATTGACATGATGATGGAATATCACTGGCCAGGCAATGTACGGGAACTTGAAAACTGTATTGAAAGAGCTGTGATCCTGTGCAATGAAGGCGCACTTCACAGCTATCATCTTCCTCCCACCCTACAGACAGGCACAGAATCCAGGACTCTGCCCAGGTCGCTTGAAGATGCGGTTGCACGCCTTGAAAAGGAAATTCTGATGGATGCCCTTAAAAATACCAGGGGCAATATCAAAAAAGCGGCAAAACTGATTGGAACCACGGTCAGAAAATTTTCATATAAGGCAACAAAATACAATATCAACTACAAAGATTACAGGATATAGGTGAAATCATGAGAATGGAAGACTATATCAGGGCAATTGCAGGAGCATTTATTTTAATTTCTCTGATTCTCGGGTATTTTTATTCTCCATACTGGTTCTGGTTCACGGCTTTCATCGGCCTGAACCTGCTTCAGTCTGCATTCACAAAATTCTGTCCCGGTGAACTTATTCTGGAAAAAGTATTTAAAATTCCGCGGCAGTAAATACTTAAAAATTCAGAAACCAAAATCAGTTTCTCCAGACTCTGTCTGTACGATATACAAAGGGATCTGTCTGCCTGAACAATTTTTGCGCACCCTTGATGCGATTTCAACAACAAGATCAGTACCCGGCGCAGCATGGTCATTGAACCTGTTCTGTATGGCAAGGCCTGAAATATAAAAATGGTGAAATTCTATTCTTGCCTGCCTTAATGCATGGGCCATTTTTTCAATTGTTTCAGGATCGTCATTAATGCCTGTAACAAGAGGAACATTGGCATATACATTAATGCCGCAGTTTATCAATGTTTCTGCTGCCCTGCCATGGGCACGGGTAATTTCCCGGGGCAGGATAAACCAGGTCTCAATTTCTATTCTCACAGGATCTGCAATGGAAAAATCACCCCATGCAGCTATCCTGTCTGCAAGCGCAGGAGTAAAGTGTTCAGGGCTGGAGTTGAAAATGCGCCAGCATAGTCTGACACATACAATATGAGGCAGATCCCTGAGCCTTTCTATTATTCTGCCGGTTTTATCCAGTGAAGACTCTGAAATATCATCCTGAACTATCACGACATCAGTGATATCAGGACAGGACATGATATAGGCAATGGCATCCTTATCAGCATCAGGTTTCATTTCCACCCTGGTTTTATGCACCCTGGAAATCAGGGTGGAAGGCACAGGCTCAATTGAAGGTTTAAGCGCAGATTCTTCAATAAGAAAGTTTCTGACAATATCCACAGCTTCAAAGGAGCGTCTTTGTGTTCCGCCATTGTCAGAACAGGGCATTGTGTGCAGGTTTCTGCCCTTAAACAGGCTGTCATCGCCCATATTGATCCTGAATCCGGCATCAAGCGTTCCCTGAGAATTTGTCCTGGACAGGGGAATATCCTCTGCATTGTCCAGAAACCCTGCAAAATATTCAGCAGTATATGGTGTCCTTATCCATACAAGGCCCTTATCCTTTTCATCTTTTTCCACTGCCCATCCACTTGTGTTCCACTCGATTTTTCCTATGGGAGTTGCAGTGCACAGCTTGGGAATACTTCTGTCGGAAAAATTTTTTCTGAGATATTTCAAAGCCCTGAATGAATCAGAGATTGAAGCCCAGTATTTTTTTGTTCCGTGGATGGGGCTGCACGGGGTAAATATGTAATAAATCTGGGCTCCTGCCTGCCGCAATAATTCAAACAGCCTGCCAAGATCCCGGCCTTCTGTGTTCAGGCCCTTTAAAAAGGGGGTCTGAACATATACCTGAATTCCGTTTTTCACAAATTGCGATATAATATCAATGCTTTGCAGGGAAACTTCATCAGGGTGGACAAAATGAATTCCAAGTTCGATATATTTTCCGTTTTCAAGGCATATTTTATTTTTTCCAACAAGATAATCAATATATTCATTTTTGTTTTTTAAAAACAGGTCAGGATAATATGAAACAGAACGGGAAGCTATCCTGATGGCCCTGACATGGTCAACTGCTGTCAGTCCGTCTATGGCAACATCAAGGTTTGGCCTGTTTATCATAGGTTCGCCCCCTGTAATCAGTATTTCCCTTATTTTAGGGTGAGATTCCACATGGGCCACAGCAGCTTTTATATCCTCAATACCGGGAGTCTTCTGCGTTCTTGCGCTTTTATGCTTTCTGAAACAGAACCGGCAGTATACAGGACAATGCATGTCCAGCAGAAAAATTACCCGGTTATTGTACATCTGTTCCAGCACTCCTTTTTTCAGGTGGCCGTCAAATGTGATCCTGTCGCCTGCCGGATCAAGCTCGTCTTCAAAGGGAAGATACTGGCCTGCCACACCCTCTGACACAAGGGACTGACGGATTACATGATCTGAAAGCCTGACAGGAAACATATCAATGACCTTTTGGATATTTTCCCTGTTTCTGGTGCTTATACGGGCTGTTGTGTCAAGCTGATCTGTATTTTTTATGTGATAAAGGCCTTTGCCAGGAAAAATTGTTTCAAGCATATGATAGAGGAACAGGGGCGGGATCGTGATTGAGTTTATTTTAACCTGCCTGCTGTTACCATCTGAAACTGCAGAGACTAAGGCTTTTAAAAAGCCTGTACAATTTTTTTCAAATCCGCTTTCTTTTAAAAGAAGATCAAAAATTTCATCTTTTCCATCTGCATTGATATCTTTAAAAAACTGTTTCCCCAGAAGTTTTCCGGTACCGTATTTTTTAAAAAATTTTCTGCATATATTTTCAAGCTCTTCAATCTGATACATGGTTTTCCCTTTATTCCAATCCTTTTCATATGGCATTGAAGCCCGGAACGATGCAAGGTTATGGCACCTGAAAAAGAAGATTTCAAGAAAATTCTGATGAAACATGCATGAATTAGTGCCAGGACTGTATTTTAAAATATGAATCTGATATAAAATTATGGGAAGGATTTGAATCATACTGGAAAACAAATGACATGGATAATGCCTCTGTCAAAAAATTCATCAGCGACATGATAGTTCTGTCCGAGTCCCTGTCCGGACACTTAAGAAGGCGTGAAACTGCATTTCTTGCAACACTGCCACTTCTCAGCTCTAAAGGAGAAATACTGGAGATAGGAAGCTTCAAGGGCAAGTCAACAATAATACTTGCCAAGGCTGCGCAGACTTTCTGCCGGCAGAAGATACATGCATGCGACCCGCTTTCTTTGCAATGTTCAACAGACCCGGATGATGCAAAAGCAGATGAACTGCCTGAAATTTTTTATTCCAACATAAAAAAGCACCACGTATATGAGTGGATTGAATTTTTCCAGATGAAATCAGATGAACTTGCCAGTACCTGGACAAAACCCCTGAAAATTTTATGGATTGACGGAGATCATACATATAACGGAGCTGTCTCTGACATCATGCTGTTTGAAAGACATCTGAGTCCGGGTGCCATTGTCTGCCTTCATGATGTATTGCACGGGTTTGAAGGCCCTGTCAGAGCATTCAGTGAAAGAATTCTGCTTTCTCCTTACTACGGAGACTGCGGCATCTGCGGATCAATAGGGTGGGGACAGTTCACACCGGACCGATCTGTTACAGAAAACCAATGGAAAACAAAATTTTCACTGAATAAAAAACTTTCAAGACTGATGCTTATGGTCATAAAAAAAGATAATGGATTCAAAATCAACGAGCATGTGAGAAAACTGTATAAAAGCCTTGTTCCCCACGGCCCCATAAACCCGGTTAAATGGATTGAGGCAAGAAACACCCGTGCAAGGCAAATGAAATGAAACCATCATGCTCATCGGCCTTTCTGGTATTATACTTTGGCCCTCTGCCCGAGTATTTCAAATACTGGGCAAAAACATGCGAGCCAAATCATGAAACCTGCCATTTTTTTGTATATACTGACCAGGTAAAATCAAGATGCAGATATAACAGAGCTGTAACCATTATTCCATATACATTTGATCAGCTGTGCAGGGATGCTGCAGCAAGGTTTGACATTCATATACCCGCAAAAAACACCAGAATCGCCTGTGACTGCAGGCTGCTTTTGTTCGGGCTGCGCTGTTCAAAGGAAAATCTGGACAAATATGATTTTGTGGGATACACAGATCTTGATGTGATTTACGGAAAAATCTGTGATTTTCTTCCCTGTGATCCAAAATCCTTTTCCATGATAAGTGCCCATAACGACCGCCCGTGCGGCCCGTTTACCCTGTACAGAAAATCAGTCCTGACTGATATCTGCACAGACAGACAGATCAAGGCGTTTTTTGAATCATCCAGGGCGGAATTATTCTATGAGACAAGACTATTTACCGATTGCAGATCAAAATTCATGCCCATGTCAGGAAATTCAGCCAAGGACAGAATTGCAAAAAGCATATGCTTTTCCCACCTTGATGAATCAGACCTTCTGATAAAAATCGCCATGAAACACGGCCCGGTCTGCTGCCGGGCCCATCCCCTTCAGCCAACCATGGCAGGAAAAATCAGCCACAGAAAACCTCTGGCATTGTGGGACAGGGGCCGGCTGTCAGTGAGAGATGCATTGGGAAGACAGGCAGAAGGAGCTGTGTTCCATTTTTCCAGGTTCAAGAACAGATCCAGGTTTAGAATTTCACAGGATGCTCTTAAATCAGACAGATTCGGAGTATACAAGTATGGAATCACAGGTGTTAATTCAGGTCTGGCCCGGTTGAGGCTGTATGTCTCAATGCTTTATTGAGCATGAAGGATCAGGCTGTAAATTTAAAAAGGATATATATATGAAAATTGCATTTCCAGTTAAAGAAAACAACGGACTTGCCAGCATCCTTGACGAGCATTTCGGCATTGCCGGCAGATTTCTGATTGTTGACACAGACACCCGTGAATATGTGCACAGGGAAAACCAGAAATTATCTGCCAAGACATCCAGATGCAAAACCAGTATATTCAGAAAAGAAGACAAGGTGGATGCTGTTGTTACAAAATGCATGGGAGATGGATCAAGAAGGAGCCTTGAGGGGCTGGGCATAAAAATTTTCCAGGCTGCAGAAAACAGGGTGGATAAAAATCTTGAGCTGTTAATAAACAATGAACTGAAACTTTTTCATATCTTTGACATCTGTCAGACAAAAAGAAATAAAAAAGACGGGCACTGCGGTCACCACCATTGATTCTACAGATTTCAGATGCAATATCGTGAATTCCGATATTGTGACAAAAAATATTACTTTTATGCAAATAATTACAAAAATATAAAATTATTGACAGAGATAATCTTCTTCTTTAGACTGAAATTTTTGGAACCAGGTTATAATGCCTTTTTCCCCGAAATAAGCAGGCCACTGCAATTTTTAAATATAAGGAGAAGTTATCATGTGCCGTCTGTTTGCACTTACCAGCAAGGACCCTGTATCTCCCATGCTGGCAATCAAAGCCCTTGATGTGATGAAGGAAGGCCATGACGGATCAGGCGTGGGTCTTCTGCTCCAGGACCTGGGCGGCCCGTTTGAAGAGATGAAGGATGCTCCTATCCTTTCCGGAATCTTTACAGAAGAAGGTATCCGCAGACTGGACCTTTTCATGATGGATCAGGGTTTTCTGACCAAATACAAAATTTCCTTGAAACCTCCCAAGAAACCTGTTGAAGGGATTCCCAGAAGGGCTTTATACCTCATAAGGGCATATGAGCTTCCTGAAGGATGGGACAGCCTTGAGCCGGAAGAACTTGGTGAACGCCTTATGATGATTCGCCTTAAAATCCGCGAGATGGGCGAAGAAAAAAAAGACATGATTGTATTTTCCTTCTGGCCGGACACCATAATGATCAAGGAAATCGGCGATCCCATGCAGCTTGCCATCTATCTGGGCCTGGACAGAAAAGAGCTTAATGCCAGAATTATCATGGCCCAGGGCAGACAGAACACAAACTACGGCATTGACCTTTATGCCTGTCACCCGTTTTTCATAAAAGGATACTGCACCATGACAAACGGAGAAAACACAGCTTTTGTGCCGATCAAGGATTTTCTCCTGTCAAGGGGTTATCCAGGTTATATAGGATATCAGTCAGATTCTGAAGTTTTTGCCCATATCCTTCATTATTCAATGGCAGGCATGGGGCTTGGCCTTGATGCCTACAAACATGTAATAACCCCGCTCCAGGATGAGGTCATCAAAAACCATCCTGATGCACAGTTTCTGTCCCACCTTAAAAGGAGCTGCCGTCCCCTGATAATTGACGGGCCAAACTGCGTTATCGGCACCCTTCCTGACCATTCTGTATTCATGGTTCAGGACAGGAAAAAACTGCGCCCCGGAGTTGTGGGAGGCAAACCCGGCCTTTTTGGGTTCTCATCGGAATTATGCGGGCTTGATGCAGTAATACCGGACCGGGATAAATCAAAAGATATTCAACCAATGCACATTGATACAGCAATTGTAAGCCCTGACCGTCAGGAGGTGAAAATATGTCGTCAAACACAAGCCTTGAACCTTCCTCTTTAAGCCTTAATGATCTGCCCTGGAAAATCAGATACAACAAAGACCTGTGCACTCTCTGCGGTCAGTGTACTGCCGTGTGTCCGGTCAAGGCAATAGAGCTTGGTGTATTTCAGAAAAGAACAATAAAAACATCTGTTCAGAACAATGGCAACCATTCAAACCAGTATGAAACATTTTACGGAATCCGCCAGAAAACCCGCGTGGAAAACGCCTGCATCGGATGCGCCATGTGTGCTCTTGTATGCCCCAATGATGCCATAGCCCCTGTAAAAAATCAGAGCCTTGACAGATTAAAATTCCATATAAACCAGCATGGCATCCCAAGAAGAAGAGGTGGAAGGCGCAATGAATCCTTTTCAGTTCTGGACAGGATAAAATTCACAAGAATTTCCATGCTCACTGACCCTGCCCTTGATGCAGGCAGACACGAATTTGAGATGAGAACCCTTCTTGGACGGGTGCTGTCTCCAAGGGAAAACATGAAGCGTCTGAGAGAGAAGGGATGGATTCCCCCTGTCAGGGAAATCTATCCTCTGATCATAGGAGGCATGTCCTTTGGTGCGCTTTCTCCAACAATGTGGGAAGGCCTTCAGATGGGAGTGGCATATCTCAATGAGGAGCTTGGCATGCCTGTGCGCATATCAACCGGAGAAGGAGGCTGTCCTCCGCGCCTGCTGCGCTCCAGGTTCCTGAAATATGTGATTCTTCAGATTGCTTCAGGATATTTTGGATGGGACGAGATCATACATGCCATTCCCCACATGAAGGAAGACCCCTGCGCCATTGAAATCAAATATGGACAGGGTGCAAAGCCGGGCGACGGAGGCCTTCTGATGTGGCACAAGGTAAACAAGCTCATTGCAGCAATCAGGGGAGTTCCACAGGGAATAAGCCTGCCCAGCCCCCCGACCCACCAGACCCAGTATTCCATTGAAGAATCAGTGGCTAAAATGATCCTGTCCATGTCCATGGCATGGGGATTCAGGGTACCTGTCTATCCAAAGATATCTGCTTCATCCACTTCTCTTGCCGTGCTGAACAATCTTACGCGCAATGATTATGCATCAGCCCTTGCCATTGACGGGGAAGACGGAGGCACAGGAGCTGCCTATACCGTATCCATGGATCACATGGGTCACCCCATTGCATCATGCATCAGGGATAATTACCTGAACCTTGTAAAACTTGGAAAACAGAATGAAGTTCCCATATTTGCAGGAGGAGGAATCGGCAAGAACGGAAACCTTGCGGCAAATGCAGCAGCCCTGATCATGCTCGGAGCAAGCGGAGTCCAGGTGGGTAAATATGTGATGCAGGCTGCTGCAGGATGCATAGGCACGGAGGAAGACAGGTGCAATGTATGCAATATCGGAATATGCCCCAAGGGAATAACTTCACAGGATCCAAGGCTTTACAGGCGGCTTGACCCTGAAGATGTGGCGCAGAGGCTTGTGGATATGTTTGTTGCCTTTGACACGGAGCTTAAAAAAATTGTTGCTCCGCTGGGCCGGTCCACCTCACTTCCCATCGGGATGTCAGATGCGCTTGGAATTGATGATTATGCGGCTGCTCAGCGCCTCAGTATTAAATATGTGGTTTAGGAGGTGAACAAAATGGCAAAACATGCTTTCATTAAATTATCCGGCTACAAGGACGGCAAAAGGATTCCTTCCAGAGTTCTGGAAGAAATGATCCACCGTCACATCAGAAACGGCCGCAGAAATATTGAAATTCAGGGATTTGGTCAGCACGGCATAGGCGGAAGGCTGTGGGATGCAGGAGAAGACAAGGTCCATATCAGAATCACAGGACAGTCAGGCCAGAGAACAGGATCCCTTGGAACTGCCAACACACTTATAGAAGTCATGGGCCCTGCATCTGACGACATAGGATGGCTCAATGCAGGCAGTGAAATAATTGTTCACGGCAACGCCTCAAACGGAGCAATGAACGGAGCTGCCCAGGGAAAGGTGTACATAGGCGGCTCAATAGGCGCCCGCGGCATGACCATGACCAAAAGAAACCCAAGGTTTGAGCCTCCTGAGCTGTGGGTGCTGGGCACGGCAGGAGACTATTTCGGCGAATTCATGGCAGGCGGGATTGCTGTTATCTGTAGCCACAATGCCCGTGAAGATGAACAGGTTCTTGGATACAGACCCCTTGTGGGAATGGTTGGCGGAGAAGTCTTTGTAAGGGGAAAAATCAATGATTTTTCTCAAAAGGACGCCAGGCTACTGGATCTGACAGATAAAGAATGGGACTGGCTTAAATCCAACCTGAAAATTTTTCTGAAAAAAATAAAACAGACAGACCTTTTAAAAACCCTGTCCGTGCGTTCACAGTGGAAAGTGCTCAAGGCAAAGACCCCCCAGGAAAAAACCCAGGGCAATGAACGTCCTGACATGTCCTGGTTCAGGGAACAGGTCTGGGACAAGGAGCTTGGCCGCGGCGGACTCATAGGGGATCTTCAGGAAATTGAAAGAACAAGTATTCCCCTTATAACGAGAGGTGAGCTCAGGCGCTATATACCGGTATGGGAACAGGGAAAATACATTGCCCCGTGCCAGGCTGCATGCCCCACCGGAATCCCGGTACAGGAAAGATGGCGCATGGTGAGAATGGACAATATTGATGAAGCAGTCAGCATGGGCCTTGAATATACTCCTTTGCCTGCAACAGTATGCGGATACCTGTGCCCCAGCCCGTGCATGGCATCATGCACAAGGCACAAAAATTATATGAGCCCTGTTGATGTAAGGCTTCTGGGCAAGGCAGGGGAAAACATAAAGCTTCCGAAACCTGCAAAAAAAAGCAAAAAAAGAATTGCTGTGATCGGAGGCGGCCCCGGCGGTATATCAGCAGCATGGCAGCTTGCTCTCAATGGTCACAATGTAACAATATTTGAAGCAGGAAGTTCCCTGGGAGGGAAAATCACACAGGTGATTCCCAGTTCAAGAATACCTGAAAAAACCCTTGAAGCAGAACTTGAACGGGTAAAAAAGCTGATACCTGATATCCGTCTTAACCAGACCATAAACAATGAAAAATTTTCAAAAATAAAATATGACTATGACTTCACTATAATTGCAGCAGGGGCGAAAAAACCCAGGACACTGCCCATTCCAGGCATTGAAAAAGCCGTGTTTGCCAATGATTTCCTTGAAAGCGCCAAAAAAGACAAAATCAGGCCAGGCAGAAAAATTGTAATAATAGGGGCAGGAAACGTGGGCTGCGATGTGGCAACAGAAGCCCACAGGCTGGGAGCTGATACCATCACAATGATAGATGTTCAGAAGCCTGCGGCATTTGGCAGGGAAAGACAGGACGCAGAAAAGGCCGGAGCCACTTTCAGATGGCCCTGCTTTACAGAGAAAATTACAGAAGAAGGCCTTGTGCTTGACACAGGCGAAATCATACAGGCAGATACAATTGTAATTTCCATTGGAGATGTGCCTGATCTTGATTTTGCTGATGATTCCATAAGCATTGAAAACGGCTTCATTGCAGTGGATGAAATCAGCCGCACTTCAGATCCCAGGGTATTTGCCATAGGGGATGTCACAGGACCGGGGCTTATCACTGATGCCATAGGAGCTGGAAGACGTGCTGCCCTCAATATTGACAGGATAATCAACGGCCGGAACCCTGATCCGGGAGAGAAACTTCCTGTTATTGACAAGCAGAGAGTAAATCTTGCATATTACAATCCCAGGAACAATACCCACAGCCTGGAAGAATGCGGAGAAGACTGTGCTTCCTGCGGCCAGTGCAGGGATTGCGGTATCTGCGTTGCCATCTGCCCTGAAGGTGCCATCAGCCGGATTGAACTTGAAACAGGAGAGTTTGAATACAGGTCAGACCCGGATTTGTGTATTGGATGCTCCTTCTGCAAAGGAGCATGTCCATGCGGAATATGGGAAATGGTGCCCAATACTGCATTATGACCTTAATCAGGCATGAAGGCATTTAAAAGGATAAAATTATGGAAGAATCAAGCAAGAAAACCTATGACGATTATTTAAAGGCATTGAACGATATAAGCCGGGCAATCACTTCTGATCTTTATATTGAGGATCTGCTCAAGCTGATTGTCATGGTTACAGCCAAGGTGACTGGTGTTGAAATCTGTTCGCTCTGGATTATCAATGAAGATGAAAAACCTCCGAAAATCAGGCTTACTGCCACCCAGTCCATTTCACCGGATTATATCAAGGACAGGGCTCTAGATCTTGATGAAGGAGTTGTGGGATGGGTTGCCACCAACAAAAAACCTCTGATTTTAAAAGATGTCCTGGAATCAGACAGGTTCAAGGAAAAGGACATGGCAAGAAAGTTAGGTCTTGTCTCCATGGTGGGGATCCCTCTTATCACAAGAGAAGACAGGGTAATCGGAGTTTTAAACTGCTTTACTTCCGAACCCCATGAATTTTCAGAAGCCGAGGTGAATCTTTTAAGGGTGGTTGCAAACCAGTCTGCCGTGGCAATTGTCAATACCGAGCTTATGGTGAAAACCCGTGTGATTCAGGAGGAACTTGAAGCAAGAAAAAGAATTGAACAGGCAAAGGAAATTCTAATGCATACCCGCAAGATGACGGGAGATCAGGCCTATGGCTGGATGAGAAAACGCAGCATGGATTCAAGAAAATCCATGCGTGAAGTTGCTGAAGCTGTTGTGCTTTCCAATGAAATTTTCAATGATGCCACTCCTGCACCTGAATAATTTTTACCACAGACCCCACTGCCCTGTAAGATATACATACAGGGCAAGGGTAAAATTGGTTGTGCCGTGAGCTATGATGCATGATAAAAGGTCCTTGCGGACTATCCACAGTACAGCCATAAGCACACTGAAGACTATGGCTGCAGGCCATTGCTCCCGCATATGTCCTGCGGCAAATACAATGCTGGAAATGACAACTGCTGTCATTGTACAGGCTCCGGGCCTGACATCATTTATGCTGTCATGATCCAGCATATGTTTCAGCGGGGACTTTACCTTGTTTTTCCTGTTCATGTCCCATTGAAACGCAGCCCTCAGAACAAATCCGCGAATGAATAATTCCTCAAAAACAGGTACAATCAATGAAGCTGTAAAAAGTTTCAGCATAAACTGGGTTTTTGTCCATGCAGGGGCATCATGGAGTGCAAACGGTTTCATAAGAACACACCAGAGCACTGTACCTGCAATGCCAAACCATATTCCTGCAACAACAGAGCCTGCAATTTTTTTTGGCCCTGTTAAAGGGCAATACCATTTCCAGGCCCAGTAAATCAGACCAGGCACGATTATTATTTTCAGAACATAGGAAAGCTCAGAAGGCAGGATGTTGCGGGCTGCAGAGGCTATTCCCACATATGCAAGATAGGGCAGTGCATATGGAACAAGCAGATCCCGGTTGGACAGAGGGCTTATTCCTGTTTTTATTTTCACGAAAAATACATATCTGTTTTTTTAAGTTTTAATTTTTTTAAAACAATGCCATAACAAACCAGATATTTTCATAACAGAATTTAATGGATTATAACAGGGTTATAATGGATTTTACAAAAAGACAATTATTTGAAGCCCTGGCAGAAATAGCACCAGACCCTTATGTACAGGGGATCATGCTGATTATTCTGTTCGGGTTGCTGGCAAAGATCATGGATCTTGTCATTACACGCATATTAAAAAAATGGGCGGAAAAAACAAATTTCAGCCTTGATGACCAGATCATTGATATTTTTCACAGGCCTGTTTTCTTTACCATCATATTTTTCGGCCTTGCCCTGGCAGCGGAAAAATTCGGATTCAGCCAGGGTGCAGATTTCATTATAACAAGCCTGCTGAAAACCATGGCTATTTTTCTATGGTCACTCGGGCTTGCTAAATTTTTAAAAATACTCTGTAATCTTGCCAGCCAGGATGAAAACCGGATGAAAATTATTCAGGTGAGGACTCTGCCCCTGTTCAATAATCTGCTGGTTCTCATGGTATCGGGATTTGCCGTTTACAGTATATTTCTTGTCTGGAACATTGACCTGACTGCATGGGTAGCTTCTGCCGGGATCCTGGGTCTTGCCATTTCATTTGCTGCAAAGGACACTCTTGCCAACCTGTTTTCAGGGGTTTTCATCATGGCTGATGCTCCATATAAACTTGGAGACTTCATTGTGCTTGATTCAGGAGAACGCGGACAGGTGACAAACATCGGCATACGAAGCACCCGAATACTGACCAGAGATGATGTTGAAATAACAATTCCCAACTCCATAATGGGCAACACCAAAATAATCAATGAAGCAGGAGGACGCCACGAAAAATTCCGCATCCGTATAAAGGTCGGGGTTGCATACGGTTCTGATCTTGACAGGGTGCACAAGGTACTGCTGGAAGAGGCATCAGAACTTGCCGATGTCTGCAAAACTCCTGGTCCCCGTGTCAGGTTCAGGGGATTTGGAGATTCAAGCCTGGATCATGAACTATTATGCTGGGTAAAAAAACCTGTACTCAGAGGCAGGGTGAGTCACAGGCTCAACACAAATATCTACAAGCGTTTTCAGCAGGAAAAAATCAATATACCCTTTCCCCAGCGGGAAGTATATCTCAGATCAGAACCGGAAAATACCAGTAACAAAAAAACAGCTTGACATCCCATGCAATAGTTTTCTAAATTTTAATTTCAGTTGAATAAAATACAATGGCGTATCAATTAACTGTCAGAACAATGGCGTTTTACCGGTAAAAATTAGCAAGATCCGGTCATGCGCCTTTTTTTGTTCCAAAAACCTTAAAACAGAACTATGCCAGTCAGGCTCCGGGGCTGAAGCAGATATAATATATTTTTTTTGTTTTCATTTTGATCACTCCCCTGCTAAATGAACCAAAGAATTTTCAGAAATTTTCTGATGTCAGCCCCGGAGTTTTCTTTTCTCTACCCGCAGAAGGTAAATGCTTTTTTATTTGACAATCATAAACAAACCCTTAGTATATTCTGACAATATCCGGCTATTAATAAATCAAGGAGAAAAATATGCCAGAATTAAGCGCAGTTATAGAAACAAGCAAAGGAACAATCAATATCCAGCTGTTTGCAGACCAGACCCCTGTGACATGCGGTAATTTTGCAAACCTTGCAAAAAGGCAGTATTATAACGGACTCAAATTTCACCGTGTTATTGCTGATTTCATGATCCAGGGCGGATGCCCGTATGGAAACGGAATGGGCGGCCCGGGTTATGAGTTCAAGGATGAATTCAAAAAAGAACTCAAACATGACAGGCCGGGAATACTTTCCATGGCAAATGCAGGGCCGGGGACAAACGGCAGCCAGTTTTTCATTACCCATGGGCCCACCCCCCATCTTGACGGAATGCATACTGTTTTTGGAGTGGTAAAGACAGAACAAGACCAGAAAGTTGTGGACAGTATTACCCAGGGCGATATCATTGAAAAAATCACCATCAAGGGGAATGTGGGTTCTCTTTTCAAAAAAATCAAAACCCAGCTGGATGAATGGAATAAAATTTTAAACAAGGAATTCCCGGATCTTCCAAAAGCCTGATTCTGAAAACAAAGCCGGCTGTTTCAAAGCCAGCCGGCTTTGTCACTCCTCAAGATTCAAAAATAACGGAATGACATGAAGGGATGAAGAATTCTCCTCTGTATCGCCGAGCAGCCAGTCCTTTACCTTTATCCCCTTTTTTCTGATTTTTTCCACCATTCCTTCTATATTGATCAGAGGATGGCGGGCAAAAACCTTTGGAAGCCCGTATGTAAGACTGCACACCAGGCATTTGCCAGGCCTTTTTATGAGATTGAAAGCAAGGATAACCCTGTCCTTTCGGGCAGATATAAAATCAAGCCTGATATCATAGGCCCCGTCTGACACATCTCCATAAAGCGCCTCAAAAAACCTGTCGCTTGTTTCAGGGGGCAGAAGACTATCCAGATAATCCCGTGTAAATATCTTTTCAGCCATTGCCTGGGTCATGGGAATCCATCCTTTTCACCAAAGATTAATAACGTGGATATTTTGTAGTAAAGCACGTTCGGAAAATCAAGCTTAAAATGCTGTTGAACTTCCTCTGTGCAATATTCACTTGATCTGAACCCTTCCTGCTGATAAATATTAATAGTTCAGTCAGATTTATATCCACTGATTCAGGTTCACCATTATTGAATTCAGATCAAACCGCATATGGCAGCAGCACAGGCCTGCACAAGGTGATGAAATGAAAAATATCCGGATTTCAAAGAAGTTCAGGTTCTCTGCAGGGAAAAGGCCGGATCACAGAATCATCCATCTTTCAGAACCAGAAACAACAGGCATACCGGTAATGGATATCCCATATATCAGACCTAAACTCCTTGTCAGGGAAAACGATCCTGTAAGAACAGGGACACCGCTGTTCTGTGACAAACGCAGCCCTGATATCCAGTATGTTGCTCCGGCTGCGGGAATTGTCCATAAAATATCATTTGGAAAACGCAGAAAACTCAAAGAAATAATCATTATTCCCGGAAACCAGGAGGATTTTATCCAGTTTGAACCCATGGATGAGTCATCAATGGAATCATCTGACAAGATCCGCATAAGCACTTTGCTCAAAAAGGCAGGCCTATGGCAGGGTCTGCGTGAATTTCCGTTCAGAGACACGGCTGATGACACCCATGAGCCTTCAATGATAATTGTTTCTCTGAACGGTAATGATATTTTTTCACCTGTTCCTCATGTTCTGCTTGAAAACCGGAGCCGTTTTCTTGAATATGGAATAAAAATTCTTAAAAAATTTTCAGACCGCATTATCATAAGTGCGCGCAAAAGCGACATTGACAGATCAGACCTGGTAAAAAAACATGCGACTCATGCCGTTGGCGATCTATATCCTGCATGGGATCCCGGAGTTGTACTTTATCACCTTAAAACTTCTGCCCAGGAAAACAATTCATGGTGCATTAATGCAGAGCATCTGATTCTCATCGCAAAATTCCTTTTAACAGGCAGGTATCCTTCAGAGCGGCTTGTAAGTGTCACAGGCCTTAAAAACAGAAACTGCCACATAATAACACGTCAGGGAGCTCCCATAGGCTATCTTGCAGGACAGTGCAAAGACGGATGTATTATCTCCACAGGCAGGTTCAACGGAAGGCAGGTACAGAACAGTTCTCATCTCGGTTTTTTTGAAAACACCTTAAATATTATCAAGGCAGGCCCTGAAGAAAAATTCATGGGTTTTTTAAGGCCAGGCCCTGAAGAGCCTGACTGCAACCGTCATGGGGAAGAAAGAGCATGCATAAACTGCGGTTTCTGCACTGAGATATGTCCTGTGGATCTTGAGCCCGGCTTTATCATGAAAGCCCTTTTAGGTGATGATATTGAAGAAGCGCTTGAATACGGCCTGCTGGACTGCTGCAGATGCGGCCTTTGTTCATATGCATGCCCGTCCAAGATTGAACTTGTACACCTTTTGTCAGAAGGAATAAATGTTTATTATAAGGACAGGCAATAATTGATGAATCCATTTAAAAAATTCCGGGATTCCAGCAAAAACCATATTAGCATGACAATGGAATCAGGTCTGCTTGCACCGCTGGCTGATGCAGCAAAAACCTTTTTTCTTTTCCCGTCACCGAAAAATACCAGGCCTCCCTTCATAAGGGACAATCTTGATCTGAAACGTTTCATGAGCTTTGTCATCATTGCCCTTCTGCCGGTTATTGTTTTCGGCATTTATAATACAGGCATGCAGACAGGGGCTGCCATGGGCCTTCATTATGATTTTATTACAGCTTTCAGGTCAGGGGCAGGATATGTCATTCCCATCATCATTGTGTCCTATGCTGCAGGATTTTTCTGGGAAATTCTCTTTGCCGTGGTGCGCAGGCATAAAATCAGTGAAGGGCTTCTTGTAACAGGAATTTTATTTCCCCTTACCCTGCCAGCCACAATTCCCCTGTGGCAGGTTGCTCTTGGGATTTCATTCGGTATTGTAATCGGAAAGGAAGTATTTGGAGGAACAGGACGCAATATTCTTAACCCTGCATTGACGGGCAGGGCTTTTCTGTTTTTTTCATATCCTGCATCCATGTCAGGCAATGTCTGGATACCTGCAAAAAATTTTGTTGACGGTATAAGCAGTGCCACAGCCCTGTCAATCACAGGGTCTGCCGGAGGTACAATAACACAAACCCTCTCACAGTCAGGGTTTTCACTTTCCAGCCTTTTCTGGGGAACTGTGCCTGGCAGCATAGGTGAAACCTCAGCTTTCTTATGCATTGCAGGAGCATTGTTTCTCATTGCAACAAAAACTGCAAACTTCAGGATTATTGCCGGAGGAATTGCAGGCCTTGGCACTGCCTGTCTTGTTTTTTATATGATTCCGGGAGGTCAGGGCACATGGATGAAGGCAGGGCCATTGTATCATCTGTGTGCAGGAGGGTTTCTGTTCGGTATTTCATTTATGGCCACAGACCCTGTAAGTGCGCCCGGCACAAATGCAGGCCGCTGGATATTCGGTTTTCTCACGGGATTTCTGACAATAATAATACGGGTGGTGAATCCTGCTTTTGTTGAAGGCACAATGCTGGCAATTCTTTTCATGAATGTATTTGCCCCTCTGCTGGATCATGCTGTAATAAAATACAAAGCATCAAAAAGGATTCCAAATGTCTGAACATACCAGTAAAAACAGCACAAAAAATGTGATCATATTCGCTCTGGTTCTTTCTGTCATATGCAGCCTTATGATTGCAGGTGCAGCAGGAGGACTTAAAAAATTTCAGACAGCCAACATGGAAACGGACAAAAAAACAAATATTTTAAGGGCAGCAGGCCTGATCTCCGGAAAAAAACCCTCCAGGCAGGCTGTGAACAGGCTTTATGATAATCATATAAGAGAAGTCACAGTAAACAGAAACGGTAAAATCATTGATCATGAGATACCAGGATCTTTGAACCTGTATTTTTATCAGAAAAAGGGCATGATAAAAGGATATATAATTCCCATCAATACAAAGGGGCTATGGGGGAAAATCCAGGGATACCTGGCCTTTGAAAATGACGGGCAGACCATTGCAGGTTTTACGGTATTCAGCCATTCAGAAACCCCCGGCCTTGGCGGAGAGATAGAGAGTGCATGGTTTCAGAAAAATTTTAAAGGCAAAAAAATACTGAATTCCCACAATAAATTTGTATCAGTAAAGATTGCAAAGGGAAGGTCCGCAAACCTGCCGGCAGATCTCCGCGATCACTATGTGGACGGAATTTCAGGAGCCACACTCACAGGCAGATACCTCACCGAAGGTATAAGAAATGCCCTTGTTAAATATGATTCAGTATCAGTTTTATTCAGACAGAAAAAACTTACCGCCACAAAATAGGGACAAATTGTCATGACAGAAAAAAGCACAAACTATAAGGAACTTATAATAAAAGGAATATGGGATCAGAATCCCGTGGCATACCAGGTGCTTGGAATATGTTCAGCCCTTGCCGTGACAGTAAAGATGTCAACTGCGCTGGTAATGGGAATTGCCCTTACCCTTGTGACAGCATTTTCAAGCATGCTGATATCTTCCCTGCGCAGACAGATCCCTTCCAATATAAGAATCATTGCAGAGCTTGCCATCATAGCCTCCCTTGTAATTGTAACGGATCAGATTCTAAAAGCATTTTTATATGATATTTCCAAACAATTATCCATTTTTGTCGGTCTTATCATCACAAACTGCATTGTGCTTGGACGGGCAGAAGCATTTGCTCTTGCCAACAAACCTGTTGCTTCATTTTTTGACGGCATTGGCAATGGCCTTGGATATTCCCTGGTTCTGATGACAGTGGCATTTTTAAGGGAAATTCTGGGCTCAGGCAAATTGTTCGGATTCAGTGTTATCCCCCAATATGTTTTTGACGCAGGCTATCAGAACATGGGGCTGATGGTGCTGGCTCCAGGTGCTTTTTTCATCATAGGACTTCTAGTATGGCTGAAAAACAGCCTGCCCGGAATTTCAAAGGAAGAAAGGTCATAAACCGATTATGGGCGATCTGTTAAGTCTGTTCATAAATTGTGTTTTCACAGGAAATATCCTGCTGGCCTATTTCCTTGGCATGTGCTCTTTCATTGCAGTGTCGAAAAACATTGAAACAGCTACAGGGCTGGGCTTTGCCGTAATTTTTGTCCTGGCAGTCACAAGCCCTGTCAACTGGCTGATATACCACGGACTTCTGGCTCCGGGTGCACTTTCCTGGGCCGGGTTTCCAAATATTGACCTGAGCTTTTTAAAATTCATCACCTTTATTGCAGTCATTGCAGCCATTGTCCAGGCAGTTGAAATGGTCATTGACAAATATTCACCCCTGCTTTATGCAACACTTGGGGTGTTTCTTCCATTGATTGCAGTGAACTGTGCCATTCTGGGAACTTCATTGTTCATGGTGGAAAGAAACTATTCCTTTATTGAATCCATTATTTTTGGAGCAGGATCGGGTACAGGCTGGATGCTGGCAATTGTTTCCATGGCTGCCATACGCAGAAAAACCAGGTATTCAGATGTTCCAAAAGGGCTCCAGGGTTTTGGAATTACAATGATAATAGCAGGACTTATGGCCATGACTTTCATGATGTTTTCAGGAATCACCCTTTAGGGTATAAGGGAGAGCTGTTTTGCTATATCTTCTCAGCATGCTGGTTTTTTCAGGGGTTATAATGATTCTTGTCATGGTGCTTCTTTTTGTTGAATCAAAGGTTGCATCAGGAGGACGTTTCAAAATCATCATCAATGGCAGAAAGGATGAATCCCTTGATATTTCAGGAAGCCCTCCTCTTTTATCTGCATTATCCTCAAACAATATATTTCTGCCTTCAGCCTGTGGTGGTTCAGGATCATGCGGGATGTGCAAGTGCAGGGTCACAAAGGGAGGAGGAAGCATTCTTCCCACAGAGCTTGCCCATCTGAGCCGCAGGGACAAACTGGCTGGAAAACGCCTGTCATGTCAGTTAAAGGTAAAAAATGACCTGGAAATTGAAATCCCTGAATCCATATTCGGCATCAGAAAGCTCAAGGCCGTGGTCATATCCAATAACAATGTGGCCACTTTTATCAAGGAACTTGTCCTGAAGCCGGAAAAACCCATGAACTTCAGGGCAGGAGCCTATATCCAGATAGATGTACCGGAATACAGCCTGGCCTTCAGAGATTTTCATATTGAAAGCAGGTTTGTCAGTGAGTGGAAAAAATACAATCTCCTGGAGCTTACTGCAAAGGGCATCAAACCTGGTTTCAGGGCATATTCCCTTGCCAATCCTCCCCATGACAATGATATTCTCATGATGAACGTGAGAATAGCCACTCCGCCCCCGGGCACGGAAGATATTCCTCCGGGATTTGGTTCTTCCTATGTTTTCGGTCTCAGGCCCGGAGACCAGGTAAGTGTAAGCGGGCCATACGGGGATTTCATGGCAAAGGATACTGACAATGAAATGTGTTTTATAGGCGGGGGCGCAGGCATGGCCCCCCTGAGGAGCCATATTCTGCACCAGCTTGACGGGATACATACCAAACGCAGGATATCCTTCTGGTATGGAGCAAGATCAAAAAAAGAGCTGTTTTATGATGATGTGTTCAGGGATCTTGAAAAAAGATATGATAATTTTTCATATCATATTGCCCTTTCAAGGCCTGAAAAAAATGATCATTGGAAAGGCCTGACCGGATTCATACATACCCATCTTTGTAATTCATATCTTTGCACTCACGAGGATCCCACAGAAATAGAATTCTATCTCTGCGGCCCTCCTCCAATGATAGACTCGGTCATCAATGCGCTTTACGATCTTGGCGTTGAGGATGACATGATATTTTATGACAAATTTTAAAAACCAGACCATGAACATGAAAACAAAAAAAACATTAAAGCTTGCATATTCCCCCTGTCCCAATGACACCTTTATTTTCAAGGCCATTGCAGAACAATTGATAGATTCAAAGGGATATGTTTTTGACATTGAACTTGAGGATGTTGAAACCCTTAACCTGAAAGCAAAAAAAGCAATACATGATGTTTCAAAACTGTCATTTGCCGCATTTGGAAATCTTGCTGACAGGTATGCTCTTTTAAGAAGCGGTTCAGCGCTCGGCATGGGCTGCGGCCCGCTGATTATATCCCTTAAAGGCCGTGCCATCGGCGACAGGGCAAAACCTGCGGTTGCAGTGCCGGGCCTTGGAACCACGGCATATCATCTTTTCAGATTCTACATGGCAGACCTTTTTACAGGGCTGGATTTTGATATCCTGCCCATGCCGTTTGACAAAATAATGCCTGCTGTGCAGGAAAAAAAAGCTGATTTCGGCGTTGTCATCCACGAAGGCAGGTTTGTGTATCAGTCCATGGGTCTTGAGCTTAAAGCCGATCTTGGACAATGGTGGGAAGAACAGACCAGCCTTCCCATTCCTCTGGGATGCATTGCCGTAAAACGGGATATTGACCAGCACACTGCCTGCGACATCCAGACACTTATACGGGCAAGCATAGATCATGCATTTTCCAATCCAGGGTCATGCAGGGATTATATTGAACAGCATGCCCAGGAACTTGAGGCCAGTGTGATAGACCAGCACATCAGCCTTTATGTCAATGATTTTTCAAAAGATATCGGAAAAACAGGCGAAAAGGCCATTTGCACGTTTTTTGAAAAAGCCTGTTCAGCCGGCCTTATGAAGGCAGTTGACCTGCCCCTGTTTGCATGCTGATATGAAATTTTTAAACAAAGTAAAATCATGTGTTGAAGAATTTGAAATGCTTGCCCCGGGCGATTCAGTGCTGATCGCCGTATCCGGCGGCCCTGATTCTGTTGCGCTGACTCTTTGTCTTTTATCCCTGCAGCAGGATTATGACCTTAAACTTGCAATTGCCCATCTCAACCATATGCTGAGAAAAGACGAGGCAGAAAGGGATGAGGCTTTTGTAAAGAAACTTGCAGAAAACCTGGGCCTTGAATTTTACAAACGCAGAAGCGATGCTGCCCTGTTTGCAGAAAAACAGGGGCTTTCCATTGAGGAAGCTGGCAGAAAGCTCAGATATGATTTTTTCAATACCATATCAGAAAAACACGGGTTCCAGAAGATTGCCACAGGCCATACCATGGATGACAATGCCGAGCTTGTCATCATGAACCTTTTAAGGGGGGCAGGCCTGAAAGGGCTTTCAGGCATCCCTCCCAAAAGAGACAACAGGTTTATAAGGCCGCTTATACAACTGTCCAAAAAAGCAATACTTGATTTTCTGTCAGAATGTGGCCAGGATTACATGATTGACTCCTCAAACCTTGAGACCCTGTATCTGAGAAACAGAATCAGAAACACCCTGATTCCCCTGCTGCAGACAGAATATAATCCTTCAGTAATCCAGGCACTTGACAGAACAGCCAGTATCTTCAGGCAGGAGGAAGATTATCTGGAAAAAAAAGCAGAAATTGTGTTTGAAAAATGCCTCACAGCAAGAGAAGACTCACAGGTCTGCCTTTCAGGTGAAATGATTTCAGGTCTGCACCCTGCCATGCAGAACCGGGTATTGAGAAAAGCTGTCAAATGGGTTAAAAAAGACCTGAAAAGGATCAGCCTTGTTCATCTGAAACAGATCACAGAACTGATTTCAGTACCAGGGCAGGATGCAAGCCTGGATCTGCCCGGCAGGATACGGATATATAAAAATAAGGGTATAATCAGAATTAAAAAGGAATCAATGGGGTTAAGACAGCTCGGCAGGAAACAAAAAGAAATGCAGAACAGGAAAAAACAGGGATGAACAGGCCTGAAACTTTTTCTTGTATATTTGAATTTTGTGTTTATATTTAGGTATTATTTTTATGAAAATAATATGACAGACAAAGAAAGGAATCAATTTGAACCAATTTTATAAAAATATTTCCCTGTGGCTGGTCATTGTCCTTATGATGGTCATGCTTTACAATGTATTCAACCAGCAGCAGGCAGGCCAGACAGAAGTGGATTATTCACAATTCCTGTCAATGGTTGACAACGGACGGATACAGAGCGTAGTCATCCAGGGCAGGGATCTTTATCTTACTGACACAAACGGAGCAAGATATAAAAGCTATGCCCCGGATGACGGGGATATGATACGGTTCTTAAGGGCCAAGGGTGTTGCAATCAAGGCCAAACCCCCGGCTGAGAATTCCTGGTTCATGTCGCTTATAGTATCATGGCTGCCCATGATTGTACTCATAGGTGTATGGATTTTTTTCATGCGCCAGATGCAGGGAGGCGCAGGAGGCGGCAAGGCCCTTTCCTTCGGGAAAAGCCGTGCAAGGCTGCTGGATGATAAAAAGGAAAAAGTCACCTTTGAAAATGTTGAGGGAATTGATGAAGCCAAGGAAGAGCTCAGCGAGGTTGTTGATTTTCTGAAAAACCCTTCCAAATACACCCGCCTTGGAGGGCGCATACCCAAAGGAGTCCTGCTTGTGGGCAATCCCGGCACAGGCAAGACCCTGCTTTCACGCGCCGTTGCAGGTGAAGCCGGTGTTCCTTTCTTTACCATTTCAGGTTCTGATTTTGTTGAAATGTTTGTTGGTGTCGGAGCTTCAAGGGTAAGGGATCTTTTTGCCCAGGGCAAAAAAAATGCTCCATGCATAATCTTTATTGATGAGATAGATGCAGTGGGCCGCCAGCGCGGAGCAGGGCTTGGCGGAGGTCATGATGAGCGGGAACAGACCTTGAACCAGCTTCTGGTGGAGATGGACGGGTTTGAATCCAATGAAGGGGTTATTCTCATGGCTGCAACCAACAGGGCAGACGTTCTTGACCCTGCTCTGCTGAGGCCTGGCAGGTTTGACCGTCAGGTTGTGGTGGACATGCCTGATATCAAGGGACGTGAAGGAATTCTGCGGGTACACATGAAAAAGACCCCGCTTGCCGACGATGTTGATCCTGTTATTCTTGCAAAGGGCACTCCGGGCTTTTCAGGAGCAGATCTTGAAAACCTGGTAAATGAAGCTGCCCTGCTTGCTGCCAAACGTAATCATGAAAAACTGACCATGAAGGATTTTGAGGATTCAAAGGATAAGGTTTACATGGGACTTGAAAGGAAATCCAAGGTCATAAAGGAAGAAGAAAAAAAGACAACAGCATATCACGAAGGCGGGCATGCACTTGTGGCAAGATTCCTTCCCAATACAGATACTGTAAACAAGATCACGATAATTCCAAGGGGAAGGGCTGCCGGAGTTACCTGGTTTCTTCCTGAAGAAGGCGATTTCAAATACAAGGATCAGCTTGAAAACGAGCTTGCCATTGCCTTTGGAGGCAGGGTTGCAGAAGAGCTTATTTTCAAAAGAATCAGCACAGGAGCTGCCAATGACATAAAACAGGCCACCAAGCTTGCCGGCAACATGGTAAGAATCTTTGGCATGGGAGAGGGCCTGGCCCCGCTTTCCTATGAAAATCACGATGAAAATATTTTCATAGGCCGTGAAATGACCCAGGCAAAATCCTATTCCGAGGAAACAGCCAGAAAAATTGACGGAGAAATAGCAAGAATTGTGGACAAGGCCTATCAGACAGCCAAAAAGGTTCTTGAAGAAAATATAGATATTCTCCATGCATTGACAGAGCTTCTCCTGGAAAAGGAAACAGTCATGGGTTCTGAGCTTGATGAGCTCATTGCCAGAATGCGTCCTGATTTTGATTTTTTCGGCAGAAAAAATGAACAGCCTCTGCCGGCAAACATGACAGATTCTGAGTCAACATCAAAGGCGCAGGAAGACAGTGAGGCTGAAGACAGTGACGCTTCTGACACAGACACCTCTGATGATTCTGATCATGATCATGGAGATGATTCAGACCCAGACCAGGGAGAATAAATAATGCAGCGCTTTATGCTTGAATTCGGCAGGTTCAGGCTTGAACTTGGCCCTGAGACATGTATCATGGGAATTTTGAATGTTACTCCTGATTCCTTTTCCGACGGGGGCAGGTTCAACAGCCTTGATTCTGCCCTTGGCCAGGCAGAAAAGCTTGTCAGGGACGGAGCCCATATTCTTGATATAGGCGGAGAATCTTCCAGGCCCTTTGCACAGCCGGTATCTGAACAGGAAGAGCTTGACAGGGTCATACCTGTAATTGAAGCCGTGGCAGGGCGCATTGATGTCCCCATTTCCATTGACACAGTAAAATCAGGTGTGGCAAAGGAAGCTCTCAAGGCCGGCGCTGCCATAATCAACGATATTTCAGCATTTGAAAAAGATCCTGCCATGGCTGATCTTGCAGCCCGGATGAATATTCCTGTGGTTCTGATGCACATGAAAGGAACTCCTCAGACCATGCAGGTGGACCCTTCCTATGATGATCTGATGATCGAGATAACAGATTATCTTGCTGCAAGGGCTGCCTTTGCAATGGAAAAGGGAATCTTAAGAAAAAATATAATCCTTGACCCGGGAATCGGTTTCGGCAAGACAATCGAGCACAACCTTGTTCTTATCAGGCATCTTGACAGGATCACGGATCTTGGTTTCCCTGTTCTGATGGGCCCTTCCAGAAAATCCTTTATCCAGAACATATTGTCTGACACAGAAAAAACCGCCATAGGCCCTGATAATATAAAGACAGAGCACGGAACCCTTGCTGCTGTTGCAGCCTGTGTTCTGAACGGAGCCCATATAGTAAGGGTGCACGATGTTGAAAAGGCAAAATCCTTTACCCGTATCATTGATGCGATCAGGAATGTTTAAATTCAAACATCATGGACAAAAATTAATCTTATCATGTTTTCTTTTCTCTTTATTTTTCCTGTGTGCATGCAACAGCCAGCCTGTAGAAACAGATCTTCTGATTCCTGTTGATTTTTCCAATGTTCCTGACAATCTCGTCCTGACAAGCTTCCATACAGACAAAATCGAGATTAAAATTCAGGCAGAGCCTGAACTGCTTGATAAAATCAACAGGGAAAACACCCGCTATTCAGTGGATCTTTACACTGATCTTGAATTTGACCCTGCCGGAGATTCTGACTCCATAGAACCGGGAGTCTACCTGATTCCTGTTGAAAAAAGCAGGATTCCAATGGATCCGGCCATAAAAATCCTAAGTATAAATCCCCCGTATCTCAGTGTAAGCCTTGAAAAAAAGCTGACAAAACGTTTCCAGGTCAATGTTCCATATACTGGAAAGCCAGCCAAGGGATATATAGCTCTTGACGCTGCTGCACTTCCTGCTTCAGTGGAGCTTACAGGGCCTGCCTCGGTCATTGAAAATATCAGGGAATTGAAAACCAAACCCGTTGATATCACAAATGCCCATGAAAATTTCAAAAAAGAGCTGCCTCTTGATCTTCCTGGCTCTTCCATAAAGGCATCTCCAGACCATATCATTGCTGTAACCATTCCCATCCAGCAGAAACTGCTTGAAAAAGCCATGGAAAATATTCCTGTTCAGGTATGGGGCTCAACCAGAAGGGTTACAATAGAGCCAGACTGTATATCCATCAGGATAAAAGGCCCGTTTGAAATAGCAAACAATAAAAAAATTACAGACAAAATATATTCATTCATTGATTTAAAAGGCCTTGGCCCCGGAGTCTATGCACGCCATGCCTATATAAATATCCCTGCGGGGCTTGTTATGACAGATGCATCTCCCAGGGTTTTTACCGTGAAAATTGAATAAAGGAGAAATCCATGCTTCTTGTGATTGATGTGGGGAATACAAATACCGTTATCGGAGTGTATGACAACGATATTCTGGTTCATGACTGGAGGATAAGAACAATAAAAGACACAACTGCGGATGAATTTAACATACTTGCCAATGCCCTGTTCACAGACAGTGGAATTGAACGGCGCGCAATAAAAAAGATCGTTATTTCATCTGTTGTGCCTTCTGCTGTGGCCATTCTTGATGCATTCTGCCGCAAATATCTTGACCTTGCCCCGTTGTGGGTAAATCCTGACATGGTCAAAAAGCTCATGCCCATTCTTTACAGCAATCCAAATGAAGTGGGGCCGGACAGAATTGTAAATGCCATTGCAGCTTTTGACAAATATAAAACAGCGCTGATCATAATTGATTTTGGTACTGCAACCACCTTTGACATTATTTCGCAAAAAGGAGAATACCTTGGAGGCGCCATTGTACCGGGCATCATGATTTCAGCAGAAGCCCTTTTCCACCGCGCTTCAAGGCTGCCAAGGGTTGAAATATTCAAAGCCCCTGAAAAGGTGATAGGCAAAGATACAATCAACAGTATAAAATCAGGTATAATCTACGGCAATGCTGCAATGGTTGACGGCATGATACAGCGTATCTCGTCTGAAATGAAAACAAAACCAAAGGTGCTTGCAACGGGCGGGCTTGCTCCTCTGATCTCAAGCGTGTCAGATTCAATAGAAAAGGTTGAATCAAGCCTTACCCTGGAAGGCCTCAGAATCATCAGCGCTGGAATCTGATATGAAAAAAATTATCCTGGCAATGCTGTTATGCCTTGCATATGCTGCAAATGCACATGCCCTTGCACCGGCAGAAGTGCTTGTTGTTGCCAATATGAATGCAGCACAAAGCCGCGGGCTTGCAAAATATTACATGCGCAAAAGGCATATCCCTGAAAAAAACCTTGTGCTTTTATTCATGACAGACAGGGAAACCTGTTCCAGAGAAGAATACACAGCCAAAGCTGTTCCGCCCATAAGGCGCTTCCTTGACAAAAATTCCGATATAAGAGCTGTTGTAACAATATTCGGGGTTCCGCTAAGGATTGCACCGGCACCCAGGACCCGGTCCCAGCAGGAAAGGCTCAATGCCTTTGAAACAAGAAAAAAAACTCTGGAAGCCAGGCCTGATTCTTCAGACAAACAAGATCCTGAAAAGCTCAAACAGCTGGCAGCCCTGCAAAAACAGAAAAAATCATACTTGAGAACACTTGATACAACAGCTTCATTTGATTCAGAACTTGCTCTTGTAAAAAAACACAATTACAGACTTGAGATGTGGCAGCCCAACCCCTATTATCTTGGATTCAGGGGAATGCCATTATCTGTAAAAAAGTCCGAGGTTCTGATGACAGCCAGACTTGACGCAGCCACCCCTGCCATTGTAAAAAGAATTATTGACGACAGTATCGAGGCAGAGAAAAAAGGCCTTGAAGGAAAGGCATATTTTGATGCCAGGTGGAAAGACCCTGGCAAAAAAAAATTATCAGGCTATGCCTTTTACGACAGATCCATTCATCTTGCAGCTCACATGATTGCGAAAAACTACAGGATTCCTGTGGTTATAGATGACAGCAGTGCCCTGTTTCAGAAAGGGCAATGCCCTGATGCTGCCCTGTACTGTGGCTGGTACAGCCTTGCAAGATATATTGACGCCTTTACCTGGTCAAAGGGCTCTGTGGGATATCACATTGCAAGCTCAGAATGTTCAACTCTTAAAAGCACCAGTACAAAGGTATGGTGCAAAAAAATGCTGGATAACGGCATTGCAGCCACCATCGGCCCTGTGGGCGAACCATATGTTCAGGCCTTTCCCGTGCCTGAAATTTTCTTTAAATACCTGGCCCAGGGGTACTTAAGCCTTGCTGAATCATATCTGGTCAGCCTGCCGTATCTTTCATGGAAAATGGTGCTTGTGGGCGACCCCTTATATCATGTGAACTTAAAAAAGTGAAAACAGGCAGATATCATACAGATCTTGAATTTTTCCTTGAAAATATACCCCTGTTTTCATCAGTTACCAGATCCCAGGCAGCCAGCATAGCTTCATGCTTCTATTTCAGGGAATATAAAAAGGATCACGTGATTTTCAGACAGGGAGACCAGAGCGATGCCATGTATATCATACGGTCAGGAGCTGTATTGATACAAAGGGAGTCGGAAAATGGCAGCAGTTTTCAGACAGAGCTTAAAAGAGGTGATTTTTTCGGTGAAATGGCCCTTCTGTCAGATCTTCCGCGAAATGCAACAGCAAAGGTCACACTGGATGCAGGCCTGTTCTGCCTTGAAAAACATGATTTTGAGCTTCTTTTATCTGAAAACAGAAATATAGGGCTTTTTTTAAGCAGGCTTTATGCCAGACGCCTCTCCTCCTATCCTGAAACCCAGGCAAAAACAGCAGGGCCGCGATTTTATACTGTCTCGGCCACTGATCCTGATCTTGGGCTTTCACATTTTCTTTATTCCCTTGCATATCATATATCAACTGAATCTTCTTCAAAGGTTCTTGTTGTGGAGCCCCACCTTGAGCTTGGCCATATCATGAAAAAATTCGGGCTGAACAATATTGCCTGCCCTGACGAATCCCTGTTCAGGCTTCTGCCGGCAGACACATACAGGGCTGGCGATTTTAAATGGTTCTGCCATGAATCAGGTTTTTCAGTGCTTCAGGTCAACAAGGGGTTCAATAAAAACCTTGCCCCTGTTCTGCCGCTTTTCATGGAAAACTTTAAAATTCATTATGACATTATCATATTCAGTCTTTCACATTATTTTGGCAGCCTTGAACAGCAGGCAGCAAGGCTGTGTGACAAGAACCTTGTGCTTATCAACAATACATCCCAGGCCCTTGATACAGTAAGACAAAGGCTCAGGCGCCTGGAAGAAAGGTCAGGCAGAGGTCTTGACCGGATAAGGGTTGGAGTAAGCCATCTCTGCGGCACCTGCGGCATTGCAAGGGAAGAGCTCAAAAAAGCCCTTGATCTTGCTGAAACTCCCCAGATATGGGTGGACAGGTCTGACAAGGCCTTTAATGATCAGATAGACACTGAAAAACATTTTCCGGTCAGAGGAGCACGCCTTGTTGCAAGGGAAATGGCAGGCGTCAGAACAGGGCTTGCCCTGGGCGCGGGCGCTGCAAGGGGATGGGCCCATATTGGAGTGCTGAAGGTCTTAGAAGAAAATAATATTCACATTGACATGATTGCAGGAACCAGCATGGGAGCCCTTGTGGGCGCTATCTTTGCTGCCGGCGGCAGTGTTGCCCATCTTAAGAAATACACCATTGACCTTTTTCCCACACAAAGACAGGCAAGAAAAAAAATATTTGATTACACCCTGCCCTTAAAGGGATTTCTAAAGGGGAAAAAAGCCCTTGACCTTGTATCTTCGGCAGTGAACAATGCGGATTTCATGGATCTTCTCATTCCCACCTTTATTGTTGGGGTTGATATAATGAAAGGAGAGGAGGTGCTGTTTGAAACCGGAGATGTTGCAGGCGCTGTCAGATCCAGCCTTTCCCTGCCGGCTGTGTTTGTTCCGCACCGGTATCAGGGCAGATGGATGGTGGACGGCGGGCTTTTAAATCCTGTTCCTGTAAATATCCTGGAACAGAAAGGCGCTGACAGGATCATTTCAGTATGCGTGGAAAGCCGGGATCCTGACATGCATGATCCCAAAAAACCGCCCGGAATCATGGGAGTTATCACCCGCACTGTAAATATTGTCCACAGACAGGCCACACGCGGGTTTGCAGAAAAATCAGATATAGTGATCTACCCGGATGTGAATGGAATTGCATGGGATGATTTTCACAAAGGAGAGCTTCTAATGCAGCGGGGCATGAAAGCATGTGAACAGGTTATGGATGAGATCAGAACATTGGTAAGCTTTAAATAAAGCGCACCGCAGGATTTGCAATCTTACATCAGATAAGCATAAATTTCAGGCACCAGGTTGTCCATTGACGCTTACCCCGTTTCCGGTTGATCTTATATCCCTATCCATTTCTCATTATCTCTATATTCTCATAAGTCTCCTGTTCTGCCACTCCAATGACTGCTGCCAGACTATAAGTTTTGCGTTTCAAACCTTCACGATCATGGCATAAGTTCAAATAAATCGGATTTAGAAACCTTTTTGTCAAATGTGAGTACACTCTCACACCCTTGTGCCTTTGCTGAATATGCAATTATAAGATCAGACAGATCATAGTTGTTATTTTTGGAAAAATGAGTGAACTGTTGAAGGGCTGATTGA
>CAYOYY010000011.1:0-73404 GCA_964408295.1 uncultured Desulfobacula sp. | reverse complement strand
TTATTCTGGTATGAAAAGATCTGTGACAGGATCGTAAATGCTGGGGTGATCTGCGATAAAATCAAGGCAGTTGGTGGTGTCAGAACCTGAGATGATGCTGAGAATGCAGAACCTTAATATAGTAAAGGAATCTGTTTCAGGATTATCAATCAGGGTTTTAACCGGTATGTTTTTCCATTCTTTAAATTTTTGCATGTATTGGGATATTTCCTGTTTCAGCAGATGATTGATTATGGATACGCGGGTTTTATGCCTTTTTATATATTTGAGAACTGATTCAATGAAAAATGAAATGGCAGATAATTTCAGGATCCTGCATTGTTCCCGGCTGCACAGCTTGATATGGCCTGCAATTTTTTCTTTGTACAGCTTTTTCCGGGTGCGTGGCAGATTTTTGAATCCTGCGGTGCCAAGGTATTTCTGTTTAAGGTGTTTCATCACGGAAATACTCATTTTTTTGCGCCTGATCCTTGGTTCTTCTTCAAATATTGAAAGATATTCCTTCAGGCTTCTCATGCCGGGCGGTGTCAGACTGTCTTCTGCGCTGTCCAGAATTATGGATTCTGTCTGTACGTCAACAAGCCTGTCAAGCCATGTTTTTGTTCCGTTTAAATCATATATTTCAAGGGGTTTGAAATAATCTGCAAGCAGGGCCATGCGGCCTGTTTTTTTTACCGGGAAAAAATCTGTGTCCTGGTTGATTGCCATTTTTTCATGGCCAAAAGGGTGCAGGGCGCTTGTAAAGGCCGGTATGACTATAAAGGCGCCGTCAGGTGTGATTTCTGTGCCGTAACTGTCTGTGATGGAAGGTTTCACAGTTGTGAAATCCTCATCCAGGCCTGCCGGTATCAGAAGTTCGTCAAGGTCATGCTGCCGGCTTATACGTCTGTGCATGCCCTGTTCTATTTTCATTATGCGGTTTTTGTTTTTTGAGGTTATGCTGACTGAAATATCTGCGTTTTTTTTTAGAAGTGTCCTGAAAACAGATTCTTTTCCCTTTGGTACCTTGGTCAGAACATAGTACTTCAGGTTCAGGTGTTCTGAATATTCAATGATGTCAGATATGTTTTTTGTGCCGTCTTCCCAGTCAAGGGGATCTGATGCAGCATAAAGGCAGATGCCGTCATTTTTGTGTTCAGCCAGGTTTTCAAGTATTGTGCACACACCAGGCCAGGTAAAATGGCTTCTTACAAGGGGCAGAGCCCATTCATTGCATCTTGTGCAGAAATTACTGCATCCTGTGGTCAGTTGGAAATTGACTGCTGTCTTATATAAAAGTTTTTCCTGTGCAGGAGAAATGCCAAGTTTTGCCTGCCATGAATGAAAATCAACAAAGCCTGGATTGTGTGCAGATTTTTTTGTTGAATCTGCTATGATTTTTTTAAGGGACAGGTAGTCTGCCTGGATTCTTGAACCTGCATTTTTTTTCAGCAGATCCTTGAATTTTTTTATTATGGCCTGAACCTGGTTTAAAAGCTTTTTTTCATTTTCAGAAAGTTCAGCATAATTGAGTGCATAATCATAAATTTCAGAATAAACAGATTCTGCATCTTCATAACGCTCTTCACAGACTGCTGCAAGAAGCCTGTTCTTTTTGTCTTCTAAAAAATCATACATTGATTTTAAGAAAAAACCTGTAACCAGCAAGGGGGATTTCTCCCATACAAAAAGAAATCCCCCCTGCTGAATTATTTTAAAGATTGCAGTATATACAGATCAGCCTCTTACTTCTTCTTTAACCTGGGTTGCAATCTTGTAAAGGATTGTCAGGATGAAGAAACCTGTGGCATAAACTCCAAATGCAATCATCATTTCAGGGCCTGTGGGTGAATATTCAGTCACGTGGTGAAGCGGAGACGGAACAAACCCGCCTGAAATCATTCCAAGTCCCTTGTCGATCCAGGCGCCGAAAAAGATCATTGCGCATGAAACAGGCAAGAGGGTCGGATTGCTTCTCAATTTGGGGATCAGCAGAAAAACAGCTCCCAGTGTCATGAGAATCAGACTTGTCCACATCCAGGGAACAAGTGCGGTATATCCGTGATATCCGAACAGCAGGTACTGGATATGGGCCTTGTGTGCCGGAATATTGGAATAGTATGACACAAATACCTCACACAGGAAGAAAAACAGGTTGGCAATGATTGCATAGCATACAATTTTGGAAAGTGTCTGCATTGCTTCCCAGCCTGGATCAAATTTTGTGAATTTTCTGATCAGGTAGCACAGAATGATAAGAAATGCAGGGCCTGCAGCAAATGCAGATGCCAGGAACCTTGGTGCAAGAATCGCTGTAAGCCAGAATCCGCGCCCCGGAAGTCCGCAGTAAAGATATGCGGTTACTGTATGGATTCCGATTGCAAATGGAATGGAAAGATAAATCAGGGGCTTTGTCCAGAAAGGAGGTTCAACCTGATTTCTTTCAGCTTCAAGTACCTTCCATCCAATCACTATGTTCAGAAAAAGGTAGCCGTTCAGAACGATCATGTCATAAAACAGCATTGAGTGGGGTGTGGGGTATAAAAGCACATTCAGCATCCTGATGGGCTGGCCTAAGTCCACTATAATGAAAAGAAGGCACATGATCAGGCAGGCAACTGCCAGAAATTCACCCAGAATTGTGATTCTGTGAAATCTTTCATAATTGTGCAGGTAATACGGGATAACAACCATGACACCACCTGCGGCAACACCAACAAGAAACGTGAAGTTGGCAATGTAAAAACCCCAGGATACATCACGGCTCATTCCGGTTATCATCAGACCGTTCATGAACTGATCGATGTAAAAAACTAGTCCTGCTCCCATAACAGCGAGCAGAAAGACTATCCATAACCAATATCTTTTACTTCCTTTAATAGCTATTTCAAGCATATCCGCTCCTTTTACATGATATAGTAAACAGAAGGCTCTGTGCCCAGAGACTGTTTACGTCTGATTGTATAGTTTTCATTTAACAGAGCCCGGATTTCAGATTCAGGATTTTCAAGGTCTCCGACAACTATTGCGCCTTCAGAAACTTCCACGCAATGGGGCTGTTCGCCCTTTGCAAGACGTTCTGCGCAGAAATCGCATTTTTCAACCACACCTTTGGTGCGGGTGGGATAGTCAGGACACACTTCTTTTATGAACGGTCTTGGATCCCTGAAATTGAAACTCCTTGATCCAAAGGGACAGGCAGCCATGCAGAACCTGCACCCGATGCAGCGGTGGAAGTCCATCATGACTATTCCGTCTTCCCTCTTAAATGTTGCCTGAGTGGGGCATGCCTGGACACAGGGTGCATTTTTGCAGTGGTTGCATGTCACAAGGAACGGCAGGTTATGGAATTTTTCTGCAAGGAATTCATCTTCCTTGTCAGGAAAGGCATTGTGAAAATGCTCTTCCCATATCCATTTGATTTCCTGTTTATGATTGACAGGTCTTGTCCCGGGATATTTTTTTTCATCCACTTCAATATTGAAGTCAGGGACATTATGTGCATAATGACAGGCTTTTATAACTTTTCTTGCGATCTCGTCCGTCAGTTTGCGTGTGTCTATAACCATGCCCCAGCGCCCGGCATGGAGGGCCTCTTTATTTTTGCTTTTCACTGCATGGGCCTTGCCATGAGACTCAGATGAAGCAAAGTTAATTGCCGGAAGAGTCCCCAGGCCAACGGCGGCAATGCCCGCTACTTTAAGAAAGCGTCTTCTGCTTTTTTCCATCATTTAATCTCCTTGGGGTCTGTGTGACAATCCCAGCAATAGGGTCTAACCGAAGCATAGTCATGGCACTTGTCACAGAATTTTGTCTTGTCTTCATGGCAGCCAAGGCAGGAATTTTTTCCGGTGGAAAGGCTCATGCCGAATGTATGGCCGTTTACAGCAGTATATTTGCGGTCTGACTTTCTGACAACGGAATCTCTCCATTCATCCAGAAGTTCCATGTGGTTGGCCCGCATCTCATATTTGTCCAGCACACATTTTTTTGCTGTTTTTGCCTGACCCAGAAGTTCCGGTTCAGGAGCGGCCTGTGTTGTTGTGATCATATTGAACCAGAATGGTGAGAGCACAGCCAGGACAAAAATTACAAGCCCTGTGATGATCATGTTTTTATTCATCTTCTTCCTCCTCTGCGCCGGGTAGGGGTTCAAACCTCAAGTCTTCTGTCCTTTTCTTTTCACCGGGCAGGATCAGAGCGTTCCCGACCAGCTCATGAATACCGGCAACCTCAACATCAGGAACCCAGTATTCGCACAGGGTTGAAAGTGCAGCCCTGTCAATGGCGCATATGGTTCCAAGTGTATTGACGCCGAATTTTTCATGGACATATTTAAGGGCATTGGCCCTTGGCAGGGCTCCTGCCATTCTCAGTTCCATGTTCTCGCCTGCATTCAGCCCGGCTCCGGAACCGCAGCAGAAGGTCTGTTCCCTGATGGTGTTGGGCGGCATTTCATAGAAATTGTCACATACATTCTGGATAACATAACGGGGCTCATCCAGAAGGCCCATACCTCTTGCAGGGTTGCATGAATCATGGAAGGTCATGATTCTGTTTGCATTACGGCTCTTGTCAAGCTCAAGCTTGCCGTGCTTGATAAGGTCAGCCGTAAATTCGATTATATGAACCATCTTGGTTGATTTTGCATTTTCAAATTTTGTTCCTGTGATGGGGTTCACAGGTTCTTCAAGAAAATCGGCAGGCCCGTTCATTGTATCCATATACTGGTGAATTACACGCCACATATGGCCGCATTCTCCACCCAGAATCCATTTGACGCCAAGGCGTTTTGCCTCTGCATACATTTTTGCGTTGAGCCGTTTCATGGTTTCATGGGAGGTGAAGAAACCGAAGTTTCCGCCTTCAGATGCATATGTGCTCCAGGTAACGTCAAGCCCGTATTTTTCCTTGAGGTACTGGAAAAGGATGAGATATCCCTGGCAGGTATATGTGCCGGGATCGGCAAAGACATCACCGGAAGGGGTTATGAACAGGATATCAGCTCCCTTTTTCTGGAACTGGGGTGCACAGTTCACGCCTGTTACATCCTCGATATCCTCCACAAAGAAATCCAGCATGTCTTTGAAGGCATGGGGCTGTATACCAAGGTGGTTACCTGTTCTGAAACAATTGGAAACAGGGGTCGCAATCCAGTCTATATTAAGCCCTAAAAGGTTCAAAAGCTCCCTGCCCATGATGGTGATTTCAGCAGTATCAATTCCATAGGGGCAGAACACAGAACATCTTCTGCATTCAGTGCACTGAAAGAAATAATACCACCATTCCTTGAGAACAGCCAGGGTCAATGGCCTTGATCCGTTAAGCTTTGCACCTCCGGGAATTTTTTTCAGTATTTTTCCGGCTGTGGTAAAATCGTTTCTGTATACAGACCTTAACAGCTCAGCCCTCAGAACAGGCATGTTCTTGGGATCACCTGTACCAAGGAAGAAATGGCATTTGTCAGCACATGCTCCGCATCTTACGCAGATATCCATGAATACCTTGAAGGTACGGAATTTTTCCAGACGGTCCTTGATTCCCTGGTGAATGATCTCCTGCCAGTTGTCCGGCAGTTTCCAGTCTTCATCAAGAGGGTTCCATGCGCGCACATTGGGCATGTCAAGAGTTTCAAGGCTTTCAGGTTTTGCCGCATAACAATACATACCCGGCCTGATCTGTACTGAAGCCGTTGTATCCATCCAGTCGGCAGGCTCCGAGCCTGACCTTGGACGATGGTCTATTTTATCCAGTAATTCATCGGGTTTTAATTCGTCAGACATCTATTACTCCTTCTTGTCCACTGGCAATCCAGCTTCAATCATTTTGTCTCTGAAATCATCCTCATACTCTTCATATGTATGGGTTTTCACATCATAATTCCAGGGGTTCACATGTCTTTTAGCACGGGTATTGTTTGCCATGTTTCTTGTGGGGCTTAAGAAGATTCCGCCCATGTGCATGAGTTTGCTCAAGGGGAAATAAGCAAAAAGTATGCTTACAAGAAAAACATGGGCATAAAAAAGTCCGCCAACTCCTTCCGGAATTGTGGGGTGAAATGTGACAAGGCCCATGGTCAGAGTCTTGACTCCGATGATATCGACTTTGGTGAAATACCTCATGGAAATACCTGTTGAGGCAATGGCGATGATCAGAAACAATGGAAAATAATCTGCTGCCTGGGAAATGTATACAACTTTTCTGTCAAAAATTCTCCTTGCAAGCAGGAACAGGGCTGCAAGCAGCAATACAATGCCGGAAAGCATGATTCCGGGCAGTCCCAGCTGCACGATTCCGTCAATGGATTCCAGAAATTTCAGGCATGACGGCACAGGAGAGGAAAAAAATCTGAAATGTCTGAGCACCACCACCAGAAAAGCATAATGGAAGGCAAGGGCTCCGACCCACAGAAAAATTTCCCATGAATAGGAAAGCTTGTTGGAAGCATTCCTGTGAAATGCTGCTTTTGTGTTTCTGAACAGAGACCTGAAAAGAAAAATTTCAAGAATCATACGCATGAACACACCGGCTGAAGTATCAGGGTTGTCAATGGTGTTCTGTTTTATCCATGGCAGAGATTTCTGCTGTCCGCAGGTTGTCGGAATCCGGAACGGAACAGCAGAAGATGCCCATCCCATGACCTTGTATGCAAAACCGGCCAGGAAGGCAATAACCGCGACATAGGGGAAAACAATTCCGAAGAACCATTGAAGCCCTGCTCCCTCAACCCCTGTGTATGCCACTAGAAAAAGCAGGAAAACAGTTGCCAGGGGGATCAAGTACTTTTGATTCATATTATAACCACCTCATTGTTTGATGGGCAACAGGCCTTCTATCCTGTTGCCCATGTTAAGATTTTACAGAGCCGACAAGTTCTTCCTCTGTCAGCTCAGCTACTAAACCTGCCCTTTCAAAAGCCCTGTGTATACGCCTTTTGCTCTCAGTGGCCTTTAAAAGGAATATTTCTTCCTTACATTTCATAAATCTGTTGAACGCAGCCAGCGCTATCTTGTCAACAAGCATGTCAAATTCATGCATAAGACTGTCATCAATAATATCTTCGCCTATTTTTTTCAGGGCAAAAACAAAGCTGACAGCTTCTGCCGGAGAAAAAGCCTGCACAGCTCTTATCCTGATAACCGGATCAAGAGTTGTTTCAAGAGTGTCCTGGTCAAAATCCTCAATAATCAGGTTGATGACATCCTCGATTGTTTCACGGGTAACCGCTCCCACGGGATTGTCAAACCTGTCTACGTCTTTTCCGAGAATTTTTGCTGACTGTGGCGGGTAAGTATTTATTGTTGCCTGAAACCATTGTTTGGCAAATTGAGTTCTATTTTGTTTAACTACCTGTTTTAACTGCATATTTATTTAAATTCCATTTAAAGAAAACACCAATACTCCCTTTTTGTAATCGATAGAGGATATAAACTTCCTTCAATTTTATGTCAAGGATTAATCAGGCAAAGGCTTTGTGTGGCAGTGCATGAACTGAACATATATTAATCTTTTTTGTTGAACAAATTGCAGGTTTGCTTTAAGTAATGGAAAAAATATTCAGTGCCTGCGCTGATGTTATTTGAACTTACAGACAAAAATATGCAAAAAGGACTCTCATGAAAAAAATTGTTGTATTGCTGGCTATCCTGTTGACCTGCGGAATATTTCATAATAATGCAATGGCAGAAGAACCCTCAGGATATGGCATTTCCTTTGGTTATGGCCAGGCAGACCCTGATATAGATATATACCGCCTGGGGCTGAAAAAGGATTTCGGAACTCAATGGCTGAAAAATAATCTTGGATATTTTTCAGGTTTTTATGAATTGTCCTTTAATCATTGGGAACATAAAACCAAGGATATTAACGGTATAGCTTTTTCCCCTGTGTTTGCCTGGTATTTTGGCGACAGATCAGATTTTGTCAGGCCCTATATCGAAGGGGGTATAGGCGTTACCTGTATTGATGAATATCATATTGCAGACCGTAACCTGTCCACAAATTTTCAGTTTGAGGACAGGATAGGTGCAGGAGTTAAAATCGGATTCGTTGATCTTAATTTCAGCTATATGCATTATTCCAATGCTTCAATCAAAGAACCCAATCATGGTATTGATATTCTTATTTTTACAACAGCAGTTCAGTTCTGATTTGTAATCTGGAACTGCTTTTTTCCATAAGCCCTGAAATAACAAACCCAGCCATTGCAGCAGTAATGCCAATGGCTGGGTTTGTTATTTGTTGATACCTTTTTGAAAAATCAGAATACAGAAGCGCCGATTTGTGTTGACGGTAAATAGGTAATGGGAAAAATAAAGAAAAGTTGGCGGAGAAAGAGAGATTCGAACTCTCGATGGAAGTTTCCCCCCATACTCGCTTAGCAGGCGAGCGCCTTCAGCCACTCGGCCATTTCTCCGTTTGTCATGCTATGATGGCGGAGGAGGTAGGATTCGAACCCACGAAGCTTTGACACTTAACGGTTTTCAAGACCGCCGCCTTCAGCCGCTCGGCCACTCCTCCGAAATTGACCCGAAATTTATATCATCTTGTCAAAAACAGGTCAATACTTAATTTAGATGGATATTCAAAAGCTTTGCTGGTATAATTTCAAATTTAACAGGATATGAAATTGCATAAAAATACTGATATATTATTGATCAATCTGCCATGTACAAGTCCTGCAATGCCTGCGGCAGGGCCGTCCCTTACTGCCGGGCGCTTTTCCAGGGCAGGGCAGTCATGTGTTCTTTATGATGCCAGCCTGGATTTTTTTTTGAATTATGTTTTTTCAGAAAAATATTTTCAGTTTTTCCATGGTATGATTGAAGAAAAACTTGAAAAAAAAATTATTCCTTCATCCCATGCCGGAAAAATAAGAAAGCTTGCCTCAGATATTGCAGGCTGCCATGTTTCTGTCTGCGACATGAGAAGAAGCGGGTTCTACCATCCTGAGACTTTTATGAAAATTAAAGCTCATATTGATAATCTTCTGTCGTGGTTTTCCTATGCTTTTTTCCCCTGCCGGCTTGATTTTGACGGGTTTAGTGCACCTGATGATATTTCAGTCCATGATGCAGAAACAAATCCTTTTGCCATGTTCTGCCGGGATATGGCAGGCCATGCAGTTGCTGAATCTGATCCTGGCATGATTGTTTTTCATGTCACTGATTCCAGCCAGGAACTTGCACACAGAACAATGAAAAAATTCATGGAATCCAGGTTTCCCGGCATAAAATCTGTGAGTATCAGAACAGATGATGAATACACAGGAAACACCGGGTTTCAGCCAGGCAGTTTAAGGCATTATCCTGCTGAAGAATGTCTTGCCCCTGAACCTGTGTGCCTGCCCTGTATTGCCTATTCTGACAAAAAAAATTTAGAAGAAATATGCACCAGCTCCATGATCTGCTGGGATATGCCAGAAAACGGAGACAAGCTGGATTTCACAAAATTGTGGGAAACATCAAAGAAAAAGATCTGGAATCATGTCAGGATATTAAGACATACAGACCCTGAAATCAGGGAACAGGTACTTCAGTTTGCAGGTGCAAATCCAAATATAATCCATTCTTTTGAGGATAATGGTTCTGAAACCCATTCCTGTCCTGGTGAAAAAAACCGTATTGATGACAGGTTTCTGCCGTATTCAGATGTAAGTCCCCTGCCTGGAGAACCTTTTTGGAAGATTCTGCATGATCCTGCATATATTATGCTGTATGCAGAAAAATACGGGCAGAAGACTCTTTTTGCCATGAGGGGTGAGCGTGAAAGCCGATCTGTGATACAGCTTGGTTCCAGTATAGATTATTATTTTAAAAAGCCCTGTGATCTTCCGGATGGTTTTCTTGATGAGATCTGTAAAATGGTTGAGGCAGGAGGTTCTGTGGACATAAAATATGTAAAATATAATCTTCAGAGGGCTTATCTGATTGCCTATGCCATGGAAAACGCAGTTATTGTGGGAAATTCAAGCCTGAAACACCCCAGAAAAGAATTCATACAAAGGCTTGTTCATACGTCTGGTATTGATTTTACAGGTTTTCTTGAAAGGGGTTATACTTCTGTAAGACCTGAATACAGGGCAATGGGAGTTGGTGCAAAACTGCTTGAAGGGCTTACTGCACGGGCTGGCACCCATAAAATTTTTTCCATTATAAGTGAGGACAACAAAGCCACAAAAAAAATTGCCATAAGAAATAAAACGCGCAAGATTGCGTCATATTTCAGTGAAAAAACAGGAAAAAATATGGAAATATGGATGCCTGAGCATATGATTGATTCTTTGAAGATATCGGAAAAATGAATATAGCAATTATAAGTGTCAATGGTTTTGATTTTCATCCCAATATGAGGCTGCGGCAGGCTGCCCATGCCCGTGGCCATGAAGTTTTTCTGATCAATCCCCATGAAATGACAGGTATTGTGAAAAACAATTGTTTTGATTTCAGGATAAAGGATTTTACCCTGAAACCTGATATCATACTGCCGCGCCAGGGATCCCCCATGGGGGAATACGGATTTGTGCTGCTGCGTCAGTTCATGCACCTTGGTATTCCCCTTGTGAACAATATTGAGGGAATATCCATTGCAAGAAATCAGTTCATGACTCTTCAGAGGCTCTGCGCAGCCGGTATTTCTGTGCCTGCCTCATGTTTTATTGTTGAAAAGGACATGCTGGATCTTGCTGTGGAATCTGCTGGCGGATACCCTGTTGTGATAAAACAGGTGGATGGTATGGGAGGAGACGGGGTTATAAAAGCAGACCGGGAAGATGATGCATATGATTTTCTTAAGAAAAATCTGCCTGCCGGAAAGGGCCTGGTTGTTCAGCAGTTTATTGATCCTTCAGACAGGATTGATTTAAGATTTTTTGTCATCGGAAACAAGGTTGCAGGTGCAATGAAGCTTGAATCCTGTACTGAGAATTTTAAAACAAATATTCATCAGAACGGCAGGGCTGTTCCGGTCAATCCTGACAGAACTCTGGAAAAGATTGCCTTACAGGCTGCTCAGGCCTGCTGCCTTGAAATTGCAGGCGTGGATATGATAATAGACAGCGCCGGCAGGCCCTGGGTGCTTGAGGTGAATTATTCACCCGGGTTCAGGGGGCTGGAATCAGTATCAGGCATTGATATAGCAGGAAAAATTATAAAATATCTTGATGAGACATGGCTGAACCCTGACAATGCTGAATAAAACATGAAAAGAGAATAAAAAATGAAAATATCTGATTTTAAACTGGTACGTGAAACTGATGCTGTGACAGCAGAAGCAAAAGTGACATTTGAAGACTGTGATCTGCCCTGCCGCCGGGTTTATATAAAAACCTTGCCTGAATATGAAAAAGGTTTTTCAGCAAACCCTGAGGCCTTTCTTGTGGGATGCCTTCTTCCTGCCCTGCATATGGGTGAAAAAAGGATAAAGGTTGAAGGAGAAATCTGCCCCTTTCTCAAGGAAAGCCTGGGTGTTGCCATGAAAATCCTGGAACACTGGACAGATGGAAAATATACTCCGGTTGTTATGGAAACCGGGGTTCTTCCCGGAGGGGACAGGCAAGTCCTGAAAAGAACAGGCATGGTAATGTCAGGCGGCATGGATTCCCTGGCAGCATTAAGGCTCAACCGTCTCAATTACCCTGAAACCCATCCCGGATATGTAAGGGATTGTTTTTTTATTCACGGATTTGATATTGGCGGTGTTGTTGAAAGGGGAATGAAATATCATGTTTTTGAAAGGGCCATGAAAGCTGCTTTGAAGATAACCCGTGATGCAGGTGCGCGGCTTGTGCCTGTATATACCAATATAAGGCATCTTTGTGATGAAAGGGACCTGTGGCTTAATTCCTTTTTCGGGGCTGTGCTGGCAGCAGTTGCCCATTCGTTTTCAGACCGTATTGACATGATGTTCATAGGTTCATCCTATGATATCCCTAATCTTCATCCATGCGGGTCTCATCCGCTGCTTGATCCTGAGTACTCAAGCTGGCGCATGAGAATAAGACACAGGGACTATGAACTGACCCGTCTTGAAAAAATCAGGATTGTTTCAAGGTGGGATACTGCCTTTAATAATTTCAGGGTATGCCTTGCAAATGTTCCTGATCTGCTCAATTGCGGCAAATGTGAAAAATGTGTAAGAACAAGGCTTGAGCTTGCTGCTCTCGGGCTTCTGGATAAAACCCGCGCCTTTGTGCAGGAGGAGCTGACACCCCGTGATATTGAAAAATTTGATATAACCATACGGGAAAGGCCTCCTTTTTACAGGCCTTTGATACCCCTTCTCAGAAATCAGGGAAGAGATGACCTTGCATCAGTCATTGAAAAAAAATTAAAGGCCGTGTAATGAATCTGATTTTTACCCTGATTCTGATTGTGAATCTGTCAGGGGCGATAGCAGTTTATATTTATTTTGAATTTATCCTTCCGGCGGGGATCATGACTGCCGGTGTGCCTGCATATTATTCTCCTGCATGCTTTGTGGGAGGGCTGGTTGTTCTGGGGATGCTGGCCTATTTCCTGGAAAGAAGGCCTGTAAAACTCATGCTTGATGTGGGATACGGCAAAATCAAGATTGCAGACCTTGATGAACAGGATATTCATCATCTGCAGCGGCATGCCCTTCAGTTTCCCTGGTCCGTTGCATTTACAGCGCTTTTTGTCTGGACACTTGCAGGATTTTTCTTCGGATTTGTGCAGCCTTTGATGGCTGTCAGGATTTTTCATGCCAAAGCTCCTGAGCTTATCCTTTGTGTAAGGCGTTTCATACGCATTTCCCTTCTTGGCGGAGGGGTAACTTCCCTGGTGCTTTTTTTTGTGCTGGAAAATGCCTGGAGACGGTATATACCTGCGTTTTTCCCTGATGGTAAGCTGAGCCGGGTCAAGCATGTGTTCAGGCTCAACTTAAGAAAACGGTTTTTGATTGTTTTTTTAAGCATAATCTTAATACCGCTTCCTGTAATCGGTATCAGCGTATTCACTGCAATGGGCCATATTGGTCCGGGGGAACTGTCTTCAGCCGGGCATGTCATTTCTTCCCTTGCCTGGGAACTGGCTTTTATTGCACTGGACAGTCTTGCCATTGTTCTGATACTTGCCTGGCTTTTGTCAAAAAGCATACTTGCTCCTCTTTTGAACATTAAAAAGGTTGTCAGGGAAGTTGAAAAAGATAATCTTGATGTACAGGTGCAGATAGTTTCCAATGATGAACTGGGTGAAGTGGCAGAAGGGGTGAACCTGATGATTGACAGCCTCAAGGAGACAAGAAAGGTGAAGGATTCCTTTGGAAGATACGTGTGCAGGGAAATAAGAGATGAGATTCTTGCCGGCAATGTTTCCATTGAAGGAGAGATGAAACGGGTTACCCTTCTGTTTGCTGACCTTAGAAATTTCACAGGCCTTGTGGAAAAAAATCATCCAAGGCATGTTGTGAAAATCATGAACCGGTATTTTACTGAGATGACAAGGGTGATAAAGGATCACAAGGGACTTGTGCTTCAGTATGTGGGAGATGAAATCGAAGCTGCCTTTGGCGCCCCAAAAGGCTATGATGATCATCCTGAAATGGCTGTCAGGGCAGCCCTTGCCATGAGAGAAAGCCTTGAACTGCTGAACAGGGAACTTGAGGCAGAGGATGTTGAACCCCTTGCCCACGGGATAGGCATCCATTCCGGAGCTGTGCTTGCCGGAAACATAGGCAGTGAGGTGAAAATGTCCTATTCTCTTGTGGGTGACACTGTAAATACTGCATCACGCATAGAAGGGCTTACAAAGGAATATGACTGTGATATTATCTTGAGCCAGACAACCTATAATCTTCTGACAGGCTCATACAGGACATGTCAGCTTGAGCCTGTAAAGGTAAAGGGTAAAAATGAGGGCCTGATCATTTACAAGCTTCTTTGACCTTGTTGTGCAGATGGCGGATTCGCCTGCTTAAGACAGAGCATACCTGAAGGGCAATGCCCGGGTATTCCATTACAGTTTCCTTGAACTCCTGTTTATGCAGGATCAGGAAACGGCAGGGCTCAGCAGTTTTTATTGTGGCAGACCTGGGAGAATCATCAATCAGAGCCATTTCCCCAAATGCGCCTCCTGCCGAGATCTGGTCTATTTTTACACTTGTATTGTCTGCCTGTTCCATTATCACGTCAACCCGGCCTTCAATGATCAGAAAGACGGTTTCTCCGGGATCGTTCTGCTTTATCACGATTTCATTTTCAGGGCAGGTATGTTCCTTTGTCACTGTTGCAATGGCGGCAAGCTCAGATGCACTGAGCCCTGAAAATATTTCAATTTCTTTCAGAAGCAGGATTTTTTCTCCCAGGGAAATTGACGTGGTATCTGGCTGGTTATCGGTTTTATCAGCCTTGTTCTGTCTGATTTTTTTCAGGATCATTTGTGCTTCCTTTAATATGTTTTTGTCAGGGAAATTTTCAAGCGCACTGATAAGGTCATAGCCTTCAAGCAGACCGGGATTATCCTGTGCAAGGCAGAGAGCCATCATAATATCAACCCAGTCTTTTGAGGAAACAAGGGTAAGAAAAACATCACTGCCGTCAGGGGTAAAATCCGGGATTTTTACGAATTTTTTCCCGTCAGCAAGAGCCACCGCAGGAGTAGGGCTTTCCAGAAGCGGAATAATTGCCTTGAAAAGCTTTTTGTCCATGACATCGCTCAAAAGTTCTATTGCATTTGCACGCTGCCTTGTATCAACTGAATATATACTCTGCCATGCAGCCTTGACCTGCCCTGTTCTGTCCTGAAGAGCCAGAACTCTCAGCAGGTTTTCAAGGGCCAGTTCCTTTTTCTGGATCAGATGTTCAATCACAAGATCCCTGAACCTGCCTTTGGGCAGGGTGTTCAGATTTTCTGCCATGGCAAGCCATGCATAGCTTCTGTTCAGGGTTTTTCTTGCAAACATTAATATGTCAAATTCTTTGATATCAAGGGTTTCCAGAAGTTCAAACAGTTTTTTTCTGATGCGGGAGGATGGAAGCCCGAGAGATTCTATCAAAACCCTGTTGTTCTGGTATTCTGCCTCAAGAATTTTTGTTCCTGCAAACTCACGGATGTCATCTGACGGGTCTGCCAGAAGCTGTATGGCTTTTTTAAGGGATATATCATCATTGATCTGAAGGGCATCAAGCGCTGCCATCCTTATATCTTCCCGGTCACAGGACAGGTATGGAAACAATATGGCATTAAGATCATCTGTGCCAAGGCGTGACAGGGCAATGATTATGTCAGGTATTATGGGCTCAATGTCTTTGTGTTCCAGCATGTTAAGAAGCGGATCAATAAAATCCGTGTTGCTGCTGAGCCCTGCTGCTATGACGCCTGACTGCCTTTTTTCAGGGTCACTGGATTTTATCCATTTTTTTATTTTAAGGGTGCACTGCTCAGGATTGCGGGCATAAAGGCATGCCGCTGCAAAGCCCCTTACAACCGGATGAGTGTGCTCAAGATATGGGGTTATATCAATGTGCTGCGTTATGTCAATGCTGTGGTCACGGCAGATAATCTTGAGTACGGCAATGCACAATTCCGGTTTTTCAGGATCAAGCACTGACAGAAGTTTCAGGGAATCTGTTTTCAAGGCTTTGTCTGACACCATTTTGATCAGGGCAATTTTTGTTTCATCGTCCTGATGGTGAAGTGTCTTGAATATGTTGGTGTCAAGGGTCTCCGAAGAAAAATTTTTTAAAAGCTTTGCATACCAGACAGCGTCCCTGCCCCTTGCTGACATGAATGCCTGTTCAAGTTCCTCAAGAACTTTTTCTCCCTTGAATATCTGGCCCAGTTCCTCTTTTTTGAAACTTTTAATGTCAAGCAGGTTTCTGGAAATCAGGTCCTTGAGTATAAGCGCATATTTGGATTTCAGAATTATGGGAGCACTGATCCAGGCAAGCATGAACGGCAGCGCAACAAGTGTAAGGTATCTTGGATGCATGAAACCTTCTGAAGCAAGTATAAGTGATGAACCTGTAAAAAGAGCAATCCTGACAACAGTGCCCCTTAAAAAAGGGCGTATCATGTTTCTGTATGATTCAGGAAAAAGCCCGATCAATATGGAGTTTGCAGGCATGTTTATGGTTGTTCTGATTATGTTGGTGGACATTCTTGCATACATGGCTGAAAATATATCAAACCTGAACAGGAATCCGAAAAGCGCAATCATGTAGTTGAAGGGATGAAACATGAGGGCAACAGGCAGGCCCCAGCGCCCGTATATCCTTCCCACAAAAAGAAGTATGAAAAGGCTTATCATGTAAAGGCCTCCCCTGAAATACCCAAAAAAATGAATCATTGCAGTTTCACTGGCAAACTGGTCGTTTACAGCATAGTTGAACTGATAATTCATAATGGGGATTATGACGTTGGGCATGAAGGTCAGGACAAGCACGATCTTGATAAGAACAGAATCCTTTATCATTGGCATCACATTTTTGAATTCCTGAATCATTGAAGGCCGTTTGCTGCCTTTTTTTGATTTTTTTTCAGAAAATATAAGGGTGGGGTAGCTTCTTCCCATGGCCTGAACAATGACAGCTCCCGCGAATGTGGTGCAAAGATAAAGGTATAAAAGATTGTCCATGCTGAATGCCCCGGCAAAATACGGAGTTCCGAAACTGCCCAGAATAAGGCCGATGACTCCGCCTGCCGTAAGAAGGGGGAACAGCCTTTTTGACTGCCTTGTATTGAAGATATCATTGCACATGTTCCAGAAAAGCATGGCCTGAAGCAGCTCAAACTGGCTTTTAAGCATGAACAGGGCAGGATAGAGCAGATCATATCCCAGGGGGATGGCAAGCCTTATCAGGGTGACAAGAACTCCTGAGATGATGAACATCCATGATAAAATCTTAGCTCCCGGCATCTTGGCCATGAAAGTGGTTAAAAAACCTGTGACAAGAAAAGTGGCAACAGCATTCAGCATATTGACAATGGGCAGGTATTCAACCCCATAGCGTTTCAGAAATGCTGTTTCTGCATAATTATTGAGAATTATGCCTGAACTTCTGATGATGAAAAGAAGGGCTGCAGTCCATAAAAGCAGGCTGACCTCATCTTCATATAATTTTAATAAACTCAGCAGCCTTGCGCGCATCAATCAGCCTCACGCACCAGCCTGAAGCCGGTTGTCTGAAATTTGGCAGCAGGATGTGCCCAGGTCCTGTTGGCACTTCTGAGATAATATCCGTATTTATACCAGCTTCCGCCGCGTCTGATCCTGGTTTCCATTTTTATGGCTTCATAATCCGCATCTGAAGCCCTGGAAGTATACAGCCTGTATTCGTCTGCGCACCATTCCCAGACATTTCCGTGCATGTCATAAAAACCCCAGGGATTGGGTTTGAAGCTTTTTACAGGAGCAGGGCAGTCCGGTTTAAGGTTTATGGAGATATAATATTGAGTGCATGCAGAATCTTTTTTTGTATTGTTGCTGTACATTGCCTTTGAACAGTCTATGTCATTTCCCCATGAATAGGCTGTTGTGGTGCCTGCACGGCAGGCATATTCCCATTCAGCCTCGGTTGGCAGCCTGTATCTGCCCTGGCCTTTTGAATTCAGTTTTTTGATGAAATCCTGGCAGTCAAAGAATGAAACCTTTGTCACAGGAGAATCAGGCCTGCCTTTCTTACGCCCGAATAGTCTGATCCCCATGACTGCCCGCCATTGCCTTATTGTCACTTCGGTTGTCTGAAGATAGAAGGGCTTTGAAATAATTACCCTGTGCAGGGTCTCATCGGTTTTGCGGTGGGGTTCTGTTTCAGGGCTTCCCATCATGAAGGAGCCGGGCCTGACCAGAATGAATTCCATGCCAATTGTGTTTGTGATTTTTGTGGGTGCAGCGTGTACAGAGGCGGTCACTAGAATAAGCATTCCCATACCTAAACCAAGCAGGGACACAATTTTTTTTGATCCAAGATTCATTGCGGCATGTATTTCCTTTCGGGTGCCATTGTATTTAATTATAATTTATGGCCATTGTCAAGCCTGGCAGTCTTTTGCCCATGTCTGGATGATCCTGCGGTCATCCTGATCCATGAAAGTTATCTTGAGCCTGGTGATTTTGTCTTTTTCTTTCACTGGTATGGTTTTAGCGTATACATCCTTAAAACAATGGGCCTGGACACAGAAATCAAATGTGAGCCTTATATCTGTGAAAGGCTCAGGCATGGGTGACATTGCAGCATCAATTGTGTCTGAATTAAGATATATTGTTTCTCCGGTTCCTGCATTTGCATTAATCTGTTTGTTATTTATTATTCTGTACTCAAACGGAAGTGATATGGCAAAGGTATCTTTTTGGGATGTACCTGGGTTCAGCCTTAGATCGGCCCTGTAATTGATTGCAGATACAGGATAGAATACAAGAGGTTTTCTCAGGCCCTTCATCATTTTTGTTCCCGGCCTGCCTGCTGTTACGATATCCCTGACCTGCATGAAAGTTGGTTCGCCAATGAACACCTGTCCGCCTGTTGTGTTGGATTCTATGCGTGCCGCAGTATTTACGGCTGCCCCCACAATGCCGTATTTCATTCTGAGCTTTGAGCCTATGTTTCCAACAATAACCTTTCCTGTATTGATTCCAATACCCATTTCAAGGGGTGCAAATCCTGATCTGCCAATCTGTTCATTCAACCGGCCAAGGCTGTTCTGCATTTCAATGGCACATGCAACAGCCCTTGCAGGGTCATCGTCATGTGCTGTGGGCGCTCCAAACACGGCTAAAATGGCGTCTCCTATGAATTCGTCAATGATCCCGTCATATTTTAATATTATTTCTGACATTTTTTCAAAATACTGGTTCAAAAGATGAACCATCTCACCTGGATCCCGTGATTCTGAAATACTTGTAAACCCGCGCAGGTCCGCCATGAGAATGGTTACAGTTTTTCTGCGGCCTCCTATTTTGCTCCCTTCAGGAGATTCAAGGATCTCATCCACGACCCTTGAGGAAAGGTAACGGCCGAATGTTTCTCTGACAAAGTTTACAAGCTGCAGCCTTTTTTCAGATTCATCAATAATGGTTTCAAGCATTTTCTGCCTTGATTCCACTATTGATTTAATTTCATGCGGAGCATCATCAGGGATTTTTACGGGCCTGACCGCAGATATATTGTTCACAAGTTCTCTGTTTTTTCTGGCAATGGTTTCAAGGGGTGCGATGATTTTACGTGTGAGAAATTTTTTAAGGCTGATCATCATGAAGGCAATTATGATTGCCACAAGTATTATGATGCGAAGCCCGTATAAGAAAAGTTCCATTGCATCAGCACCCTGTGTGGCCCATTTGTATGCCAGTGAGAATACGAGCAATACCCCTTCAATGAAGACAATCCTGCGAAAAATACCTGTCAGAAGAATTTCTCTGACACCGTTTTTTCTGCTGCCCATGTTTTTTTGTGCCATATGTTTGAAAAACCTTTTGCCCATGTATGCAATGTATTTATATCATATGGGTCGGGGCCGGGCAGAAAAAACTTACACAGAGCAGCAGACAGGGCCTGTTTACCCTGCTTTCATCTCAATAATTTTGCCGGCAGTTTCCGATTCAAGGTTGATTCCCACCCTGAGGGCTTTAAGGCCTCTTACTTCAGGCATCTCATCCAGATCAAGAAATTCAAGATCATCATTGAGTTTGCCCTGGTTTATGAGAAATGCAATATGTTCCTTTATCTGCTCCCCCTCATCCGGCCTTGAATATACAATGGCTATCCTGGCCGGCTGTGTCAGGCGCTCCCTGGTGCCTTTTACAATGGCCTTGTCCAGCCTGGATTTTATGATTTCCTGGCGTACATCATATGCACCGTCAACATCAAATCTTTTTTCATCAAAACGGAAACGTATGGAAAGGGGGGAATGGTTCACGAGTATGAGATGGCAGGTATCAAGCGGTACTTTAAGCTGGGGTTTTGTTTTTTCCCCGTGCCAGGCAAGGCCGCAGGCCAGCATAAGCTGCCACAGGGTCATGTTTTTGATGTGAAAGGGTGCAAGCTCCTGACTTTTTCTCATGGAGGCGCCGATGTATATCATGTAGTCGACCCCGTCTGTCTGACGTTTTTCAAAATAATGGGGAAATGTCTGCTGAAGCTTGTCGTTTTCCTTTGTCAGATAGGCTGACAAAGCTTTATTCAGCGTGAATACGCTTGCTTCGTACTCCTTTCTCTTGTCATAGACTATTCCAAGCTCAGGATCAAGCGCATTGTTGTAATCTTCAATTGCACGGGCAGTTTCAGCGTCAAGAGCACTGAGCTCTTTGAACGTGGAGGCAACTTCCTGGGTCAGGAACGAGGCCACAGTGCTTTCATCTCCTGAATTGATGCCCTGAGAAAGGGTTTCAAGCTTTGTTTCTATCCTGTGCCTGTATTCTTCTAAAATGGGCCACTGCCTTTTTTTTGCTGCAATGTCCATTATTCTGTGCGCAAGGGTCAGCTGACGTATCAGGTCCTGCTGTATGCCCCTGTTCCTGGCATATGACGATCCCCTGACATCTGACTGGCCAAAGAACGGGATAACTCCTTTAAATACAATTGGCTCCATTTCAGAATTTTTTCCCTGGCGCAGCCTTTCCATGTGGCGCACTGCTGCCTGTTCAAACCGCCATTCCACAGACGGGTGCACTGCCGTGCATTTTTCCTTGATAATGGCCTGAACTGTTTTCTCCAATTCATCCAGCCCTCTTTTAAGGGCAGCAGAAAAAACAGGAGTTACCTGTTCAAGCAGAAGAATTTCAACAGGGCCGAAATCATTGGTTGTGCGTGAAAAAATCTCAAGTATTCCAATGATCTGATCCTGATATGAAAGAGGGGAAATCAGCATTGATCTGACTCCTATGTCAACCACATGCTGTTCTGCAGGGGACAGATCCTTTTTGGCCCCAAGATCAGGTATACGCAGGATACTGTTCTTTTCAACAGCTTCCACCCACACGGAATCCTTTATATCATTGAGATCAATATGGTGTGAATTTGCAAAAAGACAATTGACATTGGATTCACAGTCGTTTTTAAGTATCATGATTTGTTCGCCGTGAATGGCTCCGATTCCTATGTCTATGTCCTTTCTGCCCAGAAGCACCCTTAGCCTTGATTCCAGAAGCTCTATGCCTTCGGCGGAAAATATGGACTGATGATCAATAAGATCTCTTTCAAGAGCTGAAATGACTTCAGATTCTGTGACATCCAGAGCCCTTACAATTGTAAACCCTGTAAATTCAAAACGGTTCAGGTCAATATATTTTCCCAGAACCTTTATGTCTGTCATATTGTCCGTAATTTCAGCCCTTGCCTCGTCTGACAGGGTTTTTGCATCTTCAGGCGGAGTTATTGTCACAAACTGGAAATCAGGAACAATACTATAATATCTGTCAAGCCCTGTTGCTTCATCAGTTACTATACGGGTGGTTGCATTGTTGAGCCCCTGAACACTTATGCCGTAAACCCGGCTGAGCACCAGAAAATATATCCTCAGAAGCTTCCCGTCTTTTACAGGCTCATTATCCTGCCTGAAGCTTCCTTTCATGAATCTGTCATTGTCAATGAACAGTTTCTGGAACATGGGAGTTACATAAAAGGGCTCAAATGTGCAGGGGGTTAATGCGCCTGCAATTTCACTGCTAAACGAGGCAGGGGAAAAAACAGCAGTCATCAGGGGCTTTAAAATATCATAATATTCGTTCAATATGCCTATGTCATCAATATCTCCGCTGATTGCCGGATTCCGGCTGATTTTCTGTTTCAGTTCATTGAACATGCGGGCCATGTGATGACACTGTGGTGCAAGCTTTTCCTCCCAGAAATCTAAAAGCGGCACAAGGCTTACCTTTGATCTGAATTTGATATCAAATATGTCTTTCATTGCTGTTTTTTCCTGTATGAAAAATATTCATGTCTGAACGGCATATCTATATAAAATAAGCACGGCATTGCCCGAGTCAATATCTTAGTAATTAAAACAGGCCCTTGGCAAGGTTTTTATAGCCTTCAAGCTTGATGTTTTTTAAACGGCATTTTTCCTTTATGATATTTGCTGCTGCAAGATTGAGCTGTTTTTGTTCTTCATTTACCCTTACATTGAATCCGCAGTCAAAAGGCCCTAACTTGATTGAATTTTCAACCCCTTCATAATCATCATGGATTTTTGTATAAGGATGGGCAAAAAGCCATCTGAGCTGGATTGTTGTTACAGCATCGCTTGAAAGGATATCCATGAAATATTCAAGCTCTTTTAAATCCTGCTCGATCAGGTTGTTCCAGCCTAAAATCATGTTGGCATTTACCTTCAGTCCGCTTGTGCAGCACAGTTCAAGGGTCTTAACCACTTCTTCCATTCTTGTTCCCTTGTTGAGATATTGCCACAGGCGGTTTGACGGAAACTCGATTCCAAACCCTAACGTACAGTCCGGCAGACGGCCGTCAAGCTCGTCTATCACCTGTTTAAGGGCGTTGGCTTCCGCTTTTGCCGCTCTCATGAAAAATCTGTATTCCATGTCATCTGCAACAGGAAGTCTGGGCAGAATCTGTTTTATGTTTTCAGGAGTAATGGAACCTGTATTGAGCCTGACGATTTTATGGCCGGCAAAATCAAGGTCCCTGAATTCAAGGCCGATATTTTTTCTTTTCCTGAAATGCTCCATTGTGTGCTGCGCAATGGAGCAAAAAGGGCATTTTTTCCAATAACACATGTTTTCAAGTGTGTATGAAAAATAGATCCTGCTGTTATCCGGGATTCCATGAGGAAGTTCAAGTTTCCATTTTCCTGAAAAATTGCTGATATTGAAAATATCCTCCACACTCTGGCCTGTAATGCGCAGATTTGAAGGCAGGGGCTTTTCCAGTCTGAAATGCACTGAATTCCACTGGCCTGGGGTCACACACCTTTCCGCTGCCACAGGCCCGCCCACAATGAAATCAATATCAGGATACCGGGTTGCCCATGTGTAGGCCTGAAAAAGATGATTCACATAGCTTGCGCTTACATATACTTTGCCTTTGTTAATGGGCAGGGGCCTGTCCTGGTAAATTTCTTCATCATACCACTTGTCATTGTTTTTTTCGTGCTCCATCCACAGAAAGTCCCCTTTGCTGCTGCACATGTCCCATGTGTCTGAAAATCCATTGCAAAGGTCAAACCACCCGCTTGCGGTTTTTGTGTAAAATTGTATGAATAATGTATCTGACATTTGATTATCCTGTAATATTTATGTTGGTCATAATAGTTCTGCTTCTGTTTTTTCAAAAAGTTCAAAAATACAGAATACACCATAAACACAGATTTGTCTTGAAATATTTGGTACACCCGGCAATTTACAAAGAGGCCTGTCTTGTCTTAAAAAAATATTGACTTTTGGATATTGATCAAGTAGCGTGCAGGAAAATTGGCAGCAGAAGCTGCCTGAACAATAAAATCCGCTGCAGAACCTCAGATACCCTGGGGCGCGCAGCTTAATGATATAATATAAAAAAGGCCTCGAAGGCTGACATTTCCTGTGAATCGGGAGTGTTCCTTCGTGGCCTTTTTTTATTTTCAGGAGAAAGGCAATGATATCTGGCTGTCACAGGAAAATTTTTGAGCCTGCAGTGCCCGGAATCACGGAAATTTATCTGAGCCATGTGCGCACCAGAATGTCTGTTCTGATGGTGCTGGCCTGTGCTGTTCTGGTGCTTGGAATTTATGCGGTTACCCATGGTTCATATGAAATCACAGCGAAAAAACTGATTGGGGTTCTTATGGGAGAAATCACCGGATCCTGCAATGTTGTTATAAAAGAAATCAGGCTACCGCGAGTTGTTGCCGCACTTGTATGCGGGTGGGGGCTTTCCATTTCAGGGCTGGCCATACAGTCATTGCTGAAAAATCCACTTGGTTCTCCTTCCACGCTTGGAATCAGCCATGGGGCTGCCTTTGGTGCTGCTCTGTCCATTGTGGGGTTTGGCGGCAATGTGATTTCCACAACCATGGCTGCCTTCAGCGGAGCAATGGCTGCCACTTTTGTAATTCTGCTTTTGTCGGGTTTGAAAAAATTTTCCCCTGAAACCATAATACTTGCAGGTGTGGCATTGTCTGCTCTTTTTTCTTCGGCCACGATACTGATGCAGTATCTCGCTTCTGAAACACAGCTTGCAATGGTGGTTTTCTGGACATTCGGAGATGTGGCAAGAGCCGGGTGGAAGGAAATATGGCTTTTAACCGCGGTAGTTGTTGCAGGGTCTTTGTTTCTGACTGTTTTAAGATGGGATCTGAATGCAATGGCTTCAGGCGATGAATCAGCCAGAGGGCTTGGAGTTAATGTGGACAGAATCAGGATATCAGGTATGGTTGCAGCAGCCCTGATTGCTTCAATGGCCACGGCTTTTCTTGGCATAATAGCATTTGTCGGGCTGATTGCTCCGCATATGGCAAGACTGGTGGCAGGTGATGATCATTGTTTTCTGGTTCCGTTTTCTGCGGTTCTTGGCGCTTTGCTCCTGCTGGGCGCAGATACATTCGGGCGTATATTCATCGGGTCAGGGGCTCTGCCGGTTGGTGTCATCACCTCTTTTGCAGGTGCACCGGTATTTCTTTATCTGCTTGTCAGGGGGTACAGGTGATATTCAGGGTAGCTGACATCTGTTTTTCATATAATAGCCATCCTGTTCTGACCAATGTTACCTTTTCCCTGGATAAAGGTCAGATTCTGTGTGTCCTGGGCATGAACGGGGCTGGTAAATCAACTTTACTCAAATGTCTTAACCGTATTTTAAAATCTGAAACAGGATCAGTAATGGTTGAGGAAGAGGATATTTTCCGCATGTCCAGAAACGATGTGGCACGTCACATGGGATACGTAGCGCAGAAACATCCTGAAACACGCATGAGTGTTTTTGAGACAGTGCTGATGGGGCGCAAACCCCATATAAAATGGGCGCTTACAGCCAGGGATTACGATCTTGTTGAAAAGATTATTGATCAGATCGGTATTGGAGACCTTGCAATGCGTCCGGTCAGCAGCCTGAGCGGCGGTGAAGTGCAGAAAGTGGCCATAGCACGTGCTCTTGCCCAGTCACCTTCTGTCCTTCTTCTTGACGAGCCCACAAGCAGCCTGGATCTGAAAAATCAGCTTGAGGTCATGGGTCTGATCCGCAGGGTGGTCACAGGCCGCGGTCTTACCGCTGTGATTGTAATTCATGATATCAATATCGCCATGAGGTTTGGTGATTTTTTTCTTTTTTTAAAGAACCATCGCATACATTCCCTGTCTGCCTCAGAATGCATATCTGAGGAAATGATCAGGCAGATTTATGGTGTTGATGTGGTGCTGAAAAAGATAAACGGCCACAGGGTGGCTGTTCCGTTATGAAAGATGAGGGAAAATTTATGAAGATTTTTTTAAAGACATTATTCTGGGCCTGCATCTGCCTTAGCCTGTCTGTTTCATGTGCTGGTGCCGGTACAATAAATCTTAAGGACATGGCAGGGCGGTATGTGGCAGCGCCTTTTGATCCTGAACGGATTGTCTGCATAGGGCCTGGGGCTTTGCGCCTGATAGTTTATCTTGAGGCTGAATCAAAACTTGCGGGTGTTGAGGAGATGGAAAAAAAACACCCTCAAGGGAGGCCTTACTGGATTGCACATCCTGAACTTTCCAGACTGCCGCGCTGCGGCCCTGGCGGCCCTGTGAGCATTAACAGAAAGCCTGATATGGAGGCACTTGTTTCACTGAACCCCCAGGTGATTTTCATCACCTATATGAAAGCAGGCCTGGCAGATCAGGTGCAGAAAACTCTTGGTGTTCCTGTGGTTGTTCTTACCTATGGGGCTTTTGCCACCTTTGATGTGAAAGTATATGATGCACTGCGCATTGCAGGAAAAATCCTGAACCGGGAAAAGCGGGCCATGGCTGTTATAAACTATATTGAGTCTTTAAGGCATGATCTTGGCAGGCGCAGTTCCGGCATATGTGAAACCAGGAAACCTGAGGCTTATGTCGGAGGTATAGGTTATCGCGGAGCCCATGGCATTGGAAGTTCAGAACACAATTATGTCCCGCTTGAATGGATTTCAGCCAGAAATGCAGCAGGCAGAATCCCACCAAGCGCAGGTACCCATGTGTTTCTTGACAGGGAAATGCTTTTGAGACTGAATCCGGATGTGATTTTCATAGATGGAGGCGGCCTGAACCTGATAGCTGAGGATTTTCGCAAAAAGCCTGAATATTATAAAGCATTAAAGGCGTTTTCAGGCGGACGTGTTTTTACCCTTCTGCCCTTTAACTGGTATGCAACCAATATAGGAACTGCGCTATGCGATGCTTATGCCGCAGGAAAAGTGCTTTACCCTGAAGGATTTGCTGACATTGACCCCGGTGCCAGAGCAGATGAAATATATACTTTTTTTGTGGGGAAACCTGTTTATGATGCAATGAAGAAAACTTACGGGGAACTGGTGCACAAGCCCTTATTCATTCCTGAATCAGGCCATGATGACTGAGGCCTGATATTTTAAGAAGGCAGCCTTTCACCGGCCAGGGTTCACAGGCTGCCTTGATTTGATGAAGCCCCCCGGGAAGGAGGAATGCTGCATCACAGATTTTTATAACACTGCAGTATTTTTCCGTCAATCCCGGGGCCGTTGCCTGACAAATTGTCAGATAACCTGTTAAATGATGGAAAGATAATGAAAAAATTAAGTATTGTTTTTGTTTTGTTTGTGATTTTCACAGCCTGCATGTGTGAGACCTGTTTTGCACGCCAGGACGATACCATGACAACTCTGCCCTCAATTACGGTTTCAGGAAAACAGACAGAAAAACCGTCATCAGAAACTCTGCTGGAAAAAACAGTTACAACCAGGGCAGTATGTCCGGCAGCAGGAATGGATGCCGGACAGGTCAATGATGTTACAGACCTGTTAAAAGGTGGCGGGCTGATTTTTCTTGAGAATTCATCCTATGGCAAAAAAGTGTTTTTGCGGGGAATGGATGATCAGAGCATGAGGATTCTCATCAATGGAATGCCCGTGGGGCAGATGGGCAGGTATTATGCCCGTTCCTTTGAATGGGAAACCATTCCTGATGAAGCTGTGGAAAAGATCGAAGTGACAGGAGGGCCGGGTTCTGCTGCATATGGCAACACCCTGGCCGGCACCGTAAACATAATAACCAGAAAAGGCAGTAGAAAAATAAGATCAGGATTGAAAATGTCCTGCGGCCGGTTTGATGACCGGAAGCTCATGGCTGTGAATTCAGGCACACACGGACAGATTGACTGGGTAGCCGGAGGCTCATACCATAAAAATAATGGTTATCTTGAAAACAGCAGCCTTGAAGATTCAAACGGGTTTGTAAATATGGGAATTGATCTTGGAGATTCAGGCAGAATAATTTTTTCAGGATATGGATATCACAAAAACGAAGGATATGTGCTGGATGACCGTGTGGCATGGAATATCTGGAGCGAATCAAGGGATTATGCACCAGGAAGCAGTTTCACACTTGATAATGCAGGCACACAGATTGTTTATCAGTCCGGATTGTTTGATCTTGCTGTCTCATATACAGATCAGAAAAGGGACAGCGATCCTGAAAAGATAACATGGTCAGCCGGAGATGTTTCTGATTATACATCAGATTTCACCACGCCTGCGGCAAAACTTGTGTTTCATCACAGTTTCGGCAGTCATACCATGAGTCTCGGCGGAGAATATGCACGCGGAAAAGCAGAATCTGACTGGGAATATTACAACCAGGGAACGCAACATGTTGATTTCAGCCAGAATCTGGGCGGGTTCTTTTTTGAAGATTCCTGGGATATTTTTTCAAAGGTGAACATGAAAGCCGGTATCCGTTATGACAGTTTCAAAAACACAATAAAAAATTTTGATCCACAGTTTGAGAGCAGTACCAGTGCCCATCAGTGGTCTCCCCGCTATACTCTGTCCTTTAAGCCTGATGATGATTGCCTTTTGTATTTCAGTGGAGGAAGGATTTTCAAGGCTCCGACCATGGCAGATCAATACAGATGGTACAGCAATTATAATTTTATTTCCTTTGCCGGAAGGGCAGTTTTAAGGGCATACTATGGAATCAACCAGCCGCCCGGTGCACCGGCTTCCATTATTCCGGACCAGTATAAACAGGCATGGCGCAGTCTTATCGGAGAATTAAAGCCTGTGAAAGGCTGGGACTATGAACTGGGAATCAGAAAGGTGTCAGACAGATTCGCATATCATGTGAACCTGTTTTATCAGGATATTGAAGACTATATAGAATTATTCCCTGTTTCCTATCCGCCTACATATAATGTCGACAATGTTCATGTCAGTGGGCTTGAGGTGTCAGGTAAATACCTGTTGAGTCCTGTGTTTGAAATTGAGTGCAGCTATACCTGGGAACATACAAAAAAACACGGTGATAAGCTGATTGAAAAGCTATATAATGAAACCAAGCTTGCCAATTCACCGACACATCTTTTCAATCTTACGTTCAGGGCCGGCCCGTTCAGAGGTTTCACTGCTGAATGGCAGACAAGATATATTGGGAAAAGGTTTGCAGGCGGTGCTCCTGCCGTGCCTCCCCAGGTGACAGACACAAAACCTGAATATGAACCCATGACCTATCTTGGAGGTTATACAACCCATAATCTCAGACTGGGTTATGCACTGGACATGATACATGGAGTTTCCACAAAATTTTTACTTGCCATTGAAAATATCACAAATGTAAAAAACTGGGAGCGTCTGGACTACCCTAATCCCGGAACTGTTGTATATGGCGGGGTGCAGTTTGAATTCTGATTCAGGACACAGGTCTGTGTACCAGAAAAAAGCGGTGTTTTTTGATGGTCAGGTGAATGAGCCCTGGGCTGCCCGTGAATATGGCGAACAGGAAATGAAAAATCTGGATATGATGTTTGCCATGTCAGGCCCGTTTGAAAACATGAAGATACTTGAACCTGGCTGCGGAACCGGAAGGCTTACCAGGATTCTTTCGGATAAAGCAGGGCAGGCAGGGTCTGTGGCTGCGCTTGATATCAGTCCGGCCATGGTTGATGCAGCCCGGAAAAGACTTGGGGACAGGGAAAACGTCCGTGTCCTGTGTACAGGCATTGAAGATTTCAAATGCCGCTGCCACAGTTTTGATATAATTATATGCCATCAGGTTTTTCCTCATTTTGAAAATAAACATGAAATCCTTAAGCTCATGCATGAAATTTTAAGGCATGAAGGCAGGGTGATTATTCATCATTTTATCGGACTCAGAGAAATCAATGATGTCCACCGCAAGGCAGGAACAATTATTCAGAATGATCTGATGCCAGATTCTGTCGGGATGAGAACTCTTTTTGCTGAAACCGGGTTTAAGGTTATTTTTATTCAGGATAATGAAAACGGCTATTTTCTGAAAGCAGTCAGGCCCTGAGGGGTGTTATTTTTCATAAAGATTTGACAATCATCATTGGCTGTCATACAACTGAAAAATCTTTTTTACCGGTATTCAGCAGGGGAGGACACAAGTCACTAGGGTATCATGAAAATCGGATTCTTAATGGATGATCTGAGGCGGATCGACCCTGTGTGGGAAACCACGGCATATCTCATGTATGAGTGCAACCAGAGGGGGCATACGGTTTATTTTCTGGAGCCCCATGATGTCTATATCCGTGAAAACAAGGTGGTTGCAAGGATGCGCAATATCACGGTCAGGCAGAACCTGTGCATTACAGAATACTGGCAGGCACTCATACAATGCCTTGATCACGAGGAACTTATCTTTGAAACTGTCACAGACCTTGATGCCCTGTTTTTAAGAAAAGACCCTCCGCTTATCTATGAAACCATGGAATTTCTGGGCCCTGTAAATGACAGGATTTTCATGATAAACAGCACATTCGGTCAGATTAACGGGAACAGCAAGGTATATATTTTAAATTTTCCTGATATAATTCCTGAAACCCATGTATCAAGGGATCCAAGAAGGCTGAAAAAGATTATTGATGATTTTGGCGGGGCCATGGTTATCAAACCTCTTCACGGTCATGGAGGCCATGGAGTGATCAAGGTCAGCAACCAGGATCAGGAAAACCTGATTTCTCTGATCAATTATTATGTAAGGGCTGCAAGGCCATACAGTGAAAGACGCCCCATAATGGTTCAGGAATATCTTAAAAACGTCAAGGAAGAAGGAGATGTCAGGATTCTTCTGCTCAACGGAGAGATAATCGGAGCAATGTCAAGGAGGGCAGTACCGGGAGAATTCAGAACCAATGTCCATGCAGGCGCTGATACCTTTGAACATGTTGTGACCCCTGAACAAAGGGAAATCTGCCGTAAAATAAAACCCAGGCTGATCAAGGACGGGCTTTATTTTGTGGGAATAGATATAATCGGGGACAAACTGGTTGAAATAAATTGTGTAAGCCCGGGCGGGATTCCAAGAATAAATCAGTTCAATAATGATAAACTTGAATCAAAGGTTATGGATTTTGTTGAAAAAAAAGTTATTGAGTTCGGGAAAAACAGAAATACAGCCTAGGCTGGTTTTATGGCTGTGTGCAGCAGTTTTTCTGTGTCTTGTGTCCTGCCAGAAATCACAGAAAAGCGTGGCTGCCAGAATAGGGCTTCCACAGGAACCCAAATCATTGAATATATGGCTTGCCAGCGATGCGAATTCGCGTAAGATACTGGATCTTGTCTATCAGCCTCTTTATACCCGTGATCCTGCAACCCTTGAACTTATACCCTGGCTTGCCTCCGGGCCTCCTTGCTTCAGCAGTGATAATCTTACGTGCACAATAAAGCTGAAAAAGGCAAAATGGTCTGATGGATCCGAGTTTACGTCCAGGGATGTTGTTTTTACCAGAAAAATGTTTTTTGATTTCAAAATGCCCCGGTATTACAGCAAATGGAAAGTCATCAAAAGCCTTCAGGCCCCTGACGATCATACCCTGGTATTTCATCTGAAACACCCTTCTGCCATTTTTCTTTCCCGTGCTCTTACAGCTCCCATTGTTTCTGAAAAGGAATGGAAAATAATTGCACAAAAAGCCTTGAAAACTGAAAAACCATTAAGGTTTATTCAGGATTATGTTATTGAAAAACCCCTTGGAACCGGGCCGTTTTTTCTTGCTGAATATAAAAAGGGCTCATATATTTATATGAAAAAAAACCCCTGGTTTTTCGGCACAGGCAGAACAATTGCAGGATACAGGCTTGGCCCGTATGTTGATAATATATTGTTCAAATTTTTTGGAACCAGTGATGTTGCCATTCTGGCGCTTAAAAAGGCTGATATTGATTTTTACTGGTGGGAAATTCAGCCCGGCTATATAAAGGATCTGAAAAGTCAGAAAAACATAAAACTGTTTTTCAATAAAAAAAGTGCGCTCTATTATCTGGGCTTTAATGTAAGGAAACCGCCGTTTTCCGACAGAACTCTCAGACAGGCAGTTGCCCTGCTGATAGACAAGAAATTTATTTTAACAAGGATTCTGCAGAACTACGGCACTCCCATGTATTCCATTGTGCCTTCGGGAAACAGTTTCTGGTATAATCCAGATGTTGAAAAATATGAATATGACAAACCCTGTGACCAGCGTGTCAAAGATGCATATGACAGGCTTAGGGCAGCAGGATATACATGGCAGATACCGCCGGTTGACTCTCAGGGCAAGATTGTGAAGGCAAAGGGCATAAGGCTTCCTTCAGGAGAACTTATGAAGAAGATTGTTATTCTCACCCCTCCTGCGGATTATGATCCCAAACGGGCCTTTGCCGGCACCATGATTCAGGAGTGGCTGAAGAATATGGGCATGCCCGTATCTGCCCGGCCCATGTCATTTAATTCCCTGATTGATGCTGTAAAGGGCAAACATGAGTTTGACGCATTCATACTTGGATATGGCAGGCTGAACCTTGACCCTGATTATCTGCGTGCATTTTTTTATTCTGAAAATGACAGGCCAAGGGGCTGGAACATGAGCGGGTATAAAAATCCATATTTTGACAGGATAGCTGATGAGCAGAGAAGGCTGACAGACATTGATGCAAGACGCAGGCTTATAATGGAAATGCAGAAGATCCTGATGCGCGATGTTCCCTATATACCCCTTTATAACCCGAAAATAATAGAAGCCGTATGCACGGACAGGTTTTCAGGCTGGATTGAAAAAGTCAACGGGATAGGCAATATATGGTCCTTATGTATGATCAGGCCGGAATAATCATTCAATAGTCATATGATACACGGGGCTGAAAAATGAGAAGATATAAGTTCATTTTCACCAAGGTTGTTGAAATTTTTATTATTTTCTTCATCATTATGACTGCCCTGTTCTTTTTGTTCCGCCTTTCACCCGGAGACCCTGTTTCAAAGCTTGTTGATCCCATGCTGACCCCTGAGGACACAAGGCATATGATTGAGCAGCTTGGGCTTGATAAACCTGTTTATGTCCAGTATCTGATATATGTTAAGGGATTTTTTACAGGAGATTTCGGGCATTCATTCCACTACGGGGTTCCTGTTGCAGATATTATTTTTTCAAGGCTTCCGTGCACAATTCTTCTGTTTACAACCTCCACAATTCTGGCTGCCTTTGCAGGAGTCTTTCTGGGCAAGATCGCTGCCTGGAAAAAGGGCTCATACCTGGATAATTTTCTGTCCATTTCAGCACTTGCCTGTCATACTCTTTTTATTCCCTGGTTTGCCCTTCTGCTTTTGTGGGGATTTGCATACAAGATAGGCTGGTTCCCTTTGGGCGGAATTATCTCGCCTGAGCTGTGGATTGACAATTCTTCTTTGGCATTGAAAATACTTGATGTGATTCATCATCTTCTTTTACCCCTTGCCACATTGTTTGTGATCCATGTTGGATCCTATCTTCTGCTGATGCGTTCCAGCATGCTTAGTGTTTTAAGGGAGGATTACATATTGACGGCAAGGGCAAAGGGGCTGTCCGAAAAGGTGATACGCAACAGGCATGCTGCCAGAAATGCTGCCCTGCCTGTGATCACAAGTGTGGGTTTAAGCCTTGCATTTTCAATAAATGGCGGGGCCTTGACAGAACAGATTTTTACCTGGCCCGGCATAGGAAGGGAACTTATATTTGCCGTGAGCAACAATGACTACCCCCTGGCACAGGCATGTTTTCTGCTCATTGCAGCAGTTGTTCTGGTTGCCAACCTGGTTGTGGACCTGCTTTATGCGTACCTGGATCCGAGAATCAGATATTAGCAGGTCAGGTTTTTAACATATTTGGCAAAGGATTGAGCAGTGCATAAAAATCATTATTTGCAGCGTTTTTATGATGGCTGGAAAATTTTTATCAAAAACCCTTTGGGAAAGACAGGACTGTTTATCCTTGGGGTTTTTATGCTAATGGCTGCTGCAAGTTTTTTTGTCCCTCTTATAGGGCCCATGTATGACCCCATGACAGGGACTGATCCCGATATTATTGTGTCCACAGGTCCGAGCCTGCGTCACTGGCTTGGAACGGACAATGTGGGCCGTGATATTTTTGCACAGTTGCTTGAAGGCTCAAAGGTGGCATTCATTGTTGGGCTTTCCTCTGCATTTATCAGCATTGTCATAGGAACTGCCGTGGGCATGATTTCAGGATATGCAGGAGGCATTGTGGATACTGTTCTCATGCGCATGGCCGATATTATCATGGTTCTGCCTTCTCTTGTGATTCTTCTGATTCTTGCCTCGATCTTTGGCCAGTTCAATATATGGCTGATTGTATTTATCATTGCAATCTTAAGATGGCCTTCTGTTTCCCGCATCATACGCTCCCAGACCCTTTCTTTGAAAACAAGACCCTTTATTGAAGCCTCAAGGGTTGCAGGAGCTTCAGGGTTCAGGATTATTTTCAGGCATATAATGCCCAATGTGCTGCCTCTTGCTTTTCTTTACATGACCTTCAGGGTGACTTCTGCCATACTTGTGGAAGCTGCCCTTTCCTTTCTGGGATTTGGAGACCCGAGCCAGGTGAGCTGGGGCATGATGCTTCAGTGGGTGTGGAAGACAGGGCATATGTTTCAGGCTCCATACTGGCTGATACCGCCCGGCCTGTGTATATCTCTTCTTACCCTTGCCTTTTATATCCTGGGAAGAGCAATGGATGAGGTCCTTGATCCAAGGCTCAGAAATCAGGGACAGGATTAGGCTGCCATGACAATACTTCAGGTTGAAAATTTAAGTGTTGGCTATGATACAAAAAAAGGCATACTAAAGGCTGTAAGCCATATTTCCTTTGCCGTTGAAAAGGGCAGGGCTCTGGGATTTGTGGGGGAGTCAGGCTGTGGCAAGACAACCATAGGCATGACACTTATGGGGCTTTTGCCTGAAAACGGCAGCATAGTTTCCGGCAGCATAAATTTCATGGGAAGGCAGCTTGCCGGCATCAGTGAATCCCAATGGCGTTCGATACGGGGGCGTGAAATTGCCATGATTTTTCAGGCTGCCATGAATGCCCTGAACCCGGTTCTGAGGGTGGGGGATCAGGTGGCAGAAGCCATTATCACCCATCATCCTGACATGCCGGATGACAGGATTAATGAAAGGTTGGAATCTCTTTTTGACATGGTTGGAATCCCGATATCAAGGATGTCTGATTATCCCCATGAATTCAGCGGGGGAATGAAGCAGAGGGTGGTCATTGCAATGGCGCTTGCATGCAGCCCGAGGCTGATAATTGCAGATGAGCCCACAACAGCACTGGATGTGATTGTTCAGGATCAGATCTTAAAGGCAATTAAAAAGATCCAGAAGGACCTTGACACATGCCTGATTTTCATTTCCCATGATATTTCTGTTGTGGCAGAAGTGTGTGATGATATCTGTGTCATGTATGCAGGCCAGATTGTGGAATCCGGCAGTGTCAATGAAGTGCTGGGCGCGCCTGCCCATCCTTATACAAAGGCTCTTCTTGCATCCCACCTCAATCTTGACCCGGATGAGAACATTCATATTCCTGACAGGATGCAGACGCCTGACCTGACCTGCGAGATTCCGGGATGCAGGTTTTCTTCAAACTGCAGATGCAGCATGGACGGCAGTTGTTCAGTAAAACACCCGGAATGGATTGACCTTGGCAGAACGCACAGGGTATTGTGCTGTGAAAAAGGCCTTGACAGGAAAATATCATGACAAAAGCCGGCCGCAGAAATGATTGTATTATTGAGCTTAAGGCAGTTACAAAAGAATACAGGCCCCAAAAGAGCTTTTTTGCAAAACCTGGCAATATTGTTACTGCCCTGAACCATGTTGACCTGTGCATAAAACATGGGGAAATTTTCGGGCTTGTGGGTCAGAGTGGAAGCGGAAAGACAACAATGGGCAGACTGCTGGTCAAGCTTGAGGAACCGACCAGCGGCACCATTATGCTTAACGGAGAACCTGTAAACGGGCTTAGGGGAAAGGCTCTTAAAAATTATCGTTCAAGGGTGCAGATGATTTTCCAGGACCCTTATCAGTCTTTGAATCCGCACCTTTCAGTTTCCCAGACTCTTCTTGAGCCTCTTGCCGTCCATGACATGGGCACCATGGATCAGCGCCGTGCAAAGATCATTCATACCCTTGAAATTGCCGGCCTTTCACCGGCAGAGGAATACTATGACCGCTATCCTCACCAGCTGAGCGGAGGACAGAGACAGAGGGTGGCAATTGCAAGGGCAATAATCCTGGAACCTGAGTTTATTGTTGCAGATGAGCCAACTTCAATGCTGGATGCCACCATTGGCATTCAACTGTTGAAACTTCTTTCCAATATCAGGGAAAAATATCACGTCAGTTTTCTTTTCATTACACATAATCTTGCTGCTGCACAATACCTCTGTGACAGGATAGCAGTGATTCATCAGGGGTGCCTGGTCGAGGTGAACAAAGCCAGTGAAATCATAAAAAATCCCTGTCATTCCTATACAAAACAATTGATTGATGTGCAGCCTGGCTTTCATTTCAGGAACATGAGGTAAACCTGTATCCGGTTCTGTCTGATCCGGCCGGGAATTATTGAGACTTGCTGATTATCATTGACATAAATAATTGTTGAGCTATATTAAAAAGTTTCAGGCTGATACAATTTTACAGGAGATAATAACAAATGAAACAGAAAATAAGATTTGAAAAAAATCTTAAAAACGGGACAATTACAATTCTTGAGTCAAGCGAGGTGGATCCCGGAATTGTAAAACCCCTTCACGAAGAAGAATATAAACTTGAAGAAATAGCAGCAGCTTATGAAAAAGGTTTTCAAAGCTTTATGGATTCCATACGGCGCCGCAGTTTTTTCCCCACTTCTGATCTTTGCACCAAGCTGTTTGAAAATACAGGGGATTTTTTCAAAGATGACAGTCAGGAAAAAATTGTCATAGAATATGATGATGTTGAATCATTCCCTGAGGAAGAATTCCAGCTTGATATTGATGAGGATGTTGAACTTGACAAGATTCTTGAGGAAGATGGTGCAAGTGATGAAGATGAAATCAAGGAAATAGACGACAAGGATGATACTCCGAGATTTATTCCTGAAGATACTTCTGAACATGAAAACTAGAGCTGCCAATGAAAGATATAATTGAAAAAATAGTTCTTGATGCTGCTGTGAATGCCCACAAAAAAGGGCTTCTTCCTTCGGATCAGTTTCCTGAAATGCAGATAGAGGAGCCGCGTCATTCATCTCATGGAGATTTTTCAACCAATTTTGCCATGGCTTCTGCTTCTTTGCAGAAAATGGCTCCGGTAAAAATTGCACAGGCACTTGTTGATGTCATTGAAACCGGAGATATAATTGAAAAAATTGAAATTGCAGGGCCTGGATTCATTAATTTCTTTCTTGCTTCTGCTGCCTGGAATCCTGTGATAGACCAGATACTTGAACAGGACAGGGCATTTGGCTCATCTGACATGGGAAAAGGCCGCAAAGTTCAGGTGGAATTTGTAAGTGCAAATCCCACAGGCCCGCTTCACGTGGGCCATGGCAGGGGTGCTGCCGTGGGTGACAGTGTTGCTGCAATTCTTGAATTTGCAGGCTATGATGTGCAAAGAGAATATTATATCAATGACTCAGGGCGTCAGATCCGTACCCTTGGAACCTCTGTGTGGCTGAGAATTCTGCAGCAGACAGGCAGATCACTTGATTTTCCTGATGACTGCTACCAGGGTGAATATATAAAAGATATTGCCCGTGAAATCCTTGAAGACAAGGGAGAACAATTTGCGCTGAAACCTGAGGATGAAGGCATTGAGTTCTGCGCATCATTTGCCGCGGAAAAGATACTTGCAGGCATCAGGCAGGATCTGGAAGATTTCGGGGTCAGGTTTGATAAGTTTTTCAGTGAAAAAACTTTGTATGATTCAGGACGGGTGAAAAAAGCTATTGATGATTTCAGAAGCAAGAACCTGATTTACGAGGAAGATGGCGCATTATGGTTCAGAACCAGTGATTTCGGAGATGAAAAGAACAGGGTTGTGGTAAGAAAGAACGGGCTTACCACATATTTTGCCTCTGATATTGCCTATCACATGGAAAAGTTTGAGCGCGGGTTTGACTGCGTTATTGATGTGTGGGGCGCAGACCACCACGGTTATATAAAGCGCATTGATGCTGCTGTTGTGGCTTCAGGCAGGAAAAGCGAGCAGTTTAAGGTCATACTTGTTCAGCTTGTAAATCTTTTAAGGGCTGGCAAACCTGTTCAGATGTCAACAAGGGCTGGCGAGTTTGTCACATTAAAGGATATTGTTGACGAGGTTGGAAAAGACGCTGCAAGGTTCATGTTTTTAAGCCGCAGCTATGATTCAGGTCTTGATTTTGACCTTGAGCTTGCCAAACAGAAAAGTTCAGATAACCCTGTGTATTATGTTCAGTATGTTCATGCAAGAACAGCAGGGATTCTTCTGAAGGCAAAAGATCAGCAGATAATTTCAGATACTGATTTTAAAAAAGGAATGAATCTTTCACTTCTTACGCAGGCAGAGGAAATAACTCTTTTAAAGCGGCTTGCCGGGTTTGGTCAGGCTGTGGAAAAAAGTGCCGACACCCTGCATCCTCATATTATTTTTAATTATCTGACAGGTCTTGCTGCTGCATTTCATCAGTATTACAACAGGCACAGGGTTGTGACGGATGACAGGGAACTTACCCTTGCAAGGCTGAGCCTTGTTCTGGCGGTAAAGAAGGTTATCCGGAACGGACTGTCGCTTCTCGGGGTTCTGGCACCGGAAAGAATGTAAGATAATATGCTGTCCTCAAAGGGGATTTTAAAGGGCCTGGTTTTTATCCTTATTGCAGGGTGGATGTTTTTGCTGGGAGTCATGGTGGGCCGGGAAACATCTCCTGTGAAGTTTGATACTCAGAGGTTTCAGAAAAAGCTTGCAGCAATTGCCGGGCAGATTGATAATGATAAAGTAAGACAGAAAAAAATAGAGCTGAAATTTTATGATGTTCTTGAACAGCCTGAGCCCGTGGCAACTGCTGAACCTGCTCCTGGAACTGACAGAGCCCTCAATCCTGGAAACAGGCTGATTCCTGTCAAGACAAGCATGAAAAAAAAGACATATAAAAAACAGGCTCATCCGGTTGCCGTGGCTCAGGCAGAAGATAAAAACTATACCATTCAGGTTGCAGCTTACCGCAATGTAAAGGATGCTGAAATCCAGATGGGCATGCTTGAAAAAAGAGGATTTACCGGTTACAAGGTAAAAGGCATGAAAAAGGGTGTGGTATGGTATAGAGTAAGGTTTGGGGCATTTAAAACATTTGGTGCTGCTGCTGAAATGCAGAAAAAACTGGAAAAAGCCGGTATTATGGATACAAGGATAATAAAAAAAGGAAAAAAATGAAAATTTCAAGGGATGAAGTCATGAAAATTGCTCATCTGGCCAGGCTGGAAATTGACGAAGCCGGTATCGGAAGCATGACAGACCAGATGGGACGCATTCTTCAATACATTGACAAGCTCAAGGATGCTGATGTCAAAGGAGTTGGTCTTTCATCCGGGGCGGCATTGATGAATAATGTTTTAAGGGAGGATAAGCCTGCCGGGTCGCCCGGCCCTGAAGTTACCCTTGCCAATGCCCCTGAAAGGGATCAGGATTTTTACACTGTTCCAAGGGTTGTAAAATAAGTATAAGGAAGGATATGAAATGGAAGTGCATGAACTTGGCATTGCGCAGGCAGGAAAACTGCTTGCAGAACGCACAATTTCTTCTCTGGAACTGACATCAGCCCTTATTGACCGTATTGAAAAATATGATGATAAAATAGGGGCTTTTCTCAGTGTGGATAAAGAAAAAGCCCTTGACCAGGCAAAAGAGGCTGATCAGGATATTGCAGCAGGAAATTTTACTCCTTTAACCGGAATACCGGTTGCTCTCAAGGATCTTTTATGTGTGAAAGGCATGAAAACGACCTGCGCTTCAAAGATTCTTGAAAATTTTGTTCCCCAATACAATGCCCATGTTGTGGAAAAACTGAATCAGGCAGGTGCTGTCATCATTGGCAAGACCAATATGGATGAGTTTGCCATGGGCTCTTCAACGGAAAATTCAGCTTTTAAACTCACAAAAAACCCCTGGAATCCCGACCATGTGCCGGGCGGTTCCAGCGGAGGCTCTGCTGCTGCCGTGGCAGCAGGATTCTGCTGTGCAGCCCTTGGCAGTGATACAGGCGGGTCCATTCGTCAGCCAGCGTCACATTGCGGTATTGTGGGCCTTAAACCGACCTATGGCAGGGTATCGCGTTTCGGCCTTGTTTCATATGCCTCTTCCCTGGACCAGATAGGGCCGATGGCGCCGAATGTAAGGGACACTGCAATTTTGCTCAATGCAATTGCAGGATATGACAAAATGGACTCAACCTGTGCAGACAAACCTGTGCCTGATTTCACACAGGCGTTTGACATGTTTAAAAAACAGGGATTAAAAGGCATGACAGCCGGGATACCGGAAGAATATCTTGCAGTTGAAGGTCTTGACCCAGATGTGGAGAAAATTTTTAAAAATGCCTGCACTGTTCTTGAAGACATGGGGGTGAAGATCAGGAAGATAAGTCTGCCAAATACAAGATATGTGATTGCTGCCTATTATATTATTGCCCCTTGTGAGGCAAGTTCCAATCTTGCCAGGTTTGACGGGGTAAAATACGGCATGAGAAAGCCTGATTGTGAAGATATGATGGAACTTTACAAGAAAACGCGGTCAGAAGGGTTTGGCCCTGAGGTGCAGAGGCGTATTCTCATCGGAACTTTTGCTCTTTCTTCAGGCTATTATGATGCCTATTATGCAAGGGCCTCAAAGGTAAGAACCCTTATCATGCAGGATTTTGCCAGGGCATTTGAAACCTGCGACATCATACTGTCTCCTGTTGCACCTGCACCTGCATTCAGGCTTGGTGAGAAAACCCATGATCCTTTGACCATGTATCTTACCGATATATTTACCCTTTCAGCAAATATGGCAGGTATTCCGGGTATTTCGGTTCCTGCGGGTTTTTCCGGGACAGGACTCCCGGTCGGCATACAGATGATGGCAGACCATTTTGATGAAATGTCACTTTTCAGGGCAGGGTATGGATTTGAACAAAACAGCGGTCTTGCCTGCAAATTTCCTGAACTTTAATATTTGTAAAGGAGGAAGACTTCCATGTCCACCATAGTTCCCCAGGGAGAATCCCTGAAAAAAGCCATTGAATGGGTATCAGAACAAAGACAGGGCAATCCTGAAGCAGATCCTGAAAAGCTTGCAGACCAGGCAGGCCTGCGTTTTGATTTAACCCCCAGAGATTGTGAGTTTCTGTTAAGGCTCATCAAAGATGGCAAAAGTCAGAATCCTTCCTGAGATCCTTTCCAACCAGATTGCAGCAGGCGAAGTGGTTCAGAGGCCTGCCTCGGTTGTAAAGGAACTGGTTGAAAATTCCATTGATGCAGGTGCGGCCTCAATAACAATAGAAATTGAAAAAGGGGGCGCATCCCTGATACGGGTCAGTGATGACGGCTCAGGCATGTCCCGTGATGATGCGCTTCTGGCAATTGAAAGATATGCCACAAGCAAGATAAGGCAGACATCTGATCTTTTCGCTATCTCAACAATGGGGTTCAGGGGAGAAGCCCTGCCTTCCATTGCATCGGTCTCAAAATTTACCCTTGTCACAAGAACACAACACAGCAATGTTGCGACAAAAATTGAAATAGCAGGCGGGAAAATCCGCAATGTTTCAGATGCGGGAGCGCCTGCCGGTACCATGGTGGAAGTCAGGCACCTGTTCTATAATACCCCTGCCCGCAGAAAATTTTTAAAATCCGAAAACACGGAACTTGGGCATATTGCAGATATTGTTCTGGCAATTGCCCTTGGGAATCCGGAAATCGGGCTGCGCTTTTTTGTAAACACCAGGCTTGTAAAACATTTTCCCTGTGGTCAGAGCCTGTTCCAGCGTGCTGTTGCGGTTCTGGGAAAAGATGTGATAAACAATTTGTATGAATTTGAGTCCTTGGCACAGGATATTTCTGTAACAGGAGTGTGCTCCAATCCTTCTGTGACCAGGACCTCTTCAGGGCGGCTGTATTTTTTCGTGAACAACAGGGTTGTGTATGACAGAGGACTTGTGGCAGCCGTGTTCAGGGGATATGACGGCAGGGTGATGAAAGGCAGGTTTCCTGTTGGTGCCGTCATGATTGAAATACCCTTTGACCGTGTGGATGTTAATGTGCATCCATGCAAGCGGGAAATAAAATTGTTTGATCCAGGCCCGGTTTATCAATTGATCACTAGAGCTGTTTCTTCTGCAATTTTAAAAGCCCAGGAAAATATTACTTCATATTCAAGAATCAGTGTGCCTGAATTCCATGAACCAGAAAGCCAGGATTCGCCGAAGGCGCGTTTTAACTGGGAGGTTTCTCTGGATGAATCTTGTGATGTGGTTCTGCCTGTTTGCGAACCCTGTGACTCCCGGCCGGCTTCTCAACAAGGACATGGTAGCAGGTATTTTTCTGCATCACATAAGGAATCTGTGCAGGAACCAGGTTCTGGTTTTAATATTCTGGGTCAGATCATGGGCACATATATTGTTGCAGAGAAAGACACAAGCCTTGTTCTTGTCGACCAGCATGCTGCCCATGAAAGGATTGTGTATGAAAAACTTAAAAAAAGACATGAAAAGGCCGGTGTGCAGAGTCAGTCCCTGCTTGTGCCTGAGACCCTGGAACTTGGCCACAGGGATGCAGATATCCTTGCCGGTATTCTTTCCGGCCTTTCAGAGCTCGGGTTTAAGATTGAACCGTTTGGAGGCACATGTTTTTTAATAAGGGCAGTTCCGGGACTTGTTGAGACAAAAAATATCAAAGAGCTTGTAACTGACCTTATGGAACTTGCATCTGAAGCATGCGCACCTTCCCTGCCAAAGCACAAATGGCTGGATGCCTGCCTGATTTCAATGGCATGTCACAGCGCTGTCCGTGCAAACCATAAACTGCATCATGCTGAAATGGTAAAACTGCTGGAAGACCTTGAAAAATGTGATAATCCCATGCATTGCCCCCATGGCAGGCCCACCATGATCTCTTTTGACAAAAATGATATGGAAAAGCTTTTTAAAAGAGTTGTATGAAAATATGTGATGATGTATATAGTGGCAGACAATGAGGAAAATTAGTTCAACACCCAGTAAAGGAGTTTTGTCGTGAAATTCAATCATAATGGAAGAAAAATCTACAAGGTCTGTATTCTTGCCTTTATTTTTATGGCCTCTGTGCTGGTACAGGGCTTTTGTGCAGTGCCTGCAAAGGTTGCGGTCATACCTTTTACCATGAATTCTCCACAGGATCTTGGTTTTCTGCAGAAAGGCATGTTTTCAATGCTTTCAACAAGGCTTGCAGATCCTGGCAAGGTAGTGGTGCTTGACCGTGAAACCGTTGAGCAAAGCCTTGCAAGAGCAAGAAAACAAAGCGGAATAAAAGGGGAACTCACAGAATCCAAGGCAAGAATCATAGGTGCTGCAATGGGGGTTGACTATGTATTGTACGGCAGCCTTACGAATTTTGGCCAGAGTATAAGCCTTGATGCCCGCATGGTTGATGTACACGGTAAAAAACCCACCATGAGCTTTTTTGAACAGAGCAACAAAATGGGCGATGTTATTCCCATGGTTAATAAATTCGCAGGCGATATCAATCTTAAGGTATTTAAACGCAACATTGCCAATGAATTGTATGCAGGGCCTGCAACTCAGCAGGCTCCACAGGCTCCCGGTGCTCTTCAGTACACAGGAGGCATGGAACGGTACAGCGGCGGCTTTGTTAACCTTCAGTCATCAGGCAGGCGCAAGGGGTTTTCAACATGGCTGACATTCAAGGGACAGATCAATGGCTTTGCCACAGGCGACATAAAAAAGGACGGTATCAACAGAGTTGTTGTTGCTGAGGATTATAAACTTTTTATCTATAAGTATTCAGGCAACAGGCTTGTGCTTGAAAAAGAGTTGGATTACAGCAGGGTACACAGAATTATAGGAATTGATATTGCTGATATAAACAAAAATGGATATCCTGAAATTTTTGTAACAAGTCTGAATATCCAGAAGGACGGGCTGAGATCATTTGTGGTGGAATACAATGGAAGTTCCTATGTGACACTGACAGATAATGAACCCTATTATTTCAGGGTTATTGATTCAAAAGATCAGGGCAGAATCCTTTTGGGCCAGAAAACAGCTTCAAATCCTTTCAAGGGTGCAATCTATTTCATGAGGGTTTCCGGAAAACGCTATGTTACAGACAGAAAACTCATGCTTCCGCGCAATGTCTCCGTGCTTTCCCTTGCAAAAGGGCCTGTGAGCTCAGACAAGGCTGAAGAATATGTGTCCATAAATCAGTATGGCAGGATTACTCTTTCTGAAGGAAGTGGTGCCATTGACTGGCAGGGTAATGGCGAATACGGCGGCACAATGCATTATCTGCTTCTGCCAAGAAATGATGTGGATGCCTCATACCAGGAAAGGGTATATTTTAACCCGCGGATTGTGTTTTTTGATACAGATGATGATTCAAAACCTGAGATTTTTGTTGTTAAAAATCAGCAGTTCGGCAGTTCTGCCATGGGCCGGTACAAGCATTTTTCAAAAGGAACCATTGATATTCTTTCCTGGAATGGAATTGCTCTTGCTCCTGTATTCAGGACAAGGTCTGTGCAGGGGTGGATAAGCGATTTCGCCATTGCCGATATTGACGGAGACGGCACAAAAGAACTTGTGGTTTCAGTGGTTTCAACTTCCCAGATTTTCACAAGGGCAAAGGGGAAAAAATCCAATATTATTGCCTATTCGCTTAAATAGAGAGTAAAAATTTAAAAAAAGGTTGACAAAAGTATTGAAACCGCATAGACACAGGTTATGTGACCGGAATCAGACTTTTAAAAGGAGGGTCTGCATGCCGGCTGTTCAGGCGGTAGGATAATTTAATTCTTAAAAGGAGAAAAAGATGAAAAAATTAATTGCTCTCGTTGCCGCAATGGTAATGGTTGCAGGTTATGCCTATGCAGGCAGCCAGTGGAATTTCTACGGTTCTGCCCGTATTTCCACATTCAAGGTTGATACAGAAATCCCAGGCTCAAGAGACACAGATAACTATGCTCAGGCACTTCAGAGTAATGCCCGTATTGGTGCAAAAGTCAAAACAAATGACACAGTATCAGGTGGTTTTGAATATGGAACATCAAAAGGAAATGCCAATATCCGTTTGCTTTACGGTGCATGGAATTTTGGCGCAGGCACTCTTGTTGTTGGACAGACTTACAGCCCTCTGAATCTGTTCTATTCAAATCAGGTGTATGGAACTGATCTTGACATGCTTACCATGGGCGGTGTTTACTCCGGTCGTGAACCAATGCTGGAACTGAAATTCGGTTCCTTCCAGGTTGCTCTGGTTGCTCCCAGCACAGGAACTACACTGACTGGTTACTCAACTGTTGATACTGATATTCCTGGAATCGAAGCAAAATACACCTTCAAGCAGGATAATTTCATGATCCAGGCTGCCGGTGGCTATCAGACCTATGATGTGCTGAATGCAGCAGGCGCTTCCATCAGCATTGACTCTTATGTTCTTGCTCTGGGCGGTAAAATCAATATCGGTCAGATCTATATTGCCGGTGATGTTTTTACAGGCCAGAATGTGGGCAATATGATCCTTATGGATACCTCAAATGGTACCTACACCGGTGGTACTCCTGTAATCAATGCAGCAGGCAATGACACCAATGATAACAATGCAGTCGGTTATCTTGTTGTTCTTGGTGCAAAGATCAATGATATGTTCAGTGTAGAATTCGGTTATGGTACAACCCAGACTGATTTTGATGAATCAGCCGGTAATCCTGATGATGATGTAACAGGTTACTATGCACAGGCTACAATCACACTGGCTCCTGGCGTATTCATCATTCCTGAAATCGGTACAATCGATTACGAAGAAAATACCCAGAACGAAGTTGATTATATTGGTGCCAAATGGCAGATTAATTTCTAATTTAAGATTAGAAATATAAATTTTTATACCGCCTGAATTTCAAAGGGGCTGATGAATGCAAATTCATTATCAGCCCCTTTTTTTATTGACAAAACTGGATAAAAAGCTTAAATATATTGGCTTTCAGAGTTCTGTAATTTTTGAAATAATGATGCAGATCTCTGGATTTTCAGGTAGTAAAAAAAGAAGTATGTAAAAGGAGAAAAAAATGAAAAAGATAATAGCGCTTGCAGCTGCCATGCTCATGGTTGCAGGTTATGCATATGCAGGCAGCCAGTGGAATTTTTACGGAAATGCCCGTATAGCCACATTTAAAGTAGATACAGAAATCCCAGGATCAAGAGATACTGACAACTATGCTCAGTCTCTCCAGAGCAACTCACGTATCGGTGCCACAGTCAAGGCAAGTGATACAGTAACAGGTGGTTTTGAATATGGTACAGGTGTCAATGTCCGTAAACTTTACGGCGAATGGAATTTTGGCGCAGGCTCTCTGCTCGTGGGCCAGACCTATACTCCGCTTAATCCGTTCTATTCAAATCAGGTATACAATACAGACGAAGGTCTGGCAGATTACGGCGGAATTTACAGCGGTCGTGAAGCCATGCTGAGACTGAAATTTGATGGTTTCCAGGTTGCTCTGCTTGCTCCAAAAACCACTACAACCCTTACCGGATATACCGCAACTGACACAGATATCCCCGCAATTGAAGCACGTTATACATACAGCCAGAACAATTTTACCGTTGATGTAATGGCAGGTTATCAGACCTATGATGTGCTGAATGCAGCAGGTGCTTCCATCAGCATTGATTCCTATGTTCTTGGTATTGGTGGCACAATCAATATCGGTCAGTTTTATCTTGCAGGTGATGTGTTCACAGGTCAGAACGTGGGCCTGATGATTTCAATGGATACCGGCAAAGCAAATGGCGGAACTCCTGTAATCAACGCAGCAGGTAATGACACCAATGATAACAACGCAGTTGGTTATCTCGTTGTTGTTGGAGCCAAAATCAATGATATGTTCAGCGTGGAATTCGGTTATGGTACAACCCAGACTGATTTTGACGAAACTGCCGGCAACCCCGATGATGATGTAACAAGCTATTATGCACAGGCTACAATCACACTGGCTCCCGGAGTATTCATTGTTCCTGAAATCGGTACAATCGATTACGAAGAGAACAACCAGAATGAGATTGATTATATCGGCGCCAAATGGCAGATTAACTTCTAATTTGATTATATAAAGATAATTCTTTGTACTGCCTGAATTTTAAAAAGGGGGTGGTGATGAAAAATGTTCATTGCCGCCCTCCTTTTTTTTTATTTGGGCGTTTTATATCAATTTACAAAAAGTATAGTGTACCCCAATGTCAAGACAGTTTTTCATTCAATTTAAGCGTCATTTCCTGGGATTCCTTTGGCTTGTTTTGCCTGGCTATTGCCAAATACCAAAGCAACAGTCTCAAAGACCCTATTCAGAGTCATCATCTTTCTCTTTCAGCTGCTTGATCACCCTATCGAAGTCACTCTCAAATAGACGATCCTGCACGATGCGGTATTTTTCAAACTCACTTTCGGCATGGGTCTTGGCCAGCTTTGCCGTCACCTTGCCACCATCCCGCAGAATTTCACGGTCGTCAAATTCCAGAAACATATCCAGCCGGTTGGCCCAGTCTTCCATGGTCATGGGAATTTTTCGCTTGGCACGTTCCTCAGCCAGATCCAGGTAGGCGTTGACAATCCGTCCCAATGATTCCAGCTCATCTTTGGTCAGATAGTTTTTGGCAATTGAGACATCGGTTTTCAGAATTTTTCCATCCGGAGCTTTTTCCCAGGTACTCAGCCCCATATTTGGTTTCGAAGCATCCGCACGACTCGCTATCAGTTCGGCTGCGGTCTGCCCGTGAATCGCGTAGTGTAGCTTATTCTGCACCTTGGCAAAGAACGCCTTGGTAGTCGGGGCGTCCTTATTGTAGTCAATGCTGGTGGCGTAAATGTCGGTGATTTTCTGATAAAAACGCCGTTCGCTGAGGCGGATCTCGCGGATCTCTTCCAGCAGGCGTTCAAAATAATCTTCACCAAGAAAGGCACCGTTTTCCATGCGCTTTCTGTCCAGCACATAGCCCTTGATGGCAAACTCCCGCAAAACTTGAGTCGCCCATTGGCGGAACTGAGTGGCACGCACTGAATTAACCCGGTATCCCACTGAAATGATGGCATCAAGGTTGTAGAAATTTGTGTTGTAGTTCTTGCCATCAGTGGCAGTTATCCGGAATTTCCGGATAACTGAATCTTCCTGTAACTCACCATTTTTAAAGATATTTTTCAAGTGTTCGCTAATTGTCCGCACATCCACATCAAAAAGCTGAGCCATCAGCTTTTGGGACAGCCAGATGGTCTCATCCTCATAGCGGGCCTCGATACTTTGTTCTCCTGCCTGGCCTGTGAAGATCAGAAATTCAGCGGTGCTGTTACGAATCAGTTGCTTCCCTTTGTTCTTACTCTGTCTCATGTTTTATCCTCATATTCACACCATACTGAGTTCTAGTTTATGCTTTATCTTTTCTCAACCTGGGATGATAGAATATAGAAGCTTATAAAACTCCGGGGTACGATTATGATATTTCAAATGACACAGCTCGTGGATAACAACATAGTAAATACACTCTTTAGGTGCTCTGATCAAATCTGTATTGAGGGTTACTGTGCCTTTATCTGAAAGGCTGCCCCATCTTTTTTGCATTCGCTTGATCGATATTTTGGGTTTTCCAGCAACCGTTCCCATCATCCCACCAGCCTCAACTGATTTTTACCATAATATACTTCAGCAGGCGTTTGTCCGTTAAAACTCTGCTGATTTTGATTCCCTTATCCAGCTTTTGGGGGTCACTATAGTCCCTCAGATATTAAGTTTTTGAACAACTCATTGATGGCTAGAACAGGTATTTCCAGATTTTCCATCCAGGAGATTTCTCTGTGTTATGCCATCTTCTCTGCATCATGTATTCAGGGTTCTGACGCTGTATTTTTTTAAGATAAGCCTTTTTTTCCTGTTCCATTTTTTCCCAGTCTGATGTGGAACGGTTAAAGATTTTTTTGTTTATGGAAGCTGCGATGCGGTTTACTTTCGGGATCAGATCATCGGTTTTTTTTGACTGCTCAAAAAATGCCATGTAGCGTTTGTTGGCCATGTCATATACTTTCACATCAATGCTGAATGACCCTGCAATTTCAGTAATGGTTCCTGTAAGCACAAAATCACTGCCTGTAAGCAGGGCAGTTTTTGAAACTTTCTGCGTAACAGGAATGGTTTTAAGCTTTTTCAGTGTGCTGCGGATTTTTGCAGGGGGCACAACCTCTACCCGGCCTCTCCATGACAGCCTTGAATAAAGCATTTTACAGGTTCCCCTGGCAATATAATCCAGATTTTTTTCAGCATTGATATCAAATGGCAGTATTGCAATTGTCTGAAGTTTTTTGTCAATTGCATTCTGGGAAGCATACAGGTGAGGTATGCAAAAAACAGTACAGATTACAAGTGTTGTAAGTGAAACAAGTTTTAATGCTTTATAGTATTTCAACACAGTTCTTCCTTTTAAAGTTGTGATTTTAAAATGGATGTTACAATCTTAGGGTCAGCCTTTCCTTTTGTCTCTTTCATCACCTGTCCCATGAAAAAGCTGAAAAGCTTGGTTTTTCCGGCTTTGTAGGCCTGGGCTTCATCTGGATGTGATTGTATCACCTTTATGACGATTCCTTCAAGCCATGACGAATCCGTAACCTGCTCAAGACCTTTTTCCTTTACAATGACATCGGCATCCTTTCCTGTTTCTGTCATCTGCTCAAATACGGTTTTTGCACCTGCAGCATTGATTTTTCCATTTTCAAGCAATTTAAGAAGCCTTGCAAATTTTTCTGCTGAAACAGGTGACTGTGAAATTGATATTCCTTTTGCATTAAGCATTGCAAGCATGCCTGTCATGATCCAGTTGGCTGCAAGTTTTTTGTCCTTGAGATGGTGTGCAGTTTTTTCAAAAAAATCGGCAAGCTCAATTGAGGAAGTAAGCACCTTTGCATCATAATCGGAAAGATTGTATTCAGACATGAACCTGGCATGTTTTTCATCGGGAAGCTCAGGCATGAGGGCTTCCACCTGTTTTATCCATTCTTCATCCACAATCAGGGGCACAAGATCAGGATCGGGAAAATATCTGTAATCATGGGCATCTTCCTTGCCGCGCATTGAAACAGTCCTGTTTTTTGACGGGTCCCACAGCCTGGTTTCCTGTATTACCTGTTTTCCTTCTTCAAGTACATAGGTTTGGCGCTGGATTTCATAGGCAATTGCTTTTTCAACATGTTTAAAGGAGTTGAGATTTTTAAGTTCTGTTCTTATGCCGAACTCTTTTTCGCCTGCCGGGCGCAGGGAAATATTGGCGTCACACCTGAAACTTCCTTCTTCCATGTTGCCGTCGCACACATCAATATATTTTAAGACAGCATGCAGTTTTCTTAAATATGCTCCTGCCTGTGCAGCACTTCTTATATCAGGTTCGCTTACAATTTCTATCAGAGGAACTCCTGTCCTGTTAAGGTCAACCTTGCTTATGCCCCTGTCAGGATCGTGGATGAGTTTTCCTGCATCTTCCTCCATATGGATCCTTGTGATGCCTATTTTTTTCGGGCCATCGCCCTGTACCTCAATTTCAAGGAATCCGTGTTCTGCAATGGGAGCTGCATACTGGGATATCTGATAACCCTTTGGAAGGTCCGGATAAAAATAATTTTTTCTGTCAAACCTGCTTTCTTTATTAATTGTGCAATTGGTTGCAAGGGCAGCTTTTATGGCAAAGCTTACTGCCTGTCTGTTAAGTACAGGCAATACCCCCGGCATTCCTGTGCATACAGGGCATGTATTGGCATTGGGACTGTTGCCGAATTTTGTCGAACAGGTGCAGAAAATTTTGGTTTCTGTTTTTAACTGTGCATGTACTTCAAGGCCTATAACCGGTTCAAACTGCATGGTTAATGGTTTCCTTAATAATTATGATTAGACTAAAATTTGCAATAACTTTTTTTTATAACTTTGATGCACTATTTTAGCAATAGTTTTTTAAACCCGTTTAAAAAAGGATTTGCAAACCCGTGGTGTTTGTAATAATTTGATCCTCATAATTTTTGGAGAACAGGGAAGATGAAATTTTTCTTTTGTGTCATTGGCATGGTGATGATTGTGGAGGGGATCCCCTATTTTCTGTGCCCTGAAAAAATGAAGGAGATGGTTTTGATGATGATACAGCTTGATGACTCAAGCCTGAGAAAAACCGGGTTTGTACTTATGGCGGCAGGGCTTTTGGTTGTTTATGCTGCAATGGGGAAAAGCTGATGTTCTGCCTGTCTGATTATTCATATGAACTGCCGCCTGAAAAAATTGCCCAGGCACCATGTCATGACCGTGAAATGGCAAAACTTCTGCATGTTGACAGAAAATCCGGCAGGCTCGGTCATTTCCTGTTCAGGGATATTGCAGCCCTGCTTGAAAAAGGAGACCTTCTTGTAATCAACGATACAAAGGTGGTGCCTGCAAGACTGTTCGGCCATAAGGAAACAGGCGGCAGGATCGAAATATTTATTCTTGATTATGCAGCAGGCATGAAGAATCTTGAACAGACCGGTTTTTTCAGGTGCGATTGTCTTGTCAGGGCCTCAAAAGCCCCCAAAAAAGGAGCAAGGCTTTTTCTGCCGGACAATGTTGAAGCTGTTGTGGAATCTGTGAAGGACAATTTTTTTGATATAAGATTTTTAAATGCAGATTCCTTTGAGCAATTTCTGAACAGATACGGACAGGTGCCTTTGCCGCCGTATATCAAACGGAATACAGATAACAGCTCATCTGACAGTGACAGAACAGACTATCAGACAGTTTATGCGGCAAAGGAAGGCGCTGTGGCAGCTCCAACTGCCGGGCTTCATTTTACCGGGGAACTGATGGATAATCTGAAAAGCAAAGGAATTGAATTTGCGGCAATAACCCTTCATGTCGGCTATGGTACTTTTGTGCCGGTAAAGGTTGATGATATCAGGGAACACAGGATTCATTCAGAATATTTTGTATTGTCACCTGACCAGGCAGACAGGATAAATTCTGTAAAACGCAGGGGCGGACGGATTGTGGCTGTGGGCACAACAAGTGTGAGAACCCTTGAGTTTGCAAGCGATGAAAACGGCATGGTTGCTCCTGGATCCGGCATGTGCGATCTTTTTATTTATCCTGGATACAGATTTAAATGTGTGGATGCCATGATCACGAATTTTCATCTGCCTGAATCCACTCTTTTAATGCTTGTTTCAGCGTTTTATACCAGAGAAAAAATGCTGGATGTTTATGAACATGCCAAAGATAAAGGCTACAGGTTTTTCAGCTATGGTGATGCCATGCTGATTGAATAGATTATGCTTGAATTCAAACTTATAAAGCAGGGCGGGCTGTCAAATTCCAGGGCAAGGCTTGGTATGATAAAGACTTTGCACGGCATGATAGAAACTCCGATTTTCATGCCCGTGGGCACTTTGGGCTCGGTTAAAGCCGTCAGCACAGAAGATCTTGAACATTGTGGAGCACAGATAATACTGGGCAATACATATCATCTTTATTTAAGGCCTGGCTGTGAGGTTATCCAGCATATGAACGGGCTGCATGAATTTATAAACTGGCACAGGCCCATGCTGACAGATTCAGGCGGATTCCAGTTCTTTTCACTTGCAAAGCTTGCAAAATTCACTGATGAAGGTGTTGCATTCCAGTCTCATATTGACGGGTCCCGCCATGTTTTTTCACCTGAAAAGGCAGTTGATATCCAGATGATTTTAGGTTCAGATATCATGATGTCCCTTGACTGGTGCATTGGATATCCTGCTGAACGCTCTCAGGTTGTAAAGGCCCTTGAAAAAACCGCCATGTGGGCAAAAAGAGGGTTTGATCACTGGCAGGAAAAAGGGGGAAAAAACAATCTGTTCGGAATAGTACAGGGTGGAATGGACAGGGAACTGCGTTCTGTTTCAGCACAACAGATTACAGACATTGATTTTCCCGGGTTTGCCATAGGCGGACTGAGCGTGGGAGAGCCCAAGGAACTCATGTATGAAATGGCAGAACACACCCTGCCCCTTCTGCCTGCTGACAGGCCCAGATATATCATGGGCGTTGGAACACCTGAAGACCTTGTGGAGCTTGTCGGCATGGGATGTGATATGTTCGACTGTGTCATGCCGTCAAGAAATGCCAGAAACGGACAGCTTTTTACAAGCCGGGGCACACTTAACATCTCCAATGCAAAATTCAGGTTTGACAAAAGCCCTGTTGATCCTGAATGCGGGTGCCATACCTGCCGCAACTATTCAAGGGCGTATCTTAGGCACCTTTATAAATCAAGGGAACTTCTTGCCTATCGTCTTAATACAATTCACAATATTTATTATTATCTTGACCTGATGAAGAAAATAAGAGAATCAGTCAGAGAAGACAGATTTGTTGAGTTTAAAAACCAGTTTTATTCAAAGCGAAGTAATTGATAATTTTTTTGTAAGTTCAGATAAGGAAAAAATAATGCATGAAATGGGAATTGCACAGCAGCTTGTTCAGATAGCCATGGATTCGATTCCGGAAGATATTGAAAATCCCCTGGTTGAAAAGGTGAATCTTAAAATAGGGCGTCTTGCCGCAGTGGTTGAGCACAGCCTGACCTTCTGCTTTGAAATTATTACAAAGGATACTCCCCTTGAGAATGCCAGTCTTGAAATAGATTTCATACCTGTTACAATGCACTGCAAATCATGCGGTAACAGGTGGGAGGTCAAAGGCCCTGTCTTTACCTGCCCCGCGTGTGAGGACGGGCAGGTTGAAATGCTTACAGGCAGGGAAATTGAAATAACATCCATTGAACTTGCAGAATAGTTCATAAATTATAACCTTTCAGAAAAGCGGAACAGAATAATGGAAATCAATATTCAGAAAAGAGTTCTTGAGGCGAATGAAACCCAGGCTGACATTAACCGCAGGTTTTTCAGGGACAATAATGTATTTGTCCTTAACATGATGTCTTCGCCTGGATCAGGAAAGACCCAGACACTTTGCAGAACATTGTCACAGCTTATGCCCGGTATCAGGGTTGGCGTACTTGTGGGTGATGTGTGCACGACCAACGATGCCGAAAGGCTTGAGGTAACAGGTGCAAAAGTGAGCCAGATCAATACGGACCAGTTCGGGGGTGACTGTCATCTTGCAGCCAACCTGATTTTTGATTTTGCCAAACCCCTGGGATGTGATGAACTTGATCTTTTAATAGTTGAAAACATAGGCAATCTTGTTTGTCCTGCCGAGTTTGACATCGGAGAAGATGCAAGAGCAGTGGTATTGAGCGTGACAGAGGGGGAAGACAAGCCCCTTAAGTATCCTCTCATGTTTCAGGTGGCTGATGTCGCAATTTTAAACAAGACAGACCTTCTGCCCTATCTTGACTTTGATGCACGCCTTGCTGTTGAGAACATGAAAAAAGTGCATCCTCATATGCCGGTGTTTGAGATGTCAGCCATGACAGGAGATGGGTTTGAGCCATGGATAGACTGGCTCAAGCTCAAGGTGTTTGAAAAAACAGGCAGATGATTCCATAAAAAAAAACAGGAGGCAGGTCATGGAAATAAAGAAAATGGCCTTTGCCGGCTCATGGTATCCTGATACGGCAAAGGAATGCGAATCCAGTATCAGACAATTTTTAAAGGACAGCACAGGCCCTTTGTCAGGAAAGTTCATGGGAGGGATAGTCCCCCACGCAGGATGGTATTATTCAGGATCCATTGCGTGCAGGGTGATTGCCTCACTTGCCTGTGAAGGCACACCAGATGAAGAAGTCGACACCATTATTCTGTTCGGGGCACACATGCATCCTCAGTCTGAACCTTTTATCCTTGTGGAGGGCGCAGTTGAGACTCCTTTGGGAGAAATCAAGGTGGATGTTGAACTTGTGGACAGAATATGCGAGGGCATCAGCCTTCGCAGCCGGTCTGCTTCAAAATTTCCGGAAGACAATACCCTGGAACTTCAATACCCGTTTATCAGGTATTTTTTTCCAAATGCAGAAATTGTGGTTGTGGGTATTGCTCCTTCCTTTTTTGCCCCCATTGCAGGAACCATGGCTGTATCAGAAGCTCAGAGGCTGTCACGAAATATCAGAATAATCGGATCCACTGATATGACCCATTACGGGCCTGATTTTGGTTTTACTTCTGCCGGCACCGGAACAGAGGCAGTGGAATGGGTAAAAAACGAAAATGACAGGGCAGCCATTGATGCAATGCTTGCAATGGATGATGAAAACATTATATCCCAGGGCCTTAAACATAAGAACATGTGTTGCCCCGGAGCTGCTGCCGCAACTGCTGCCGCCTGCAGAAAACTTGGCGCATCCAGGGCAGTTATGCTTGACTATGCCACAAGTTTTGACAAGACAGAATCGGAAAGTTTTGTGGGATATTCAGGTATCCTGTATTCCATGGAATGAATTTTTTGATTTGTCTGTATTATATGCCACAATGGCTGATATCAGCCATTGTGGCTGTTTTCATACATTAAAATCATACCTCTAAATTATCCTTCATATCATAAAATTGTCTGAATTGCCCGGCAGTGCCGGCTTTTATCTGAATATCCATTGCTGGCATGCCTGTTGCTTTGCAATTGGCGTGGCAGGTTTCAGGGTGCTTTGTCAAAACCTGTAAACACAGAGATTAATATAAAAACCAAATGGTGGTTGTTTAATGCCATATTTAAGAAAAGAACGTCGCATTTATGAACGGCGGCCTGTAAAAATACCTGTGGCTTATTCAGATGGAACAGATGAAAACACCAGGACAGGATATTCATTTGCATGGACAGTCAATGTCCATGCACGGGGAATCTGTGTCCGGGCCAAACCAGGGCGCATGCCGGAAAAAGGCAGTATGCTGGTATTTGTTGTAATGCCTGATACAGGGGACAGGTTTGACAGGACAGAAGTTTCAGTAAAAATTCCCGGCAGGGTTGTGTGGACCGATATAGAAACCGGTTGTTTCGGAACCAGTTTTACAGATCATTCATGATATGAATCTGAAATTATTTTTTTCTGATTCCATACTTCTGAAGCCTGTATCGAAGTGCGCTGCGCGTAATGCCAAGATCCTTTGCTGTATTGGACTGGTGCCAGTTGTTCTTTTCAAGCGCGGCAAAAAGCAGGGCCTGTTCCTGGGCTGCCAGATCAAGGGTCTGCCCGGAAGATTCCCGATCCTCTGAAGTTTCTGCAGTATTGCGTATGTGCAAAGGCAGGTGATCAGGGCAGATGGAGCTGTCAGTGCATATTATGCATGCCCTTTCAATAAGGTTCTTCAGCTCGCGTACATTGCCGGGCCAGTGATATCTGACAAGCAGTTCCATGACGTTTTCTGAGATTTCAAGCATGGGTTTTTTAAATTCCCTGCAGTATTTTTTCGTGAAAAAAAATGCAAGCTCTCTTATGTCCTCCTTTTTCTCCCGAAGGGCAGGCATTTCAAGGCAGACAGTATTGAGGCGGTAAAAAAGGTCAGCACGGAATTTTGATTCCCTGACCATATTCTCAAGGTTCATATTGGTGGCTGACAGAATTTTTACTGAAACAGATATGGGCCTGCCTGAACCGACAGGGGTTATGGTCTTGTCTTCAACTGCATGCAGCAGTTTGGGCTGAAGCCCGATGGGCAGATCTCCTATTTCATCCAGAAACAATACTCCATTGTCAGCTTTTTTGAATGCCCCTGTCCTGTCCTGAAATGCTCCTGTAAAAGCTCCTTTTTTATGACCGAACAATTCACTTTCTATGAGATCTTTTGGAATTGCTGCACAATTGACCTTGATAAAGGGGCCTTTGTGTTTTTCTGATGCCTGATAAATGGCTCTTGCGACAAGTTCCTTTCCTGTTCCTGACTCTCCGGTAATCATTACAGAACTGTCTGTGGATGCAAAAAGACGGATATCTTGTTTTATTTTCTGCATTGCAGGTGATGAGCCAATCAGCGCATCCATGGCAGCAGTGTTTTCACAGCGTTCGGCAAGTGCCTGATTTATGGTTTCAAGCAGATTTTCATGGTCAACAGGTTTTGTAATAAAATCAAATGCGCCGAATTTCATTGCCTTTACTGCTGTTGTCACTGATCCGAATGCAGTCAGAAGTATGAATGGTATTTCAGGGCAGTTAAGACGGCAGAATTTCAGAACAGCCATGCCGTCCACAGGTGCCATTTTCAGGTCGCTGACCACAACATCAGGAAGCTGCCGTGTCAGCAGTTCAACAGCTTCCTGGCCGTTTGAAGCTGTTGTAACCTTGAAGCCTCGGCCTGAAAGAAACAGGGACAATATCCTGAGCAGTTTTGTTTCATCATCTATTAAAAGAATATGATGCTTCATGGTCTTGTTCCTTTATTTATGCTCTCAGCAGTGTTCTTTGGAATTTTTCCTGCATGTTCAGTGTTGTAAGTGGTTTCACAGGAAGTTTTACAACAGCCAGCGCTCCTCCTTCAGCATGGTTTTCAAGTGTGATGGATCCGTTATGCGCCTGTATAATCTGACGGCAGACTGCAAGGCCAAGCCCCAGTCCCCCTGGTTTTGTGGTGAAGAATTTTTTAAATATTTTCCCGGTAATATCTTCAGGAATACCCGGCCCGTCATCATGAATACTGATAAGAACATGATCTGCACTGCCGGTTACACTGATTATGATATGCCCTGTATTTTCCATTGTATCCTCACTGTTACGGATAAGATTGTACAATACCTGATTGAGCTGTCTTAAATCCGCGTGAACATATGTCCCCTTCTGTATATCCAGCACAATATCAATAAAGGGCTTGTGACTGTCTGAGCGCTGCCACTGGGATATAAGGTCGTGCATGTGGTGTTCAAGGTCAATTTTTTCAAATTCCGGCGGTTTCTGCCTGGCAAATTTCAGAATACTGTTTATTGAAAGATTCAGGTGTTCTGCTTCGCTTTTAATATAGTGCAGCATTTCCCTGGTGATTTCCCAGGACTGTTTTCTGTCAGCAAGATACTGGGCAGAGCTGTGTATTATACTCAGAGGGTTTTTCAGTTCATGGGCCAGAAGCGATGTCATCTCACCTATGGCAGCCATTTTTTCGGAATGCACTTTTCTGTCAAACATTTCTTCCAGCTGTTTTTTGCTTTCAACAAGAAATTCATGGTGAATGGCATTTTCCAGGGCAGTGCCTGCCTGGTTTGCAAAACTTGCCAGAATATGGATATCTTCTTCATTAAAAGGGCTTCCATTGTTTTTGGGGCCCAGAAAAAGCAGGGCAGAAAGAGAAGTGGCGCCTTTCAGGGGAAATATCAGGTCAAATCCTGTTTTTCTGATTTCTTCAAGTTCTTTTCGTATTCTCATGTCATCTGTTTCCTGAAGGGAACACGAAAAATACAGAGAAGTTCCGTTTTTAAACCTTTCCACAATCCTGCTCTCAACCCAGGGCTTTTTGCCAAAGCGCAGATGATCAGGGAACAGTCTTGAACGGTTTTCCTCAAATGTCATGATGGCTGCGGATTTTATATGGATTGCCTCAGGCAGTTCCCGGATGACAAGCATTATCAGGTCTGGAAGATGAAGGGTGGCGGAAATTTTATTGCTGAACTGATGCATGAGCTTGACTGATATGGACTGATCCCGCAGGACAAATCTTCGTATGACATGTTCCAGCTTGAGGATGAGAGGATGGAAAATTATGTTTACAATTATAAGGAAAAGCAGGAATAATTCCTTTGACAGAATCTGGTCTCCAAAAAACCATTTTTTCATTGCTGCAAGGAACAGGGAATAAATTATGGAAAGACAGATGATGACGGTAAAATAGGCTATGGTACGGCTTATTATCCTGTTGATATTGAAAAGGCGGTATTTAAGTATGGCGCCAAGATATGCCATCGGCAGAATAAAAAATGCAAACACTACAATACGGAAGGATATTAAAGGGGCATCAGATATCAGGTTTGGCAGCAGATAAAAGAACAGATAAGGTGTGAATGTCAGCCAGTAGGCAATCATGGGCAGCTTGATCTGGTTTTTAAGCTGGGGGTTGTAGGTTTTTATATAATCTGTCAGATGCTTGAAAAACACACCTATGATGATAAAAGGCAGATAAATATTTCTGAGGCGCTGTACCCACCCAAAAAATTCCGGGGTCATGTCGGCAGCATAAAACGAGCCCAATATGGTTGTTGCTGCCGGCAGAAGATATAGGCCTGCCGGAATCCACCATCTGTGTTTTACAAGATCACGGTGTTCAGGAAATCTCAGGGCAAAATGAGCCCACAGCCCGAATGAAATCCAGTTGGACACTGCCTGCAGCAGGAAAGATGAAGAGAAAAAAACAGGGGATAAAAATCCGATCATAGAGGGGATTGTGGCACAAAGAGAAACTGACAGACTGCAGAGCATGAGAAAAAAAAGTGTTGGAGCAGGATCTCCGGTTCCCTGGTACAATGCTATGGTGCCAAGAATAAGAAAAACGGTTATCAGCAGAAGAATCGGCCATATCAGTTCAGCCATGGACAAAATTGTGTACGGGACTGTCCGGTAAGGAAGATGAATGATTTTACTCCCCCTGAGTACAACCATTCCCGTATCTTTTTGTGGGTTGAACAGTCCCAGTGCATATCCCATGATTTCATGGTGGGTAAGCCCGTGAATTTCAAGTATGAAGTCGCCTTCCTGTACAGGGCTGGAAGAATGATAGACACCTGATATCAACAGCCCTTTCTGGGTTTTATCCACTTTGAAGCCTGGATTTCCATACATGAATGCCCCGTGTATAAAAATTGCTGCAATGATTATCGGGACAAGTATAAAACTGCTTAAAACAAGTTTTTTCATGCCGGATATACCCCGCTGGGCTGTTTATGGTATGTTGATTTAATTGTTTATCACATTGTTCGGCACTTTGAAACCTTATCATGGATCATGCTGACAGCAGCTTTTATGCGCTGGACGGTTTTTTTACATCCCAGCACAAGCAGCATTTCAAATATTCCCGGACTTACTGTGGTTCCGGTTATGGCAACCCTCAGAGGCTGGGCTATTTTTCCGAATTTAAGCCCTGTTTCCTCCATTATGGCTTTAAACATCTGCTCAAGTGATTCCTGGGTATAGGTATCAAGTGATTCCATCAGTGCGGCAGTGCGTGAAAGCACAGGTTCTGTATCCTGTGTGAGAAATTTTTTTGCAGCCTTTTCATCAAAGTTTATTTCATCTGCATAATAGAACCTTGCAGCTTCTGCCATTTCCACAAGGGTTCTGCTTCTTGGCTGAAGGGTTTTTATTGCCTCAATTGTAAATTTGTCAGCCCTGGCTTCAATTCCCAGGTCCTTCAGACGGGGAACAAGGGATTCAGCAAGTTCTTCCGCTGTCTTGGCCTGGATATGCCTTGCATTCAGCGCTTCGAGCTTTTTAATGTCAAACATGGAAGCTGAACGGCCAAGGTGTTCAAGGTCAAATTTTTCGATCAGATCCTGTCTTGTGAAAAATTCCTCATCTCCATGAGACCAGCCGAGCCGTACCAGGTAATTGATCATGGCATCGGGCAGAAATCCCATTTTACGGTATTCTCCCACAGACATGGCTCCGTGGCGTTTGCTCAGCCGGGATTTATCAGAACCCAGAACCATGGGAACATGGCCAAATACAGGCAGGTCTGCGCCAAGTGCCTGGTAAATCAGTATCTGCTTGGGAGTGTTGATCAGGTGATCATCACCTCTTATAATGGTATTGATACCCATGGTAAGGTCATCAATAACCACGGCAAGGTTGTACATTACAGAGCCATCACTGCGCTGTATGATAAAATCATCTATTTCACAGTTCTGAAAAGCTGTATCTCCCTTTACAATATCCTTTACAATGGTGACTCCGGTATCAGGGGTTTTAAGGCGTACAACCGTGTCAGGGCCTTTTTTGAGCTGCCTGTTCCGGCAACGACCGTTGTACTTGGGTTTTTCACCCCTTTTTTTTGCCTGCTCGCGCATGGCATCAACTTCCTGTTTTGTGCAGGAACAATAATAGGCAGCTCCTGACTGGACAAGCTTTTCAATGTATTCATTGTAAATATCCTGGCGCTGTGTCTGGAAATACGGGCCTTCATCCCAGTCGATTCCAAGCCATTCAAGGCTGTCCAGTATGGCGTCCACTGATTCTTTTGTGGATCTTGCAGCATCTGTATCTTCAATTCTGAGTATGAATTTCCCGTCTGTTTTTCTTGCATAAAGCCAGTTGAAAAGTGCTGTTCTTGCTCCGCCAATATGCAGGTAGCCAGTTGGTGAGGGTGGAAACCGTGTAACAATATTTTCCATCATGTTCTCCGCTGATATTGTTTGAGTATAAAATCGAGCCTTTAACTACCACAAAACTTTGAATTGAGCAACAAGGTCTTGACAGTTTTTGGTAATTAGGGTAATTAGATATGTTTTGTTGTATTGGTGTGGAATATAAGAAAATGCAAATGAAATAATATAGTTAGGAGAAATCAATGGCTGTACCAAAGCAGAAGAGTTCCAAGGCAAGAGGCAGAAAAAGAAGAACACATTATAAAACAGGCACTCCCACAGTGAGTGTATGTCCTGAATGCCAGGAGCCCAAACTTCCCCATACTGCCTGCCCTGAGTGCGGAGCTTATAACGGAAGAAATGTCAATGCCCCTGAAGAAGAGGATGAAGATTAATTATAAGGAGTCCGCTCTTACGCCATGACTGTGGAAACAAAAGTAAAAAAGGTGATAGCAGAAAAGATTGATAACGTGGATATTGAGGATATTGTTCCTGAGGCATCTCTTATAGATGACCTGGGAGCTGATTCCCTGACCATTGTCGAACTGATAATGTCCATGGAGGAAATTTTTGATATTGAAATTGATGATGATGATGCTGAAAAACTGGTTACAGTTCAGGATGCCATTGATTTCATCAAGGCCAAATCATAAATAAAACCAGATAATATCAAAAAGGGCCAGACAGATGGATAAAACAATTCCCATTATCATGGGAAGTGATCATGCAGCCTTTGAACTCAAGGAAAAGATAAAAGAATATCTTGAGGGCCAGGGCTTTGAAGTTCAGGATGCAGGTACCTATGATGAGGCGTCTGTCAATTATGCAGATTACGGCAAAAAAGTTGCAGGAGCAGTTTCAGAAGGCAGGTTTTCAAAGGGTATTCTTATGTGCGGCACAGGCCTTGGAATGTCAATGACTGCCAACCGTTTTCCCGGGGTCAGAGCTGCCCTGTGCACTGATATTTTTTCGGCAAAGATGAGCAGGTTGCACAATGATTCCAATATCCTTGTCCTTGGCGGACGTGTGACAGGAGATATTCTGGCGTTTGAAATCGTGCAGACCTGGCTTGATACAGGATTTGAAGGCGGCCGCCACCTTGAAAGAATAAAAAGTATTGATATATGACTGACTGGTCAAATACCGGCATATGGAAGGATATGAATTCAAATGGGCTATATTAAGGACACAGACCCGCAGATTGCAAAAATCATAGAACTTGAGACAGGTCGTCAGGAATATGAACTTAACCTGATTGCATCTGAAAATATTGTAAGCCCTGCTGTAATGGAAGCTCAGGGCTCAATTCTTACCAACAAATATGCAGAAGGATATCCTGAACGAAGATATTATGGCGGGTGTGAATTTGTTGACCAGGCAGAAGATCTTGCCATTGAAAGGGCAAAGCGCCTGTTCAATGTCGAATATGCCAATGTGCAGCCCCATTCCGGTTCAGGCGCCAATATGGCTGCATATTTTTCCCTGCTTGATCCGGGAGACAGGATACTTGCCATGGATCTTTCCCATGGGGGGCATCTTACCCATGGAGCAAATGTAAGTTTTTCAGGCAGGCTTTTTGATTTTGTCCATTATGGCCTGTCGGAAGAAACCCAGAGAATAGATCTGAACCAGGTGGAAGACCTTGCAAAAAAACACAGGCCAAACCTTATTGTTGCAGGAGCAAGTGCATATCCCAGAATAATTGATTTCAAGGGATTTTCCATGATTGCAAAGTCAGTGGGAGCCTTCTTTATGGTGGATATGGCTCATATTGCAGGGCTTGTTGCAGCAGGGCTTCATCCAAGCCCTGTGGGATTTGCCGATATCATAACCTCGACCACCCACAAAACCCTGAGAGGACCGCGCGGAGGACTTATACTGTCTTCGGAAAAATTTGCAAAACAGATAAACAGCCAGATATTTCCAGGAATTCAGGGCGGCCCTCTGATGCATGTTATTGCAGCCAAGGCTGTTGCCTTTAAGGAAGCCCTTGAAGAACCGTTCAGGGACTATCAGAAACAGGTTGTCAAAAATGCCGCAGCTCTTGCCGAGGTAATAATGAAAAGAGGTTATAACCTTGTTTCAGGAGGAACTGACAACCACATGGTCCTGGTTGATTTTTCAGACCGGGATATTACAGGCAAGCAGGCTGAGGAAAGACTTGGCCGTGCAGGACTTACAGTGAACAAGAATTCGGTTCCAAATGAAAAGAGAAGCCCATTTGTGACAAGCGGCATAAGAATAGGGCTTCCCCTTGTCACCTCCAGGGGCATTGATGAAGATGCAAGCCGGAAGATTGCAGGATTTATCTGTGATGTGCTTGATGATGAGGCAAATATTGAAAAAACCGCTCAAAAAGTAAAATCCCTATGCATGGATTTTCCTGCATATAGAGGAAAGTGAAAAAAATGGCAGCCCCTCAGAGCGACAGGCCGTCATGGCATGAATATTTCATGGGAATCTGCGAGCTTGTTGCGGGCAGGTCAACCTGTCTTCGGCGCAAGGTCGGGGCTGTCCTTGTAAAAGATAAGCGCATTCTGTGTTCAGGTTATAACGGAGCGCCTTCCAGAATACCTCATTGTGCTGAAACAGGCTGTCTAAGGGCCCGTCTTAATGTGCCTTCAGGAGAAAAACATGAATTGTGCCGCGGGGTTCATGCAGAACAGAATGCCATTATCCAGGCTGCTTTCCACGGTATTGCACTTGAGGGCTCTGTGCTTTACTGCACCAATCAGCCCTGTTCCATCTGTGCCAAGATGATTATCAACGCAGGGATAAAAACCATTTATTACAGGGACGGATATGATGATCCCCTTGCCCTGGAAATGTTTGATCAGGCAAAGGTGAATCTTGTCCGGCTTGAGATTTAGGAACATATTGACATGAAATGCCCTTTTTGCGGAAATATGAATACCAGGGTGGTTGATTCGCGGTCGGGCAAAATGGAATTTGAGGTCCGCAGGCGCAGGGAGTGTCAGGGCTGTCTTCAGCGTTTCACCACTTATGAGCGCATTGAGCACGCTCCTGTAATGATAATCAAAAAAGACAACAGAAGAGAAGAGTTCAACCGGGAAAAGGTTCTCACCGGTATTAAAAAGGCATGTGAAAAACGCGCCATCAGCATGGATCAGATCGAGCAGACCGTTGACATCATTGAACAGGATCTGAGAAAAACAGGCGAGCGTGAAATCCCTTCCTCCATTGTGGGTGAAAAAATCATCAATGCTTTAAAGAAAATTGACGATGTGGCATATGTAAGGTTTGCTTCTGTATACCGGGAATTCAAGGATGTTGATGATTTTATCCGGGAATTGAAAGGCCTGGTTCCAATTGAATCCTTTTCAGGCAAAACCAATGACAGATCATGAACAATATATGCAGAAGGCCATTGACCTTGCAGCCGGGGCAAAGGGGTTTACATCTCCCAATCCCTGTGTCGGCGCTGTTGTTGTAAAGAACGGCAGGATTGTGGGCCAGGGCTTTCACAGGGCAGCAGGCTGCCCTCATGCCGAGATCGAGGCTTTGAATGATGCCGGAGAAAATGCCGTTGGTGCAACCATCTATGTCACCCTTGAACCATGTAATCATTTTGGCAGAACTCCTCCGTGCACACATAAAATCCTGGACTGCGGAATCAGAAAAGTCATTGTGGGATGCATGGATCCCAATCCCGATGTCTGCGGAGGCGGGCTGAAATATCTTGCTGAGCACGGGATAGAAACAGTTTCCGGAGTGCTTGAGCACAAGGCTTTAAAGCTCATAGAAGATTTCATATGGTATGTCAGAAACAAAACCCCTTTTGTAACCCTGAAATGTGCAGCCACCCTGGACGGCAGGATATCAACCGTGACAGGGGATTCAAAGTGGATCACCTGTGAGAAATCAAGGAATTTCGGCCACAGGCTCCGCCATGAGGCAGATGCCATATTGATAGGCTCAGGAACCCTGCATGCTGATGATCCGTCCCTGACTGCAAGAATCAAGGGATTCAGGACAAAAGATCCCTTAAGGGTGATTCTGGATACCAGCCTTACCATAAAACCTGATGCAAAGGTACTGACACAGGATTCTGATGCACAGACCCTGATTGTATCAGGCCCTGATGCTTCCTGTGAGAAAAAAGCCGTGCTTGAAGATATGGGAGCCATAGTCATTGAGCTTCCTTTGAAAGATAATGGGCTTGATTTAAGCTTACTTATGATTAAATTGGGTCAGATGTCAGTTTCAAGCCTTTTGATTGAAGGCGGTGGAACAGTGGCAGGCTCGGCATTACGGGCAGGCATAGTAAACAGGGTCATGTATTTCGTGGCTGCAAAATTCCTGGGAGGCAGTGACGGAACTCCTGTTTTCCGCGGGCCTGGCCCGAAACTGATCAAAGATGCATTTGAGCTTGCAGAAATTGAAATAAGGCGGTTTGATTCAGACATACTTGTACAGGGCTATTTAAAATAAAAATGTTTACAGGCATAATTGAAAGTTTTGGAAAAATTAAAAGAATAGAACCCGCAGGTGAGGGCAGGGTGCTTGAAATAAGCTGTGACCTTGATCTTTCTGAAACATCTGAAGGTGATTCAATTGCCGTGAACGGAGCATGTCTTACTGTTATCAGCCTTGCACAGAACAGTTTCAGGGTGGATATGGCTCCTGAAACAATTGAACGTACCACTTTTAAGTATCTGGGGCCTGGAGCCGGAGTCAATATAGAACGGGCTTTAAAATTGTCAGACCGTATTGACGGACACCTTGTGTCCGGCCATATTGACGGCACAGGAATCATTGCCGGCATGGCCCGCAGGAGCAATGCTCTGATTGTCAGGGTTGAAGTTCCTTTTGCCATTGCAGATGAGATGATTGAAAAAGGCTCTGTTGCCGTTGACGGCATAAGCCTTACCATCAACAGATGCTCTGAAAAGGATTTTGAAGTCAGTATAATCCCCCATACAGCAAAAATTACCACAATAGGCCATAAAAAAGTGGGGGATAAGGTTAATATAGAAACTGATATGATCGGAAAATATGTTAAAAAGAATTTGGCAGGAAGTTCTGTGAAAAAAAATGATGCCCTGTCTGGCAGGGAAAAAGGCGTCAGCATGGATCTTCTTGCCCGTAACGGATTTTTATAATTTAAGGATTTTAAACATGCCGCATTTAACAATTGAACAGGCAATTGAAGATATCAGGCAGGGGAAAATGGTTATTCTGGTGGATGACGAAGACCGGGAAAACGAGGGTGACCTTACCATGGCAGCAGAGGCTGTGACTCCTGAAGCCATTAATTTCATGGCAAAATACGGGAGAGGGCTTATCTGCCTGTCTCTTGATTCCAGTATTGCAGATCGCCTTGACCTTCCCATGATGGTGGAGCATAACACATCTCAGTATGGTACGGGATTCACCGTGTCCATTGAAGCAAGAAAAGGTGTTACAACCGGAATTTCCGCTGCTGACCGGGCAACAACCATATTGACTGCCGTGGCTGATGATGCCACTCCATATGATATTGTACGGCCGGGCCATATATTCCCTCTAAGGGCCCGTGACGGCGGAGTCATGGTCAGAATAGGCCAGACAGAAGGATCTGTGGATCTTGCACGTCTTGCAGGAATGAAGCCTGCAGGAGTTATCTGTGAAATCATGGATGATGACGGTACCATGGCAAGAATGCCTTCCCTGGAAAAATTTGCAAAAAAACACGGCATAGGGATATGCACGGTTGCCGACCTTGTAAAATACAGGCTTAAAACCGAAAGCTTTGTCAAACGGGCTGCTGAAACTGTTATACCCACAAAGGTGGGAGGCGAATTCAGGATCATTGCCTATGAAAACGATATTGATCATCTGACCCATATTGCCCTTGTCAAGGGTGAAATCGATTCTGAAAAGCCTATTCTTGTGAGGGTTCATTCAGAATGCATGACAGGCGATATCTTTTCATCTTTGAGGTGTGACTGTCAGGAACAACTGCACAAAGCCATGGCCATGATGGAGGAGGAAGGCAACGGAGTGCTTCTGTATCTTCGTCAGGAAGGCCGGGGCATAGGGCTTGTGAACAAGCTCAGGGCCTATGAATATCAGCGCCAGGGCCTTGATACGGTTGAGGCAAATGAAAAACTCGGGTTCAAGGCTGATCTAAGGGATTATGGAGTGGGGGCCCAGATTCTGGTTGACCTGGGCGTGAAAAAAATGCGCCTTTTAACCAATAACCCCAAAAAAATGGTCGGGCTTGAAGGGTACGGCCTGAGTGTTGTGGAGCAGGTTCCAATTGAGGTTGAACCCAATTGCTATAACAAGGGATATTTAAAGTGCAAGCAGGCCAAGATGGGCCATCTGCTGCACATGTAAACCAGATGTCATAAGGATATAAAAATGCCAAAAATTATTGAAGCAGGGCTTCAGGCCAAGGGCAGGAAGTTCGGAATAATTGTTTCCAGGTTTAATGATTTCATCACATCCAAGCTTGTTGAAGGAGCTGTTGATGCCCTGACAAGAAGCGGTGCCAGGGACAGTGACATTACGGTTCTGAAGGTGCCGGGAGCCTTTGAAATACCGCTGGCAGCCAGAAAAATGGCAAACCTGAAAAAATATGATGCCATTATATGCATAGGCGCTGTCATCCGCGGAGCAACCTCGCATTATGACTATGTGTGTGCAGAGGTTTCCAAGGGAATTGCAGCAGTAAGTCTTGATGCCCAGATTCCTGTCATGTTCGGTATTCTTACCACGGAAACCATTGAACAGGCAATTGAAAGGGCAGGCACAAAAGCCGGGAACAAGGGCTTTGATGTGGCTCTTGCTGCAATTGAAATGGCAAATCTTTCCGACAGTCTTGAAAAGGCCGAATAATAATTATGGGTGACCGCAGGCAGGCAAGGGAACTTGCTTTACAGGCTCTTTTCTTTCTTGATATGGATAAGTCAGATCCTGTTCAGGGATTTGAGATTTTCTGTACCAATTATGAAGATAAACTTACAAAAGGGATCAAACCGTTTTTCACTGATCTTGTTCAGGGTGTCATTGAACACAGGCAGAGGATTGATGACCTGCTGGATACCTGTTCAAAAAACTGGAAACTTGCCAGGATGCCGGCGGTTGACAGGAATATCATGAGAATAGCTGTGTTTGAGCTTCTGATGCGTCCTGATATTCCACACAGCGTAACTATAAATGAAGCTGTTGAAATAGGCAAGAAATACGGTACAAGGGATTCAGGTGCTTTTATAAACGGTGTGCTTGACCGTGTCAAATCACTTGAAGGACTTGAAAAATCTTAACTCAGGGAGGCTGGTTTGATTATTGAGAAACTTGAGGTCGGTCCCATCATGGCCAATTGTTATATCCTGGGGTGTGAACAGACAAAACAGGCTGCTGTGATAGATCCTGGCGATGATGCAGACAGAATCCTGATGACCCTTGCAAAATCAGGGCTGAAGGTAAAATATCTTATCAACACCCATGGCCATTTTGATCATGTGGGCGCAAACAAGAGAATGAAGGAAGTTACAGGTGCCATGATTGCAATCCATCCTGATGACGAGCCCATGCTGGGCGAGCTGTCAAGGTCTGCGCTGACTTTCGGGCTTTCTGCTGAAAATTCTCCGCCCGCAGATATACACCTGAAACATGGAGATGAGATAAGTTTTGGCAACATCACCCTGAAGGTTATACATACTCCAGGCCATTCCATGGGCGGAATCTGTCTTTATACAAAAGGGGTTCTTTTTGCAGGTGATACTCTTTTTGCAGGCTCAATAGGCAGGACAGACCTGCCGGGCGGGGATTATGACACCCTGATTTCAAGCATAAAGGAAAAACTGCTGATTCTGGATGAGAAAACCGTTGTGTACACAGGCCACGGCCCTGAAACAACCATAGGCGCTGAAAAGAGAATGAATCCTTTTTTAAGATGAACCATCTTTTAAAAGACCTCTGCCGCCCTGAAAAGGTTATTCAGGAAGATGTTATTCTTGACATGCCCTTTGAGCAGGCAGCAGCCCTGTTTGCAGACAGATCCGGCACTGTGCTTCTTCTGTCGGGCTCAGACCTTGACTGTGCCAGATATAATATACTTGCCGCAGATCCATGGCTTGAACTGACAGGTTTTAAAAATACAATTTCCATTACCTGCCTTGGCAGAAAATTTGAAATTGAGGCAGATCCTTTTTCTTTTCTCAAATCCCTGGTGAAGTTCTGCTCTTTTTCCGCTGAAAATGAACCAGGCAGCCTTCCTGTTGTTTCCGGCCTTTTCGGGTATTTTGCATATGATTTAAAGGACAGTATTGAAAAGCTCCCAAGGACATGTACAGGGGAAGCTCTTCCTGATTTATGCCTTTATGCCCCTTCAATCCTGCTTGTTCAGGACAGGTACAATGATACAGGCCCTGACCGCGCAAAACTGTGCATTCCTGTCCTGTCAGGCCCTGGTACAGGAGAGAACACACATTATGTCCGGCCTGAGGAAATCCGCAGGTCTTTTTTTGACAGGCTGAATGCAGGGACTGAAGAAAAATCTTTCTGCATTGACAATGCAGGGCTGACATCCTGTTTTACCAGGCAGGAATATATTGAGGCAGTTAAAAAGGTTATTGCATACCTTAAGGCAGGAGATATCTATCAGGCCAATCTTTCCCAGAGATTTGAAGCAGGTTTTAAAGGTGATGCATATTCATTTTTTCTGGATCTGTTCAGACGGAATCCTGCTTCTTTTTTCAGCTATATAAATGCCGGGGATCATAAAATTGTGTCCACCTCTCCTGAGCGCTTCATAAAGCAGTCAGGCAGGAGTGTTGAAACAAGGCCCATCAAGGGAACCATTGCCCGCGGTGACACTGCTGACAAGGACAGGGAAAACAGCAGGAAACTTTCCACAAGCATAAAGGATGATGCTGAGCTTACCATGATTGTGGACCTCATGCGAAACGACCTGTCGCGCGTTACACAGCCCGGCTCTGTCATTGTGAAGGAGCACAAGCGCCTTGAGGCATATGACAATGTTTTTCATCTTGTATCTGTGGTGGAAGGGCTTCTTGCCCCGGAAATGACATCAGTGGATTTTTTAAGGGCATGCTTTCCAGGCGGCTCCATCACAGGATGCCCCAAGATCCGTTCCATGGAGGTCATTGATGAGCTTGAGCCTGTGAAGCGTCATATCTATACAGGATCCATAGGATATATAAGCTTTCATGAAACAATGGACCTGTCCATTGCAATAAGGACTGCAACAATATTCAAAAACAGGATATTTTTTTCAGTAGGCGGCGGTATTGTCTATGATTCTGATCCTGAAAAGGAGTACACGGAAACCCTTGACAAGGGCAGAACCCTTATGCAGTCACTTGCAGGCAGTTCATCAGAACAACACAGCCCCTCCACGGTTCCGGTAAAGGCATGGGTACAGGGAAAAATAATAGATCAGGAAAATGCCCTTGTTTCAGCTTTATGCCCTGGATTTCAGTACGGAGCCGGAGTTTTTGAAACCATACGTGTGGAAAACGGCAGAATTCTGTACCTGAAAGCTCATGTGTCCAGGATGAACAATGCATGGAAAAAGCTTTTTAAAACAGATCCTCCCGATATCACATGGGAAGATGTGATCGGTCTTCTTGTAAAGGAAAATCAGCTTCAGAACAGGATCGCAGCAGTAAAAATACTTGTTGCCAGAAATTTTCCTGACAGACCAGGCAGGGAAGTTTTTGTTGCAGCCTTTGCAAGGCCGTATGTACACAGGCTTGAAATGCTCGGCAAAACAGGGCTTGACCTTGTAACCTATCCCCATCCCAGGATGAGCCCCCTGGCAGACTACAAGACATTGAATTATCTGTATTATGACAGGGCAGCCATGTTTGCGCGGACATGCGGTGCTGATGAGGCACTGATTTTAAATCCTGATTCAAGTGTATCGGAAACCAGTACAGCCAATATATTTGCAGTAAACCGGTCCGAGAAGAAAGTCATTGTTCCTCAGTCAGATCATGCCCTTGAAGGAGTTACCCTGAAATCAGTATTGACGATATTGTCTGACAGGGGGTATGATATCTGTCCTGAAAGGATTCACAAGGATGATTTTTGCCTGAATTCCAATATTATTCTGACCAATTCACTGGTGGGAGCGGTCAGGGTTGAAAGCATAGATGGTGTAAGAACAGGTCATGACATAGAAATATGCCCCATGATCAATGAAAAACTTTTTGGCAGATAATTTTAAAGGCGGTGAGATCATGAAAAAATTTTTAATAGCAGGATTTGTTGTTATTGTTGCACTTGCGGGAATTGTTTTTTTCACGCTTTCAAATTTAGGGCCCCTTGTAAAGAAAACCGTAAATACATTTGGTCCTGAAATTACAAAGACCCGGGTTGAGGTCGCTGATGTCAGTATTTCGATTTTTTCCGGCAATGCAGAAATAAAGGATTTTGTGCTTGGCAATCCAAAGGGTTTCAAATCTCCTCAGGCAATGAAGGTGGGCTCGATCTATGTTGATATTGATGAAAGCACCATCACAAAAGATCCGATTGTCATTAACAGAATCGAAATTGATGCCCCTGAAATCACCTATGAGAAAATTTCAGGCTCAGACAATTTCAGGACCCTGCTGAAAAATGTTCAGGGCAGTGCAAAGAACCGTAAGACAGAAGAAAAGGCTGCACCAGAAAAAACAGGTCAGGACCAGCAGGGCAGGAAAATTATCATAAAGGATTTTATCATAAAGGACGGCAAGGTGAAGCTTGCAATGGCTGCGCTCGGCGGAAAACAGATCACAGCTCCCTTACCTGATATTCATTTGAAAAATATAGGTGAAAAGGAACAGGGCGCAACTCCGGCAGAGGCATTTGAGCAGGTTTTTTCTTCCCTTTACACCAGTATAAGTGCCGATTCTGTGACAAATGTGCTTAATGCCGGCCTGAAAAAACTGGGTAAACTCAAGGAACTTGGAGGAGCAGGGCTTGAAGCAGGGAGTGAATCTGCTAAAAAGGCTGCTGAATCTGCTTCCAAAACCCTTGGTTCTGCCGGTGATAAACTGAAGAACCTGTTTAAAAAGGACTGATGATGAAACGCGGTATCTTCATTTTAATAGCTTTTAGTGTTTTCTTGTGTATGCCCTGCAATGCACCGGCTGTTCAGAAGGTTGAACTTGACAATTCCGTGTTTACCTTTGATCCTGTTCCGGAAGGTGTCCATGTAAGCCATGAATTTATCATCAGAAACACAGGGGATGTAATGCTTAATATATTGAGCGTGCTTCCTCCCTGAGGATGTGACACCCATTCCTTTGACAGGCAGATTCCCCCGGGTGGGGAAGGAAAAATAAAGCTCAGTTTCAAGACCAGGGGTTATGGCGGAAGAATTCTTAAGAAAACAATACTGGTCAGGACAGATGACCCTGCAAAGAAAAAGTTTTATCTTGTGGTTACAGGGAAAGTTGAGAAGATTGCAAAAATAGAGCCTTCTTCCGTGTTCATGGACGGAAGGCCTGGCCAGACACTTGAAGCACTTGTCACGGTTACTCCTTCCCAGAAATATCCTTTTAAGATTCTGGGAATGCAGCAGAAAATCAATACCAGGATCAGGGCATTTCTTGTGAAGCCAGGCAACGGGGAAAAGTCGTGGCAGATCAGGATAAAGGCCATGTCAGTCAAGCCTGATGACCTGTATGATGTTCTGACTCTTAAAACGGACAGCCCGTATGCACATGAGCTGACCATCAGGGTTTATGCAAGTTTTATAAAGAAACAGGATAAAAAATCCTGATTATCAGGGGAAGTTGCAGGTATATGGATATTTCAAGAATCAGGGCAGTGGTGTTTGACTGTGACGGTGTCATGTTTGACACTGCAATGGCAAACAGAAAATATTATGATGAAGTACTGGAACATTTTGGCAAGCCTCCTCTTGATGATGAACAGTTTAAACAGGTGCATATGATGACTGTAAAAGATGCCATTGCCTATCTTTTTCCTGAAAAAAAGGATCCTGTGCCTGTATACAGATATCTTCAAGGTGTGGGGTATGCTAAATTCATCAGGTTCATGGTAATGGAAAAGGGGCTGAGGCAGCTTCTTGACAGGCTTGAACACAATGGGTATATACGCGCGGTTGCAACAAACAGGACAAACACAATGGAAAAGGTCATAAAGGATTTCGGGCTTGGCACCTGCTTTGATGAAGTTATGACTGCTGCAATGGTGAAAAATCCCAAGCCTGATCCTGAGCAGCTTTTAAGGATAATGGAAAAATTTGATCTTGAACCGGATGAAATTCTGTTCATTGGAGATTCAGATTATGACCGCCAGGCTGCGCACAGAGCTGGAACAGTTTTTGCCGCATTTAAAAATTCAGCACTTGAAGCTGATTTCAATGTGGATTCAATGGACGAAATAGGTGTGATTCTGGGGTTAAATTGATAAAATTCTTGACAAATCCTGCAATGGTCATTACATCTTACAAGATTTTTTTATTTAGAATTTACAATAAATGTTTGGGTTAAACATTTATTAAGGTGGTTAAACATAAATAAGGAGAATGAAGTATATGTCTAA
>CAYOYY010000010.1:0-79345 GCA_964408295.1 uncultured Desulfobacula sp. | reverse complement strand
ATTTTTTTTATCTCAGCAAGTGGCACAAACCTGTCTGACGTTTGTTTATATCCTGGCCTATGCTATAAGAATATAATAAAATATTGTTTTATTTTCTTGATATATGATAAAGTTTCTCATATAGAAAAAGAATAATTTGATTTCAGGAGATATAAATGCTGTTAGAATTTCAGGTGGAGAATTATCTTTCATTTAAAGAGAATGCAACTTTAAGCATGCTGGCTGGTTCGTTCGGGGAATTATCTGATTCAATTATTATCAAAGGGAAAAACCGAATTCTTTCCAGCGCTGCTATATATGGTGCAAATGCCAGCGGGAAAAGCAATTTTTTAAATGCCATTGGTTTCATGAAACATTTTGTTTTTGATTCAGCCAGAGAAAGCCGGATTGGAGATGAAATTGATGTCAGAAGCTTTAGATTAAGCAGTGAATGTGATGATAAACCATCCTTGTTTGAAATAACTTTTTTTGTCGAAGATGCTAATTATAATGACAAACAAAAAGATATTATTTTCAGATATGGCTTTGAAGTTACACGGACTCGTGTTCATTCTGAATGGCTTTTTGGCAGGTTTACAGCCCAGGAATCCAGACTTTTTGTACGGCATAAGGATGACATTAAAATTGGCGAAAAATTCAAAGAAGGTAAGCAGGTATATAAAGTTCTTGGAAAAATCAGGGAAACTTCCCTGTTTCTTTCCTTAATTGCTTCAATCAAAGGAGAAAATGCTCCTGTTACCGACAGCATTATGCACTGGTTCAAAAAATTACAGGATCTTTCAAAGGTTGGTGATCATAATTTTTATGCTATTACAGCTGGTTTGATGTCAAATGAAGTTATGAAGAATAAGATCATTAAGGCTTTCTGTATGGCTGATATCTGTATCGAGGATCTTACAATAGAAGAAAAAAATGTGGACTTTGATAAGATGCCTTTGATTGTTCGCAAAGATCTTGAAGAAAAAGGAGTAGATCCTAAAAATTTATACAAGCTTGCCATTAAATCTGTTCATAAAAAATATAATGAAGAAAAAACAGATATTGGATTGGAAATATTTGATTTTGATAAGGAAGAATCTGATGGCTCCAAAAAGTTTTTTGCTCTGATCGGACCTGTTCTGGATGCCCTTCAGCACGGACTTGTTTTGATTATTGATGAAATTGATGCAAGGCTTCATCCTCTTATCTGTGATGAACTGATTTCATTGTTTAATTCAAAAAAATCCAATCAAAACAATGCCCAGTTAATCTTTGCCATTCATAATCCTCTTATCATGAATCGGAAAAGATTGAGACGAGACCAGATTTATTTTACTGAAAAGGATAAATATGGTGAATCTGAACTTTATTCCCTCTTGGATTATAAAAAAGTCAGAAATGATGCTTCATATGATAAGGATTATCTTCTGGGAAAATACGGAGCAATCCCATATATTGGTGATTTTGAGACGTTCTTGTCCGGAGGTTTTTAATGGGAAGCGATAATCTGCATCACAAAAAACGAAAAGGGAGGGTGGAAAGATGCTCCAGTAAATTCAGGGAATATAGAAACAGCATTCTCATTATATGTGAAGGAGAGAAGACAGAGAAACTGTATTTTAAAAGTTTTCCTGTGACCGGTGTACAGGTTAAAACAATAGGGACAGGTAGGAATACAGAATCCCTTGTTGATGAGGCTGTAAAAATCTGGAAAGAATTTGCAGAAATGGATGAATTGTATGAAAAATTATGGTGTGTTTTTGATCGTGACAGTTTTTCACAGAAAGCTTATAATAATACATTTAATAAAATAGTAAAACAAGAAAGAACAATAAACAGGAAATATAAAGGCAGGCGGGGTGACAGGAAAATTAAAATATCCATTGCCTATTCCAATCAAGCCTTTGAATTGTGGTATCTACTTCATTTTGACTATTTTGATCAGGCATTGCATCGTGATATGTATCATGGGCTGTTGACAAAAAGAATGAAAAAAAAATATCAAAAAAATGATTCCGGCATGTATATTTTTTTTGAAAAATTATGTCATGAAACCCAAGGAGCTAAAGGACAGGCTTTTGCACTTAAGAATGCAGAAAAATTGAGAAAATCCATTCCTGATGGCACTCTGCCCCATAATCATAATCCATCCACAAGTGTTGATTTACTTGTTGCGGAATTAAATAAATATCTGAAACGTTAAATTGTATCAATATACAATTTGTGAACATGTGCAAAATTGTTTTTGTGATTTTTAATAGTGGATGATATCAAGGCCGAGGTTTTTTGCCGTGTTCAGGGCTGTTCTGTATTCTTCCACGCTTACGGGACGGGCAAGTTCAGGTATTTGGCCGGCCATGTACATGGGGCGGTACTGGGACATTATATTGACGCTTGTGGACAAAGATATTTTTTCAGAAAGAAAATTCATTATTTTTTCAGTGTCTGCAAGATTTTCCGGCAGTACAAGATGGCGCACCAGAAGGCCTGATACAGCTGTTCCATCTGAATTGATTTTAAGATTTCCCCTCTGCCTGAACATTTCCATGATAGCTTTTTTTGCAGTTTCAGGATAGTCAGGCGCATTGCAGGCTTTTTCAGCAATCCCGGCATCCCAGAATTTGAAATCCGGCATATAAATATCCACAATTCCATCCAGAATTTTCAGGGCTTCAATGCTTTCATAGCCAGAGCTGTTGTAAACCAGCGGAATATCAAGACCGTTTTCTGCTGCAATATCCAGTTCTTCAAGTATAAACGGCAGAAAATGCCCCGGTGTTACCAGATTTATGTTATGGCAGCCTGCCCGTTGCAGTTCCAGCATTATGGATGCAAGCTGTCCTTTTTCAGCTGCCTGTCCTTTTCCTTTTATGCTTATGTCATGATTCTGGCAGAAGATGCATCTTAAACTGCAATGGGTGAAAAAAACTGTTCCTGAGCCGTTTGTGCCGGATAAGGCAGGCTCTTCTCCGAAATGCGGGCAGAAATCTGATATTTCAAGTCTGCCCCCTGCCCCGCAGTATCCTGTCTGTCCTTTTTTGCGGCCGGCTTTACAGGCCCTGGGGCATAGAGAACATTTTTCCATCAGGGCATGGGCTGCTGCAATTTTTTCTTTCATCAGGCCTTTGGCCCTTGTTTCCATATAAACCGGCCTGGTCATGATTCTTTGAACTCCATGGCATGCCTGTTCAGGGCTTTGATGATTTCAAGGGTGTTTTTACCGGGTTTTCCATTTCCTATTATTGAATCATCTACCTGAACCACAGGCACTACCCCCTTGTTTGTGCCGGTGATGAAAGCTTCATCAGCCTCAAGCAGTTCTTTGCGGGATATCTGCTTTTCTTCGACACTGAACATTTCTGAAGCAAGGTTAAGGATAAGTTTTCTTGTAATACCCTTTAATACGCCATGGGCAGGGGTTATAAGCTTTGACCCTGAAAAGGCGAAAAGATTGCTTGTAGTGCCTTCAAGAACCTCGCCTGCCGCATTGACATATATTGCTTCAATTGCTTTGTTCTTTTTTGCCTTCTGCAGGGCAAGGGCAGCCGGAATATATGAGGTTGTCTTGGCATCAGGCATGACCCGCTCCTGTTCAATGGTGATGACCCCGACGCCTTTTGTATACCATTCTTCAGGCAGCTTTTTCATGGGAGTTACAAGAACTATAAGCCGGGGACTGCCTGCCGGAGTGAAGAAATCAGGGCTTGAACCGCCTGTAATCACGATTCTTATATTGGCTTCATTCATGTCCTGGCCATTGCCTGTGATCCATTCCATATTTTTTTCCAGGGTTTTGAGAATAATATTTTTTATTTTGTTTTTTCCCCAGGGAAAAGCAATGCCTGTGCTTGCTGCTGACTGTTTCAGTCTGTCTATATGCTCGTTGAGAAAATACGGTTTACCCCTGTATGTGCGCATTATATCGCAGATTCCATATCCGCGCAGTACAGCAAGGTCATCAACCGGAATTACAGCTTTTTGAGAAGAAACAAATTTTCCATCCACATAGTAGATGCTCATGGGGCAAACTCCTTGAACTTATAGTGAAATTTTTTTATATTAAAAGATAAATATGACCGTTAATCTGGATAATCAAGGGCACAATGTATTTTTTTCTGGAAATTGAAACCAGACAGCAGCACGATACCCTGTCTGAAGAAGATCAGGTTATTGTGTGCAGGGCCTGTAATAATATAATAACCCGCCCTTTTTATAAAATTCCGGTCAGTAGCAGTTTTTCTCATATTTTTGCCAATCCCCACGGACATGTGTTTGAAATAGGGTGTTTTTCACGTGCAGAGGGCTGTATGGAAGCTTCCGGCCTTTCTTCTGAATTTACCTGGTTTGCCGGCTATTCCTGGAAAATTGAAATCTGCAGACAATGTAAGTCCCACATTGGATGGATATTTATCTGTGACTGTGAAAACGCTTCCGGGATGCCTGTGCAGTTTCACGGGCTTATTCTTGATAAACTTGTTTTTCCATGATCTGAAATGAAAGATATGCAGTGATTATAAAAAAGATATTGAAAATTTCATGGTCTGTTGCAGCAGTTTTTATCTTGTGCGGAAATATTTATTTCTGGGTCGATGAAAATGGAATCAGGCATTTTACCAATGTTGCGCCGCCGCATGGCAGCAGCAGGGTTGAGGAATTCAATGAAACCAGATCTGCCCCGGAAAGGGTTCAAAGACATGAAGGCCGGGTATTCAGGCTTTTAAAGATTTTTGACGGCGATACAATCAAGGTTGCAGGATCAGGATTTATATTCAAAATCAGACTTGTGGGTATAGACTGCCCTGAAACAGGACATGATGGACAGCCCTCCCAGCCCTTTGCCATTAAAGCGAAAAAATATCTTGCCCGTCTGCTTGGAGGGGGAAAGATCAGGATCATAAATTATGGTATTGGAGGTTATAACCGCCAGCTTGCAGAAATTTATGTCAACGGCAGAAACGTGAATCTTGCAATGGTAAGAGCTGGTCTTGCCGAGGTATATCGGGGAAGGCTGCCGCCGGGGTTTGATTCAAGACCATATTTTGAGGCTGAAGCAAGTGCAAGGCGCCTTGGAAAAGGAATCTGGTCTCTTGGCAGAAAATATGAAAGTCCCAGGCAGTGGCGCCGCGAACATCCATGGCGATAAACAAATTTAAGGCTTGCCAAACTATTTTCATATGCTTATTATTATATGTAATAAATGCCACTTTTTCAGCGGTTTAAAAAGTGTGCATGCAATTTATACTATTATAAAGGAGCCAGTATGATGAAAGACAGAGCATTGAGACGGCACCAGGATTTTAAAGCAAAAAGAAAAAGTCAGCAAACTTATAATAGTTGTATTTCAGATCTGCCCAGGGCAAAAATCCATGAACTGGAAAATAATGTTGGAAAATTGAGAAAGATATGCGTTGCAGTGCGTCCCGACAAAACGCTTAAAAAAGCAGGCAAAAAGCCTTTAAGGGAAATGAAGCATGATATTACCATGAAAGAGCAGTTGAGAATGATCGGCTGACATTTGTCTTAACCTGAATTAAAAGAGTCCTGCTGTGGAAGCAATGCAGCAGGACTCTTTTTTTATTTCAGGATCAGAACGGGATATCGTCATCGGCTATGGGAGGCTGGCCGCCTGTCATGCCCGGGCTTGTCTGGCCCTGGAAATTATCAGAAGGTGCAGGTTTGTTAAAACCTGTGTTTCCCTGGTAAGGCCCGCCGTCCTGGGAACTGTCCTGGCGTCCGCCCAGAAACTGGAAGTTTGATGCTATGATTTCCGTTATGTAGTGGGTCTGTCCGTCCTTTTCATAACTTCTTGTCTGAAGCCTGCCCTCTATATATATCTGCCTGCCCTTTGACAGATATTTTTCACAGGTTTCAGCCTGTTTTCCAAATACAACAACCCTGTGCCATTCTGTTCTTTCCTGGCGCTCTCCTGTGTTTTTGTCTGTCCATAATTCACTTGTTGCAACGGACAGATTGACAACAGCCAGACCCTGCTGGGAATACCTGATTTCAGGGTCTCTTCCCAGTCTTCCTATCAGCATTACTTTGTTCAGACCCGCCATTTAATCCTCTCCTTTTTTGATTTGCATTAAAGATATTTGAATTTAAAGAATTTACCTGATTAGCCTGATATAGTCAACCTGGCTGGCTGAGATATTTTCAGCTTGACATGGAATAAATTTGGAGTTATGTTGCTATTAGGGTAGCAACATAACGGGAGAAAAAAATGGAAACATATTTGAACCTGAAAGCACTTGGATTTTCTCAATATGAGGCTGCCTGTTATATGGCTCTGGTTAACAGGCACCCTGTAAACGGCTCACAGCTCAGCAAGATATCAGGTATTGCAAGATCAAGAATTTATGATGTTCTGCGTAATCTCAAGGCAAAGGGTTATGTGATCGAGGTTAATCCCGGCCAGTATGCCCCCCTGCCTTCAGATGAGCTGGTACGGCGTCTTAAGCGCAGTTTTGACAGTCATATTGAACAGTTTGAGGATCAGATTGCAAGGGCATCACGTAAAAATGATTTTGAATATGTCTGGACTCTGACAGGATATGAAAATGTAATGGAAAAGGCCATTGAAATGATAACCAATGCTGAAGATGAAATTTATGTGAGGCTTTTTCCTGAGGCTGACAGCCATCTTGGCAGCCACCTTTTGCAGGCAGACAAAAGAGGTGTGAAGATCCGCTATATTGCCATGGGGCCGGTTGAAAAAAAATTTGATGTCCAGGTTATTCATCCTGACCATGAACATCTTGAAAAAATTGTGGGCGGCCGTTCTCTTGAAGTCATCACAGACAAGGCAGAAGCTCTTGTGGGTATATTTGAAGCGGGAAAAGAGGAAACATCGCCCATCAACTGGACCCGGAATCAATGGTTCATAGTGGCCAACCGGGACAGCCTGCGCCATGATTTTTATCATTGTTTTCTTGAAAAGATACTGGATCAGGGCCTGGAACTTACACAGGATGAAAAACGCATTTATAAACTCATAAAAGAGGATAATTAAAACCAGGGGAGGTATAAAATGACTGCAATGAGAAAAATTCATTATTTTACAGGGTTTTCCAATGAAAATGACAAGACCATTTTTAATCTGGAAGACGATTTTGGTGCCCATCACTATGACAGGATAGATCTTGTTGTCCGCCATGCAAAGGGCTGCTGGCTTACAGATGAAAAGGGCAACAGATATCTGGACTGCCTTGCTGCATATTCTGCTGCCAATTCAGGCCATCATCACCCGACCATAACAAATGCGGTCATGGATGCCCTGATAGGAAACTATGCCTCTGTACTGTCCAATGTGGTTTTTACAGATCCCCTTGGTATTTTTCTTTCTGAAGCTGCAAAGTTTGCTCCTCAGATGGCTCCGCGTTTCGGAAACTGCGGCAACAAGGTTCTGCCTAAAAACGGAGGAGTTGAATCCGTTGAAACTGCAATCAAGACCATGAGATATTACGGGTTCAAACAAAAGGGAATCAAGGACGGAAATCAGGAAATCATTGTGTTTGATGAAAATTTTCACGGCAGAACAATTTCTGTTGTCTCCTTTTCTTCCACCCTGAAATACAAGGAAGGGTTCGGCCCTCTGACCCCTGGTTTTGTGTCTGTTGAATTCGGCAACCTTGAAGCAGTTAAAAATGTAATCAATGAAAATACCTGTGGTATCCTTGTGGAGCCAATGCAGGGAGAAGGCGGAATGAATATTCCTCCTGAAGGGTTTCTCAAAGGCCTGAGAGAGCTTGCTGATGATCATGATCTCCTTCTTGTCTGCGATGAAATTCAGGTGGGAATGGGAAGAACCGGTAAAAAATTCTGTTTTGAGCATGAAGGAATTGTACCTGACGGTGTTATCCTTGGAAAAGCATTGTCAGGCGGGCTTGTTCCCCTGTCCGTATTTATCACCAGCGCAAAAATAATGGACATGGTTTTTTCCAAGGGTTCTGACGGCTCAACCTTTGGCGGATATCCGCTTGCCTGTGTGGCCGGTACAGCAGCTTTAAAGGTGTTTGAAGAGGAAAAGCTTGCTGAACAGTCAGCAAAAAAGGGTGAAATACTTAAAAAACGGATTGAAGAAATAGCAAAACGTTCTCCCCATGTCAAAGAAGTCAGAGGCAGGGGCCTTTTCATTGGAATTGAGGTCAAAGACGGAAATGCCATGGAGTTCTGCCGCAAACTTCTGAAACTTGGGCTTATTGTCAATGACAGCCACGGTCATACCATAAGGATTTCTCCTCCTCTTGTCATCAATGATGCTGAAATGGATTTCATGGTGGAGCAGCTTGAAAAAGTGCTTGTGGACAGCTAGGCAGCCCCGCGTTTAGAATTGTAAAAATGTCTTGACAACTTGACATATTGTTTTTATGATCCGGTCTTAAGATTTTAATGCAATTTGAGGCCGGATCATGCTTAATTTACATTCTCCTGTTCCATTGTATCACCAGCTGGCAGATATTTTAATGGATCGCATAAGGTCGGGTGAATATGCTCCCGGTGATGTGATTCCGTCTGAAACCAGCATGGCAAAGCACTATGGGATTGGCCGCCCCACCGTGCGTCAGGCAATGGAAATCCTTGTCAGAAAAGGCCTTGTCATCCGCAAAAGAGGGGCTGGAACATTTGTTAAGCACCAGGACAGACAGGTTGACCTTTTCTCTTTTGCAGGCACGTCCAGGGCTTTTTCAGAAAAGGGAATCAAAGCAGAATCAAAAACCATAGACCCCATCCGTCTTGATCCCTGTATTGAAGACAAATCCAATCCCTTTTACGGCCAGCCTGCTTTTTTCTTTTCAAGGCTTACCCTTGTTGATGAAGATCCCATTCTGTTTGAAGAATTCTGCCTCCATGCCAGGCTTTTTTCAGGCATTGACAAGATCAATCTTGAAAACAGGTCGCTTTCACAGATAATCTGTGAAAAATATTATCTAAAGCCGGGCAGAGGTTCTCAGAGCTTTAAAATTGTTCAATTGCCTGCCGGACTTGCCCAACTGCTTGCCATTGAACCCTGCGATCCCATACTTGAGGTGCAAAGAAGCCTTGATTTTCCAGGTGCAAACCAGGCAGTGTTCTCAAGGTTATATTGCCGAACCGACAGGTTTGCCTTTTCTCAGACAATCAGCCTTGAATCATAACAGCGACCAGAATTCTTTTTATTATCTTAAGGAGCATGATAAATGAAGAAAACAGGATATTATGGTGATTATGGCGGAGCTTTTCTGCCTGAAATTTTAAGAGCAACCTTTGATGAGCTTGAAACTCATTTTGAAAATATAAAAAAAGACCCTTCCTTCTGGAATGAATATGAATCGCTGATGTCTTCATATTCATGCAGGCCTACACCCCTTACCTTTGCATCCAATCTCACCCGCTGGTTCAACGGGGCAAAAATATATATAAAAAGGGAAGACCTTAACCACACAGGCGCCCACAAAGCCAACAATGTCATGGGTCAGGGTCTTCTTGTGCAGAGAATGGGCAAGAAACGGGTTATTGCGGAAACAGGAGCAGGCCAGCACGGAGTTGCAACCGCCACAATGGCGGCAAAATTTGGTTTTGACTGCACAATCTACATGGGTGAAAAAGATGTGGCCCGCCAGAGGCCGAATGTTTTCTGGATGGAGCAGCTTGGGGCTGAAGTGGTTCCTGTAAGGGATGGAACCAGAATTTTAAAGGATGCCATCAATGAAGCATTCAGGGACTGGGTAGCCAACATGGACACGACCCACTATGTTCTTGGAACTGCATGCGGCCCTCACCCGTTTCCTGAGATGGTTGCATATTTTCAGTCCATCATTGGAAAGGAGGCAAGAGAGCAGATCTTGAAATGTGAAGGCAGACTGCCTGCACGGGTATATGCATGCGTGGGCGGAGGATCCAATGCCATGGGGATTTTTTCAGGTTTTTTTGACGATCCGGTTGAACTTGTCGGGGTGGAGGCAGGCGGCATGGGCCTTGATTCAGGACAGCATGCATCAAGGCTGAGCTCACAGGATGCAAGTCCAGGCATTGCCCAGGGTTATAAAACCTATTTTCTTCAGGATAATGACGGGCAGATGAAAAAAACCCATTCCATTTCAGCAGGCCTTGATTATGTGGGGGTTTCTCCCATACTTGCAGACATGAACGACAGGGGAAAGGCAAGATTTGAAAGCGCCCGGGATTCTGAGGTTGTGCAGGCCCTGAAGCTGACCATGAAAAAAGAAGGCATAATTCCTGCCCTTGAATCTGCACACGCATTTGCAGCAGCTTTCAGGGAAGCTCCTTTGCTTTCAGATGACGATATCATCATCATCAATCAGTCCGGCAGGGGAGACAAGGATATATTTACAGTAGCAGAAGCCCTTGGTGATCAGAACTGGGAAAGATTTATCATTGAAAAGGCAGAACAATACAATGCTTGAAAAATATATAAGAGACCGCCGCAAATCCAGGGATATCCTTTTAATGACCCATATAGTGCTGGGATATCCTTCATTTGAAGAATCTTTTGAAATTGTAAAACAGATGGTTGAAGCCGGAACAGACTTAATTGAGCTTCAGATTCCGTTTTCAGAGCCAATGGCAGACGGGCCCGTGATTTTAAAGGCAAACCAGAAAGCCCTTGAAAACGGGTCAAGTGTGGACAGATGCCTTGAATTTGCACAGGAAGTATCCCGCAGATTTGATATCCCCTTTTTATTTATGACCTATGCAAATATCGTCTTTAAGCTGGGATGGGACAGGTTTGCTGAAAAAATGTCCGGTATCGGGCTTTACGGAGCCATTGTTCCTGACCTTCCGCCTGAAGAGGGAAAAGATTATATCAATGCCATGAAGCGGAACAATCTCAATCCCATATTCATATTTACCCCTGAAACATGCAATGAACGCATGGCATATCTGTCAGGCCACTGTTCCGGGTTTGTATACTGTACGGCAAGAAAAGGGGTTACAGGCAGGCAGACTTCGTTTTCAGATGATCTTGGCAGATATCTTGAAAGATGCTCAAAAGCCACTTCCCTGCCCCTTGCCGTGGGCTTCGGCGTCAGGAACAGAAAAGATGTTGATTTTCTGAAAGGCAGGGCAGACATTGCTGTGATAGGTTCACAGACAATACGCCTTGTGCAGGACCATGGCCCTGAAGCAGCAGGAGAGTTTATCCGCAGCCTTTTGTAAATAACTGATGTGTTCATATGAAAATTAAGCTGTTCCTGTACCCTGTATTTCTGATATAAGAAAAAAATCATAGAATAAAATTACAATTAAGACGGGGGTGGCATATAATGAAAAAAAACAATGGTATGAATATGAATACAGGCAGAGCTGCCGGGCTGATTCTGGCAGCTGTATTGCTTGTGGCTTTTTCCGGGTGCAGTACTGTGTATTATGCAACCATGGAAAAATTCGGTGTGGAAAAACGCCATATTCTTGTTGATGATGTCAAGGATGTCAAGGACAGTCAGGCAAAGGCCCAGGAAGAATTCAAGGATGCCCTTACAAAATTGAGGGAATTATATTCTTTTGACGGAGGCGATCTTGAAGATTTTTATGACAATCTGAAGGACAGTTATGAAGATTGTGAATCAAGGGCTGACCAGATTGAAAAAAGAATTGATTCTGTCCGGAAGGTTGCAAAGGATCTTTTCAGTGAATGGGAGTCTGAAATAGCCCAGATGCATGATGCCAAATTAAAGGCAAGCAGCAGGCGTTCATTGAGAAAATCAAAAATCAGATATGCAAAGCTTGAAAAGGCAATGGAAAAATCAAGGAAAAGGATGTATCCGGTTTTAACCAAACTCAGGGATTATGTGCTTTATCTCAAGCATAACCTCAATGCAAAGGCTGTGGGTTCTCTGGGCGGAGAAGTGGTTTCCATTGAAAAGGAAGTTGCAGGTCTTATAAAGGATATGAATGCTTCAATTAAAGAAGCAGATAATTTTATCAGGGATTTTTAACCATTCAGGAGATCTGAAAAGTGAATGTTGACGGAAACCAGATGCGTCCCATATGGTTTGACAGCAAAACCCGGAAAGTAAAGGTGATTGACCAGCGTTTTCTGCCCCATGAACTTGTTGTCATGGATTTGAATACTGTGGATGATACCATTTATGCCATACAGCAGATGGTGGTAAGGGGAGCCCCCCTGATAGGCGCAACAGGCGCCATGGGAGTTTATATAAGCCTTGTGCAGGACAGTGCTGAAAAAGACAATGATTATCTTGTAAATGAATGTGCAAGGCTTAAAAGTGCAAGGCCCACTGCCATGAACCTTTTCTGGGCAGTTGACAGGGTCATGCGAAAAGCTTTTGCCTTTGATGATCATGATGAAAGAATAAATGCAGCCCTTGATGAAGCTCTTGATATTATTGAGGAAGAGGCGGACAATTGTTTCAGGATAGGCAGGGCAGGCCTTGAACTGATTGAAGAAGCAGCACGTAAAAAAAACGGGGATGTTGTGAACATCCTTACCCACTGCAATGCAGGGTGGCTTGCCTGTATAGAATATGGCACGGCAACAGCTCCTGTTTATGCTGCCTTTGATAATGGGATAAATATTCATGTCTGGGTGGATGAGACAAGGCCCCTTAATCAGGGATCACGCCTGACAGCATGGGAGCTTGGCAAACACGGAGTTCCCCATACCATTATCACGGACAATGCAGGCGGTCATTTAATGCAGCACGGCATGGTGGATATGGTGATAGTGGGAACAGACAGAACAAGCCGTTCCGGTGATGTTGCAAACAAGATAGGCACGTACCTTAAGGCTCTTGCGGCAAAGGACAATGATATTCCCTTTTATGTGGCACTGCCTTCCAGCACCTTTGACTGGGAAATTGATGACGGCATTGCCGATATTCCCATTGAGCAGAGGGATCCTGATGAGATAAGATTTGTACAGGGACTTTGCAGCAACGGGCTTGAAAAAGTGCTGGTACCGCCAGAATCAAGCGTGTGCGCCAATCATGCCTTTGATGTCACTCCAGCAAGGCTTGTAACGGGATTTATCACGGAAAGAGGGGTATGCGGGGCGTCTGAAAAAGAAATACTTTCTCTTTTTCCTGAAAAAAAATAACAGGAGAAAAAAATGAGGCAAAGCTCTATTGCCATTCACAGCGGGACAATAAAAGATAAGGCAACAGGAGGTGTCAATACCCCTGTTTACACTTCATCTGCATATGACTGGCGCACCAGGGAAGAAACTTTTTATCCCAGATATTTCAATACCCCCAACCAGGAAGCTGTGGCCGCAAAGATCGCTGCGCTTGAGCATACTGAACAGGGGCTTGTCTTCAGTTCAGGCATGGCTGCCATGTCATGTGCAATTCTGGCATATGCCGGCGCAGGTGATCATGTTGTCATGCTGGATGCACTTTATGGAGGGACTCATCATTTTGCAAGCGAATGGTTTTCACATTTTGCAATTGACTGCACATTTGTGGACACTGATGCAGATGCTGTAATCAAGGCTGTTACAGACACAACAAAAATAATTGTTGTTGAATCGCCTACCAATCCCCTGCTTGCTGTCATTGATATTAAAAAAATTGCAGAGTTTGCAGCGCACAACAATATTGTAACCATTATTGACAATACCTTTGCAAGTCCTGTGAACCAGACACCTGCTGATTATGGAATCGATATAGTTGTTCACAGCGGAACCAAATATCTTGGCGGGCATTCTGATCTGTGCTGCGGGCTTCTGGCATGTTCAGAAGATAAGATGAAAAAAATAATGAGCCTTGCCAGGGTACTGGGCCCAAGCCTTGACCCGAGGCTGTGCAGCCTTCTTGAGCGCAGCATGAAAACCCTCTGCATAAGAGTTGCAGCCCAGACAGAAAATGCCATGGAAATTGCACGGTTTCTGAATGCTCATCCATGTATTGCAAAGGTGTATTATCCAGGACTTGAAAATTTTGCAGGCCATGATATTGCAGAACGCCAGATGACCGGATTTGGTGCCATGCTTTCCTTTGAAATCAGGGACGGGAATATGGCGCGTTTTCTGGAGAGCCTTGATATTATAAGTCCGGCAGTAAGCCTTGGCGGTGTGGAAACAACCATATGTGTCCCTGCTGTTACCTCACATGCAGGCATGTCAGCACAGGAGCGCAGAAGAATCGGCATTACAGATTCTCTGCTCAGGCTGTCTGTGGGGCTTGAAGATGTGGAAGACCTGAAACATGATATTGATTGTGCTTTGAAAAAAATGGCCTGAACTTATGAAAAATTTTATCGGGAAAGAATATAAATAACCATGAATAGTGCTGAACTGACAGATCTGGAAAAAAAGATCATATCATTGCTGCAGGCTGATATTCCTGTTGTTGAACAGCCTTTCCGTGAAATGGCGGATAAAATAGGCATAAGCGAGGATGAATTTTTAAATGTTTTGAAAGGCCTGAATGACAGGGGTATAATAAGGCGGTTTGGAGCCACATTGAAACATCAGAAATCAGGATTCAGGGCCAATGCCATGGTTGCCTGGAAGGTTGATGAGGAAAATGTGGAAAAAACAGGAAAGATAATGGCATCTTTCAGGGAGGTGACCCATTGCTACCGCCGCGATCCTGCTCCTGGCTGGAAATATAACCTTTATACCATGATTCACGGGTCTGACGAGGACCAGTGCCATGCCATTGCCAGCAGGATTTCACAGGCTGTGGGTGAAGATGAATACGAGCTTTTGTTCAGCAGAGAAGAACTTAAGAAAACTTCCATGACATATTTTGAAGACTGAATCTTTGCATATCCTGTGCATAAATCCCTGGATTCATGATTTTGCTGCCTATGATTTCTGGGCCAAGCCTCTGGGTCTTCTGTACATTGCTTCCATACTGCGTAAAAACGGAATCTTCGTAAGTTTCATGGACTGCCTTGACAGGTTTCATCCCAGGGAAAACCGTCCTGTAAAAGTGCTCTGGGACGGCAGAGGGCCTTTTCGTAAAACCAGGATTCCTCCTCCGCGCGGGCTTGAGCACATTCCAAGAAAATTCTGCCGATACGGGATCAAACCACAATGGTTTGAAGCAGATCTTAAGGCCGGAAAAAAACCTGACATCATATTTGTCAGCTCACAGATGACCTACTGGGCTTCAGGGGTAAAAGAAACCATTGAAAGGACAAAGGCTGTATATCCTGATGTCCCCCTTGTGCTGGGCGGAATTTATGCAAGTCTGTGTTTTGATCATGCAGTAAACACATCAGGAGCAGATCTTGTTATAAAAGGCCCGGGAGAATCACAGCTCAAAGATATAATTAAAAGATTCACAGGATATGATTTTGATGACAGGGGCATGTCTGAAAACCTTGACGCCCTTCCCTTTCCTGCATTTGACCTTATGAACGGCATTCCGTATATCCCTGTGCTGACCTCAAGGGGATGTCCTTTTTCCTGCAAATACTGTGCTTCTTCATATCTTGAGCCAGCCCTGCGCAGGCGGTCTTATGACAATGTTTTCAGGGAAATTAAGCACTGGCACAAAAAATTCAGTGTTAAAAATTTTGCATTTTATGATGACGCGCTGCTGGTAAATTCCAGGGAATTTGCATTTCCCATGCTGGAAAAGATAATTTCTTCTGAAATAAATGCTTTTTTTCATACTCCAAATGCCCTGCATGTGAGGGAAATAACAGCACAGGCAGCCGATCTGATGTTTAAAGCCGGATTTAAAACCATAAGGCTCGGGCTTGAAACAACAGATTTTTCAAAGCACAGACAGCATGATGTAAAAGTGCGGGAAGATGAATTTTTCAGGGCAGTCAATTGTCTCAAGGATGCGGGATTTGAAAGAAATCAGGTGGGTGCATATCTTTTATGCGGGCTTCCGGGTCAGAATCTTGATGATGTGCAAAAATCCGTGGAACTTGTGAAAAAAACAGGTATAATGCCTGTTCTTGCCTATTACACGCCCATTCCACATACACCCATGTGGGATGAGGCTGTGAAAATCTCAAAATTTGATTTAACTCAAGATCCTGTTTTTACAAACAATACTCTTTTTCCCTGTTTGAATTCTTCTATGGATCTGAAACGGATTTCTCAATTGAAAAATTTGTCGGTTTAATATATAACCCTGTTGTTTTTGTTTGAAAATTATCATTATTTTATTTGGGCATTACCAGGACAATATAGATAAAAGGGGGCCACTTGAATCTTACAGGTATCATCATTCAAACCCTTGGCGGGCTTGGGCTTTTCATCCTGGGGATGAAAATGATGACCGAGGGTCTGCAGGCAACAGCCGGGCAGAAAATAAAGCGGATCTTGGAAGCAATTTCAGGAAACCGTTTTATGGGATGCGCTACAGGAGCCGGGGTGACAGCCATTATCCAGTCTTCATCAGCCACAACCGTGATGCTGATAGGTTTTGTAAGTGCGGGTATCATGTCCCTTGAACAGGCTGTGGGTGTGGTGATAGGAGCCAATATAGGAACCACCATCACAGGACAGATGATTGCCTTTAAGCTTACCAAGGCCGCCCTTCCTGCCATTGCCATTGGAGTTGTGCTTAAATATTTTTCAAAACGGCGCAATTTCAGGTATATAGGGGATATCATCCTGGGGTTTGGCCTTCTTTTCTATGGGATGATCGTAATGAAACACGGGCTTTCCCCCATCAAGTCAGACCCCCAGTTCATCCAGTTTTTCACCACATTCAGCACAGATACAATAGGAGGCCTTCTTTTATGCGTGCTCATGGGAACCATACTTACAGTGGCTGTGCAGTCTTCATCGGCAACAGTCGGGCTTACAATGGCCCTTGCAACTTCAGGCCTTCTTTCCTTTCCAACAGCACTTGGCCTTGTGCTGGGTGAAAATATAGGAACAACGGTTACAGCACAGCTTGCAACAATAGGTTCAAATAATATAGAAGCCCACAGAACAGCCAATGCCCATACAATTTTTAATGTCATAGGTGTGGCCATTATCGTGCTGATTTTTCCATGGTTTGTGGAGCTTGTTGAAGTTGTTACCCTGAAACTTGGGGCAGGTTCTCTGGCACAGCAGGTCAATGGAGAATATGTCAATATTTCCAGATATATTGCCAATGCCCATACAATTTTCAATGTGATCAATGCAGGCATTTTTCTGCTCTTTCTTCCAAAGCTTGTTCAGCTCACGATTTTCATATCTCCGCGTTCTGTAAAATCAAAAGGCAGATACAGGCTTCCTGAATTTGACTCAGGGTTTATTGATTCCCCCATAGGCGCCCTTGCCAAGGTTAAGGGTGAAATAATATCAGTCATGGAATTTACCCTTGAAAAATTGAGGAATCTTTCAGGATGCCTTAAAATAAGGGATGACGATGTGCTGGGTGAAAGGCAGATCATTGAGGATTTCCTTGATGAAGCCCAGAAAATCATAATAAGGTACCTTACAACAGTTTATCAGGGCGATGTGAATGAATCCCAGGCAACTGAGATATCAGAGCTCATGCGTATCACAAACAATATAGAGCGCCTGGGAGATTCTATGGAAAATGTTTCCAAGATGCTTGAGCGCATATATGACAATAACCTGGAATTCAGTGAAAGGGCCAGGCAGGATCTTGTCGAGATTGCAGAACAGGTGAACAAATTTCTGGCCCTTATCATTGACGAGCTGCACGGCAAAACCCCTGATTTTTATCAGAAGGCCCTGGCAAAGGAAGATCTTATTGACCAGATGCGTGAAAATATGAGATATCAGCATATAGAGCGGCTCAGAAATGGTGAGTGCTCCGTTGATACCGGGGTGTTCTTCATTGCCCTTGTTTCCAGTTATGAAAAGATGGGAGATTATTGTTTTAATATTGCCACAGGTGTAAACCGGATTAATTAAAATGATAGTATTTGATCTTGAATGTGAAAACGGCCATACCTTTGAAGGCTGGTTTGATGATAAAGAGGATTTGAAAAATCAGCAGGACCAGGGAATTTTGACCTGTCCTGTGTGCGATACAACTGCTGTTGTGCAGAAGCTTCACCCCATTGCCATTAAAAAATCTTCAGGCTCGTCAGATCCCCGCCTGTCAGAAAGCGCAATCCAGGCAGGCCAGGAAGCCATGGCTGAGCTCACTGAAAAAGTGGCTGAATATGTTGAGAAAAATTTTGAAGATGTTGGTTCAGGCTTTACAGAGCATGCTCTTAAAATGCATTACGGCACAGAGGAATACCGCAACATCCGGGGAACAACCACAAAAGAGGAAGACAAGCTCCTTGAAAAGGAAGGTGTCCCTGTTTTCAGGGTTCCAGTGCTCAAACCGCCAAAAGACGACCTGAACTGAGCCTGTCTTTTCCCTTAATTTAAGCTTTTATAACCTGAATATTCACCTTTCTTGTTCTGGGGCCGTCAAATTCGCAAAAATAGATCCCCTGCCATGTTCCCAGCACAAGGCTGCCGTTTTCAAGGGGTATAAGCTCTGACGGCCCGAAAAGGCTGACCTTTATATGGGCTGCTGAATTGCCTTCCATGTGCCTGAAATTGTCATCCCATGGGACAATTTTGTTGATGGTATTTAAAATATCCGTTTCAACGGCAGGATCGGCATTTTCATTGATTGTTACAGCACCTGTTGTATGCATGGAAAAAATATGCACAAGCCCGTTCCGGATGCCTGATTTTTTTACAGCTTCCCTTACCTTTTCTGTAATATCAAGCATCTGGGTTCTTGCATCTGTTTTAATGCTGATCTGCATGGCAGGACTCCTTTTTTAAGGTTCTCAATCCTTTAAAAGCTCAAGTGCATTTTCAACAATATTTTGGGGTGTAAATCCGTATTTTTCAAGAACTGTTCCGCCGGGGGCAGAAGCTCCGAACCTGTCTATTCCGATGATTTTGCCTTCAGAACCTGTATATTTTTCCCAGCCCATGGAAATTCCGGCTTCAACTGCAATCCTTTTTTTAACATCACAGGGCAGGATTCTTTCCCTGTACGGAGCAGGGGCCTTTTCAAACAATTCCCATGAAGGCATGGAAACCACACTGGCCCTGATATTATGTTCTTTTTCAAGAATATCTGCTGCACTGACACATACATGCACTTCAGAGCCTGTGGCAATGAGTATGATATCAGGATCAGCCACGGCTTTTACTGCATATGCCCCATATTGAAAATCACCGTCTTTGTGAGTTGTATCAAGTATGGGAAGTTTCTGGCGGCTTAAGATCAATGCTGTGGGTGCATCAAGGGTGACAAGGGCCTGTTTCCATGCAAGCGCTGTTTCATTGGCGTCAGCAGGCCTTATGACAACAAGGTTGGGTATTGCCCTTAAAGATGCAATATGCTCCACAGGCTGGTGCGTAGGCCCGTCTTCTCCCACGGCAACGCTGTCATGGGTGAAAACATAGATTACAGGCAGCTTCATCAGGGAAGCCACTCTTATTGCAGGCCGCATGTAGTCGGCAAAGACAAGAAATGTGCCTCCATAGGGGCGCACACCTGAATGCAGATACATGCCTGAAAGTATGGCTCCCATGGCATGTTCACGTACTCCAAACCTGATATTGCGACCCTGGAAAGAGCCTTTCTGAAAATCAGGAGAATTTTCAATATAGGTCTTGTTTGAAGGCGCAAGGTCGGCAGAGCCGCCCATAAGCGTGTCAAGCCTGTCTGCAATGGCATTGAGCACCTTGCCTGAGGCAGCCCTTGTGGCAATGGGATCATCATCAGGTTTGAACTGGGGAATCTGGTCGGCCCAGCCCTTTGTCAGAAAAGAGCTTATGGCATCCACAAATTTTGCAGCATCTTCAGGATATTTTTCCCTGTATACGTCAAAAGTTTCCTGCCATGCATTTTCAAAGCCCTGGCCGAATTTCACTGCTTTTCTGCAGTTTTCAAGCACTTCTTCAGGTACATGGAAACTTTTGTCTTCAGGTACTCCGTAAAAACGTTTGGTAAGCCTTATTTCCTCTTCTCCGAGCGGGGAGCCATGGGCTCCGGAAGAATCCTGCTTGTTGGGACTTCCATATGCAATATGGGTCTTTATCCGGATAAGGCTGGGCCTTGCAACAGCATCTTTCCCGGCCTGTATGGCCTTCTGCAGGGCTTCTGTATCATTGCCGTCCTCAACCGTTGCCACATGCCAGCCAAGGCTTTCAAATCTGTCTTTTACATCTTCTGTAAATGTGATATCTGTTTTTCCCTCAATTGTGATGGAATTGTCATCATAAAGGCAGATCAGTTTTCCAAGCCCGAGATGGCCTGCAAGGGATGCTGCTTCAAAGGCCACTCCTTCCATGAGGTCGCCGTCCCCGCACATTACATAGGTGTAATGATTTATGATTTCCTGGCCTTCTTTGTTGAAACGCCGGGCAAGATGTGCCTCTGCCATTGCCATGCCCACTGCGTTCGCAATACCCTGACCCAGCGGGCCTGTAGTGGTTTCAACCCCTGGGGTCATGCCGTATTCAGGATGGCCGGGAGTTCTTGAACCCCATTGCCTGAAATTTTTCAGGTCATCGAGCTCAAGCCCGTATCCGAACAGATATAAGAGGCTGTACAGAAGCGATGATCCATGGCCTCCTGAAAGAACAAACCTGTCTCTGTCTATCCAGGCAGGGTTTGCAGGGTTGTGCCTTAAAAATTTTTTGAACAATACATATGCTGCCGGCGCAAGTCCCATGGGCGCGCCCGGATGTCCTGAATTTGCTTTCTGGACAGCATCCATGCAGAGGGTTCTTATGGTTGTGATGCTTAACTGGTCAATATTGGTTTCGGCATTTGCCATGGCAGGTTTCTCCTGTATGATAAATTTTGTGTTACAAGGCTCTCATGGATTCAGGCTTTAAAGCCACATTTCCCCTGAGTGCCTGTGAAATCAGTTCAAGTGTTTTTTCCTTGTCCCGGGGCAGCCTTGCCCGTATGGGAAGATAGTTTGAAGCATGGTTCGCATGAAAAAGACCGTCTGAAAGATTTGTTGAGGCAATCATTATGCCCAGTTCCTCAAGCATTTCCTCAGGGCTTGGAAGCTCAAACTCGCCTTTTTCATATTGTTCATAAAGCTCTGTTCCCGGTATGAGCATCAGGGTCAGGGCACCCACAAAATCAGGATCCATGGCAGACAGCACCCTGCCTGTTTCCCGGGCGTGGATTTTTGATCTTTCACGGCCTGCAAGGCCGACAAGGACTGTGACGGACAGTTTGATACCCGCTTCTTTAAGGCGTTTTCCCATGCGGATCATTTTTGCGGAATCAGCGCCTTTTCTTATATCCTTAAGAGTCCTGTCATCACCTGATTCAAGCCCCATGTATGCTATTTTTACACCAAGATCGCGCAACTGCCTCAACTGGTCATCGGTTTTCATGCCGATTCCCTTGGTATTGGCGTAAAGCCCCACTCTTTCCACCCAGGGAAGACGCTGCCTTATTCTTTCCAGAATTTTAACCAGGCGTTTCTGGGGAACAATCATTGCATCCCCGTCACACAGAAAAACACGGTTCTGGTTTCTGCAGTATTTTCTGGCAAATTCTATATCCTCAAATATGATATCATCTTTTTTGATATCAAAGCGTTTTTCCCTGAATGTACCGCAGAAAGTGCATTTGTTATGGGAACATCCCAGTGTGATCTGCAGTAAAATGCTGTTGGCCTCGCTTGGCGGCCTTATAATCATGCCTTCGTAATGCATATTAAAAGTTTCCTTAAAATTTAAGCTTTCTTAATATCAGTTATTATTGAAAAATTCAATTTTTTTAAAATCACCCCGGTAATTCCTGGTACCTGTTTTTCACCCCGGCCTGAGCATTATCATGTCATGTCTTGACATTTTATTTTTTGCCACAATTATTATTAAAAAATTTTATGAATGATAATTAAAAAAACAGGAGTAACAATGGGAGCAAAAAAGACACGCAAATTCAAAACCGAGGTGCAGCAGCTTCTGCATCTTATTATCAATTCCCTTTATTCCAACAGGGAAATATTTGTGCGGGAGCTTATCTCAAATGCTTCAGACGCAATTGACAAGGCAAGGTTCAGGGAGCAGACAGAGCCTGAGCTTTTTGCAGATGACAATGATTATCACATCAGAATAGCACTTGATCCTGAAAACAATACTTTTCAGATTTCAGACAATGGAATCGGCATGACCTTTGATGAGGTCAATGAAAATATCGGAACAATTGCACAGTCAGGAACTGCTGCATTCATGAAGGCAGTGGAAAATTCCAGAAAGGAAAATTCCCTGTCCCCGGAACTTATAGGACAGTTTGGTGTGGGATTCTATTCAGCCTTTATTGTTGCAGACAAGGTAAGAATAGACACAAAGGCACCAGGTGAAGAAAAGGGTGTCAGATGGGAATCAGACGGCAAGGGTACATACACTGTCCAGGAAATAGAAAAGGAGAAGCGCGGGACAACCATTACCCTTTATCTCAAAGACCCTGAAGAAGGTGAACAGAATTTTACCGACGAATTCACCATTCAGAATATTGTTAAAAAACATTCTGATTTTGTTACCTATCCCATTATCATGAATGTTGAAAAGACAGAGCCCATTCCTGAAAATGAAATAATCAAGGACTCAAGCGGCAAGCCCATAGGAGACACATTCAGAAAGGTAAGAAAGGACGAGGTCTTAAATTCCAGAAAAGCCATATGGGCCAAACCCAAAGACGAGGTTACAAGCGAAGAACATGAGGAGTTTTACAAACATATCTCCCATAACTGGGACAAGCCCCTGGAAGTGATTCACAAACGCTTTGAGGGTGTCACAGAGTATGATGTTCTTATGTATCTGCCCTCCAAAGCCCCGTTTGATCTTTTCAGGCCGGAAAGAAAACATGGCATGCAATTGTACTGCAAGCGTGTTTTTATAATGGATGACTGCAAGGAGCTTCTGCCAGAATATCTTGGATTTGTTCAGGGTGTTGTGGATGCTCCTGATCTTAACCTCAACGTGAGCCGTGAGATTCTTCAGGAAGACCGTCTGATAAGAAATATACGCAGAAACCTGGTCAAACAGATTTTTTCCGTGCTGGAAAACATGGATAAGGAAAAATACGAGGAGTTTTTCAATGAATTCGGTCAGGCCCTGAAAGCCGGAATCCCGACAGATTTTGAAAACAAAGAAAGGCTTGCCGCCCTTTTAAGATACAAAACAACCAAATCTGACGGAAAATATATTTCACTTGATGAATATATTGAGAACATGAAGGAAGACCAGAAGGAAATTTATTATCTGACAGGCGAGAACCTGGCTTCCCTGATGAATTCTCCTTTATTGGAGTCTTTAAAGGCAAAGGATTATGAAGTTCTCTTAATGGTTGATCCCATTGACGAATGGGTTACCCAGTCTTTGACCGAATATAAGGATAAAAAACTTAAAAGCGCTGAAAAAGGTGATCTTGACCTTGAAAAAGTGGATGATGAAAAAAAGAATGAATATTCTGCTTTGCTGTCATTTATCAAGGGCAAGCTTGAATCAAAGGTCAAGGATGTTGCTGTTTCCAAGCGGCTCAAGGATTCTGTTTCCTGTCTTTCCGGCGATGACTGGGCAATGAGCGCCTATATGGAGAAAATTCTCAAGGCTTCAGGTCAGAAAACCCCTGAACAGAAACGGGTGCTTGAAGTCAATATCAACCACCCTGTTATGGCAAAGATGAAAGAAATATTTGAGACAGACACAACAAACCCTGTGCTGAAGGAGTACAGTGAGCTTCTGTTTGATATTGCTGTCATAAGCGAAGGCGGCAAACTTGAGAACCCTGCAAGATTTTCCAGGCAGCTGGGAGATCTCATGGCCAAGTCCATATGATTGTTTTTCTTGAAAGCCTGGGCTGCTCAAGGAACCGGGTTGACAGTGAAATCATGCTGGGAAAGCTTGCAGCCCGCGGACATTCTGTCACAGATGATCCTGCCTGTGCTGAGGCAGTGATTGTCAACACCTGCGGATTTATTTCAACAGCCTCTGAGGAGGCTGTTGATGTCATTTTGCAGATGGCAGAACTGAAGAAGACAGGAAAATGCAAAAGACTTATTGTCACAGGCTGCCTTGTTCAGCGTTATAAAAATGATTCTGATCTTGTTTCCACGCTTCCTGAGGTTGATGCATTTCTGGGCACAGCAGCCTGTGATGCCATTGTTGATGCAGTTGAAGCTGGTTGTGACAAGCCTTTTGTCCTGTTTCCCGATCCTGGCACCCGAAGCTTTCAGCTCCCTGGTGAATCAAGAAAGCTGATCTGTGATTATTCTGCCTATATCAAGGTATCAGAAGGATGCAGCAGGCATTGCACATACTGCATAATACCTGAACTGCGCGGCAGGCAGAGGTCAAGGCCTGTGGCTGATATATGCCTTGAAGCATCTGACCTTGCTGCCCGTGGAGTAAAGGAGATTATCCTGACCGCTGAAAACACAACAGATTATGGCAGGGATTTAAAGGATGATACAGGGTTTGACAATGTTCTGGCGCGCCTTGATGCACAGCTTCAGAAATCAGGCAACCGTGATATATGGATACGCTTTTTATACACCCATCCTTCAACACTCACAGAGTCTGTAATAAAAACCGTAAGCACAGGCAGAAGCATATGCTCATACTATGATGTTCCTGTTCAGCATGCTTCATCAGACATACTGAAAAAAATGGGCAGGCCCTATACCCGTGAAGACCTGTACTGCCTTTTCAGAACCATAAGAGAACTTGATCCTGCGGCTTCACTGAGAACCACTCTGATTGTAGGTTTTCCAGGGGAAACTGAAAAGGATTTTCAGACACTTGTGCAGTTTGTGAAAGATGTGCGTTTTGAACACCTGGGTGTGTTTATCTATTCTGATTCCCATGATCTTAAATCCCATTCTTTTGCAAATCATGTTCCTCATGATATTGCACAGAAGCGCCATGACATGATCATGCAGGCCCAGGCAGAGATTTCAGAATCAATCAACCTGTCCCGCGTGGGAGAAATTCACAAGGTTCTTGTTGAAGAAAATCCTGAACCGGGTGTATATATCGGAAGGACAATGTTTCAGGCCCCTGAAGTGGACGGGGTTACCTTTATCTATTCTGACGGGCTTGAAATAGGAGAATTTGTCAGGGTAAGGATCACCCAGGGGTTTGAATATGATATTGCAGGAGAGATTGCATGACAAAAACCTTGAAGCAGCAGATTATTGAAATGGCAGCGCCTGATCTTGAAAAAATTGAAAAAGCGCTTGAAGATCAGCTTGACCCCAATACAGAACTGGTCAGAAAAATTGCTTCCCATCTTCTTTTCAGCGGAGGCAAGCGTTTAAGACCTCTTTTAATGGTTCACAGCGCCCGTGCCTGCGGATATTGCACCGGGTTTGAGATCAGGTTTTCCACAATTTTTGAATATCTGCATGCTGCAACGCTTCTGCATGATGATGTGGTGGACGAAGCTCAGGTAAGGCGCGGTAAAAAAGCTGCTCATCTTAAATGGTCTGCTCCTGAGGTGGTGCTTACAGGAGATTTTCTTCTGGCAAAATCCCTTGAAATTGCTGCTGAAACAGGGGAGCCTGAAATTATTTCCATTATTGCAGAAATTACAGGAGATATGTCACAGGGGGAGATAGACCAGCTTTCAAACAAGGGAAAATCTGATCTGTCAGAAGATCAATATCTTGAAATTATTAAAAAAAAGACTGCTGTCCTGATACGGGGGGCATGCAGAAGCGGAGCTGTGCTTGCAAAGGCAAAGAACCGGAAGGTACATGCCTTGTCTGAATACGGATTTCATCTTGGCATGGCATTTCAGATGGCAGATGATCTTCTGGATTATACTGCTGATGCACAGACTCTGGGAAAAAATCCCGGTGCAGACCTGCGCGAGGGAAAACTTACCCTGCCTCTGATTTATTCCCTTGGCCGGGCTTCTTCTGAAGACAGGAAATGGATGTGCCATGTGACTCAAATGGAGAATTTTGATACAGAAGTATTTAAAAAATTCAAAGCAAAATTGTATGAATACGGCGGCATTGAATATACCCGTCAAAAAGCAGAAGATCATGTGAAAAAAGCAAAGTTGTGTCTTGAACAATTTGCCGGAACTGATTCTGGTCAGCTTCTGGACATGATTGCAGATTATTCCATAGAACGAAAGGTGTGAAAAATGCTTAAAAAATCAGGTGCAGCTCTTGTCTTGCTTGTCTTTCTGGCAGGATTGCCTGCCATGGCCCGTGCCGGCAGTGAAAACAGCGTGTTTACATGTGTTACTGCGGCAAAAACAAGGATAACAGAAAATAATATACAGCAGGCAAAACAGCATTCTGTATCTTCTGCTCTTGATATGGCCCTTCAGAATGCATTTGCCAGCCTTGTATCAAGACCTGTTTTTGCAGCAGGCCTTGATTTTTTTTATGGCAAGATAATTCCGCGCGCCAGAGATTATATTATTGCCTACAGGGTGCTTGGGGGAATAGAGGATAATGGATTTTATCTGACTGCTGTTGAATCAAGGGTGGACATGAACCTGCTTGAAAAAACACTGATTGACGCAAGAGTGCTCAATGCCCACAAGGACAAGCCTGTGATTTTGTTTTTCATTGCAGAGCAGACTTCAGGCGATGTTCTGCCCAGATACTGGTGGGGCCATAATCCAGAGCCTTATAAATCAGATGCAGAGCGTATAATTATTGAAAAGATGATTAAGAACCGTTTTGATGTGATAGGAGCAGGTTCAGACCGGCCTGACCCTGCTTTTTACAATATAAATTTCAATTCGATTTATGATATTGATGCAGCAGAAAACCTGGGCAGGCAGATGAAGGCAGACATGATTGTCCTGGGCAGGGCAAATGCCTCAGAGGCAATCAACCGCATGGGAGAAGAAAAGACATTTAATGCGCAGATCACCCTTGAAGCCTATAATCTTGAAACCGGTGAAAAAGCGGTGGTATCCAGGGTACAGGCTGTTGTTAAAAGTGAATCTGTCCAGACAGGAAATCATCTTGCACTTGTCAAGGCGGCAGAGCTGTCAGGTTCTGATCTCATTGAAAAAATTGATGCCTACTGGTCAAACAATCTGAGAAAGGAACACAGCTTTGATCTGAAAATTCAGGGGGACAATTTTCTTGCACGCTATATTGCCCTGAAACAGCGGCTTAAACAGATGCCCGGGATTGAGAACATGCAGCCAAAGGAAATAGGCACAGACTATGCTGTGCTTCAGATTTTCTATAAAGGAAGGCCGGCCCAGTTTGCCGATGCAGTCATGCTGAAAACCTTTGAAGGATTCGGTCTTGAGATTTCAGATGTTTCAGATGATCTTGTGTCTGTAAAATTTATTGAAAAATCATCAGGCCCTGTTATGGATGAAAATCAGAATACCCTGGAGGATCAGGATATTAAACAATAATACCACAGAATAAACCCGGCTCTGTGAGAATTGCTGCACATGCTTGACACTGGTGTGCTGTTTTGATATTAAGATGCCTGTATTATTCAGGCGCGTAACTCAGTTGGTAGAGTGCTACCCCGACATGGTAGAAGTCAGCGGTTCAAGTCCGCTCGTGCCTACCAGAAAATTAAAAAGGGATCTGCGAGTGACTGTCACTCGCAGATCCCTTTCTTGATTGTTGGGTTTTAATTATATATGGAGTCAATCAGGTCCTTGTATTTTTCATTGATATTTTTGCGCTTCAGTTTCAGTGTGGGTGTGATTTCTCCGCCTTCAACCGTGAAAGGCTCTGATATCAGCCTGAATTTTTTTATGGTTTCGTAACGGGCAAGGGTTTTTGAATGGATTTCAATGCGTTTTGCAAAAAATTGTATCACTTCAGGATGACTTACAAGTTCATCGCGCGAACCAAAGGGAATCTGTTTTTTTGCCGCCCAGGTTTCAAGAGCTTCAAATGACGGAACAACAAGCGCACTGACAAATTTGCGTTTATCCGCAATGGTTACAATCTGTTCAATGAAAAAATCCTTGCCTATGAGTGTTTCAATGCGTTGGGGAGCAATGTTTTTGCCCCCTGATGTTATGATTATATCCTTGATTCTGTCGGTAATCTTTAAAAATCCGTCTGAATCGAATTCTCCCACATCTCCGGTTCTAAACCATCCGTCAACAATGGCCTGTGAAGTTTTTTCCGGGTTGTTGTAATATCCTTTCATGACCTGCGGGCCTTTTACCAGTATTTCTCCGTTTTCTGCTATTTTTACCCTGCATCCTGGCACAGGTTTTCCAACGGTTCCGAATTTAAAGGCATCAGGGGTGTTGTAGGAAATCATGGGAGAAGTCTCTGTAAGTCCGTATCCCTGGCAGATCAAAATTCCGCATGCAAAGAAAAATTCCTCAATGGACTGCTCAAGCGGAGCTCCTCCTGCTGAAAAAAAGTTTTTTTCTCCTCCAACCACATCTCTGATTTTTTTCAGCACAATTTTGTCAAAAAATTTGTGCCTGAGCTTCAGCCCTAAAGATATCGGCAATCTGTTTTTTTTTGCATAGGCATATTTTTTTCCTGTTATGAGTGCCCTTTGAAAAAGCGTTTTCTTAAGGGACGAGGCATTTTCCTGGGCATTCATGACAGCTGCAAAGATTTTTTCATAAAGCCTTGGAACCGAGACCATGGCAGTTGGCTTTACCTCTTTCAGGGTTTCAATGATTTTTTTTGGGTCTTCAAGGTAGGTGTGGGTTGCGCCCTTGAAAAAGACAAAATATGACCACATGCGTTCGTAAACATGGCTTAAGGGCAGAAAACACAGGGAAACATCCCTGGAGCTTATTGTAAAATTCTTGTCAACAGCCATGCACTGGTGAAAAAGGTTGGCATGGGTCAGCATGACTCCCTTGGGATTTCCGGTTGTACCGGAAGTGTATATTATTGTGGTTGTATCATGTTTTTTTATTTGTGCAAGGCGCTTTGAAATTTCTTTGCTGAATTTCGCCTGATTTTCAATTGTAATGAATTTTCTAAAGCTGTGTGCAAACTCGGGATCAGTATCAATGGCGTGGTCATAGCTTATCAGCTTCAATGGCCTGCCCTGCGATACAATTTTTTCAATATTTTTATACTGAAATTCATTGCCCGTGAAAACAAGCCTGATTTTTGCGTCCTTTATGATGAATTCTGCCTGCTCTTTTGTATTGGTGGCATAAATAGGCACGGAAACAGCTCCTGCAATGGCACATGCAAAATCTGTAACAGCCCACTCATAGCGGTTGGCAGAATAAATGCCTATATTGTCTCCTGGATTGACACCGGCGTTTATCAGGGCGCATGCAAGAGTGTCTATCATTTTGCCGAATTCAGTATATGTAAGAGACTCCCATCTGCTGTTCTTTTTGAATTTTACTGCGGTGTGATCTGCATTCTGCTTTACTGATTCTTTTATCATCTGTCCTATGTGATCATACATTGCGCCCTTCCCCCCTCCTGAATGAATATGGTTCACAAAAGTAAACAACGTTTACATTATAATGAATATAAGGTTAAGGCAAATAAAAAAATGAACAGGATTTTTGTACCTGTTTATGGGGTCGTGTGTGATAGCCGGCAATTGCTGTTTTTTTTGTGGGCAATACCTGATAATATGGGCATTATGAAAAAATTAGCAGACAGGATAAAAAGATTTCAGACCCGGCTTGAAGAATGCACGCGGTGCGGGATGTGCCAGTCTGTATGTCCTGTGTTCGGGGTTACAGGCATGGAAGCTGATGTGGCAAGGGGGAAACTTGCCCTGGTTGACGGATTGATGCACAATATGTTTTCAGACCCTGACGGGGTTGAAAAACGTCTTAACAAATGTCTTTTATGTGGAGCATGTCAGGTAAATTGTCCAAGTGGTGTCACTACCCTTGAAATATTCATTAAAGCCAGAGCCATAATCACAGAATACAAAGGATTGTCTTCCGTTAAAAAGCTTGTTTTAAGAAAACTGCTTGCAGAGCCGGGCAGATTTGACTCCATTGCCCTGTATGCAGAAAAGTTTCAGATGGTTTTAACGAAAAAGGAAGATAATTTTCAGGGAACTTCATGCGCAAGGCTTGTTTCCCCTCTGCTGAGAGACAGGCACTTCATGCCCCTTGCGCCGGTACCCTTTCACAGATCACTGCCCAGCCTGGACACTATAAGGAAAAACCGCGGGCCAAAAGTGATCTTTTTTACAGGCTGTCTCATTGACAAGATTCTGCCCGGTATTGCCCATGCATGCATAAAGGTTTTTGCCCATCATGGAGCAGTGGTTTATATTCCGCAGGATCAGGGGTGCTGCGGGATTCCGGCTTTGTCTTCAGGAGATATGAAAACTTTTAATCACCTTGTTGAGCATCATGTAAAACTTTTTTCAGCACAGAGCTTTGATTATATTGTAACTGCATGCGCTACATGCACTTCCACAATCAGGAAACTATGGCCTGTGTTTTACAGCGGCTCATCAGATGTCTGCACCAGGTTTGTACAGGAGCTTGGCAGTAGAACTCTTGATATAAACCAGTTTCTGGTTGATGTCGTGAAAATGGATGAAGACCGGCAGGATGTTCACGGGCAGAAGGTGACATACCATGATCCATGCCACCTGAAAAAATCCCTTGGAGTGGCGTCTGAGCCAAGGGCTGTGATCAGGGCCGCAGGCATGGACCTGGTTGAAATGAAGGATGCTGATAAATGCTGCGGCATGGGAGGAAGCTTCAACCTGCTTCACTATGATATTTCCATGGACATAGGAAAACTGAAATATGAAAACATTGTGGAAACAGGATGTTCCTGTATTGCCACAGGATGCCCTGCATGCATGATGCAGATTTCTGATATTCTTGCAAAAAACAGGGCAAAAATCAGGGTGGCTCATCCGGTTGAGCTGTATGCCGGCAGCCTTGAAGACTCATCGTGATCAGCACGGTCCGGACAGTTTTCTACTTATCATATCTGCTGCCCTGCATGTCTGGTCTGTTATTGCTGAAAGCTTGGCATCAGACATGGAAGCCTTGAATCCGACAACCCATATGGCAGGCAGATATGCTCCGCAGCGTATCACAGGTGCTGCAACAGCCCTTACTCCTGATATATATTCCTCATCATCTGTTGCAAATCCGTTTTTTTTTATCTGTTTAAGTTCTTCCATGTATTGATCAGGGTCAGTAATGGAATTTTCAGTGTATTTGACCAGAGGGTTTGACTGAAGATATTTTTTAAGCTCATCCGGGTCCATTCTGGACAGGAACAGCTTGCCGGTTGCTCCTGCCATGAGCGGCAGGGCTGTTCCTATGGGTGAACTTATCTTGAAATCTTTTCTTGATTCCACAATATCAATCACAGTGACCTTGTTGCCGTTTCTTATTCCTAAAAATACAGATTCCTGGCATTGTTCCATCAGTTCTTCCATGACAGGACGGGCAAGGTTCTTGAAATCAATGCGCTCATATGCTGCCTTGCCAAGCTCAATGAGGGTGATTCCTATGGAAAATCTTTTGGTAACAGTATCTCTTACAAGAGCACCCTGGTCTTCAAGTGCTGCTGTGATCCCGTGAACCGTGCTTTTGCTGATGTCAAGTTTGGATGAGATTTCACTTATCCTTAACCCGCCCGGGGCTTTTGAAATTTCATCCAGGATGGCAAAGGCTTTTTTTACAATGGGAGCCTGATATTTTTTTTTAATTGTTCACCATGATGAATTTATATTTTTACAACATAGCTAAAAAATAGCTTGACAACAATATAACAATACTATTAATTGTATTAATGTTCATTATTATGAATTTTAGAAAATTGCAATAATAAATATATGCACAGATTTTTCAGGGTCAGCCGCAATCATGTCAGTCAGGATAAACTCGATGGGGTGAGCAGGATTTATTTGCTTTTTATATACATCAATCTATCAACAACAAAGGAGGGTCACCATGGCAGTTGATACCAACAAGTTATCGGGTGCCGAAAGTCTGCGTAAAACCAGAACCTACGGTAAAGTTAGGTGCCATAATCCAAGCTGTATGGGAAGGCTTGAGCCGAAGCCCGGCGCAGATCGTGTAAAATGCCCGGTCTGTAAATGCGAGTTCCGCATAGCATGGGTGGACAAGAATTTTCCAAGAATTCGCGGGCCTGTCTGGGACGTGAACAAGAAAATTGCCGAAGAGGCATTGAAGAAAAAGATGGAGGGCAAATGATATGGCACTGAACAGGAAAATAGCATATATTAACCTGACCACCGGAGAAATAGATATCAGGCCGATTCCTCTGGATATCAGGAAAAAATTTCTGGGTGGCAGAGGCCTTGACGCGTATCTTTTACTGAATCACTCCAAAAAGGGCTGTGATCCCCTTGGCCCAGACAATCCTCTGATAGTCAGCGGAGGCATTCTTACTGCAACCTGTGCCTCTGCAACAGCAAGAACCCATGTGATGGCAAAATCTCCCCTGACCGGTCTTCTTGGTTCCTGCAACATGGGCGGATTCTTTGCTCCTGAAATGGCGTGGGCAGGATTTCACCATCTTGTCATCAAGGGCAGGGCAGAGAAACCAAGTTATATTTTCATACATGACGGCGAAATAGAAATCAGAAGTGCAGAACATCTGTGGGGAAAAACCACGACTGAAACCCAGTGGGCAATCAGGGATGAGCTCAATGACCAGGAAGTAAAATCCATGGTGTGCGGCCCTGCCGGTGAAAATCTTGTTGCTTTTGCCAATGTAATGACAGGGATAAAAAATGCAGGCGGACGCACAGGAATGGGTGCTGTAATGGGCTCAAAAAATCTCAAGGCAATTGCCTGCCGCGGCACAATGGATATAAAGATTGCCCATCCTGTTGAAGCTCTTGAATACAACAAGCGTTTTATTGATCAGATTACTTCGGCAAAGGTGAATAAAACCCAGGGAACACTTGGAACTCCGTTTATCTGGGGAGCCACCAACTCATGGGGCGGCCTGCGTACCAGAAATTTTCAGTACAACCAGTGCGAATATGCAGATGATATTGAACCGGAAAGACTTGATGAGATCTGTGAGGAAACAGTGGGCCCATATCACATGTCAGGATGTTTCGGGTGCCAGGTTCACTGCCGTGCCCAGTACAGGATTCCTTCCGGCCCGTATAAGGGTGCATATGATGAAGGCCCGGAATACACTTCCCAGGGCGCATTCGGGGCTGAGCCAGACTGCAGGAGCGCTGAAACGGTTCTGACCGGAAATCATCTTGTTGACCAGTTCGGTATGGACAACCTTGAAGTCGGTTCTCTGATTGCATGGGCAATGGAGCTTTATGAAGAAGGCATTATCACAAGCAAGGATACAGACGGGCTTGATTTAAGATTCGGCAATGATGAGGCTCTGCTTGAAATGGTTGAACGCATCTGCTACAGAAAAGGCAAGGTGGCTGATGCCCTTGCCAGCGGAGGTATCCAGGCTTCGAAAATTTTCGGTAAAAATTCATTTGATTATCTGATTCAGGTCAAGGGAATGAGCAACCTTCATTCAGATGAAAGGGCAACCCCTGCCCTGGCACTTAACATAGCTACAGCCTCAAGAGGTTCTGACCATCTGAGAAGCCGGCCCGCCATTGACCTTTACCATCTGCCTGAAAAAGTTCTGCGCAGAATCTATTCAAGCCCCATACCATATGAAGGCCCATTGTCTTCAGAACACACAGAATATATTGGAAAAGCATGGCAGGTGTTCTGGCAGGAAAACTGCTACATGGGAGTTGACTGTCTTGGAATCTGCAAGTATCATACTACTTTTCTTGGTGCAACCCTGCCCAATTTTGAAGACTGGCCCAAGGTATTGTATTACAATACAGGCCTTGAGTTCACACCTGAAGAATTATGGGAAATCTCTGAAAGATGCAATATGCTTGAAAGGCTTTTCAACCTGAGAGAAGGCCTTAAAAGAGATGACCTTGAAAAGGGCGACATGATAAATCACCGGTATTTTGACGAGCCCTGCCTGAGAGGTGCTCCTGATGTTGTCGGGACAAGCATTGACAGGGAAAAATTTGTAAAAATGATTGATGAGTTCTATGAGCACAAGGGGCTGGATAAACAAGGCAGACCAAAGAAAGAAACCCTGAAGCGGCTTGGGCTGGAAAATGAGCCCTCTCATCTGCTGTAAAGTTTGAAAGGAGTATATCATGGATAAAAAGGATAAGGTCCTGATGATAAACCCTGAAAAATGTACAGGGTGCAGGCTGTGTGAACTGGTGTGCGCGGTAAAACATGACGGGTCTTCCAATCCGACCCGGAGCCGTATCAGAATAATGAAATGGGAAATGGACGGTGTATATATTCCAATGGCCTGCCAGCAGTGCCAGGATGCACCATGCATGGCAGTGTGTCCGGCAAATGCGATTTCCCGCAATGATGATCTTAACAGAATCGAAGTGGATTATGACAAATGCATTGGATGCAGGTCATGCGTTGCTGTATGTCCGTTCGGAGCAATGGGATTCAATTCCATTGACAGGCGGGTTTTCAAATGCGACCTTTGTGACGGAGACCCTCAATGTGTGAGATTCTGTGAAGTACAGGCACTTGAATATGTTGAGGTGGACGATGTTGCCATCCTGAAAAAACAGGAAGCAGCACGCAGGCTGCATGCAACAAGCCAGAAGGTTGCATTGAAGGAGACATGATCGTCTGTTTTATTTTACAGACAAAAAAATTGATTAACTGAAAAATACTGCATACTGTCTGAAGCTTCAGGCTGGTGTGCAGTATTTTTTTTACCAGCACAAGTTAAGATCCGGGGGATTTTTTTTGCATGGCCGGAAGAACAAAAAGAATTGTGATCATCACAGGCTATTTCAGCGGTGAATCCTATGGTCTTTTAGGCCCTCAGATGGCTGCCACCATTATTAATGACAATACTGAATATAATGCCATTGTTGTTGCTGTCACCAATGAGGACGACAAAAAGAAACTTGGATCAGCCATTGATGGGTATTTTGAAGGTAAACCCGGTATTGTGGCTTTTTCAACACTGGGAGGCAGACAGGATCTTTTTGAGTTTGCAGGCTCTTTAAAGAAAAAGGGATTTCTGACAATACTTGCAGGCCCCCAGGCAGGAGCTGATTTTCTGGGAGAAACACAATGGCAGGATTTTTCGCACAGGTTCAGGGGCTTGTCTGATTGTTTCTGTTTTGCAGTCCAGGGCCCGGCCCAGCAGATCATTCCTTTGCTTGAATCAGGCCCTGACCCTGAAGCGCAGATTTCAGATTTTAAAGGTATGGCATATAAAAATGAAAATGAAATCACTGTGCTGAACCCTTCTGGAAACTGGGATGATAATATGCTTTCAAGGGTTGACTGGAACACTCTTTACAGGCTTGAAAACGGCAGGTTTGAGCCTGTGACAATTTCCTGCGCCCAGGTACTGCAGCAGATCGGATGCCAGCATGCTGCCCGCACTGGAGAAATCAGCATTGACTATCCTTTTGAATTTGAGAAAATATCCTGCTCAGCATCTTCAGTTACGCTTTGTCAGAAAGGGTGTTCATTCTGTGATGTTGCTGCGGACAAGGGTTATATGGGAGCGCTTGGTTATGCCTCTGTGAAACAGCAGCTGTCCTGCCTGCCGGATGGTCCTGACGGCAGGAAAATCCCGTTTGAGCTCATCAATGAAAGTCCACTTCCAAAACTTGGTTCAATATTTGAAATGGCTGATGAGCTGTCAATATCCCTTTCCAGGATCAATCTTACGCTCAGGGCTGATTATCTTTTAAAAGGGCTTTCCAGTCTGGAAAAGGCTTTAAAAACAGCGGTAAAAAAAGATGTCAGAATCCTGCTGTCTTCAATAGGGTTTGAATCCTTTGACGATATAATTTTAAAAAATCTTAACAAGGGAGTGACCCGCAAACTCAATCTTGATGCAGTCAAAGCCATAAGATCGCTGAAATCCAGATATCCCTCCCACCTGGGTTATCTCAGGCAGGAAGGCGGCAACCACGGATTCATACACCCCACTCCATGGGACAGCCCTGAAATTTCCCGCAGGATCAATGCCACCATAAGCATGTATCGCCTTGATCTTGATATTCTTCCTTTCCACAGCACACCTCTTGTCATTCACCATGGTTCCGGCCTTGGTAACTGGATTCGCAGAATCGAAGAAAAAGAGAATATAAAATTTGAAAGGGTCGGTACAACAATCGCCTGGTGGCAGACTTCGCTCATGCCTTTGGTTTTGTGAAGCCGTTATATTCCATCCATTGATGCCAAGAATATTTCAGCAAGGATGGTGCTTAAAGGTGATGTGCCAAGCCCTGTTGATCCGCCTGAAGGATGCAGGTTTCATACAAGGTGTCCATCTGCCGTTGATGTGTGCAGGAGTGATCAGCCTGAAATTGCTGCTTGCGTTTGCTTCAGATTGGTTTTAGACTGATATCTGCATATAAGTGAAACATACAGGATTCTACAGATGTTTTTTCAGACCGCAGGCATATATGTTCATTGGTGGGTTCCCCCGGTTGTTGCTTTTGTGATTTCTTTTTTTACGTCAATGGGAGGGGTTTCAGGAGCATTTCTTCTGCTTCCCTTTCAGATGTCTTTTCTGGGATATACAGATCCTTCTGTCAGTGCCACAAACCAGGTTTTTAACATTGTTGCAATTCCAGGAGGCATATATCGTTACTGGAAAGAAGGCAGAATGGTATGGCCGCTTGCATGGACAGTGGTTGCAGGGACCCTGCCCGGAGTTTTCATCGGGGCTTTTATCCGGGTTGCCTGGCTTCCTGATCCGAAAAATTTCAAATTGTTTGCAGCCTGTGTCCTGATTTATATCGGGATCAAGCTTGTACGCGATCTTTTGAAAAAAAAATCATCAGATTCTTTTGGGAAAAACAATGAAAAAAATTTTGAAAAAATGATTCAAGGCACCTGCCTTGACAGCACTTCCGGAATCAGGGTCACCAGGTTCAATCTGAAAAGGCTGGCCTATACATTTTATGGTGAAAATTTTGATGTATCTTTCTGGGGAATTTTTATTCTGAGTTTTATTGTGGGTATTGTTGGAGGCATTTACGGCATTGGAGGCGGATCCATCATAGCTCCGTTTTTCATTACTTTTTTTGGATTGCCTGTCCATACTGTGGCAGGAGCGGCTTTAATGGGAACTTTTGTAACGTCCATTGCAGGTGTTGCCTTTTACCAGGGCCTTGCATTGTTTTATCCTGCCATGTCCATTGCACCTGACTGGATACTGGGTTTCATGTTCGGCATTGGAGGAACAGCTGGCATGTATCTTGGTGCAAGATGTCAGAAATTCATACCTGCCGTAATTATAAAGTTGATGCTGGCAGGGATTATTGTATTTACTGCCTGTAAATATGCAGCAGGTTTTTTTCTCGGCCAATAACCCGGCATTGCCGCGGGTCAGCATGTAAGCAGATATGAATTGACAAGGCAGACAAGGCCCCATATAACAGGGGCCGCAAATATGGATTCAGCAGATCTGTCAAAGAGCACAGAACATTCTGCTTCATGTTCGTCATTCAGATTCCAGAGCAGATAATATACAGGAACCCTTTCAAAAGGATATAGAACGATGGAGGCATCGGCAAAATCCATTGTTTTGCCTCCAAGGGTCATTGCGCAGGCACAAAAAGCATTGATATCATTTCTGAAGCGCCTAAGCACAGGTTCGGTTCTCAAACTGTTCCGGCCTGTAAAGTACAGAGAATCCTGCATGTCTTTTGTGGATATCATGTTCCGGGTATTGTCAACGGGATAGAGCCTGTCAACGCAATTGAAATAGTTCAGTGCAACAAGCTCAAGCATGGGATTGTCTTCTTTCTCTCCTGATTCAGATCTTATGCACGATTGTTCCGGATCAAGGGTTATTTTCCTGTTAAGAAAACAGAATTCAAGACAGCCATTTTCATTTATTCTGGAACCGGTCAGGGTGCATAAAAGCTTCAGATCCCTGTGGCGGAAAGTTTTCCAGTATTCTTCCGGTACCTTGATCTGTTTGCCCATGGGGTCTGTTCTGGGAACAGGTTCTTTTCTGCGCCTTTCCTGCATCTGGATAAAACCCCTGGAAAATGGATACGGGCCTGCTGTAAAATTTTCACACGGAAACTGGCTGCAGTCCCTCATGCAATAGTCTTTGCAGTTCATTATAACGCAGGCAAGCACAGGGCAGGCAGAGCCAAGCAGGTTTTCCTGGACTGCAAGCTTTCCGGCAGCTTCAGGGCTTTTGCCGGGTCCGCAGCTTGAGCACAGGCCAAGCAGATTCAGCCTGCAAACATCACAGTTTATGCCGCATGCTCCTGTTGTCATGATTCAGATCCTGTCAGATTCTGGTATAATGCTTCTGGCAGGGATTGTATGTATTTTTTTATTTCATCCCTGACCCTTCTGTAGCAGTCAAGCTGGTGTTCTCTGCCAGCTCCATTTTTTGCCAGTTCCTGTGCCATTGAAGGAGGATCGTCAAATCCTGCATGCACCTGCATTGCTTTGCCGGGGAAATACGGGCATGTCTGGCGTGCATGATCACATAGGCTTATGACAGCGTCAAAATCAGTATCTGAAAATTCACTGACAGGCTTTGATCTGTATTCTGAAATGTCCACTCCTGCTTCGGCCATGACTTTTACGGCATCAGGGTTTATACCGTGAGCTTCCACGCCTGCTGAAAAGGCCTGTATTGTATCGGGTTTAAGTATGTGCGCCCATGCTTCAGCCATCTGGCTCCGGCATGAATTGCCGGTACAAAGGAATAATATTTTCTTTTTGTTATTCATTGTGAAGGTTGTGTTGTGCTGTTAAATGGCAGTGTTTGCATGTCTGCTGTCTGGATGGAATATATATCTGTAATGCATGGTATGTCAAATATTTTAAAACAGGCTTGACACCAGGTGTTCATATTGCTATATTCCATTTTAACGATATGGAGCGTATTATGACAAAGGTAACACAGATTAAGATAGGCAGGCATCAGACAGGTATTATAGGGCTTGAAGATGCACTGAAGCAGATGGCACAGGAACAGCCCGGTTTTTCCGATGCCATGGCAGGCAAATACCTGGTGGAAAAATTGTCAGTGAAAAATTATATTCCCCCTGGTGTGACAGATCTTTATGAGACTGCATTTTTAAGGGAATATAAAAAATTCATGGGAGAGGATGTACCGCCTGAACCAGTTGAAGGTATTGAAATAAAAGTGCTTGGCACAGGGTGTCCCAATTGTGAACGCCTGACTTCGGATTTGATGAATCTGACAGGTGAAATGGATATTGAAGCTGATATTGAACATGTAAGGGACATTCAGCGTATTGCTGAATACGGTGTAATGGGTTCGCCCGCCCTTGTAATCAATGGAAAAGTCAAGGCATCAGGAACGGTGCCTTCCAGGGCAAAACTGCGGGATTTTATTCTGGAGGCGGAAGACGACCTTTTGGCAAAGGACTGAAAAATAATGAAAAAATTTATTAAAGTAATGAAAGCCCTTTCAGATCCCAACAGGGTCAAGATGGTAAAGATGCTGCAGTCGCGCCCCTTATGCGTATGTGAAATCCAGGAATCGCTTGGTATTGCACAATCCACTGCAAGCAAACATCTGAAAATGCTTGAGGATGCAGGGCTGGTAAGAAGCTTTAAAGACGGGCTTTTTGTTAATTATACCCTGGCAGATGGCAGTGATTCTCCCTATGCTGCAAACATGATAGGCTGTTTAAAACACTGGCTTGATGATGATCCTGCGATAAAGGATCTGAACAATATCCTGCCAGGCATCAACCGGGAAAATATTGTTGGAAAAAAATCTTAGCAGGTAAATTTTTTTGGAATTTATATCGCTAAATGACCATATATAGAATAAATCAGGAGGAAAGATGAAATCAAGGGAAACACTGATTCAGAATACAGGGCCGGGATTTTTTCCGGGCTTAGCCATATTTGCAGGAATTGCAGGCATATATGTATGGTGGCAGGTTTATGGCCTGCTGCCGGGGCTGTCCAGATGGATAACTTATTCTCTTTTGCATATAATGCCTGGGTCCCGCCTTGGTGCATCAGTGGAATTTTTTTTCTATGATACCCCCAAGGTAATGATGCTGCTGTTTCTGGTTGTGTTCGGTGTGGGCATAATAAGAAGTTTTTTCACGCCTGAAAAGACCAGGGCTGTTCTATCCGGAAAAAGTGAGTTTGCAGGCAATGTACTTGCCGCTCTGCTGGGAATTGTCACTCCGTTCTGCTCCTGTTCCGCTGTTCCGCTTTTCATCGGGTTTGTCACAGCAGGAGTGCCCCTTGGAGTCACTTTTTCTTTTCTTATTTCCGCACCCATGGTGAATGAAATTGCCCTTGGCCTGCTTTACGGGCTTCTCGGATGGAAGATTGCAGCAATTTACATGGGCACAGGGCTTTTTATCGCCATTGCAGCAGGCTGGGTTATCGGCAGGCTGCATCTGGAAAACCAGATTGAGGACTGGGTAACACAGAACAGTTTCAGCGCAGCAAGGATTGAAGAAGAAAAGCTTTCCTGGAAGGACAGAATTGTTTACGGATGGGATGCTGTAAAGGAAATCATAGGCCGTGTATGGATTTATGTGATTATAGGTATTGCAGTGGGAGCAGGTATCCACGGCTTTGTGCCACAGGGTGTGATGGCTTCCATCATGGGCAAGGGTTCCTGGTGGTCTGTTCCCCTGTCTGTTGCAATAGGGGTTCCAATGTATTCCAATGCAGCAGGAATAATTCCGGTTGTTGAGGCTCTTCTTGGAAAGGGAGCTGCTCTTGGAACAGTGCTTGCGTTCATGATGAGTGTCATTGCCCTGTCTTTGCCTGAGATGGTGATTTTAAGAAAAGTCCTTAAACCTGGTCTGATAGCCACTTTTATCGGAGTTGTGGGGTGCGGCATTCTTTTTGTGGGTTATCTTTTCAACATGATTATATGATTTTGTATTAAATTTTCAATTATAGGAGGAATAAATATTATGGATATCAAGGTATTGGGCCCGGGATGCTCCAAATGTGCCAAAACTGCTGATTTGATTCAGGAAGTAATGAATGAAACAGGATGTGATGCCAGTGTTCAGAAAATTACTGATATGATGGAAATAGCTTCTTATGGCGTTTTTGGAACACCTGCCGTTATCGTTGACAATGAAGTGAAATGCAGCGGCAAGGTGCCTAAAAAAAAGGAAATCATGGCCTGGCTGAACAGATAGCAAAACAGATAATTTCAGAAATCAAAGGAGATAGTTATGGAAAGTTTTGAAGAATTGTTTGAAACAGGATTGAAATTTCACGGTCACAAATGCCCTGCAATGCCCATGGGCCTTAAGGCAGGTCTGGCAGCAATGAAAGCCCTTGGAGTTGAGCGCGCTCAGGACAAGGAATTATCTGTTATTTCGGAAACAGGCAAAGGCCATGCTGCTGGATGCTTTCTGGACGGCATAATGACTGCAACAGGCTGTACTTACGGAAAATCCAACATTGAAAAGCTTTATTATAATAAACTTGCCTTTACTCTTGTTGACAATGCAACAGGCCGCTGTGTCCGTGTTTCCGTAAAACCTGAATTTCTTAAAAATGCTTTGAATTCTCCATTTGTGCAGCAGCGTAAGGCAGGAATCCCTCCCCAGGATATTGACCCTGCCATAACAGATCCCCTGGTTGATAAAATCAAGGGCCTTGATGAGTCCATGTTCCTGAATATCGGAGAAATCACCACAAAGCAGATCAAAAAAACCAGAGGAGTGTTTGATGCCAAGCCATGTGAAGCCTGCGGTGAGCTTACCTTTGTCGACAAGCTTAAACAAGGCCCTGATGGAAAGCTTGTGTGCATGGGCTGCATGGGAGATGCATGATGCTTGCACTTGTAACCATGGTTATCATGGCCCTGTCATTTGTCTTTGCCATGCTCGGGCTTGGCGGGGCCATGCTTTATATTCCGGCCTTTCACTGGTTTGCCTATGATTTTAAAAGCGTTGCCATTCCCACAGGGCTTCTTTTGAATGGAATTACAGCCCTGTCTGCTGCTGTTTTTTATTTCAGGGCCAAAATGGTTGATGTCAAAGGATCCATCCCCCTTATTGTCACATCTTTCATAGGTGCACCCATTGGTGCCTATTTCACGCAGATGATCAGTACTGATGTATTGATTCTTCTTTTTTCCATGGCCATGATTTTTGCAGGCGGCAAAATGCTGCTCAATGCGGGTCAGCCTGAAAAGGATCATATGATGCCTGCAGGAAAAAGGATGATTCTTATGGGGGTTGCAGGCCTGTTTATCGGGTTTATTGCAGGGCTTTTAGGTGTCGGGGGCGGATTTCTGTTTGTCCCCATGATGATTGCAATGGGTTATAAAACCAAAACCGCTGCTGCAACCAGTTCGTTTGTTGTTGTGTTTTCATCTTTTTCAGGGTTTGCAGGCCATGTGGCAGAAGGCCATTTTAACTGGCCGCTTATGATTGCAACTTCCATTGCCGTCATAATAGGTTCTCAGGTCGGGGCCAGGGTGATGAAGGAAAAAATGAAGGCAAAATGGATCAAGCAGATGTTTGCCGTTGTACTGCTTGGGGTTGCTGTAAAACTTCTTGTTAAACTTTACCTTTAAATCAAAAGGCATGCCCTGATGATCTATCTTTACCTGATAACCTTTGGCCTTGTATCGGTTTCATTCTTTTTCAGCAGGGAAAAAACATTTGCAGGTTTTAAGACAGCATGGAAGAGATTTAAAAAAATCATCCCGGCTCTCATAATGATGATGATATTTGTGTCGGTTGTGCTTTTTTTTGTTTCTGAAAAAATGATTGCCCGGTACCTTGGCAATACAGGGCAGTTTACAGGAATACTTCTGGCATCTGTCATAGGATCAGTCAGCCTTGTTCCCGGATTTATTGCATATCCCCTATGTGCCGTGCTTTTGAAAAAAGGTGTGTCCTATATGGTGGTATCTGCATTTACAACCAGTCTCATGATGGTTGGAGTTATAACCTTTCCCCTTGAAACTGCCTATTTCGGAGGAAAGGTCACAGCCATAAGAAATGCAGCAGGTTTTGCCATTGCCATCTGCGTGGCTGTTGCAACCGGTATTTTTTTCGGAGAATTGTTTTGAAAAAAATCAGGTCATTCATGAAATCAGCCGGAGTGCTGGCTTATGCAGGGTTTGTGATCTGTTCATGGATTTACGGGTTTGAGCCTGGAAAACAGATCAGTACAAATTTTCTGTCTTTTGGCATTATCATGCTTAAGTTTCTGCCGTGTGCCTTTATATTGATAGGCCTGTTTGAAGTATGGGTGAAAAAACAAAGTGTTGAAAAATATCTGGGATCAAGGTCTGGCGTGCTTGGATACATACTGGCCATCATGCTTGCAAGCACTACAGTTGGAGGGCTTTATGTGGCTTTTCCCGTGGCTTATTCCCTTTATTCCAAAGGAGCAAGGCTTTCCATTATATTTACCTATCTTGGGGCTTCAGCCGTGTGCAGGGTTCCCATGATAATATTTGAGGCATCATTCATGGGAATTAAATATTCTGCCATTCGTATACTTGTATCATTGCCTCTTGTCATTATTACAGCTCTTTTTCTTGATCATTATCTGTCAGGGCGCAGTTTTACAATAAAACAGGGTGACATGGAATAGATCTGAAAACAATCTGTGATGCAATAAAAAAAATGCAGTGCAATATTTTTACTGCATTTTTTTTATTGCATTTTTTTGCTCCTGGATTGTGAAGCTGGCCCTCTGATAAATATCCGGACTATTTGTCTGGCATTGTGGACTGATTTTTTCATCATTTTAAAATATTCGTGCCTTTATTGAATCCTTGCGAAACGATATTTTAATTATTCCTTTTTATTTTAACAGCTTCCATAAGTTTCTGCCTGTCCTGCCTGTTTGAATTTACCCTGTGGCACACTTATAGCAATATAAAACTGCGGACTGATGCGGAAATATTAAATTGCTATAAGGAGGCAATGAATAATGAATAAAGAAGTTTACAGTATCTGTTTCATGTGTTCCATGAGATGTCCCATCAAGGTTAAAGTCAAGGATGGCCACGTAGACTGGGTTGAGGGAAATCCCCATGTGGGCGGGATAAACTCAAGCCTCTGCCCCAGAGGCGCTGCAGGCAAATCCATGCTTTATGATGACCAGCGGGTACAGTCCCCTCTCATCAGGGTCGGAGAGAGGGGTTCAGGAAACTGGAGAAAGGCATCCTGGGATGAAGCCATTGATTATGTCGCAGGAAGGCTTAAGGAAATCATTGACAGGGACGGAGGCCACAGCGTGGCTCTTGCGGAAAGAACCCAGCTTGAAACCCATGTCAGCAAAACATTCATGAAAGCCATAGGGTCGCCCAATCATTTTACCCATGATGCCATCTGCAAAGGTTCCGTCAATACTGCCTGCCGTTCCCTGTTCGGCTACACAGATGGCCAGACAGGAGTTAATTACGGGAATACAAAGCATATTGTGCTGTATGGCCGCAATATTTTTGAGGCCATAGGGGTCAAGGAAGTTAATCCTCTTATGAAGGCTCTGGAAAACGGTGCCAAGATGACATATATAGATCCCAGGGTTACTATTACAGCATCAAAGGCTCACAGATACTGGATGATCCGTCCGGGTACAGACCTTGCCTTGAATTATGCTCTCATGCATGTCATATTGAAAGAAAGGCTTTATGATGCCGCCTTTGTGGCAAAATGGGTTCACGGACTTAATGAACTCCAGGATTTTGTTGAAAGCTTCACTCCTGAGTGGGCAGAAAAGGAAACCGGAATTCCGGCAGATGAAATGGTGAGACTTGCAAGGGAGGTGAGTAAGGACAAGCCTTCTGTGATCTTCCATTATGGATACCGCGGAGCCAACCATACCAATGAAATTTATGTCCGCCGTTCAATACTCATGCTCAATGCCCTCATGGGAAGCGTTGAAGTCAAGGGCGGTATTTTCTTTAAGAAAGGCCCTGCTGAAGTCGGGGGCAAGGCAGCAAGAAAGCTTACCAGCCAGGAATTTCCCAAGATTGATGTTCCAAGATTTGACAAGGTGGGCACAAAGGATTTTCCTCTGCCTGATCCCAATCATGGTGTGGGTCAGATCCTGCCATATGCAATTTTAAATGAAGATCCGTATCCGCTCAAGGCTCTCATTGCATACAGAATGGATCCTTTAATGTCAATTCCGGACTGCAACCAGACAAAACGGGCCTATGACAAACTGGATCTCATTGTATCAATAGATATCAACTATTCCAATACTGCCTGGTATTCAGATGTCATTCTGCCTGAATCCACTTATTTTGAAAGAACTGACAGTATAATGCAGGCCAACGGGCTCAAACCGCAGATGTTTCTGCGCAGAAAAGCTGTTGAACCCCGCTATGATACCCTGGACGGGGCCGTTATCCTGAAGAAAATCGGTGAAAAACTTGGCATAGGAAAGTATTTTCCGTATGAGACAATGGAAGACCTTGTCAGGTGGCAGCTTGAGGGTACTGGATTCACCATGGAAGATTTTGAGGAAAAAGGCTTTGTCGCCTATTGCAAGGATCAGATTTTCTGGGACAGGGATAACATACCTTTCAAGACTCCTTCCGGAAAAATCGAATTTAAGTCTTCTCTTCTTGAAGATGCAGGATTTGAGTCCTTTCCAGAGTATGAGCCTGTGAAACCGCCTGAAAACGGAAAATTCCGTCTTGTAATCGGACGTTCTGCCTTCCATACCCATATATCAACACAGAATGTGCCCTATCTTAATGAGCAGGAAAGCGAAAACAAATTGTGGATCAATGCTGACAAGGCTGCTGAACTTGGCATAAAGAACAATGACCTTGTTGAAGTTGCATCTTCCGTTGGAAAAGGTCAGGTAAAGGCTTTTGTTACCGATCTCATACATCCTGAAGCAGTATTTTTACTGCATGGCTACGGCCATGAGGCCACAAGGGCTAAGCGTTCTTTTAACAAAGGCCTTGCAGACGGACTTCTCCAGGAAAATATCTATGACAAGGTAGGAGGAAGCCCTGCATTTCATGACACCTTTGTTACGGTTAATCCACTTTAATTTAATGCAAAAAAAATGAAATTATAAGGCCGGAGGATTTGAATGAGTAAATATTACCTGTTTCAGGATATAAAAAAATGTATTGGATGCCATGCCTGTGAAATTCAGTGCAAGTCCAACAAAGACCTGCCAGAAGGGCCCAAACCCTGCCAGATTATTCAGGTGGGTCCGAAATTCATAGGAGGACTGCCTAAAATGTCCTTTATTTTCATGCCCTGTTTTCATTGTGAAAATCCGTGGTGCGTGTCTGCATGCCCCACAGGGGCAATGCAGAAAAGAGCAAAGGACGGTATTGTCTTTATTGACCAGGATCTTTGTGTCGGCTGCAAGACATGCGTGTCTGCATGCCCGTGGGGTGCTCCGCAGTGGAATCCTGAGACCGGCAAGGTCATCAAGTGTGATTACTGCATGGACAGGATTGATCAGGGGCTTGAACCTGCCTGTGTGACAATCTGTACTGTCGGGTGTCTTAAATTCGGCAAGGTCGAGGAAATGACACAGATCCGCCGCGAGAGGCATGCAGCATCGGTTGCATCCCTTGAAAACAGCAGCTTTTAATTTGATAAGGAGAAAAAATGGCACAGGAAACCTGTCCGGTCCGGAAAACCATTATTTTTCTTTCTGAACAGATCAGTTCAGGATATTTAACAGATCCAAGAGGAAGGAGAATCTCTGAACAGATTCTGCACCTGACTGAAGAAATTTCAGAAGGTGCCGCAGGTTTTGATCATCTTTTGACCATTGATTCTCTGATTGAGGAATATTTTGCTGAGAACAGCCCTGTTCAGACACGTGAAACCGGAAAGTTCGTGAAGACGATATTGTCGGAACACCGGGAGGTTTTTCAAAGCCATATTGAATCAAGAAACTGTCCTTCCCATGACTGCGGGAAGCTGGCGCCGTCACCCTGCCAGATGGCATGCCCGGCCGGGATTGATATCCCGACTTACCTTACTCTTATCGCCAGAGGTGAGGATGCCCGGGCAATTGAAGTGATACGGCGCGACAATCCATTACCGTGGGTTTGCGGACTTATATGCACCCGTCCCTGTGAGATGATGTGTGTCCGTGCCAGGATTGACGCGCCCGTATCAATCAAGTTTTTAAAAGCCTTTGCAGCAGAAAGGGCAATGTCGGACAGAGCCTATAAAAATCCTGAAAAAAAGGAATTCAACGGCAAAAAAGTCTGTGTTGTCGGCGCGGGGCCCGGGGGGCTTTCTGCTGCATATTATCTTGCCCTTATGGGGTATAAGGTAAAGGTTATTGAGGCGTTGCCGGTTCCCGGAGGAATGATGATGGTGGGTATCCCGAGATACCGACTGCCAAGGGAGGTCATTGACAGGGAAGTTGCCATGATCGAGGATCTTGGTGTTGAGTTTCTGTATAACACAAGATTCGGCACTGACATAACCCTGGAAGACCTTAAAAAAGAAGGCATTGATGCTTTTTTCATTGCAATAGGAGCCCATAAGGCATGGAGCCTGGGCCTTAAGGGAGAAAAATCCTTTCCAAAGGTGATCGAGGCCATCAGGTTCTTAAAGGATGTGGCCCTTGGCGATCATCATGCTCCTGGTAATCATGTTGTGGTTGTGGGCGGCGGCAATGTTGCAATAGATGCTGCAAGAACCAGCCTGAGGCTTGGGGCTGAAAAAGTCACCATTGCATACAGACGTTCCCGCAACCAGATGCCTGCTGATATCGAGGAAGTGGAACAGGCTGAGGAAGAGGGCATTGAATTTTCTTTTCTGACAATTCCCAAGGAAATCAAGGGCGAAGATCATATAATAACAGGGCTTGAATGTGTGAAAGCCGAACTCATCAAGAAAAAAGGCTCGGACAGGCTTGCACCTGTTCCCATTCTTGGCAAGGAATTCACCATAAAGGCTGATGCAGTCATAAGTGCCATAGGTCAGTATGTTGATGATGAAGGCATGCAGGCCTTTGACGGAATTACCTGGACGCGCAGGGGAACCATCGAGGTCAATCATGCCAGCATGGAGACATCAATGCCAGGGGTTTTTGCCGCAGGAGATGCAGTGTCAGGCCCGGCCACGGTTATCGAGGCAATAGGAGGCGGCAAAAGGGCTGCCGAAGCCATAGACAGATATCTGAATAATATTCCCCAGCCAAGGATGCCTAAGATTCCTGTACGTCATACAAGGGAAGATCCCATTGAAATGACAGCAAGCCGGAAGATGTCCCTTAAAAGGCCTTCAATGCCCATGCTCAATATTGACCGCAGACGTACCACATTTCAGCAGGCAGAACTTGGCTATGATGAGAAAAGCGTGCGTGATGAGGCTGCAAGATGTCTGAGATGTGATATCTGCCGCAGATGTGCTAAATGTGTCACAATCTGCCGTGATAAAATGGGGATAGATGCTCTGAAGTTCGGATATATGGATTTTGACGAACCAGGTGAAACAGATTTTCGCGCTACAAGCGAAAAATGCATTACCTGCGGGGCGTGCGCTGCCAATTGCGAGAACAAGGCCATTGTAATTGAAGAAGAAAACGGGGAAAGGATGCTCAAGCTGTGCGGAACTGTTCTGAACAAACAGACCATACAATATTGCGAGGAATGCAATGCTGTGCTTCCTTCTTCTGAATATATGCAGTTCATTGAAAAAAATACTGGAAATGTGACCCGGGCAACCAGGGACAGGCTGCTGTGCAATAATTGTCAGCGTAAACTGGGAGCAAAGATAAACGTTGCCACAAGGCCGGTTAAATCCGATGGATAAAAAGGAGGAAACCATGCAGTTTCAGAAAGGAAATAAAATAGAGGTTTACAGAAAGTCTGAAGACGAGGCCTGGGAACCTTATATGGATGACTTTGTGGGATGTCACGGGTTTGTAACCGATCCTGATACCACCATCAATGATCCTGATGCCCTTATTGAAGTCAGCCTGGAAGGTCATGGAACCCACAGGCTCCCCCAGGATTGTTTAAGATTGTTGGATTAATCATTACCAGGAAAAGGCAGATATCATGAAAGTAAAAGATATATCGGGAAATTGCAGCAGATCATTTCACACCATTGAGCAGGACCAGGACGTGGCCCATGCCTTAAAGCTGATGTCAGGGTATAATGCTTCTGCGCTCATGGTCATGGATAATGATATTCCAAGGGGCATTTTTACGGAAAGGGATCTTGTGAGATGCCATATTGTATTTCCTGACAAGGATGTCCATGAGATAGCGGTAAAGGATGTCATGACAACAAAACTTATTGTTGCAGACCCTGAGGACAGTATTGAGGATGCCATGAAAATGATGATCAAGGCAAAAATCCGCCACCTGCCTGTGATTGCAGATGGAAAAATCAAGGGAATGCTATGCCTTGAAGATCTTGTCAGGGAACATGTGGGAGTTCTGACAAAGGAACTTCATTATCTGAGAGATTATATCTCTGATCTTGAGGATGCAGCATATGATTGATATTATAATTGACGGCAAAAAAATTTCTGCCCGGGAAAACCAGACTGTACTGCAGGTTGCCCGGGAAAACAGAATCAAGATTCCTCATCTGTGTTTTCATCCTGCGCTCAAGCCTTCCGGCTCATGCAAGTTATGCGGGGTTGAGACAAAATCCCCTGCAGGAAGGCAGGTAGTCATGCTTTCCTGCATTTTAAAGGTTAAGGAAAACCTGGAAATAAAAACCAATTCCAGACTTGTGCAGGAAAAACGGGAAAAGGCTTTTAACAGGCTTTTGCAGATGGCTCCGGATTCCACACGCATAAGGGAACTGGCAGACCAGTTCAATGTTTCCATAACTCCTCCGCCTGACGGATGTATAAAATGCAGACTGTGCATCAGGGTCTGCAATGAGATTGTCAAGGCAGGAGCGCTTAAGATGGTTAAAACAGAACATGGCAGCCAGGTTTCAGCAGTGCCGGGCCGGTGCATAGGATGCGGAACCTGTGCAAACCTGTGCCCCACCAATATAATCAGGGTGGAGGATAAGGATAATGTCAGAACTGTTTCCATCAAAGGGGAGACAATCAGCAGCCTGCCCCTTGAACGCTGTGAAGGCTGCGGCAGAATGTATGCCACGACCAATTTCATCCGCCATGTGGAAGAGGCATATCTGGAGAACCAGCACCCTGATACCAAGGAACACCACCATCTGTGCCCGTCATGCATAAAACTTATGTCCAACCGTGCAAGAACAGAAAGAGAGAGGATTAAAAAATGACTGTTTCCGCTTTGAAATCTGTATTTATAGGAGTTGGAGGATCATTGATCCTTGCAGCTTTCTGCTGCACTTTCATTGCTGTTGACAGGGTTTTGTTCATTCTTCCTGTTTTCATCGGATTCAATGGCATGGTCACAGGATACAGGCTCGTTGACATGCTCAGGCAAAGAATAGCCAATGTTCCTGTTTTTTCCTTTGTGCTGGGTGTCGGAGGAGGAGCTGTTACCTTTGTTGCCGTGAATTTTGCCGGATCATTTATCAGGGATGCATTCTCACTGAGTCTTTATGACCTTGCCATATATATGGCTGTTTCAGGCATTACAAGCTATCTGGGAGCAAAGCTGGCTGTCAGATATTTTAGTTTATAATTATGTGTATGTTTTTTAAAAAGGAGAGTCAAATGAAGAAAATTTTTTCGTATTTCTTTTTGATGATGTTAGGGCTGCTGCTCACGGCATCAGGATCTTTTGCCGCTGCCAATATATCGGCAAGTTCTTACAAAGCAGGCGATACGGTGCAGATAACGGGTAAAATCACACCGGGCAGTGATTTGTATATTGCCATTGCCCAGCATAAGATGTTTGCTCCCAAGGATACGGACGGAGTCCATGAAACCAAAAAATTCAAAAAGGTCAGCAAGAAAAAAGGGTTTTCCATGGATACAAAGATTCCACCCCTTTATTATCTTATAACCAATGTTCCGGAAAAATTCGGAAAGGTTGCAAAGAAAAAATTTGGCGGGCCCTCTGTTCTTCTTGGAAAAGGCAATGGAATTTACAGTACCACCATGTTTTACCTGAAAAAGAAACTGAGTGATGTTGATCCTGTTGCACGCGGGATGCTTGGCCCCATCAAATCAGATGCCCAGTGGAATTTTTTCAAATATGCCCATGAAACTTCCTATGGTATCAATACTGTGGTCAAGGAAGGCAACAGAAAAGGAAAGGTTGTTATTTTTTCAAGAAGTGTTATTACAGACCAGTCTGACGGCAATTACTGGGATAAAGGCACTTCTGTCAGCCTTGACAAGGCAACCGGAGAATTTACAGTTTCCTTTAAATCATTCAGACATACCCCTCCTAATACAAAATTTGATGTATATGTGAATGGAGAAAAAATAGGCGTATATACAGTTGAGAAGAATGGTTACTGGCTTTCCAAGGGTTTCCGTTACATGAATCCTCTGTGGATTGTAATAGGCGCTATCCTTGTTGGAACCTATTTTTCCATGATCGGTGCTGCAGGCGGAATGCTCATGGCAGCTTTTCAGGTACTTGTTGTCAATACCATGGGTCCTGTGGGTATCAATGCTGCCAATGTATTGAAACCTTCCAACATGGCATTGACCCTGTTTTCACCCCTGGGATCGTTCTACCGGTATGCAAAGGTTGAAAAACGTGTTGCCTGGCCTGTGGGTATTTCCTTTGGTGTCGGTATCTTCATAGGGTCCATCTGGCTTGGTAAATATGTGTCTGCCGTGCTTCCCATGAAAGCCTACAAGGAATGGCTGGCAATCCTGGTTGTTCTCATGGGTATCAAGACCCTCATGGAAATGCGTCCTGCTGCCATGGAAAAAAGAAAAAATATCAAGGCCATGACACAGAAATTCAATGCAGAAATTGCAGCTGCAAAAGCTGAAGGCCGTACAGCTGAAATGGGCAGCATTGAACCAATTAAAACAGGTCTTATGGACTACAGATTTAAATTCTGGGGTGAAGAATTCAGAATCAACCCGCTTCTGTTTGCCATTCTCGGCCTTGTAATCGGTGTTGTATCAAGATCATTTGGTATTGGCGGCGGATTCCTTCTTGTTCCCGCCATGACAACACTCGGGGCTCTTCCAATGTATGTTGCTGTCCCCATTTCCCTTATTGGAACCTGTTTTTCAAGCATAGGCTCTTTTATCGGATATCTCATGACAGGCTATCTGCCTGACATGACCCTTGCCATTGCCATCATAATCGGTGGTTTTGCAGGCGGAATGCTTGGCAGCCGGGCACAGAAAATGTTTTCTGAAATGACCCTCAAGGTTGTTCTTGCAATCACCTTGTTCTTCCTGTTCTTCAGGTTCTTCAAGATTGAAATCTGGATCTGATTCCCTTTTAAAGGGTAATTGAACCTTGAAACCCGCGCGCTGAATATCTATAATGCACAATCAGCCGCGGGTTTCATATTAAGGGAGAATACATGGATGATTTTCTGGACAGATTGTGGGGGCAGATTGAACTATATCTGAATGCCACTGTTATGTTCATTGACAGGGGCCTGTCACCGCTTGAGGTTCTTGGGCCCGGATTTGTCATTTTTATACTTGCCTTGGGGGTTGCAGTGCTGACACGGGTTTTTTCCCGTTTTTATGTTACAAAGCGCTACCTGCGCCTTGAAAAGGAATTCCGTCACTGGCAGCAGATCAGGGAGGAGGCCATGAAACATCCTGATGCTGAAAAGGGAAAGCTTCTTGCGAAAAATGTTGATCAGGCAAAGCTTAATCATGTGTATTATGATTATTTTTTTGAAGGCCTGATGAAAAGTTTTATCACAAATGTTTTACCCATACTGGTTGTGGCATCCTATGTGACAACAGTATATACCCCTTCCACCCTCATGCAGCGTTTTGGAACAAGATGGGTATATTCATTTGGTTCCGGCTCTTCTCTGGTCAATATAAGCAGTCTTTTCTGGTATATTATCTGTCTTTTGTTTTCGTTTGTGCTTATTTTTCTTGTAAAAATTCTGGTCAGCAAAAATCAAAATGAAAAATAACAGGCCTGACATATTACGCGTATTTTCTGCATTCACCGCAGCAGCAGTTTTTTTATTGTGTATTATCAGCGATACAGCATATGCAACACAATTGCATGCAAGGGCAGAAGGTATCATAACCCATCAGTTTGGACATCTTTTTTTCCTTTTTTCCATGGTGGCTCTGATCTTTACCATTACGGGCAAGGATCTTGGCAGGCAGAAAGGATGGAGACTGATCCAGTATGCAGCATTCTTCTTTATTTTGTGGAATCTTGATGCAATGGCAGCACATTTTCTTGACAACCAGATTGATGCAGTGAAAACTTATCCTGTATCCTTTGCCTGGATGAAAATTGTCACCCGCAATGATTCTTCCCTTCTTGCCTGGTTTTATTATGCACTAAAGCTGGATCATCTATTATGTGTGCCTGCAATGATTTTTCTTTATAAAGGGATTTCAAGGCTTGTGGACGGACAGCGTGCAGTGATAAGGGAAAAGGAAAACAGCCAATGACAGTTTCATTCATTCCCATACTTGCAGTTGATGTTACAGGTTCGGTTGCAATGGTGATTATTGCTATTTTCTGTCTTTACAAGGCAAAACTGCTCAGGGAAATGGATCATGACAATGTTGTCTTCCTTTACATGCTGTGGATAAGCACAGGTTTTACCCTGTTTTCCATATCCCGTTCATTTGGTCATATTTTAAAACAGTTTCTTATTCTGACATCCAATGCAGATATCTGGGATGCCATAAGCCCTTATTCCGGCAGTGTGAATACTGTATCCTTCATGGTTGTGGGGCTGACCACTCTTTTTTTCAACCAGAACTGGCAGATCAATGAAAAAATTCTGGCAGGCAGAAAAAAACTGGAAGACACCCATGTAAAACTCATGGATCTTAACCAGACCCTTGAGCACAAGGTCATTGAAAGAACAGAGCGGCTTACAAGCAGTGAGCACAAGTGCCGCAGGATTTTTGAACAGTCCCTTGACACCATCATTGTTACTGATGCTGATTTCAGAATAATGGAAATCAATCCTGCAGGTATTTCCCTGACCGGATACACAAGGGAAGAAATGATCATGAAAAAGATGACCCTGGGATCTTTCATGGCAAACAGGGAAGAATGGGAAAATATATGTAAAAAAATCAGAGCCAGGGAATTTATTCTAAATGAGGAAACCGAGATTTTAAGGCCTGATAATGAGTCCCTGCTTGTGCTGATTACGGGCGGTATTGATTACGGAGCATTTGGATGTGCCAGAACTTTTCATTTCATTATCAAAAATGTGAATGAAAAACGTCAGATGGAACGTCAGATCGCTCAGGCAGATAAGCTTGCGGCCCTTGGTGAATTGTCAGCCGGTGTGGCCCATGAGATCAACAATCCCCTTGGAATCATCCTGGGATATACCCAGCTTCTGCTCAAGGAGGATCACGAACACAGGGCAGATCTTAAAATCATTGAAAAACATGTACAGAACTGCAAGAATGTTGTTTCAGATCTTTTGTCCTTTTCCAGAAAAGGATCATCTGAAATGACTGTTGTTGATATAAACAAGGTTGTTGACGGAGTAATAAAATTTTTATCCAATCATTCAGATTTCAGAAATGTTGAAATGTCTCTGAACCCGTATACAGGTGACCGGCTCAATATTCTGGGAAATGAGCAGGAGCTTTCCCAGGTCATGATAAATCTTATGATCAATGCATGTCATGCGGTTGACGGGAAAGGCAAGATTGATGTTGCAACCAGAAGGACAGACCAGAACCGGATTCTTATAGTTGTGAAGGACAATGGCAAAGGGGTTGCCAAAAAACATCTGTCCAAAATATTTGATCCATTTTTCACAACAAAGCCTGTGGGCCAGGGAACCGGACTGGGCCTTTCCGTGGGATACGGGATCATAAAGCGCCACAGAGGCGATATCAGCGTGAAAAGCACAGAAGGAAAAGGAAGCACTTTTACCATCACCCTTCCTGCTGAAATACCGGCAGAATAAATTGTTGTCAGGAGGGAAAATGAAATCAGACATACTTGCTGTTGACGATGAAAAAGACATGACAGGGCTTTTGCAGCGAACCCTTGAACCGGAACTCAACTGCCGGGTTTCCATGGCATTTTCAGGCAAGATGGCCATGTCAGTTCTTGAGCAGAAAAATTTTGACCTTGTCATATGTGATGTGAAAATGCCTGGAATGGACGGATTTGAGCTTCTTGATAATATAAGAGCTGTTTATCCTGATATGACCGTGGTCATGCTGACAGCCTTCGGCAATATTGAATCTGCTGTCAAGGCTGTTAAAAAAGGTGCCTATGATTTTATTCCAAAACCCTTTGAACAGGATGAGCTGATTTTCAGAATTGGCAAGGCCCTTGAAAGAAGCCTGCTTTTAAATGAAAACAAAAGGCTGCTCAGGGAAAAGGAAACCGGACAGTTTGAACTCATAGGAGAAAGCCAGGCCATGCGCCGGGTTTTTGACCAGATAAACCTTGTGGCAGCAAGTGATGTCACCGTGCTTATCACAGGAGAATCAGGAACAGGCAAGGACCTTACTGCAAGGTCCATTCACATGCTGAGTCAGAGGAAAAACAAACCCTTTATTCCTGTGAACTGCCCGACAATTCCCGAGCATATCCTGGAAAGTGAATTGTTCGGGTATAAAAAAGGAGCCTTTACCAATGCCAACCGGGACAAGGACGGCCTGTTCCAGGAAGCTGACCAGGGCACGATTTTTCTGGATGAAATAGGAGATATCGGGCCTTCCATACAGACAAAGCTTCTGCGGGTTCTCCAGGAAAAGGAAATCAAACCCCTTGGTGACACAAAAACACGCAGGGTTGATGTCAGAATACTTGCCTCCACCAACAGGGATCTTAAACAGAAGATGGCAGACAATGAATTCAGGCAGGATTTCTTTTACCGTCTTAATGTGCTTTCCATTGAGCTTCCTCCCTTACGGGACAGGGTTACGGATATCCCGTTGCTCTGTGAATATCTTGTGGCAAAACATTGCAAAAAAATGAAAAAACCGCTTAAAACCATTGATCCCGAGGTAATGGATATTCTGATGAAACAGCCATGGCCGGGCAATGTAAGGGAGCTTGAAAATGTACTTGTCCAGGGGATCTTATATTCAAGATCCGATATTATTTCTCCATCTGATATTCCTCTGTCAGAGCCTGGGGCTGAACAATACTGTCTTACCGGTGTCAATTCAGCCAGTATGGCTTCTTTGTCCTATAAGGAAGCCAAGGAAAGAATCATACGTGAATTTACCCATGACTATATAGGAGCCAAACTTTCCATGACCGGAGGCAATATAACAAGAGCTGCCAGGGAATGTGGAATGGACCGCCAGGCCCTTCAGCAGATCATGAAGCGTTTTGATATTGATCCTGAAGCATTCCGATCATGAATCATTTTTATTTTATTGCTGTAATCTGTTGTAATGGGGGGCAGGTTATGGTAGGTATTTTTTAAAGCAGAACCTTTAACTCCTTTAAGTTTTAATTTGTTTGATCGTTATAGATAATTTTCACGGAAACAGTACCGGAGTGCTGTAATCATGCCTCATGATCTCCGGCTGATCACATATAATTTAAAATAACCGAATCAGAGATTGGAAGAAAGGAGGTGATGCAATGGTTTCAGGCCAGGAACAAAAAAAGGGTCAAATGCTCGGCTGGATTTTTGGCGGGGTGCTGGGCGTTATTCTCACCTGTATTATTGTTCTTGCTTCAGGATTCATGATTGAAACTACAAATACAGATACTTTCTGCGTATCGTGTCATATTATGAAGCCTTTCCGGACTGCCTGGACACATTCCGTTCATGGCGGGAACAATCCCCAGGGATTTGCAGCACAATGCGTGGACTGCCATCTTCCCCACGGCAATTTTGTGGAATATTTTGTCACCAAGGCAAAAACAGGGACAGGCGATGTGATTCAGAATCTGTACATTGATCCTTATAAATATGACTGGATGGCAACTGCAGAAAAAAACCGCCTGAAATTCACCTTTGATAATGCATGCAGGCACTGTCATCATATCCTGCTGCCAAAACGCTTATCCCCAGGGGGATTTATTGCCCACAGAGCGTATCTTGCAGGTGAAGTCAAAAAAAGGTGTACCCAGTGTCACCCCCATGTGGGCCACAAAGATATGGCAATACATGTAAATAAATATTTTAATAAAAAAGATATATGATTTGCAGGAATGTATAAAATCTTTATCAATAAAAGGAGGGAATTATGAAGCAGGCAACGGGAATGCTTGTCAGTGTATTTCTTGCTGGTTTTCTTTTATTGGTCACAGGCGGCATGTGTCTGGCGGATTCAGCATCCTATCCAAACATGTCAGACAAAAAGCAGTTTGTGATCAAAAGGGGATTCAGCAAAGAGGCATTGACCTGTATTGAGTGTCACACAAAAAAAATGCCCGGTACTGTGGATTCATGGCGCCAGGGTGCAATGAGCCATGCAGGTGTCTCATGTTATGACTGCCATAAGGTTGAAAAATCCTCCCCCATGGCATCACAGTGTGAGGGCCTTAAGGGGACTGATATTTATATTTCTCCCATGGTCTCATCCAAAACCTGTTCCAGATGCCATCCACAGGAGGTGGAACAGTTTCTGAAAAGCGGGCATGCAAAACTTGCCAGCAAGGCGGTCATGGATATTTCAAAGGCAGGGGGCAAGCTTGTAAAGCTTCAATACCATTATGAAGGGTGCGGTTTCATTGACAAACCAGGCATGAAGCTTGACGGCCTTACTCCCAAGGGAATGCCTGCGTATAACAGAGCATCAAGGGCATCAGGCTGCCAGATGTGCCACGGCACACAGGTGGAACTTGGCCCGGACCACATGCCTGTCAATGAAACATGGCCCGGTGGTGTTGGAACAAGATATCCTGACGGATCTGTGGGAACATGTACTGTGTGTCATACCCGCCATAAATTTGATATTGCAGAGGCCAGAAAACCGGAAGCCTGTGCATCGTGTCATCTTGGCCCGGACCATCCTGATATTGAAATCTATCTTTCAAGCAAGCACGGGCAGCAGTTCCTTACCCACGGCGATGACTGGAGATGGGACAGCGCACCAGATACATGGGAACCGGGGGATTATACAGCGCCCACCTGTGCTGTGTGTCACATGAGCGGAATCGGAGAGCTTTCCACCACCCATAATGTCAACGACAGACTTAAATGGGATCTGATGCATAAAAAGAGCGTCATAAGAACAGGCGAGCGCGGCAATGGTGAAAAAGGCGACAAGCTCATGCAGAAGGTCTGCATAAACTGTCACGGAGCAACCCAGACCATGACCCAGAGAAAGGTTCTGGACAATTCAGTTGCTCTGTACAACAAATACTGGGAAGGCGCTGTCAAGATGAAAAAGGAGCTTGCAGACAAGGGCCTTTTGAAGAAAGATCCATGGAAAGACGGTTTTCAGGAACTTATGTATTATCTGTGGCATCATACAGGAAGAAGGGCACGTCAGGGTTCTGCAATGAACGGGCCTGACTATGCACACTGGCATGGATTCTTCCAGGTGTTTCAGGTTTATCAGGATATGCAGGCAATCCATGACTACAGGATAAAGAACAATAAAATTGAAGAGCTCAGTCATGTGATGAGCAGCGGACCTCTTTAGATTTCAGATACAGCCTGTATGCTGAAACTTATTTCCTTCCCCGGCTTTTGCCGGGGAAGGTTTTTATAATCTGACTGTAAACGCGTTCCGGAGTCAAAGGCAGTTCATTCATGCGGATTTTTGCCGCATCATAAACAGCATTTAAAATGGCGGGAATGGTTGGCATTATGGCACCTTCTCCTACTTCCTTTGCCCCGTACGGGCCGTTGGGCTCGTTGCTTTCCACCACAATGGCATTGACATCAGGCATATCCATGGCAGTCACGATTTTATATTCAGCCAGATCATCATTGACAACCCTGCCCTGATCGTCAAAAATCACCTCTTCGTGCATGGCTTCTCCAATTCCCATTGATATGGATCCTTCCATCTGGCCTTCCACAGAAGTCATGTTGATTGCCCTGCCGCAGTCATGGGCATCTGTAATTTTATCTATGGTTATCTGTCCTGTTTCCATATCCACTGTAACTTCTGCCACCTGGGCACTGCATCCGTATGCAGGAGAGGTTCCCACAGCAGCTCCCTTGAATCTGCCTCCAAGAGCCCCTGGCCTGTATTTCCCAGTGCCCACTATTGAACCTTTTTCCAGAAATGCCATACGTGATGCTTCCCTGAAGGTGAGATTTTCTGAATCAGGATTGTCTGTCCATCCTTTGTGTTCCTTTATATATCTGGCTCTTAATTGTGAAAAATCAGGATTGTGATTTTTGAATTCAATGTATCCGTTTTTTATATCCATATCTTCTGTCGGGATATCAAGCAATTGTGAAATTACCTCAAGAACCTGGCGCTTTGCATCTTCTGCAGCCTGTTTCGCAGCATGGCCGGTCATAAGGGTCTGACGGCTGGAATAGGCGCCAAGATCAACACCCATGTCAGTATCTCCGGAAGACAGACGCACATTTTCCAGGGGTATGCCGAGTGCTTCTGCCACGATCATTGCAAATGCTGTATCAGAGCCCTGGCCTATTTCCGCTGATGCTGTATACACGATTGCACTGCCTCCGTCTTCCGTTAATTTGACAAGAACAGTACAATGGAATGTATCAGACCTGTATATGGGGTATCCTGCACCTGAAACAAAGAAGCCGCATGCCATACCTATTCCTTTTCCAGCAGGCATGTTTTTCTTTTTTCTGTCCCAGTCTGAGCCGTTTCTCACGGCCTGAATGCATTCTGACATGCCAAAAGAACTCATATTAAGGTCATTGCATGTGGTATCTCCGGTATTCATCATGTTTTTAATCCTGAGTTCCATGGGATCCATTCCGATTTCTTCGGCAATCATGTCAAGCTGCTGTTCAAAACATGCCCTTGCTATTACAGCTCCATGTCCCCGCTGTGCGCCACAGGCAGGTTTGTTATTATATACTCTGTAGCCGTCATAACTCATGTTGGCAATTTTGTACGGCCCGCCCAGAAGAGCTCCTGTGTAATATACGGTTGCAATGCCAAAACTGGTATAAGCCCCTCCGTCCAGATAGCATTCATGTTTCAGTGCGGTTATGGTTCCGTCTTTTTCTGCTCCTGTGGTAATGGTGTGTATAAACTGGTGGCGGGCCCTTGAATACATGAATACCTGCTGTCTTGTATAATTCATTTTTACAGGTCTACGGGTTTTCATGGCCAGAATACAGCAGGCAAGCTCCATGGGATTGGCTGATGCTTTGATTCCGAACCCTGCTCCAAGATATGGTTTTTTCACCCTTACCTTTCCGATGTCAAGGCCAAGAACCATGGCGATTGTTCTTTGAACATAATGGGGCACCTGGGTGGATGTTGTCAGAGTCAGTACCTGCCTGTTGTCATACTCTGCGATGCAGCCCTGGGGTTCAATGCAGGCTCCGTCCTGGCGCTTGCTTTTCATCGTAGTGGTTTTGATGATATCACTTTGTTGGAGGGCTTTTTCAACATTTCCGAATTCCTGGTGGACTTCAGCGCATATATTGCCGGGAAAATTTTTGTGAAGTCTTGGAGCTTCCTGTTTTAAAGCATCTTCAACAGTGAATACTGCAGGAAGGATTCTGTATTTCACCTTGATAAGACTGGCTGCTTTTTCTGCAATTTCAGGTGATACAGCAGCAACAGCAGCTATTTCGTCTCCCACATAGCGGACTTTATCCACAGCAAATACAGTTTCATCGTATCTGGCAGGGCTGACACCATATTTGACGCTGCCTGCGTCATTTGAGGTTATGACGGCCTTTACTCCCTTGAGCTGTTCTGCTCTGGATGTGTCAATGGATAATATTTCCGCGTGGGCATGGGGGCTTTGCACCAGGGCTCCGAAAAGCATGCCTGGTTTTGATATGTCATCCACAAAAAACGCTCTGCCGCTTGCCTTGTCCGGAGTGTCAATGCGGGGAGCTCTGGTGTTTATCACGTCAAACTGCTTCATTTTGTCCTCCATGGGTGCTTTGGGCTGAATTAATATCCAGGCTTTGCGATGAAATTGCCCTGAATATTTTTTGATATCCTGTACACCGGCACAGATTTCCTGAAATTGCCTGTTTTATTTCTTTATGTGAGGGGCAGGGGTTTTTATCCAGAAGGTTTTTGGCAGACATGATCATTCCAGGGGTACAAAATCCGCATTGTATGGCTCCTTCCTGTACAAAGGCTTCCTGCAGTGGATGAAGCCCCTCATTGGTTTCAAGGCCTTCAATGGTTTCAATTGTTGCGCCATCTGCCTGTACAGCAAGAACAAGGCATGAATTGACGGCATTTCCATTGAGAATGACAGTACATGCTCCGCAATCTCCTGTGTCACAGCCTTTTTTTGTGCCTGTAAGCCCAAGGTCGTATCGCAGCAGATCTGCAAGGGTCAGGTTTGGTTTTACAGCCATCTCATGGGGCTGATCATTTATAATCAGCCTGATTATTTTTTTCATTAAATCCTCCGGAATTTTCTATTGGCTCTGTGCAAGCTTACAAGCTGCTTTCAAGGTTCTTTTGGTTAATACGCCTGCCATGGCTTTTCTGTATGCTGCGCTTGCCCTGAAATCATCAATGGGCGAGCAGTCACTGTGTCTTGCCTGCTCTCCTGCCTCATAAAACAGATCTTCACTGGCCTGCCTGTTTTCCAGTATTTTTTCCGCGTTTGATGAACGTATCGGTGTCGGCCCCACGGCTCCAAGTGCAATCCTTGCTTTTTTAATTATCCTGGTTTCAGGTTCAAGTTCAATCAATGAGGCCACGTTGACCAGATTGATTTCGGATGATTTTCTTTTCCCAAGCTGAATATAACTCGCACCACAGTTTTTTGCAGGCATGGGCAGTATAAATCCGGTCAGAATTTCATTATCATCCATCAGGATTCTGCCAGGGCCTTTAAAAAGCTTTTTAACCGGTATCTGCCTTTGGTTTTCCGTATTTTCCAGGATCGCCATGGCATTGTAGACAATGAGGGGGCATAATGTATCACCGGCAGGGCTTGCATTGCATACATTGCCACCAATTGTTGCCCTGTTCCTGATAAGATGATTGCCAAGGCTTAAAGCTCCCTGCCTGAGTGCCTGGAATTTTTTATGAATGAATGGCGACGAGGCGATGGCATCCATGGTCATGCAGGCACCTATTTTGATGCAGTTTCTGTTTTTTTTAAATTCAGTCAGCTCCCTTATCCGCAAAAGGCTGATCAAATGGTCTGCATGAACCAGTTTTTTTTTCATCTGAACCAGAAGATCTGTACCGCCTGCAAGTATTCTGGCGCTGGAACGCAGTTTCTGTTTGAGTTCAAGCGCTTCGCTGATGGATAGTGGTTCGTGAAATTCAAATTCAGGCAACAGCATTGTTTTAAATTCTCCCTGTTTTTAATTATGGGAAAGATTAATGTGGAAAAATTATTATCATTGCAGAATCGATATGTCAATATAAGCATATCGGTTAATCTTATATATTAAATTATTGAAATTTATTGAATGAATAAGCTTAATCATGATGACATGGCTTGCGTTTTGCGATAAACTTTATAGCGCCATGGAGAAGAAAACATTAGTTTGCATCAAGATATGGATTGAAGGGGAAAGCGGGGAAACCATCCTGGGCGAGGGTCAGTTCAGGATGCTTGAAGCCATTGAAAAATACGGATCCATCAGTGCTGCTGCAAAATCAATGGGTATGGGCTATCGCACAATGTGGGGCAGATTAAGGAAGCTTGAACAGAGAACAGGAACCTGCCTTGTCATGAGCGAAAAAGGAGGGGCCAGAGGAGGCGGCTCTGTCCTGACTTCTGAAGGCCATGAGCTGATTACCAGGTTCAGACAGCTTCAGAGCAGAATCCATGATGCTTCCATGAGAATTTACCGGGAAATATATTAATCCTCCCTTTGCCTGTGTGCAGTCAATGCAAAGGGAGGATTAATAGTGGCTTAATACATCAGATTTGGTAAAAACAGGATGATTTTCGGGAAAATAATCAGAATGATTACCCCGATAATGACTCCGATGAGAAAAGGAAAAATTCCCTTGAAGATTTTTTCCAGAGGTATTTCCTCTTCCAGCACATTCTTGGCCACTCCATATACGACATATACATTAATTCCCACAGGCGGAGTGATAACACCCATTTCCGTGACCATTACAATGATAATTCCAAACCAGATGGGATCATATCCAAGCTGCATGACAACAGGATAGAAAATCGGAACGGTCAGGGTTACAAATGCCAGGGCATCCATGAAACAGCCGCCGAAAAAATATATCATGATTATTACACCCATGACCATGAAGGGAGCCATGTGGAGGTTTGAAACCCAGCCTGCGATCTCAAAGGGAATACGGGTTACGGCAAGGAATTTGCCGAATATAACAGCCCCTGCAATCAGCATCATTACCATGCATGAGGTTCTTAAGGTTTCCTTCAGGGATTTGACAAATTGCGCCCATGTGATCTGGCGGCGGACAATAGCAATCAGCAGAACACCAAATGCACCCACTGCTGCTGCTTCAGTCGGAGTGAAAAGTCCGATGAAGATTCCTCCGATTACAAGGATGAATACTGCAAGGGTTTCACCAAGCCCTAAAAGTGCCTTGAATTTTTCCTTCCAGGTGAATTTTTCTCCCCTGGGGCCCTGTGCCGGGTTGAGTGTGCATCGTATATATATGGAGATGATGAATAATATGGTTACCAGTATGGCGGGGAAAATTCCTGCAACAAAAAGAGCTCCGATTGACTGCTCTGTCAGAATTCCGTAAATGATCAGAACAACACTGGGAGGCATTATCATGCCCAGGCCACCGCCTGAGGCAACTGATCCTGTGGCAAGCTCGTCATCGTAATTATAGCGCTTCATTTCAGGAAGCCCCACTGTTGCCATTGTTGCAGCGGTTGCAGGACTTGATCCGCAGACAGCTCCAAAAGCTGTGCAGGCTGAAACAGTTGCCATGGCAAGGCCGCCTCTGGTGTTTCCTAAAAATTTATATCCAACATCATAAAGCCTTCTGCTGATTCCTGAGTTGAATCCAAGCTGTCCCATGAGGATAAACAGGGGGATGGTGGTCAGATCATAGGACCCGAATATTTCGTAAACATTTCTGGACAGCAGAGCAAGGCCTGCATTGTGATTGATGACAGTGCTGAATCCAACAAAACCCACTGTTGCCATTACAAAGGCAACCGGCATCCTTGTCAGAAACATTAAAATCATTATACCGATACCGATTAGACCAATTAGTGTAGGGCTCATTTTGTTTTTAACTCATTCAATTGCTTAAAATTTTTGATAATCATCTCAATAATGGTAACCGAGAATGCCAGCAGGCCGAAAGCAAGAACATATACAATATAATAAAGCGGAATCTCCATGTTCATGGAAACTTCGCCTGACATTTTGAGATCCTGTGCATATACAAACATCTGCCAGGTTATGATACAGAAAAGTATAAGGCTCAGGAATCTTGTGAAAATATCAATTATGATCTGCTGTTTTTCAGGCATCAGCCGGACCAGGATTTCCACTCCCACGTGCCCGTCCATTTTATATGTATAGGGAAGGGCCGATGCAACAATGATTACAGCCAGAAACCCTACCAGTTCCACTGACCCGAATATTGGATGTTTGAAAAAACGGCCTATGACATCCACAACCGTCAACATCATCATGCAGGTCAGGGAAAATTCACCCACATATTTGAGAAAATTGGAGAATTTGTCCAGTATTTTGAAGATACTGCTCATAAAACATCCTGTTAAATTTATTGTTCTTAAGGTTAAACAGATAACCGGCTTTAATCGTTTAAAACCGGTTATCTGTCAATTAATCTGTCCTGTTACATATTTGCTTTGATGAAATCCACAACAGCTTTTCCATCAATGCCTTTTGCTTTTACCTTCTTGATATATGCGTCAATTACAGGAGCAACTGCTTTTTCCCATTTTGCATTTTCACTGGCTGAAAGGGTTGTTATTTTTCCGCCTTTTGATTTGAAAAATTCAATACCTGCTGCATCATCGCTGTCCCATACCTGACCGTGTTTTACAGCCCATTCAGCATTGATTTCTTTGATTATTTTCTGCTGTGCAGGTGTCAGGCTGTTCCATTTGCTTTTGTTCATGAATACTGCAAAGGTTGTGGTATAGGCAATTGCAGGAGCCTTTACAGCATAATGTACAACTTCGCCCAGTTTCCATCCCTTGTCTGATTCAAAGGGATGTAAGGAACCGTCAACAACACCTTTCTGAAGCATTGTATAGGCTTCTCTCATGCTTTTCCCAACAGCACTGCCGCCAAGTGCATTTGCAATGAGTCCGCTTGTTCCGGTTCCACGAATTTTAAGGCCTTTTATGTCTGCAAGAGTATTGATCTGTTTGCTTGCAGTATGGAGGACACCGGGGCCATGGCCGTGAAGGTACATTATCTGTGTGTCTTTAAATTCTTTTGGATGAAATTTGTTGAAAACTGCGTTGGCAATTTTTGTTGCCTGTACACCGCTTGTGTAGCCCATTGGAAGATCAATGGCAGCTGCCACTGCAAAACGTCCTCTGCTGTATGAAAGAACTGTAAAACCAATGTCGGCAATTCCGTTTACAACGCCATCATACATTGTGCCAGGATTCAAAAGAGTGCTTGATGGATAATACTTGATGGTGATTTCGCCGTTTGTTCTTTTTTCCACTTCCTTGCACCAGCTTTCTGCAAGTTTACTTTGTCCATGGGTTGGTGGGAAAAAATTTGCATAGGTGAGTTGGGTTTTTGCTGTTGCGGAAAAACTGAATAAGATGCTGAAACAAAAAAACAAAAAAGTCAGAAAGGTAATCCTCTTCATTTTGTTGACCTCCTAAAAAAGTTAGTTGTGGAGCCAAAAATTAACCTGGGATTTTTATTGCGCAAGTCCTGCAAATCTGAAACTTTAAATATCCACCTCCTTTCATTGCGAATAATGTTGTTGAAATAGTGTTACAATGTAACTATAAATCAGCTATACTAACCTACTATATTTAAAAGAAAGAAACCATGTCAAGGGAAAAATTGGCATCAGGATATAAAAACACTTATTATATCGTTGATAGATCAACCATACTTTGATAATAAAAATAATTTATCAAATATAAGAGTTTGAATATGGCGGTAAAAACAGGTTGGGCCTGAGATGGCAAATTTATCCAATTAATGGGGCCAATCGGCCTTGTTCGTGTTTTTGTCAGGATGGTGTCAGAATTGTTTAATGTCAGATTAAGGTTGATTAATCAACTAATAGAACAATGCAGCTTTGAGTTAACTGTCCTGATTTTTTTCCTTTGCCTGATTTGATACTCATGTATTCATATCTGTTTAGATGACAGACTTCACTAAAAAAATAAAATATATCCTTGACACCATAGCTGTAATATAGCTATTAATAATCCTGGTTACAGCTGTTGACTTTAAATAACGGGCTGTACGCTAAACAGGAGTTGAACTGATGGCAGAGAATGTAAGAGAAGATAGCTCCGATGACAGGGAGTATGTCCGTAAAAAAGTCAAATTTGAGATATATGGTGATGAAATGATTGAAAAGACAGTGAATTCCAGCGGCAACAGCGGCAGGATTTATCTGCCGCCAGAATGGATCGGTAAAAGGGTTAAAGTGGTCAAATGCTGATGCTTTGATACCACTTGACACATAGTTATTTTATAGCTTATATATAGTTACATTGTATTTAAGCTGGGTTGTTGTTTTTTTGCTTTGTACAGGCTTCAATAAGAGTCTGCTTTGCCCTGTGTTATTTGATTTTGCACTTAAGTGCCAGTAATTTTAGGGACTGTGGATAATATGGAAGGGGAAAAATATGAGGTATGCTGAAACAGGGTTTAATCTTGAGATTGATTTGACCCGGGGAAACATTGAAAAAATTGCAACTGACCCGCGGGATACTGAATTGTATCTCGGGGGGCTTGGAACAAATGCAAAAATATTGTGGGACAGGGTTCCTCCTGAGGTTGACCCTTTTTCTCCTGACAATCTTCTGATTTTCGGAGCAGGTCTTTTATGCGGTACTCCTGCGACAGGATGCAACCGAACCATTGTTTCAACTATCTCACCCCAGACACGTCTCATGGCCTTTTCCATGATGGGGGGATTCTGGGCTCCTGAGCTGAAATATGCAGGATATGACAAGATTATATTAAGCGGCAAGTCTCCTGATCTTGTTTATATCTGGATAAACAATGATAAGGTTGAAATAAGAGCTGCCTCCCATCTTGCAGGAAAAGGAGCAATTGAAACTGCAGAGCTCATAAAGCAGGAATTGAATGAACCAAGGGCTCAGGTTGCTGCAATAGGGCTGGCCGGTGAAAACAGGGTTTATTACGCTTCCATTGAACAGGGCCGCTCAAGTGCCAGCCGCGGAGGGATAGGCGCTGTCATGGGTGACAAGGGTGTAAAAGCCATTGTTGTCCGCGGCACAAAGGATATTCACCTTGCAAGGCCGGAAGAATTCATGGGGCTCTGCAATGAGGTACTGGAATATATAAAATACAGGGAAGATCATCCAATTCCCGGAGTGATGCCCATACTTGCAGGCCTTGGCTCTCCCCAGGAAATGAAGGTTCATGATGAAAAATGGCACACTGAAAATTTCATGTGGGGAAATTCGCGTACCAGAAGAAAAGGTTTCTGGAATGAAGAAATCGAAAAACAATGGAAAGAAACCATGGAAAGTGCACGAACCCGGCTGATCTCTTGTTTCAACTGTCCCATGAAATGCGGGGCCACTCTTTCTCTGCCCGGCATGCCCACCTATATGATGAAATGTTTTACCAAACTTACATATACAATGGGTGCATATTCTGACCTTGATTTCGGACTGAAAATTGCCCAGCGTGCTACAGAATACGGGGTGGATGGATTTTCTGCTCCCCAGGTAATGGCCTTTGCCCTGGAACTTCTGGAAAACGGCATTTTAAAGGACAGTGATTTTGAGGGTATGCCCAAGGACAATGAAGGGCGGTTTTACTGGCTGCTGGACAGGATAGTGAGAAGGGAAGGAATAGGAGATGTCCTTGCAAACGGTACATACTGGGCAGCAAAGGAAATAGGCAACGGAGCAGAAGCATATGCCCACAACAATATTAAAAAACATGAACAGCTTCCCCTGAAATTATCCATGCTCAACCCCATTTACTTTCTCATGTACTGCATTGGTGAAAAGATCAATATAACCCAGATTGAAGGACAGTTCCCGCAGGCACCCTTTCCCAAAAGGGAACAGAGAGAAGAGTTTGTAAAAGACTGGTTTCAGGTTCCCCATGAAAAATTCAAGCAGTATTTTCTGGACTGGGAGCTCAGGGGTGAAAATTCCATTCCCTACTACCCCACAGTTGAAATGACCTGCGATATTGTGGACTGGCAGGAAAGAATGCATTATATAGATGATGCGCTTGGCCAGTGTGCAGGCCTGTCATCATTTCCTTTAAAACCTCCCTATCATATTCATAATTATCCAAAATTCATATCTGCCGGTGCAGGCATTGACATGGACGAGGAAAAACTGACTGAGGCTGCCAAAAGGTACAGAACCCTTGTAAGGGCAATCAATATCAGGCGCGGCATGAGACGCAAGGATGAAAGGCCGCCTGAAGATCACTGGAAAAAAAGGTTCCCTGAACTGGAGGAAAAGCTTCTTGATGCATACTATGAACTGAAAGGCTGGAATGACCAGGGAATTCCCACCAGGGAAACCCTGGAGGAAATGGGCCTGAAATATGTTGCTGAAGATTTTCTTGAAAGAGGCATACTTTCAGATGATCAGGGGGGATCTGGGAAAGATGCTTCAGACGGGACACAGACAACTTAAATACTGGAGGGCATGAACCTTGAGTGGCGATAAAAAAACCAGAATTATAAAAACAATTAAGATTGATGTTGATAAATGCAACGGCTGCAGGGCCTGTGAAGTGATATGTTCCGCCTTTCATGCTGAGCCTAAGTATTCCAGCAACAATCCTGCAAGATCCCGCATAAGGGTGGTCAGGGATCCCATGCGTGACATTTATGTGCCTGTCTATGCAGGTGATTATACTGTTGCCGAATGTGCCGGCAGGGACAAGTATACGATTGACGGTAAACAATATGATGAATGTTCGTTCTGCCGTGCATCATGTCCGTCCAGGGAAGAATTTAAAGAGCCTGATTCAGGCCTGCCTTTAAAGTGTGATATGTGCGAAGGCGAAGACGAACCATTATGTGTGAAATGGTGTCTTGTGGACGCGCTTCAGGTTGAGGAAAGGGAAGAGCCTGTGGAAGATCTGCAGGAACAGCCTGAGCCTGACGACCTGGAAGCTGGACTCGAAGTGCTGGCCGCTAAATTCGGTCTGGACAAACTAACACAAACCCTGGCCCGGCTGTCAACAAAGGAATAAAGCCAGAGGGGAAAAATAAGGATAATAAGGACAGTGGAAACTATAGCCCCCTTCATTGAAGTTATTGATGAAATAAAAGAAGCTGGTGGAGAAGTCTTTAAATTATGCTTTCAATGCGGATTATGCGATACTGTCTGCCCGTGGAACAGGGTCAGAACCTTCAGCATGCGCAAACTGATCCGTGAAGCAGCCTTTGGCCTTACTGAGATAGAGGGCGAAGATATCTGGCGCTGCACCACATGCGGAAACTGCCCTTCGCAATGCCCCAGGGGAGTAAAACAGATTGATGTGAGCGTTGCCCTGCGAAGAGTTGCCTCGGAATATGAGGTGTTTCCCGCATCAGTCAGGTCTGCGCGCACTGCAAGGGCAAGCCTGATCTCTGAAGGCAATCCTCTTCAGGGAGAAAGAAAAAGCAGGGGAGAATGGGCAAAGGATCAGGGTGTCAGGCAGTTTTCCGAAGAAATGGAAGTCCTGTATTTTGTGGGCTGTTATCTAAGCTATGATCCAAGGATGAAAAAGGTTGCAAGAGCCACTGCCGCCATTCTGAACAAGGCAGGTGTGAGTTTCGGGATTCTGGGTGACAGGGAAAACTGCTGCGGCGAAAGCGTAAGAAAGATCGGCAGCGAACAGGTTTTCAAGGATCTTGCAAGGGAAAACATAAAAACGTTTATTGAAAAAGGTGTAAAGAAAATCATAGTATCCTCTCCCCACTGCTATCATACTTTTAAAAATGAATACCCTGAATTCATGGTTAATTTTGAGGTTATTCACATGTCACAGTTTCTGCTTGAACTGATTAATGACGGCAGGCTTGAGATTACAGGAAAATATGAAAAAAAAGTTACATATCATGACCCCTGCTATCTTGGGCGGCACAACAATATATATGATGAACCCCGTATGGTTCTTGCGTCCATACCCGGGCTTGAGCTGGTTGAAATGGCAGATTCCCGCAGAAACAGCCTCTGCTGCGGCGGGGGCGGAGGCAGAATCTGGATGGATACTCCCAAGGAGGAAAGATTTTCAGACCTGCGCCTGAAACAGGCAGAACAGGCAGAAGCCCAGGTTCTTGCAACGGCCTGCCCCTACTGCATAACCAATTTTGAGGAAAGCCGTCTTAACCTTGAATATGATGATGTGCTGGAAGTCAGGGATATCACCGAGATTGTCCAGGAAGTGATTTAGGCCCTTATGCATCAGGGCTGACAAAATATTGATGAGGAGATCTGAAAAAGTGGAAAACCAGGTATTGCCGGAACAGATAATGGAACAATTTGCCGGAGAGGTTAAACCCGGTGAATTTGCAGACGTAATGGTGGTCGGGGGCGGTGTCAGCGGTATCCAGGCATCTCTCGATCTTGCCACTGCCGGTTTCAAGGTCTATCTGATAGAAAAGGGGGCAAGCATAGGCGGCCATATGGCCCAGCTTGACAAGACCTTTCCCACAAACGACTGTTCCATGTGAATTCTGTCACCTAAACTGGTCGAGGTCGGCCGGCATCCAAACATAGAGGTTCTGACATTTACACAGGTTGAGCGTGTTAAAGGGGAAAAGGGCAATTTTACAATTACCCTGAAAAAGAGGCCAAGATATATTATTGAGGACAAGTGCACGGGGTGTACCACCTGTGTGACATACTGTCCTGTACAATACCCTGATAAATTCAATCAGGGAATATCTGACAACAAGGCTGTGCATGTGTATTTTTCACAGGCAATTCCTCTGGTGGCTTATATTGATGAAACCTGTCTTTTTCTGAAGGAGAGAAAATGTGACATATGCCGTGGAGTATGCAAGACAGGAGCCATTGATTTTACCCAGACCCCGCAGGAATTTAATGTGAATGTGGGAGCTGTGATACTGTCTCCGGGCATTGAGCCTTTTGATCCCTCAATCCGTGATGAATACGGGTATACAAGCATTACAAATGTTGTCACCAGCATGGATTATGAAAGGCTTTTGTCTTCCACAGGCCCGTTTGAAGGCCAGGTGCTGAGAATTTCCGATAAAAAGCACCCGAAAAATATTGCATGGATACAATGCATTGGTTCAAGAAGGGTCACACAGGGTGATAACAGTTATTGCTCAGGAGTGTGCTGTACCTATACCCAGAAACAGGTGATTCTTACAAAAGATCATGATGCACAGGCAAAATGCACAATATTCCATAATGATATAAGGGCGTTTGGCAAGGATTTTGAGCGTTATTTTCAGCGGGCTGAACAGCTTGAAGGTGTTGAATTCATAAGAAGCTATGCATCAATTGCAGGTGAAGTGCCTGAGACAGGCAATGTTCTTGTGCGATATGCAAGTGCAGACGAAGGTGTAAAGGAAAAAGAATTTGACATGGTTGTATTGTCGGTGGGGCTGAATCCGCCTGCTGATAACGGTGAACTTGCTGAAAAGTTCGGTATAGAGCTGACTCCGCAGGGATTCTGCCTTTGTGACCCGTCAAACCCCATTGCAACCACACGTCCTGGTATCTTTGTCAGCGGAGCTTTTCAGGGGCCCACTGATATTCCTGAATCAGTATTTACAGCAAGCGGCGCAGGTTCACAATGCGGTCAGATTCTTGACTACAGAAGAGGAAAGCTTGCCATTGAAAGAACATATCCCGAAGAAAGGGATGTATCAGATGAAGAACCAAGGGTCGGTGTTTTTGTCTGTCACTGCGGAGCCAATATTTCAAGTGTTGTCAATGTGCCTTCTGTGGTTGAATATGCAGCAGGTCTGCCCAATGTGGTATATGCCACAGAACAGCTGTTTTCATGCGCCACCAATTCTGCCCAGGAAATAACCGAGCTTGCAAAGGAAAAAGGCCTGAACAGGGTGGTGATTGCAGCCTGTTCCCCAAGAACGCTTGAACCTTTGTTCCGTGACACATTAAGGGAAGCCGGGCTGAATCAGTATTATTGTGAAATGGCCAATATACGTGAGCACTGCTCATGGGTTCATTCCATGCAGAAGGATGAGGCAACGGCAAAGGCCATGGATATTGTGAGGATGTCTGTGGCACGATCCTGTCATCTTGAACCGCTCCAGGAATTTGATCTGCCTGTCAATAAAGCAGCGCTTGTGGTTGGAGGAGGTGTGGCAGGAATGACCTGTGCCCTTTCAATTGCAGATCAGGGACATGAAGTCTATATGGTTGAAAAGGCAAAGGAGCTTGGGGGCATGGCCCGCAGGCTTCATACAATACTTGAAGGCATGGATGTACAGGAATATCTTGATAACCTGATCAGCAGGATCTATGCAAATCCCCTGATTCATGTCATGCATGAGGCTCATATCACACAGGTTTCAGGATATGTGGGAAGCTTTGTTACAACCGTGGAGTCAAAGGGATATACAAGGCAGATCAGCCATGGAGCTTCTGTGATTGCCACAGGAGCTGAAGAATATAAGCCAGAGGAATATCTTTACGCACAAAACGATAATGTTTTTACCCACATGGAGCTTGGAGAAGAAATTGCCCGTAAAAACGAGACTGTCCTGAATGCCGGCACCCTTGTCATGATTCAATGTGTGGGATCCAGAAACGAAGCCAGAAATTATTGCAGCAGGGTCTGCTGCAGCCATGCCGTGAAAAATGCGATTGAGCTTAAAAAGATCAATCCTGAAATGCAGATTTATATACTGTTCAGGGATATGAGAACCTATGGGTTGAGGGAAGATGCCTTTCGACAGGCTTCTGAGCTTGATATCAAGTTTATCAGGTACGTGCCTTCTGACAAGCCGGTTGTGGAGGAAGTAAAAGAGGGTGGCAATTCAATTTTAAGGGTTACAGTGGCTGATCCTGTTCTGGGACAGCGCCTTGAGCTGGACGCTGATATACTGTCCCTTGCAGCGGCAGTTATACCGGCAGAATCCACCAGCGAAACAGCAGGGCTTTTCAAGGTTACCTTAAGCCCTGATGAATTTTTCAAGGAAGCCCATGTTAAACTCAGGCCTGTGGAATTTGCATCAGACGGGGTTTTCCTGTGCGGCACAGCCCATTACCCGAAACATATACCTGAAAGCATAAACCAGGCATATGGAGCTGCCGGCAGGGTATTGACCCTGCTGTCAAATGATACAGTTGTTGCTTCAGGCTCTGTATGCGGGGTTGATGAAAAAAAATGCATAGCATGTAAAGCCTGTATGGAGGCCTGTAAATACGGAGCCATAGAATTTGTCAGGACAAAACAGGGTGAAAAGGCAAATGTAAATCCTGTATTATGCAAGGGCGACGGTCTTTGCAATGCCAAATGCCCCACAGGCGCAATTTATCTGAAACATTTTACAGACGAGGCTCTCTTAAGCCAGATTGATGCAGCAAAGGAGGTCATGATAAATGAGTGAAGGATTTGAGTTCAGCCCCAGAATTCTGGGATTTGTCTGCCATTGGTGAGCATACGGTGCTGCTGACCTGGCTGGAGTTTCCAGACTGCAATATGCAAGTGATATAAGGCTTATAAGAGTAATGTGCTCAGGCAGGGTTGACCTGGAATTTATTTTAAGAGCCTTCTATAACGGACAGGACGGTGTGTTTGTGGGCGGCTGCAAACTTGGAGAATGCAATTATGTTACCCATGGCAATTTTGACGCCTTGAACACTGTGCGTTTATGTCAGAAAATAATGGAGTATGTCGGACTGAACCCTGAGCGTCTAAGAATTGAATTCATGTCAGGTGCTGATGGTATTTTAATGGCTCAGGTCACCAATGATTTCACTGCCCGGATAAAGGAACTCGGCCCCCTTGGAAAAAGCGAGGGCCTTGATCAGGATGAACTGAAGAATAAGCTTGCCCATGTAAGAAAACTGATTCCATATATCAAACTTGTGAAAAAGGAAAAACTCGGGCTTCATCTTGATGATGCAAAGGCATATGACGGGCTTTATACAGACGAAGAAATTGAAAAATTATTCAATGAGGTTGTTTCCTATTATATTGATCCTGATAAATGCCGCGCCTGCATGATCTGTGCAAGAAAATGCCCTGTGGATGCCATTGACGGTGCTAAAAATACCATACATGTAATTGATCAGGATATATGCATTAAATGCGGCACATGTTTTAAAGCCTGTCCTCCCCGTTTCAGCGCAGTGACAGAAATATACGGCAGTCCGGTTCCTCCTCCGCCGTCAGAGGAAAAAAGGAAAATCACAAAAAAAACCAGGACAAAGACCTAGGTGGAAAAGCCAAAAAATACAGAAATATTCCATGCTTTGAGGTGCAGTAAATCAGGCTGTGAAAAAGGCAGTGCAGGTTCTGACATCTCACTGGAACTGATTGGAGAAGAACCGCTTCTGATCCGCATTGATGATAAACCATATTCTGTTGTGATGAGAACTCCGGGCGAGGAGATATTTCATGCGGCAGGTTTCTGTCTTGGCGAGGGGATTGCCGACTGTCCTGAAGATTTTACATCCATAGGCTATTGTGTGGATCTTGATCCCAATGTGATTGATGTGCGCCTGAGGCCTGAACGCAGAGAAAAGATAGAGGATCTTCTGGAGCGCAGGGGGTTTGTCAGCCAGACAAGCTGCGGAATATGCGGGAAGGAAATGGTAAAGGATCTTTATCAGGTGCTTGAACCTGCGCAGGAGGGGTTTGAAATCGGTGTGACAGATATTTTCAGGTGTGCAAAGCTTCTTTCAAAAAAGCAGAAATATTATCCTGTGACCCGAGGTTCCCATGCAGCCCTTATTCTTGATGACAGTCTGGAAGTGATCTGTTTTGCCGAAGACGTGGGCAGGCATAATGCCCTTGACAAGGCAGTGGGCAAGGCTTTCATGACAAGGAGGCTTGACAGGGCAAGAGTGCTTGTCATGTCTTCAAGAATCAGTTATGAACTTGTGCAGAAGGCTGCCAGGGCGCATCTGCCCGTCATGATAAGCAAGTCAAGGCCAACAGCTCTTGCTGCCAGTATGGGCGAAAACCTTAACATGACACTTGCATGCGCCTTTGGACAGTCAGAACTCATTGTTGTGTGTGGAGAGAACCGCATCAAACCTGATTTATGAAGAAAAATGACTGAAAAATTAAAAAGCGACCGAACCCAATAACGAGGAGGAAAAATTGAAAATTCTCACAACCATAAAAAAAGTTGTTGATGTTGAACTCAACATCAACGTTGAAAACGGGGCTATTGTTGAAAACGGGCTTCAATATGTCATGAACGCCTGGGATGAAAATGCAGCAGAAGCCTGTGTACAGCTAAAGGAAAATCACAATGCCCAGACAACACTTGTCAGCATAGGAAGCGGTGAAGACAACACCAAGATCATACGCAAGGGTTTTGCCATGGGCATTGAAAATGCGATCCAGATAGATGACCCTGCCCTTGAGAATGCTGATTCCTTTATTTTTGCAAGGGTTCTTCAAAAAGTATATGAAAAGGAAAACTATGACCTTGTAATAAGCGGCAAACAGGCTCAGGATACAGACAACGGTCAGACAGCCATCCTGCTTGCCCAGTTCCTTGATATCCCCTGTGTCAGCAATGTTGTGAAAATTGATGTGATTGATGACCAGAATATAAGGGTTGAAAGACTTGGAGATGCTGGAACCGAAATTATCGAACTTGCCCTTCCTGCTGTTGTTACGGTCAGTGACAGTATAAACGAACCCCGTCTGCCTGCAATGCGCGGAATCATGATGGCAAAGAAGAAAAAAATTCAGGTGATGGACCTGGCAGGGCTTGGAACATCATTTGAAGAAGTTTCTGAAGGAGGGCCAAAGACGGAAATCGTTGAATTCATGGCCACGGAAACGCGCAAGGCAGGACAGAAATTTGAAGGTGATGCTGCTGAAATCACAGCCCGTGTTGTTGAGCTTCTGGCCGGCGAAGCAAAGGTTTTATAACGAATTCAGATAGGGGAAATTTTTATTATGGCTAAAATACTTGTAGTTGCAGATATCAAACAGGGTGAACTCAAAAGCAGTACAGCTCAATTATTATCAAAGGCAAGGGAACTTGGCGCCCAGACAGCTGTGGCAGCCATTGGCAGCAATATTGAATCCCTGGTTTCCCAGCTTGCCGCGGCAGGCTCCGATACCCAGTATATAGCGGATGACAAATCCCTTGAGCTTTTTTCAGCCTCACCCTATACAGCATGCGTTGTTGATGCAGCAAATAAGTTCAATGCTGACCAGGTGTGGTTTGGATTCTCGGAATCAGGCAAGACCCTTGCTCCCAGAGTTGCAGCAAAACTTTCCGGAGCATGTGCTTCTGAAATAACAGATATAAGCCTGGACGGAGACAAGGTTGAGGTTGTGCGTCCCGCCATTGCAGGCAAGGTGACCCAGCGTATAAAAGTCAATGCAGATATTCTTGTTGCTGTTGTAAGGGCAGGGGCATTTGAAGCCTCGGAAGATGTGACAGGCACTGAGAATGTTGTGAATCTGTCCATTCCTCCTGCAGACCTTAAAGCCGTTATAAAGGAAATAATTTCAGATGCAAGCGGTGAAATAGATCTTGCTGATGCCGATATTGTGGTTTCAGTCGGAAGAGGGGCAAAAGACCAGTCAGGAATAGATCTTGTCAAAGCGCTTGCAGATGATCTTGGCGCAGGGTTCGGATCTTCACGCGCAATGGTTGACAATGGCCTTATGGCCCATAACAAACAGGTGGGGCAGACAGGCAAGATAGTTGCTCCCAACCTTTATATGGCAATGGGAATATCAGGAGCAATCCAGCATCTTGCGGGAATGAACGGATCCAAGGTGATACTGGCAGTCAACAAGGACCCTGAGGCTCCCATATTCAACGTGGCTGACTATGGTATTGTGGGAGACCTTTTTGAAGTGGTTCCCATTCTGCGTGAAGAAATTAAAAAAATAAGAGCTTAATCCAGAGGTTTTTATGAGTCCATTGTTCATGTCAATTCTGCTCATTGCAGGTGTCGGTTTTTTTGCCCGCACAATGTATTATAAGATTCTGCTGTTAAAGGCGCTTGAACCGGCAGACAGATTCAACCGCATAATGGAAAGGGTCAAGGCTGTCATTGTAATTGCATTTGGCCAGAAACGCCTTGTGGGAAGGAAAAAGGAACGGGCTTCAGGCCTTATGCATGCCTTTATTTTCTGGGGCTTCTGCATTCTTCTTGTCCGCAGCCTCAATATTTATGGGGAAGGGTTTGTAAAAGGTTATCATCTTCCTTTTCTGGGCGGAGAATATTTTGCAGGATATCTTTACACAGGCCTTAAGGATATCATGGAAGCCATTGTGCTTGTCATGGTGATTTATGCTTTTTTCAGACGAGCTGTGTTAAAGCCTGAACGTCTGCACAACAGTTTTGAAGCTTATCTTGTGCTTGGTCTCATCGGGCTTCTGATGGTTTCAGACCTTTTGTATGACGGATGCCGCTATGCCCTGATCACAGGTCATGGCAATCCCGGAAACCTGGACTTTTTCAGCAGCACCAGATATGGAACGGAATTTGACTGGGCACCTGTGGGAGTGGCAGCTTCAGGTCTTGTTTCCTGGATGAGCGCCAGAGCTGTCACCATTGTCATGGTGTGCATGTTCTGGACCCATGTTATTACCCAGCTGTTTTTTTTAAACCTGCTTCCCTTTGGAAAACATTTTCATGTTATCACAGCGCTTCCAAATGTGTTTTTAAAGTCCCTGGATTATCCCCATGAGAAAACAAAACTTCTGGATCTTGAAGATGAGTCCGTGTGGGAGGATGAGTCCCTTGGCATCAACCATATCCATCAGCTTGACTGGAAACAGGGCCTTGACCTTTATACATGCACAGAGTGCGGAAGATGCAAGGAAGTCTGCCCTGCCCATACAACTGACAAGCCCCTGAACCTGTTTGAATTCAATGACAGCCTCAAACATGAACTTCTTGACAATGCAGACAATATAATCAAACGGGCAGAACTTGCCAGGGCTCTTGCCGGAGAAGAGGACAGGGAATCTGAAAAAGCAGAACAGATCAAGGCTCAGATGGCAGAACTCAACAGTGAAAAACAGCTCATAGGAGATGTGATATCAGAAGATACATTATGGGCATGCACAACATGCCGCGCCTGCGAGCAGGTATGCCCTGTGACCATTGAGCATGTTCCGCGTATTGTGGCCATGCGCCAGGGCCAGTCCCTTATGGCAGGAGAATATCCCCAGGAGCTTAATACAGCGCTGAAAGGGCTTGAACGCAACGGCAACCCGTGGGGAATCGGTTATGACAAAAGGGCTGACTGGGCCCAGGGCCTTGATGTCAAAACCATGGCAGAAGACAGTGATGTTGAATATCTTCTGTGGGTTGGGTGTGCAGGCTCCTTTGACGACCGCAGTAAAAAAGTGTCTGTAAGCCTTGTTAAAATTCTTCAGAAAGCAGGAGTAAGCTTTGCCATTCTGGGTGTGGAGGAAAAATGCACAGGGGATTTTGCAAGGCGTGTGGGCAATGAAATGATGTATCAGATGATGGCACAGGAAAATATTGAGACCCTGAACAATTACAAGGTTAAAAAAATTATTACTGCCTGCCCTCATTGTCTTAATACCCTTAAACACGAATACCCCCAGATGGGCGGTAATTATGAGGTGATTCATCATACTGATTTTATCCATGATCTTATAAGGCAGGGAAAAATTGTTCTGGAAAAATCCCTGGAAGGCAGGCTCACATATCATGATCCCTGCTATCTTGGGCGTTATAATTCAATATATGAACAGCCAAGATCCATTCTTAAATCAATTGCAAAGAATGGTTTGTCCGAGCTTGAACGTCACGGCAGTGAAAGCTTCTGCTGCGGAGCAGGCGGAGGAAGGATGTGGATGGAGGAAACAATAGGAAAGAGAATCAATCTTGAAAGGGCTGAGGAAATTGCAGGCCTTGAGGCAGAAACCGTGGCTGTGGGATGCCCGTTTTGCCTTACCATGATTGAAGACGGCATGAAGGAACTTGACAGGGATGAGGATATCAGAACCAGAGATATCTGTGAACTTGTGGCTCAGTATATGGTGTGATGCCAGATGTTATTTCTGCTGATCCGGAAACGATCATAATATAGAAAAAATCAAAGGAGAAAAAAATGACAGGTGTA
>CAYOYY010000009.1:28869-80985 GCA_964408295.1 uncultured Desulfobacula sp. | reverse complement strand
GCTCGTCGGGCTCATAACCCGAAGGTCATTGGTTCAAATCCTTTCCCCGCTACCATCCGAAACTAAGGGGTTCAGCGTTCGGCGCTGCCCCTTTTTATGATTTTGTGCTGCCCCTGATACTGCCTGTATTATCGGAATCTGAATCATTGAATAATTTTTTTTAATTGTTATATTCAGATGAAGTTGAACCTGAAAAAGAGGAATACATGGTTATTATTACAACTCACAGAGGGTCTGATTTTGATGCTCTTGCATCTTCTGTGGCAGCAGGTGTGATTTACCCTGAGGCAAAAATCGTTCTGCCCAAATCCATTAATGCCAATCTCAAAGCTTTTTTATCCATTCACAAGGACCTGTTTGATTTTTATTCTCCGTCTGAAATTGATTTTAATGAAGTAACCAGGCTTATAGTCGTGGATACCCATTCCTGGAACAGGCTTGAAGGCATGCGCCCTTTACAGGAAAAAAAGGATCTTGAGATAATAATCTGGGATCATCACACAGAAGGGGACATGCAGGCTTCCCGGCAAACCATAAGAGAAACAGGCGCTACAGTCACCATGCTGGTGAACGAGATAGAGCGCCAGAGAAAACTTATCACTCCCATTCAGGCCACTCTTTTTTTAATGGGACTTTATGAAGACACAGGCAATCTGACTTTTCCGTCCACACTGCCTGAAGATGCATATGCAGCAGGATTTCTTCTGGACAGAAAGGCTGACCTGAATATTCTTGGCACATTTCTGCAGCAGGCATATGGTAAAAAACAAAAAGATATTCTTTTTGAAATGATCAGAAAGGCCACGCGCCAGAAAGTGGGTGGATATTCCATCAGCATTGCCAAGATGGATATAGAAGGCAGGGTGCAGAATCTTGCCATGGTATTGCAGATGTACAGGGAAATTGTCAATGTGGATGCTGCATTTGGGATTTTCAGAGATGTCGGCCGCAATAAATGCATGGTAATAGGCCGCAGCAATATTGACGAAATCAATATAGGGGTGCTGATGCGAAGCCTGGGAGGCGGAGGCCACCCCGGGGCAGGGTCTGCCCTTTTAACGGCAGTAAACCCTGATGCTGTTGAAGAAATGATAAGCGAGCTGATTGCAGGAAATCAGTATTCATCTGTGATGCTTGCAGATATAATGTCCTATCCTGTTGTTACTGTGACCGATAATACCACAATGGATGAAGCTGCCATGATACTGCGGGATATGGGCTGTACAGGCATGCCTGTTGTGGATGAAAATGAAAACCTTGTGGGGGTTATTTCACGCAGGGATTTTAAAAAAGTCAGAAAACAAAGCCAGATGCAGTCTCCTGTAAAGGCATTCATGAGCAGGAATGTCATAACGATTTCACAGGACAAAAGCGCCATGGAAGCTGCAAGGCTCATGATAAAGCATGATATTGGCCGTATTCCCGTAATGCAGGACAAAAAAATAATCGGCATCATAACAAGATCTGATGCCATGATGTATTTTTATGATCTTCTGCCTGACTGATTTTTAAAGCCCAAGTTTTTTTGCTGCCCTGACAGCAAGCTTTTCCCTGAAAATTTTTGAGTTGTGCCTGATATCAACCGGGAATGATTTTTCTATAAACACATGCTCAATATCTTCTGTCAGAGGATTTGACCTGGCAAGCTCAAGCAGTTCCCTGACAAGTTTTTTTCTGTCTTTTAACCCGGGATGCGGTTCAATGAATATAACGGGAATCTGTGCACCTGCCGGGCCTGCTCCTGCAAGGGCGCTTCTGAAAACCTTTTCATGCTGATTAAATATGGCTTCAACCGGAATCGTGAAAAGGGTTTTGTCCCTTGTTACAACCCTGTGATTTTTACGGCCGCAGAACCATATTCTTCCCTTTGAGTCCCTCCATCCGAGATCGCCTGTTCTGTGCCATACTCCGCCGTCAGGATCAGGTATCTTGGCAAGCAGGTCTGCTTTTTGATTGTCAAAATAATGTTCTGTCACAAGGTCGGCTTTTACACTTATTTCTCCCACCTGATTTTCAGGTTCTATTATTCTGTCCTGAAGCTGGGTTATGGGATCATCAGTTATTTTTATGATTTCAACCCTTGTATCGCATATTGGCCGTCCAATGCACATGCCAAAACCCTTTTCAGACAATTTTCTGGTTTCTTCCAGGATTTCATTGGAAGCAATTGAAATAACAGGCACAGACTCTGTGGCCCCATATGGGGTGTGAATCTGGGCATCATTGCACAAAAGCCCTGCAAATTGTTCAATATTATCAGGGGTCACAGGAGCGCCTGCTGAAACAACACGCCTGAGTGAGGGAAGTTTGATGTTGTTTTTTCTTGCAAACCTGCCCACCCGGTTTAAAAGGGCAGGGGAGGCAAACATATTGGTAACTCCCTGGTTCTCAATGGCTTCAATTATCCGTTCCGGATTTACAAGAGCAGGTTTTGTGGGATCCATGTCAGGGATAACCGCAGTCATTCCAAGCGCCGGGTCAAAAAGGGCAAATAAGGGAAAGGTGGGAAGATCAATCTCATCAGGGCCTATCTGAAAATGTTCCTGGATCTGTTTTATCTGGGCTTCAAAATTGCCATGTGTATATACAACTCCCTTGGCAGGGCCTGTGGATCCTGTGGTAAATACAATGGCTGCTGTTTCGTCTTTTGTGGTCTGCGCTCTTGGATAGGGCGTGTCTGTATCCTGCATGAGCTGATCCAGGGTATGTCCTCCCCAGAACCAGCGTCTGCCGACTGTTACCCAGTGTTTGACCGATTTAAAAAAACCTGGTCTGAGTTTGCGCAGAATATGGGCTTTTTCAATTCCTATAAAGGCTTTTGGCTTTCCCTGTTTCAGGCATTGAAGCATTCTGTTCAGGCCCATTCCAGGATCCACAACCACAGGCACGGCCCCAACCTTGAACATTGCAAATATTGTGATGAAAAATTCAATACCAGGAGGTATCATCAGTATTGTTCTTGTGCCCCTTGTTATTCCGGCATTTTCAAGGCCGAATGCAAGCCTGTCCGAAGCCTTTTCAAGCTGTGTGAAAGTAAGATGGGTATACATGACACGGCCTTTTGAGTCGCGGCCTGCCGGATATACAACTGCACGTTTATGGGGAAATTTTTCCTGTGACCTTTTAAGGCTTGTGGAAATATTTGAATATGCACTCATAAAAATTTCTTTTTCAGTTTATATATGGTGCCTTTGATAAATCCTTTTGGCACCTTGTTTTTTTGAGTCAGTTTTTCTGTCATTTTCAGGGCAGGGGCAAGAGCTGTTCCTGCAAGGTCTGCCAGCTGTTTTTTCTGTTCTTTGATCCGTGTCAGGCCAAGTTCCTGATTGACCTGAAACAGGACAAAGGTTTCTTTAACCGGTTTTTCAATTTTTGTAAATGCCTTGGCCAGTGTATTTCTGGTTTTTTCCCAGACTTTTTTTTCCCTGTCTGCAATTTTTTTCTGATCAGGATAACGTTTGCCAATGGCCTCAATTCTTGCAATTTCATTGTCAAGCAACTGCATCTGTGTGTTGAACACAATAAAATCATCATAAAGATCAGGGAAATAATCAAAACAGAATCTGATCATTTCTTCGGGAAGTTTGATATGGGAAAGTTTTATCTTTTTGTATGCAGGCCGTTCTGATGAGCCTGAATTTTCTGAAGAAAAAAAGAATTTATATCCCAGATATCCACCTGCTCCAATGAAGACAACAGTCAAGAGGATGATAGCAATCTTTTTAATTGAGAATTTCTTTTTTTTCTTTGCCGGTTTTCCGGGTCCGGGCTGTTTCTTCTCTTCTTCCTTTACAGGCGATTTGGTATCCTTGTCTTTTTTTTTCTTTTTTTTTCCGAATCCAAGCATGTCAGATGTTCTACTCCTGATTCAGGTTAAAAGTCAAAGCTCTGAGTGAAGATTTCTTTATTCAAAAAATTTTTCAATCAGACAGAGTGTTTCTTCAGGCTTGTCTTCAAACAGATAATGTCCTGCATCGTGAAAAATATGACAAGGTGCTTTGGGAAATCTTTTTTTAAATTCATCCAGAAAATTCAGATCAAACACAAAATCTTTTGCACCCCATAAAAACATGAGATCAACAGGTTCTAGCCTGAAAAGATGCCTGTCCACATGATCAACAATGGCATGGCTCTTATCTTTTTCACTTATCGGTATGTCTTTTACAAATTTTAAGGTTGCAATCCTGTTTTTCCATGAATTATAAGGCTCGGTCAGCCCTTTTTTAACCAGTGGATCAAGGGGCTTTTTGGTTGCAAGATAAAGGGCTCCCCGTGCAAACAGGTTAAAGCCCAGTACAGCAGGCACAGAAAAAAAAGGAAGATATTTTATCATCCAGAGAAGAAAGGGAAATTTTTTGTTTTCAGGCAGGAAAAAGCCTGATGTGTTGGTAATAACGATTTTATCAATTCTTTCAATATGGTCCACAGCCCAGGCAAGGCCGATCATGCCCCCCCAGTCGTGAACAATAAAGCTGATTTTTTCCTTCAGATCAAGATGATTTATAAGGGTATCAAGATCTTTTACCCTGGATTCAAGTGTATATGAATAATGTTTTTCATCTGGTTTGTCTGAAAGCCCGCATCCGATATGGTCAGGAACAATGACGCGCATGGTCTGTGAAAGTTTTTCCGCATGATGGCGGAAATAAAACGACCATGTGGGGTTTCCGTGAACCATGATAACCGGCCTGCCCCTGCCTTTGTCAATATAGTGAAGCACATTGCCGCTGATATTCACAAATTTTGATTCAAAGGGATAAAGATCCTTAAAATTTTCTGTGGAAGTCAGCCTGTTGTTTATAATTCTTTTTACCATTCCACACCCAGAATATAACAATTAAGTCCGGAACCCACCCCGATGAAGGCAACCAGATCCCCTGATTTTAGAAATCCTCTTTCATCTGCAATAGCAGCAGTTATGGGAAGAGAAACAGTTCCTATGTTGCCAAGAAAGGGGAAAGTGGCAAAATCCTTTTTCATGTCCACATTCAGGGCCTGGTAAAATTTTTGATGATGCATGGCTCCGACCTGATGGCCGATGAACTTGTCTGGTTTGTCTTCTGCAAGGTTAAATTCTTTTTTAAACTGCATAAATGTCTGACGGGCAAGCACAACTCCATGTTCAAGCACTCCCTGGGCTTTGGTTCTCATGACAACTTTTGATTCAGTGGGCATGCCGTTTTGTTCAAAACCCCAGTGGCAGAGCCTGTGGTGCTGGATGGCGTTTCTCACAACTCCCCCTTTAAGCTTATGGGCAGTGTTCTCCCGTGTATTGAAGCTGCCGTCTGTCAATAATACTGCGGCAGCTCCTGAGCCTCCTGTCATGGTTGCAACGGCTTCCTTGTAAAATTCAATGCTCTTGCTGGCATTGATTTCCTTTATTGTTGATTCAACAATCTGTCTTGCTGTTTCGCAGGACACAACAAGGCCGGCTTTTATATTGCCAAGCTCAATCTCGTTGGCAACCTGGACAATTCCTGTAATCATGCCAAGACAGGCACTTTTTACATCATAGATATGGGTGTGTGGCCCAACTCCAAGCTGGTCTGCAACTGAGCAGGATGTGGCCGGCTCAAACCCGTCCTGGCACACCCCGCAATAGACCAGCGCTCCTATGTCACCGGCGGAAAAGCCTGCGTCCTCAAGGGCTTTGCGTCCTGCTGCTGCTGCATGTTGGCCAAGGGTATGATCTTCGTCCCAGTAACGCCTTTCCTTTATGCCGGTGAGAGCCTGAAGATAGCCCGGCTCGAACCCCACAGCCTCATAAAAAGGGGCAAGTTTTTTTTCAATTTCATCGGTTGTGATTACATGCGGGGCAAGTTCATATCCAAATGATTCAATAAACACCTTTGAATATTTCATTTTTTTCTCCAGAAAGATTCAATTTCATCTTTGGTAAGGCCCACAATTTTCATTCCCATGTTTTTATAAAGAACTATCCTCAGGTCGTCCGAAAACATGTGGGCGTCTGCAATTACAAAGGGCTCGGGATCATAGCCCATTTTTTTTATTTCTATTTCATACCTGGCCCTGCGCGTTGCAGGAGTTACAGGGCCGCGGCATTTTAAATCACTTTCATTGTTCACCAGAACATCATAATAAACATCGTTTCGTTCACTTACCCATCCGAATCTCTGGGTAAATATTCTCAGGGCATGGGCGCAGCACTCATACATGAGGGTTCCCGGCATTACCTGATCATCAATAAAATGGCAGGTAAGAAACCAGTCGTCAGGATGGATGTCAGCTTCCGCAATGATGGATCCAAGCCCGTACCTGCCTCCTGAAGGGTTGAATTCCAGTACCCTGTCAATGAGATGCATTCTGCTGCCTGGAAGGCGCATGTTCTTGCCCAGTATGATCGAAGAAAAAGCATTTCCAAAGGCTTTTTCCATGTTGCCGGCTCTTAAATCTTCCACCCTGTCATCTGAAAATCCGGTTTTTTCCACAGGTGCAGGAGGCAAGATTTCAGGCTTTGTTTTCATGGGGCAGGTTTCCTGTTTTTTCAATATGATTCCGCCTGAATTTTTTACTTCCTCATCTGTGAAAAAACCTGCGCATCCATCCCTCATTGATATGAAAACCCTGCCGTCTATGTATCCTGTGTAGTGGAAAAAAAACAGATATACATCTCCCTGCTTCAAGAATCTGTCGATTTCGATGTGATATTCAATTGTTTCAGGTGGTTCAGGCAGTGGCCTGTGAAAGGTGACCTTTGCATCCAGAAGCCTGTAGCTTCTTTTTCCCTTTACAGCATGATCAATTCCAAGATAGGAACACAGGAAAAGGTCTGCCTGACCTGCTTCAATGGAAATGGAAACAGGAGCTTTACCGCCGTCCAGATACCAGGCATCATTTTTTACATCATGCTGGGTGATTATTTTTCCAGGGCCAAGTGACAGCATATCGCCTTTTATGTCAATGATTCTGTCAACCAGCATCAAAGGCTCATCAGGAAGCCTTACCCTTACAGGATAGGTATCAATTATTTCAAATTTTTCACCAAGAACATTACAAGCCTTTCCAACGGCAAATTCAAGGCATTGGCTGCGGTCAAAAACAGCATCAGCAGTTCTTAACGGTTTGTTATGGTATGAATTTTTTGAAAATCCTGCCAGGGCTTTGAGCTGTTTTTCCATTTCCATGAGGTTGGCGTATGAAAAATCAAGAAATTTTTCATGGGCTCTGCCCGTGGCAAGGGCTGTTTCTGCAAACCTGTACGGATCAGCAGGCAGGGCATTCATGCCCTGTTTTTTGAAATTTTTATTTATGATATCCAGTATATTTTCAGGCACAGGCAGGGGGTTTGTCTTAAGGCTCAGCATCTGCCTGGACTTTTTTCCGGGAGCAGTGATTTTTCTGATGTCCTTTGACTGCTTTCCCGTGGTTTCGTGTTTTTTAAGTATCAGGTGGGCACATGCCCCGTCTGATGTCATGGATGCAATACATGCCATGTTTCTGCGGCTGTCTGTATTAAAGGCATCAGTATAGAGGCATAAACCTGCATGGATAACACCAAACATGGAACTTGCAGCATATGTATTGCCGAAACATGAAGAAACAGATGAAAAAACGCATGATCCAGGGCCTGAATCTGAGTCTGAGAATTTTTTCAGGACTGAATTCTCAATCTGCCTGTCATCTGAATTGTCAGGGCCTGACTTTTCATAAAGACACAGACTGGAAAATGAGGCTCCGGATTCTGCAAGGGCAGATTCAAGGCTGTCAAGATAAATGCTGTGCCTGAGTTCATTATCAGGTTCTGGCTCGCCCGGCACTGAACTGCCGCAGGAATGTGCAATGCCTGAAACCACGGCATAGATTCTGTCTTTGTCAAGAACTGCCTGATCCAGTCGTTTAAGCACAATGGCTGCTGCCCCTTCCGCCGGTATGGTATGAAGACTGCCGCCTGCTGCTGCCCTGTTCAGAAGAACCTGACGCACATCGCCTGCAAGGTCAACGCACCCGCACAGGAAAATATCTGTTTCATGCCGGCTCAGGGAACTGATACCAGTTTCAATGGCCCTGATTCCTGAAGCAGAGCCTGCCGACAGGGTAAAGCACGGGCCTCCGAATCTGAATTCCCTTGCAATGCGCGAGGCCACAATGCCGCCAAGAGCTCCAAGCGTGCGGTTGAAACTTAATGGAGGGCAGACCTTGTCCTTTAATTCATCATCAAAGCTGTCAAGGTTCCAGCGAAGATGAAAATCCGTGGCCCCGTAGTCAAAATCAATTCCAATGGCACATCCTGTGCGTTCGCGCACGGTTCTGTCTCCATCACCTGGCCTTGCAGGAATTTGTGCGTCTTCCAGGGCTGATTTTGCAGCCTTGAGCATGAGAATATGCTGGGGCAGGATTTCATTCATCTGGTTGGGAGGGATATGAAATTCATCAAGTCCCACTGTCACCTCATCCATGTAAAAGCCCGGGATTCTGTCTGACTCTGATTCCGGGTTTCTTTTCCATCGTAAATCAGGTGCATGGGGTTTTTTATAAATTCTGCCTGACATTATATCCATGAACTCTTCAGGGCAGGAACAATGGCCTGCAATGGTATGCATTCCAATGACAGCACAGGGCACGTTCTCTTGCCTGTATCTGTCATCAATGCCTTTTACCGGGAAAATCAGGGGATCCGGCCTGAACTGCTCAATCAGGATATGGGCATTGATTCCCCCAAACCCGAAGGCACTGATTCCGGCTTTTCTTGTCAGGCCGGTTTTTTTGGGAGTCCAGTCTTCAGGTTCGGTCTGCACTCTGATATGTCCGGAATCAAGGCAGGTTCCGGGCATGGGTTCTGAAAAATTCAAAGAAGGAGGAAGAATCTTTTTGTTCATGCTCAGAACGGTTTTGATGAACCCTGCAGCTCCGGCAGCAGTCAGAAGATGGCCGGTCATTGATTTGACAGAACCTATGGAAAGGTCAGTGTTCTTGCATGAAAAATGTTCAACAAGGCTCTGTATGCTTGCAAGCTCCACCTGATCGCCCACAGGAGTTCCTGATCCGTGACACTCCATGTACTGGATATCCTCAGGCGTCCATGAAGCTTTGTCAAAAGCGTTTTTCATGGCCCTTATCTGTCCTTCACAAGCAGGTTTTACAAGCGTGCCTTTAATATCATTTGAGACTGCTGCACCTGTTATGACCGCGTGTATGGTATCTTTGCAGGCAACAGCGTCTTCCAGCCTTTTCAGGATAATGATGCCGGCACCTTCTCCCACGACCAGCCCGTCGGCATTTCTGTCAAATGGAGAACATCTGCCAGATGGCGACAGGGCCTGAAGCTGTGAAAAACCTGTCTGTGTATAAAGGCTGTCCGGCCTTGCAACTCCCCCTGCCACCATGATATCGGCCCTGTGCATGTGAAGCTGTTCACATGCAAGCTTAATGGCATAAAGCGATGATGCACAGGCAGCATCAAGGGTCATGCTGCCTGCCTGAAACCCCATTGCCCTTGCAAGCACGGCAGCAGGGCCTGAAAGTGTGCATGATTTCAGAAAATCTTCAGGCCTTGGGTTCATCACAGGCCTGCGGCACACAGTCTGCCATGAAACAAGGGAGGAAGAATCAGTTGGAAGAGCAATTGATGCAAGGATTACTCCTGTTCTGCGGCAGGTTTGCCTTGTGTGCGAGCATTGGGAAAAAGCCTGTCTGCCGGCATGCAGCACAAGCTTGTGTGTTGGATCAAGCAGATCCAGGAGATTTTTGTCAATCACAAAACCGTCAGAATCAAACCGGAAATTTTCTATGATTCCGGCTTTGCTGCTGACTGCCCTGTCAGGCTGAAGCTTTTTTGATACAAAATTTTCATGGGGGCCGGGCCATCTGTGTGACGGAACCGTTATGACACAGTCTTTTTTATTTATTATATTATCAAAAAACTCCTCAGTATTGCAGGCTCCCGGAAAAACACCTGCCATTGCAACAACTGCGGTTTTTTGCCATCTGTTTTGTTCTGATTTTTTCATATGGGCATGATATAGGGCACAAACCCCTATATTTCAAGCATGGGTTTGTAAAATTTGTGTAAAATTGTATTTTTTATTTGTTATTGACAAGGGATTTAAGATCCAGTATAGAATCTGAAAAATTGCAATCGAAATTGCATGGGTTAAGTTAAAAATTAGTTTTTGAATACAAGCCAAGAAGGCCTGACAGAAAGAATTTTGTCCGGAGTTCCTGGCTTTTTTTATTTATTATATCATGAAGGATGCAGTTTAACGAAAATTAAAGGACAATATTAACATACAGGTTTAAGAAAAAGATAGGAAGACAGCACAGGATCCGGCCAAAGAAACATGCTGCCTTCCGGGAAGGCCCCCTCCTGATATTTAGGGGGGAGCCCGCACCCCCTCTTTGTACCACCACGACCGGATTGTGTCAATAATCCAGGGTGTGCCCTTATCTTTGTGTTTATCTGAACACTCCACCTAAAAACCTGCAAGATATAAACCTATAGACTGGATGAAAACATCCTGCCACAGAGGCCTGCCATGACAGAGAATAAAAAACTATCCATTGTATCCATTATGTGGGGATCATATCTTCCTGCATTTATAAAAGCAGCCCGGGAAAGCTGTTACCTGGATCTGACAATTTTTTCCCAGAAGGAAATCCTGAACGATTCAGATGTACTTGAAGATTTCTTCAGTGCTGCCAGTACAGCTGATGCCATTTTGTTTTACTGGACCCATGATCCCTTTTTCGAGGAAATCCGGGCAAGAATGGATCAGATCAGTAAAAGAGCGGTCATAATAACCATATCATACGATCCTGCCAACTGGGGTCTGTGTGCCACGGTTTCACCATCAGACTGCGCAAGGGCATATGGATATATGGCAGAAGGAGGGCCGGAAAACTATAAAAGGCTTCTGGAATTTACTGCCAGTTTTATACGCCCTGAAATAGAAATCCGGAACCCGGTTCCCATGCCGTGGCAGGGAATTCTTTGTCCACCTGACCGCCAGGTATTTGAAAGGTTTGAGGATTTTGTGGCTGTTCATCCCTTTGACCATGATATGACTGTTGGACTTCTTTTTTCAAGGCATACGTTTACCAATGGGGATGCATGTCTGGAAGAGGCGTTGATCAGGGCGTTTGCCTCAAGAGGAGTCAATGTGCTGCCGGTTTTCTGTGATGGCACACCAGATCCGGAAGCAGGTTCTCTTGGACCTGTAAAAGCGGCTGAAACCTATTTTTTCGATAAGGAAGGAAAACCGCTCATACATGCATTGATCAACCTGCATTATTTTTTTCTGGGCCGTGAAAAAGATGATGATGCCGGAGAAACCGGTGTGGCAGCTCAGAGTGTGAACCTGTTCAAAGAACTTGATGTACCTGTGTTTAAACCCGTTATTTCCTATTCCAGGTCAGTAAAGGAGTGGGAAGAAGATCCTCAGGGGCTTACGGCAGAGGTGTGTTTCGGTATTGCCATGCCGGAGTTTGAAGGCAATATCGAGCCTGTCATGGTGGCAGCAAGCCGGAAGGTGAGGGATGAAAAAAATGATACCTCCTTTGAACTGCGTGAACTTATTGCGGAACGGATCGACCACCTGGCCGACCGCGTGAAAAATTTTATCCGGCTTGGCCGGAAATCCGTTGAAGAACGCAGGGTGGTCTTTGTTTTCCACAAGAATGAATGTGCTGGCCTGGAAGCCGGCATCGGCGGGGCAGCAGGTCTTGATTCCGGTGAAAGCGTTGTCAGGATCATGAAGAAAATGGCTGAAAAAGGCTATGCAGTCAATAATATCCCTGAATCAGGGGAAGAATTGATGCAGTTGATCCTTGACCGTAAGGCCATTGCAGAATTCAGGTGGACAACAGTGGATGAGATCATCAGCAAAAAGGGCCATCTGGCCCTGCTGGACACGGCTGTCTATCAGCAATGGTTTGATGAACTGCCTCAAAAAGCCAGGGCCGAGATAACTGAAGGGTGGGGGCTTCCGCCCGGACAGGAGATGAACGGGGTTCCCCCGAGCATGGTTCATGAAGGAAAACTTGTGATCACAGGGCTGAATTTCGGAAATGTCAACGTGATCATGCAGCCCAAGAGAGGATGCGCCGGTGCAAGATGTGACGCACAGGTATGCAAGATTCTCCATGATCCCGACATTCCGCCGCCTCACCAGTACATTGCCACATATATGTATATGGAAAAGATCTTTATGGCGGATGTCATCATCCATGTGGGAACCCACGGGAACCTGGAATGGCTTCCCGGCAAGGGGGCTGGATTATCAAATGCCTGCTGGCCTGATATTGCAATAGGCAAACTGCCGCATCTGTATATATACAATTCTGACAATCCTGCCGAGGGTGTGGTGGCCAAGCGCCGCAGTTATGCTGTTACCGTGAATCATCTGCAGGCCATGCTCACCATTTCAGATACCTATGAAGGCCTCAGGGATCTTGAGGATCTGCTGAATCAATATCATCAGGCTGCTGATGATCCTGCAAGAGCGCATCAACTCGAACACCTGATACAGGAATCCATTGACAGAAACAATCTGAGAAAAGAGATCGATGCCGCGTCTGCCAGAAATTTCCACGAGGTGGCTCAACGATGCCATGAACTGATTTCATCGGTCAAGAACAGCCAGACCAGTGTCGGCATGCATGTGTTTGGAAAAATTCCCCAAAAAGAGGACCTGGCTGAATATATCAACACTATTTTAAGATTTGATACCAATAATGAACTGAATACCCGAAGGCTTGTCTTTGATCTCTGGCAGGAAGATATTTTTGATGCGCTTAGAAATCCTGGTGGATCTGGAAAATGCAGCAGGCCTTATTCAGATCTGCTGTTTGAAGCAGACCGCAAAGCTGGAAAGATTATTGCCAGGATAATTGAAAAACAGGACCTGAAATCCATCCTGATGTCCGAATGCGACAGATTGCCTGGCCGAGACCTGTTGAAACGGTTTGAGGCTTTTTCAGATATCGTGCTGGATGTGGCCGGCCGTATCAATGATTCACAGGAGATTGATTCCCTTTTCAACGCCATGGCAGGGGGGCATGTGCCGGCCGGGCCTTCAGGTTTTATTTCCAGAGGAAGGATTGATATTCTGCCCACCGGGCGCAACCTGTACAATGTGGATCCCACACGCATTCCCACCAAAGCGGCCTGGCAGGTGGGCGTCAGGCTTGCCGACGCCCTGGTCGAGCGCTATAAAAATGAAGAGGGAACATTTCCTGAATCTGTTGGCATGGTATGGTTTGCATCGGATATCATGCGCTCAGACGGAGAACAGATCGGTCAGATTTTTCATCTTCTGGGAGTGCGTCCAAAATGGAAAGCCAACGGTCAGGTTGACGGATTTGATATTATTTCTCCTGAAGAACTGGGCCGCCCCAGAATTGATGTCAATATCCGGGTTTCCGGCATTACCCGGGACTGTTTCCCGGATACGGTCAGATATGTGGATGAAGCGGTCTGTGCCGTTGCCCTGCTCAATGAAGACCATCAAAGCAATTTTATCAGAAAGCATGTAATGGAACATGCAGCCCAAAAAGGGCTTGATCCTGAAGATAAAGAGGATTTCAGGCGGCTGTCCTTCAGAGTGTTCTGCGCTCAGCCAGGTGTATATAAGGCAGGGGTCAACCTTGCCGTTTACGCATCTGCGTGGAAAACCGATCAGGATCTTGCCGATGTCTATCTGTTCTGGAACGGATATGCCTATGGGTCAGGGGAAAACTCCTTCGGGGTTGAGGCCCATACCGAACTTGTGGAAAATCTTAAACGGGTTCAGGTTACCTTTGACAAACATATTTCCGATGAAACCGATTTTTTAAAATGTTGTGGTTTTTACAGCAATTACGGGGGAATGACCGTTGCCGCCAAAACTTTGTCCGGCAGAAGCCCCAAAACCTATTATGGAGATACCCGTGATCCTGCCAATGTATCTGTGACTGATTTTGCAGATGAACTTCGGCGGGTAGTCCGGGCAAAGCTGCTGAATCCCAAGTATATCAAGGGAATGAAAGAACATGGATACAAGGGTGCTGGAGATCTGAACAAGCGTATCGGCCGGGTTTACGGGTTTGGTGCCACCACAGGAGAGGTGGATGACTGGATTTTCAACGAAATTACCAAGACCTTTATGCTGGACCCGGAGATGAAGCAATGGTTTGAAAAGGTCAATCCATGGGCACTGGAGGAAATCGGGCGGCGGCTTCTGGAAGCTGAAACCAGGGATATCTGGAAACCTGATCCACAGCTTTTAGAACAGCTCAGGGAAGCTTATCTTGATACAGAAGCCTGCCTGGAAGACCGGATGGGCGATGTAACAGGGGATTTCCAGGGAGGGGCTGTGGATATCATGACAAGTGATGATGTCGAATCCTGGAATGAAAAAATAAAAGACATCAGAAAAATCATACAGGATGCCACTTCTTTTCAGGATTTATGATTTATGTGTTTGACTGAAATACAGAAAAAGGAAAAAAGATGAAAATTTTATTAAAGTATCTGATCTATTATCAAATCAATCTGTTTTTGATATCTTTTGCGGTTGTCAGCCTGTTTTTACCACAATCTGCTGTGGCAGGTGATGATGAAATAACTGTTCTGGATACCATGATCGTGACGGAATCGGGCACAAAACGCAGGCTGCTGGATACAAATGCATCCATAAGTGTTCTTACGGAAAAAGATATTAAGGACAGCGGACAGACCAGAACGGCTGACCTGATTTCCTCGATTCCAGGGGTTGTCAACCAGAAAGCCGGTTCAAAAACCTATTTCAGCATTCGCGGCACACGGAGCAGCCTGTCCGGGGGTGCTGCCATCTATGTTGACGGCCGCCCCATCAATGTAGGTATATATGGATATAGCAAAATAGATACCATTCCGATTGCCAATATTAAAAAGATCGAGGTTATCAAATCACCTTGTGCCTCCCAGTACGGGGCAAATGCAGCCAGGGGGGTTATCCTGATCACCACCAGGTCAGGAAGAGATGCTGGTAAGCCGGTCGAGGGGTATGCTTCAGCAGAATATGGATCATGGGATACAATGAAAGCTGTCGCAGGCATTTCAGGAGCCAGCAGCCGGGTTGACTACAGCCTGTCAGGATATGGCATGGAAAGTGACGGGTACCGCCATAATAACGAGAAAACCAGGAGTGCAGACGGTCAGGTCGGATACCGGTTTGACTGGGGAAATATTGATTTTGTCGCCGGAATTAACGATTCATTCACTAACTATCCCAAAGGACTTCCCCTCTGGCAGGTTGAAAAGGATCGTACTGCATCCGGATACAATACCAGGGCTGACGGCAGCGGGTATGATGTCCTGCCCAGTGAAACCGATCAGGAACTGATCAACGCTGCCCTTAAACTTGATTATGATAAAAACAACTGGCTGTTCAATACATCGTTGATCTTTACTCGGGACAATGAGATTTATACCCAGATGAAAGACTTCAACAATCCCAGTATAAATGCAAAACGAGATGATTATCGGGATGACCGCCTGGAAAAACAATATGATGTCAGGATTAACGGTGGCAGGATATTTGATTTCGGGCAGCATGATATGTCTGATACCATCACCCTTGGAGCTGATTACAAATATGCGCAATTTGATCAGGAAAGATCTTATCCGTTCAATACCACTGCCCTGTCTGCCAGCATGATCAGCGGCAAGAACAAAGCGGATATTGATGCAACAAGAAAACTTGCAGGCCTTAACCTCAATAATGATTTGACAATGGATAAATTCCGGTTATTGGCTGGTTTGCGTCTCAATGACATGGAATACAGGCTTGAGAATAAAGTTCCTGATTCGGTCAAAGTGGATTACAGCGGTGACCTGGACTGGAGCATTTCACCTTCATACCGCATTCTGGAAAATGCCAACCTTTTTGTCACTTATAATCATTCCAATTATTATCTGCCTTTGGGCTATTATAAACTTGATATGCAGTATGCCCATCCCGATGCACTGGCACAGGATCTGAAACCGGAACAGTACAACTCCTGGGAAACTGGCTTCAAGCATCAGATGAGCAAGGCATTTAATTATAGCATTATTTATTATCATACAAAAATTGATGACAAGGTTGTGGCTTTTTACGACGGCGCAAGTTTCAGGGGATATCGTAATGCCGGCACCAGTATCCATAAGGGAATTGAACTGGAAATTGACGGCAGGCCTGTGAAATGGCTGGGCTACAGACTTGGATTCACCACCATTGATGCAAAATGGGATTCCGGAGTGGCAAAGGCCTATGTAACCCCTGATGCAGCTTCGACATCTGTAATAAATCTTGCCGGCAAAACAGTTCATTATGTTCCGGAATATGAATATACAGCAGGTCTGGATATTTATCCTTTTCAGGACAAACCCTATGGTTCCCTGATTGTTTCCATGGATATCCATGGTTTTGGTGAACAATATGAAGATTATAACAATAACCTGAAAATGGCTCCTGCAAATTTTGTGGATCTGAAACTTACCTGGTCCCTTGACAGGTTTGAATGTTATTTCACCTGTACCAATGTTTTTGACAGGCAATGGGATAAATATTCCAACAGTACAGGCAAGGATCACACCAGGCTTACGGGCGGCACAACAGGTATATATCCCCAGAACGGCCGGTATATAGGCATGGGAGTTTCTTTCAGGTTCTAGGATGGAGTTTTTTATGCCCCGGATACTGGTCGCCTGGATCATGGTTTGTATGGTTCTTCTGCTGCCGGCTTATGCCGGGGCCATGGAGGAAAAGGGCCGGATTATCATTACAGCTGAAGAGATTGCAGCAATGCGGGCCGTAAAAATGGCAGATATTTTAAATCAGGTGCCGGGGGTCAAGGCAGGGGATGCATCCGTGTCCATTCACGGCAGCTATAAGGTCAGGGTACTGGTGGACGGGCGGCCCATGAATGATCCGACATCCAGCCACGGGGGCGTAAAATGGGATATGGTGCCTCTGGAAAATATTGAAAGAATTGAGATTCTCCGGGGAAAAGGGGGACTGGAATATGGAAATGATGCCAGCGGAGGGGTGATTCTGGTTACAACCCGGAAAATCCGGGATTTTTCCGGGAATGTCAAAATTTACGGCGGCAGTCACAGGACAGAAAACGCGGGGGCCAGCTGCCGTATCAGCAAAGGGAAGACAGGACTCTGCATTTCCGCGGCCCGGTATGCAACTGATGGCTATCAGATCAATAATGACAAAAAACAGAAACGGGTCGGGGGAAAAATTGAATTTTCCCCTGACAGAACAAGGGGTTTTGTTTTTTCAGCAGATCATCTGGATGAAAAAAAGGGTATGAGCGGGCTGCCGGATTATCCAACACCATATTCACGGATGGATTCTTTTATGGATTCATTTTCCCTGTCCGCCAGAACAGGGCCTGTCAGGATCAATACCTATTTTAACAGGGGAGAAAAACATCATATTGATGTCAGCCGCAATCTTGATAACTTCCTTTTTGTCAGACAGGCCGGTGCTGATGCAGGAACCAGCCTTTCTTTTGAAAAATGGGGCACCCTGAACTGTGGCGGCATGATCCAGTGGGAGAGGGCAACCGGAAGCACACTGAGTGACAAAAAAGAGACAGGCGCTTCTCTTTTCGGTTCCCATTCATTTGAAATGCAGAGTCTGCCGCTTACCTTTACATCTGGCCTGCGTGCCAATTTTTACTCGGATTTCAGTGACAGCATCAATCCAGAGCTCAAGTGTTCCTGGCGGAAAAACGGTCTTGATGCGGGGGTGGTGTATAACAGAACCTGCAACACCCCTTCTTTTTATCAGCGATACAACAGGACCAGTACCACCCTGCCCAATCCAGGTCTGGAAATGGAGACTGCCGACAACCTGAGCCTTTTTTTTTCTGCCAGACTGAATCCGTTACTGTCTGCTGGCCTTACCCTTTTCTATAACAGGCTTGCCGACAGGATCACCTATGTACGCAACAATGATGGAACCGGGCAGTACCAGAACCTTGGGGAAGTCACCTATAAAGGTTTTGACCTGTCCATTGGGTGGAAACCGTGTGAAAAGCTCACATTCAGGACAACCTATACCTGTCTTGCAGCCCAGGATGAAACCACGGGCCTGTGGCTTACGGCCAAGGCAAGACACAAGGCCAGTACAGAAGTGATTGTTTTGCCTGCGGACAGGGTTTCCATTGTGGCAGGGCTTTTTTGTTCTTCTCAGGTGTATACCAGAAAAGACAACTCACGAACGGTTCCAGGATATGCCCTGTTAAGTCTCAGAGGAGAGTATGATTTTAAAAATTTCAGCATTTTCAGTGAAATAAAAAACATGACAGACATAAAATATTATTACGTGGACGGGACCATGGCACCGCCTTTGACCTGGATTCTGGGGATAAACAGGAGGTTTTAGCAGGGATGAAAAAATTCATGATGTTTCTTGCAATGTTTTTTTTCCTGACAGGAACCGGTTCCGGTGAAACCCGGCAGATTGTCGGAAAAGATGATTTCGGCAGAACCATTATTCTTCCCGGGCCGCCTGAACGGATTATCCTGCTTTCAGGAAGCCCAATCGATGTGATTTACGAGCTTGGAGCAGGCAATGCGCTTGTCGGGGTTGTGGACACTATTGTCGACTCTTTTCCTGAAACATGCAGACGCTATCCGTCTGTTCTTGAAAAAGAGCGTGTTGGGAGGTTTTCAGACCCCAACATTGAAAAAATCATTTCCCTGAACCCGGATTTGATCATTCCTTTTGGCTCGTCTGACTGCCCTGGGAAATACACAGCCGTGTTTGAAAAAAGAGGGCTGCCATATGCAGCATTTGTTTCCGTTGAAAATACACAATTCGGTATTGATCAGATCATGAGGCTGGGCAGGCTTCTGGGCAGGGAGAAACAGGCACAGGCTCTGGCGGAAAAGATAAGAACCGATGTGGACACCGTAAGCACACAGGTCGCCTCAAGGATTGAAAAAAGGCCCCTGGTCTATTATTGGTGGGGATCCGGCAATGGAACCTATGGCAGGCGCACTGCCATTAATGAACTCATTGAACTGGCCGGAGGGGTCAATCTGGCAGGAAAATTTGATGCCCAGTACATGGAATTGTCTCCAGAATATGTGATTGCCCGCGATCCTGATGTGATCGTGATTTCCTACTGGAAAAAATCCCAGAAAAAAGAACGGATGAAAGCCCTTGTGAACCGGCCGGGATTCAGAAATATCAGGGCGGTAAAAAACGGCCGGGTCTATCTGCTGGCAGGACATTCATTTCATACACCAGTGCGGTTTGCAGAGGTGATCAAAAAACTTGCCGCCTGTATTCATCCGGGAATATTCAATTTTACTGACAATTCACCAGGGCAGAAACCATGAAAAACACAAACTATATCCTGATCATGGTTCTTCTTGTGGCAGGGCTTCTGGCAGCGGCCAGCCTTGCCGTTATGGTCGGTCCGGTTATGATCAGGCCGCTCCTGGTGGTCAAGATATGGGCGTACAGGCTGACCTGCGGCCTGATTGACAAGGACTGGGCCCGGATTCCTGAAGTGATTGTCATACAGGTGCGTACCCCAAGGGTGGTGCTGGCCATTCTGGTGGGAATGGGACTTGCTGCTGCCGGAGCTGCCATGCAGGGGCTTTTCCGTAATCCAATGGCAGAACCCTATGTACTTGGCATGTCTTCAGGAGCTGCCGCAGGAGCATGTTTTTCCATTGTACTTGGCATGGGGAAAATTTTCGGAGCGTTTGCCGTTCCCGTGCTTGCATTTGCAGGGTCGAGCGCCACCATATTCGTTGTTTATCACATAGCCAGAACCGGGACCAGGGTTCCCACGGAAACCTTGCTTCTGGCAGGTATTGCTGTGGGATTTTTCCTTTATGCCGTTGTATCGTTCCTGAAGATTACAGCTTCAATGGAAAGCCTTCATAATGTGGTACTCTGGCTTATGGGGTCCTTTGCTCTTGCCACCTGGACAGATGTGAAAATTGTCATCGTGCCCATAGCACTCGGAATCGGCGTTCTCTGCCTTCTGGCCAGGGAACTGGATATTTTCCAGTTTGGGGAGGAAACAGCAGTTCATCTGGGCATGGAAGTGGAAAATATCAAACGCATACTGCTGATCGCTTCCGCCCTTGTCACCGGAGTGGCAGTCTCTGTTTCCGGTATCATAGGATTTGTGGGGCTGATTATTCCTCACATGGTGAGAATAGCCATTGGTACCCGCCACAGGATTCTGCTGCCGGCTTCAGCCCTGTGCGGAGCCATTTTTCTGGTCTGTTGCGATACCGTGGCAAGAGTCATAGTCCAGCCTGCTGAAATACCCATAGGTGTTATTACAGCGGCTGTTGGAGCGCCGTATTTCGTTTTTCTGCTGCGCCGCAGAAAAAAAGCAATCAACTGGTGGTGATACAATGTTGGAACTGCATAATATTTCAGCTGCATATCATAACCGGTATATCCTTGAAGACATCAGTCTCAGGATAAGGAAAAAGGAGTTTACCGGAATTATCGGGCCCAATGGTGCAGGGAAGACAACACTTCTCAAAATCATGACCGGGATCAAGTCACCTGAAAAGGGACAAGTCAGGTTGAATGGGAAAAATATAAACCACCTTACAAAAAAACAGATTGCAAAAATTATGGCTGTGGTACCTCAAAGCTCTTTTATTCCGCCCCTGTTTACTGTGGAAGACGTTGTGTCCATGGGCAGATATCCTTTCCGCCAGTTCCGGCTTACTGATACGGAACATGATACAGCCTGCGTTGATGCCGCCATTGAAAAAACCGGGATTCAGTCTTTTCGTTCCAGAATGATCTGTGAACTGAGCGGAGGACAGCGTCAGGAAGTGATTATTGCCAGAGCACTTGCCCAGACACCCCGGGTTTTTGTACTGGATGAACCAACAGCAAATCTTGATATCAAACACCAGATGAAGATTCTTTGTCTGGCAGCCGCTCTTGTCAGGGATGATGGGCTTGCAGCAGTTATGGTTATCCATGATCTGAACCTTGCCGCACGTTTCTGTGACCGCCTGATTCTTCTTCATGACAGAAAGATCATGGCTATGGGACCGCCTGAAAAGGTTCTGACTCCGGATAATCTGGAAATGGCCTATGATGTGAGCACAAGGGTCTGCCGCAATTGTTTTACCAATGCCCTGGAAGTTGTCATTCTGGATCAACCCTTTGAAGAAAGATTTTTATAAATGAAACATGATATTTTTCCATTTTCAGCCATTGTCGGGCAGGAGCGCCTCAAACTTGCCCTGATATTGAATGCAGTCAATCCGCGTATTGGCGGAGTTTTGATCCGGGGGGAAAAAGGCACGGCAAAATCCACCACGGTCAGGGCTTTTGCTTCTCTTTTGCCTTTTGAAGGCCGGGCAGGGATGGTGACCCTGCCTTTGAACGCAACAGAAGACCGTGTAGCAGGCGGGATTGATTTCAATCTGGCCGTAAAAGACGGAGTCAGAGCCTTGCAGCCGGGATTGCTTGCCAGGGCCCATAAAGGGATTTTGTATGTGGACGAGGTAAATCTTCTGGATGATCATATTGTAGACATTATTCTTGATGCGGCAGTTTCAGGCGAAAACCGGATTGAACGCGAAGGCATTTCTTTTTGTCATCCTTGTGATTTTATACTTGTGGGCACCATGAACCCGGAAGAAGGGGAACTGCGGCCCCAGCTTCTGGACCGGTTTGGTCTGTGTGTGGAAGTGGTGTCGGAAAAAGATCTGGAAAAAAGAATTCTTCTGATGCAAAGAAGGGAAAGTTATGATGCCGATTCAACAGGATTTTCAGCACAATATCAGGCTGAGAGTGCTGCTTTGTCAGAGCGGATCGCAAGGGCAGAAAAATGTTTGAAGGATATTGAGTTTTCCGATGATTTAAGAAATTTTGTGGCTGGTCTGTGTTCAGAAAGCAATGTGGCCGGTCACAGGGCGGATCTGGTGATTGAACAGGCAGCCAGGGCGCTTGCCGCTTTTCATGGCAAAACCGGGGTCGGTGTCAGCGAGGTAAAACAGGTGGCCGGGTTTGCCCTGATACACAGGAAAAGGGACCCTGCTCCACCTCCGCCTCCCCGGGATCATCCCCCTGATAACGCAGACAAACCGGAAAAACACAAAGAGAACCGGGAACAAAAAGACCATCGCCATGAACCTGAAAAAAGGACTGAACCAGATAAAGGGCAGAACAAGGACAGGGAAAGTGCTGTGCCGGAGTCTGAATCCGGTAATGAACGGCATGATCAGGGCACAGCCAATGTGCTGGAAAAAATATTTGAAGTAGGGGAAACATTCAGGGTCAGAAAATTCACCTCTCCCAAGGACAGGATATTCAGAAGAGGATCAGGCAGACGCTCCCGGTCCAGAACCGATGCAAGGCAGGGCAGGTATGTGAAATCTAGGTTTGCAAGAGGCACCAGCGATATTGCTTTTGACGCTACCTTAAGGGCAGCAGCGCCTTTCCAGATTCAAAGAAAGAATCCGGGCCGTCTTGCTGTTGTTCTGGAAGATCAGGATATCAGGGAAAAAATCAGGGAAAAACGGATCGGAAATTTTCTGCTCTTTGTGGTGGATGCCAGCGCTTCCATGGGGGCCCGAGGCCGTATGATAGCCTCAAAGGGCGCATTGATGTCCCTGCTCATGGATGCTTATCAGAAACGGGACAAGGTGGCCATGGTTACCTTCCGCAACAAAGAGGCCTTTGTAAACCTGCCGCCCACCTCATCTGTGGAACTTGCCGCCAGGTTATTGGAAAAAATGCCAGTAGGCGGGAAAACACCTTTGTCATCCGGACTTGTCAGGGGATTTGAACTTTTGCGGAACCATCTACTTCGGGAACCCGGAGCAAGACCCATGGCCATTATAATTACCGACGGCAGAGGCAACGTGGCACTGGGTAACAAAAAACCTTTTCAGGAAGCCCTGGAACTGGCAGACAGGATAGCCCTTGAAGACAGGATTCGGTTTATTGTGGTGGATTCGGAAAGCCAGGGGGCGGTTTCCTTTGGACTGGCTGAAAAACTTGCCGCCCGGCTGAATGCTGAATATTTTAAAATAAAGGATCTTAAAGTCAATCATCTGGTTGATATAGCAAAAGGAGGAATGCTGTGAAAAAAAGGAATATTTATCCTTTTACGGCCATCGTGGGCCAGGAAGAAATGAAACTTGCGCTGATACTCAATATTATCAATCCCGCCCTGTCAGGGGTATTGATCAGGGGGGAGAAAGGAACTGCCAAATCCACTGCTGTCCGTGCCCTGGCCGGAATTCTTCCTGAAATTGAAAAAGTCAGGGGATGCCCTTTTCAGCATGATTTGCAGGAAAAGCATGATATCTGTCTGGAATGTGCGCACACAGATTGCCGGAACAGAATTCTTGGCAATGATCAGATCCCTGAAACCATAAAAGAGGGCATCAAGGTCATTGAACTGCCTGTAGGAGCCACAGAAGACAGGGTAGTGGGCACCATGGATATGGAACATGCCCTGAAAAAAGGAGAAAAGCGGATAGAACCGGGTATTCTTGCTGCTGCTCACAGAGGGATTCTATATGTGGATGAAGTCAATCTTCTGGATGATCATGTAGTGGACGTGCTTCTTGATTCTGCTGCCATGGGAGTCAACACCATTGAAAGAGAGGGTATCTCGTTTTCCCATCCGGCAAGGTTTACCCTTGTTGGCACCATGAACCCGGAAGAGGGTGAACTGCGGCCCCAGCTTCTGGACAGGTTCGGACTTTGTGTCAATATTGTCGGGATATCCAATCCAGATGCCAGGGTTTCCGTTATGGAGCGGCGGGCGGAGTTTGACAGGGATCCTGAAGGATTCATAAAACTCTGGGAAAATAGTTCCGGAAAGCTTGTGGAAAGGATAAAACAGGCAAAGATTCTGTATCCTGATGTGGTCTGTCAAAAATCCATGCTATATGAAATTGCATCCTATTGTCTGGACGTGGGAGTGGACGGTCACAGAGGGGATATCATTATTTTAAAAACAGCCAAAACCCTGGCTGCCTATGACGGCAGAACCCTGGTTGAGTTCAGAGATATTGAAAAAGCAGCTGAACTGGCATTGCCCCACAGGATAAGACGGCAGCCTTTGCAGGATATTGTTTCTGATGTTTCTGCCGTAAGAAACCGGAATAAACTTGCAGGATAATCATAATGATCCGGATACAGAACCTTAATAAATCATATAAATCCACAAGGGCGCTCAGGGATGTCAGTCTTTATGTGAACAGAGCGGAACTGTTTGCTTTTCTCGGTCCCAACGGGGCAGGAAAGACAACTGCCATAAGGATATTGACAGGGCTGACCCGTATGGATTCCGGCAGTGTGTATCTGAACGGTTTCAATGTGGAAAACCCTGGAACTGAAACCAGGCGGCAATGCGGTCTGGTCCCCCAGTCCATCAACCTTGACCGGGAGCTTTCCGTATTTGAAAATCTGGATATTCATGGCAGGTTTTTCAGAATGAACAGACAAAAAAGAATGCGGAAAATAGATGAGCTTCTTGATTATGTCGAGCTGAGCGGGCGCAGGAAAACATTGGTGAAAAATCTGTCAGGAGGCATGAAACGGCGGCTTATGATTGCCAGAGCGCTTTTGCATTCTCCTGCCATATTGTTTCTGGACGAGCCTAGTGTGGGACTGGATGCAGGTATGCGGCGCAAAATATGGGCTTTGATCAAAAAAATCCAGCAGCGCGGTACAACTGTGTTTTTAACCACCCATTATATTGAAGAAGCTCAGTTTCTGGCAGACCGGGTGGCGTTTATGGACAAAGGAAGCATTGTGGTGGTGGATACTCCGGAAAACCTTATAAAACAGCAGGGCAGATGGGCCCTGGACTGTCTTCGGGAAGATCATATGGAAACTCTTTATTTCAACAACCGGAAAGACGCCAATGATTATATCGCTGCCCGTCACCACAGTTTTACATTAAGGCGGGTCAATCTGGAGGATTCTTTTCTGGCCCTGACAGGAAAAAAGGTAAAATGATACAGGGAGCAATTTCAGTTTATTACAGGGAAATGTTGATATTGAAGCGCAGGCTGTCCAGGCTCGTGCCTTCATGGTCTGTATCTCCGCTTCTCTATTTGATCGCATTCGGATATGCCATGGGAAAACATGTAACAATTGACGGACATACCTATATGGAATTTCTCATTCCCGGCCTTGTGGCCATGAGCAGCATGACTCAGGCTTTTGCCATTTCCAGCGAGATCAATATTGCACGGTTTTACTGGCATATTTTTGAAGAAATCCAGGCAGCTCCCGTGAGTGATCTTTCCTATGTGACAGGCGAGGTCATGGCCGGGATGACAAGAGCGTTTCTGGCCGTTTCAGTGATTCTGGTTCTGGGTCTCTTATTCGGGGTTGCAGTTTCCTGCAATGTCTGGTTCTGGCTGGCAGCCGGGCTTAACAGCTTTGTATTTTCCTCTCTTGCCGTGGGCCTGGCCATGGTTGTCAGATCCCATGCCGATCAGACACTGCTTACAAGTTTCGTTATTACTCCAATGGCATTTCTGGGAGGTACTTTTTTCCCGGTGGAAAATTTTCCTGCCTGGGCACAGAAAGCTGTATGTCTTCTGCCTCTGACTCATGCTTCCAAAGCCATAAGAACAGCCTTTTTCGGAGGGGTTCCTTCATTGGCCTCTTTTATGCTGCTGGCTGTTATCGGAACCGTGGTGTTCCATATTTCAGTGTTGTGCGTAAAAAAAGCCAAAAACTGATTTATGTCATTCCACTCAGGTGTAAATCAGGACAAATCCGTTTATGACGGATTTTGCAAGAAGCCATACAGTAAGAAGTGCCAGAAAGATACCAAGGATTTTGTCAAAGAGATTTTCCTTTCTTTTATCATTATATCCCATGATCCAGGCTAAAAATATACCGGATAAAAGCCCTCCTGCATGACACCAGTTATTGATTCCCGGCATTAAAAATCCGATCAGCACAAGGCTGACAACCCAGCCTGATGTCTGCCTGTAAACCATGTGTCCCCACTGGCCGCCTCTGGATTTTCCAAAATACAGGCTTGCTCCTATAAGCCCGCAAAGTCCGGCAGAAGCTCCGATTGTCAGCATGACATTGCCGAAATACGATAGCAGGAATCCTGCAACGCCTGTAAGCGTATAAATGGAAAACATGCGGAATATGCCGAATTCCTGTATCACAAGAGGTGCCACGGTTCTGAGAGCCAGCATATTGAACAGGATATGAAGAAGGCCTCCATGCAGCCAGTTTGCAGTTATAAGGGAACCCCATGCATTGAACCTGATTATGGGAAGCCTGCCTGAGGCACCCAGAAAGGTCAGTACATCAGTGGAAGGGGTAAGCAGGTAAAAGGGGTTGAGCGTAAAAATAATATTTTTTCCGCTGTAAACAAGGCTGATTACAAACATGATTATGTTGACATAGATCATGGCTTTGAGGACAGCGGCCGGGTCTTGCAGCGGAACAGGCGATGGACGGCGGGACATTCTTTAATAATCCTTTAAATCATTGTTTACAGGTTCAGGGCTTTGTGGATAACTTCTGTCATGGAATTGTCGATAAATTGTTGCAGTTTTTCAGCAGTAAAGTTCAACAGGGTTTTTTCAAGAGTCAGGGAAACCGGTATGGTTTTCAGAATATGCCTGTCACCAAGGCCAAGGAAAAATGTCAGATCAATATCAAGGGTCATGTCTGTTGCAGGGCCTTTTTTATACGCCCTGCATTCAAACCGGTTTATCCTGGCGGTCAGGATCTGCCTGAATCCTGTGCAGGCCTTTCTTGCTCCTTCGGGCGTCAGTTCCCATGCATCTGTCATTACAGGAGAAAAACCCTTGTCTGCATAGTATGATATAAGTACATCTGTCAGGGCCTGACTTAGATCCATTCCTCTTATGAAGTATGTTTCCCGTGTGTTATCAAGAAGAATTCTGTATCCTATATATCTTTTGTCCATATTGTGACGTCTGTCCTGGAACGGAGCTATTCCTATGCGTTCTGTTCCGGAACCGGTTGACAGATCAGGTTTGCGGGATATGGTTATAAATTTTTTCCCTGGTGTTGCACAGGCTTCCAGTGCAAGTATCAGGGCAATCCATATAAAAATCTTGAAATATGATTTAATTGAGTTTGATATCATCTATTTTAACTGTATTTAAATATTCTTTTACAGCCCCGAGGGTTAAGGTAAACATCTTGGTGCCGGTTAAAATGGCAACTGCATTGTTTTCACACATGCAGGCAGATGCAAAGGCAGGGCCCATTACGGCAGCCGGGCTGGCAGAATCATCGGAATTGTCCTGCATGACTTTAAGATAGGTGTCAAGGCGCTGCTTCAGGATGTTGAAGTAATCAATTTCCTGGCCGCTGGCTGTCCGGGTCATGGTTGAAATCTTATCTGAAATATCCCTGATGTTTTCCCAGAAAATCCGGGTCAAGGGAGCCTTGTTGCTGTCTGAAGCCGGCATGAAAAAGGCAAGTGCCCACCCCACACTTAGAATTTTAAGGATCTGAAGTTCATATTCAAGTGCAGTCATGTTAAGATGGTTTTCTTCTGGTATTGCTGCCATCAGCTCCTTGAGCTCGGTTCTGTCAATGGCAAAGGCGGCAAGGTTGCCGGCAAGTTCCTGTATTGTAATATTCTGTGTTTTGTTCTGTGTTTCCATGCGGCTCCGGTTTTTATTAATTTAATATACAAAAGAAACAAGTTATGTCATATAATATATCATCTTTAATAACAGCAGCACAAGAAAGTGTAAACTTAAAATAAAGAATGACCGGGATATATCTTAAATTGTTTGCAACCCTGTCCTCGTATTCACCTGATGATGAATACATTCAGGTACAGGATGATACAGATATTAACCAGCTTATCAGGGATCTTGGCATTCCGTGTGATCTTGTCAAACTGATTTTTGTCAATGGAGTGCGCAAGGATACAGGGTACTGCCTTGAGGACGGCGACAGGGTAGGCCTTTTTCCGCCGGTGGGAGGCGGCTGATCAATGGGTGAATCTTTTCAGACCCGCTATGACAGAAATTTTGACACGCTTTCCAGGCAGGAACAGGATATGCTGGCAGGCTCCACTGTTGTGGTGGCAGGACTTGGAGGGCTTGGCGGAGGTGTGTGTGAAATGCTGGCAAGGGTGGGAGTTGGCCACCTTGTTCTGATTGACGGAGACAGCTTTGACATAAGTAATCTGAACCGTCAGATTCTGTGCAGGGAAGACCTTGTGGGGTTTCCCAAGGCAAAAGCTGCATATGAAAGAGTAAGCCTGATTAATTCTGATATCAAGGCTGAATATAAAATTGAATATCTGGATGAAAATAATTTATATGACCGCATAAGACAGGCTGATCTTGTCATGGACTGCCTTGACACCATTGATATGCGTTTCATGCTCCAGGATGCAGCAGCAAAGGCTCAGATTCCCATAGTATCGGGTGCAATTGCCGGAGTTACAGGCCAGATCTGTGTTATTTTTCCGGGAGACAAAGGCTATGAACTGATTTATGGGAACCGGGCACATGCAGGCTCAAGGGGAATTGAGACAAGAACAGGCAATATTGCCTACTGCGCCATGTTTGTGGCTGCACTTCAGGCATCTGAATGTGTCAAGGTGCTTTTGAAACGCGGTGATATTCTGCGCAACAGGATTCTTATGGCGGAATTATGGACAAATACCTTTGAAATTATGGATCTTGTATGATCTGTTTTAAGTAAGATGAGGTTTTTCATGTATGCACAGGCAGCGTCAATAATCAGAAAATCAAAACGATGTGTGGCTTTCACAGGAGCAGGTATTTCCGTTGAAAGCGGAATACCTCCTTTCAGGGGGGAAAACGGACTGTGGAATAAATATGATCCTGCCACCTTTGACATTCAGTATTTTTACAATAACACAAGACAGTCCTGGGAAGTGATCCGTGATGTCTTTTACAGCCTGTTCGGCAGGGTCAGGCCCAATGCTGCCCATTATGCGCTTGCAGAACTTGAAGCAGAAGGCAGGCTGAGCGCTGTCATAACCCAGAATGTGGATAACCTGCATCATGAGGCAGGCAGCAGAACAGTTCATGAATTTCACGGGTCTTTAAAAAAGCTTGTCTGTCTCGGCTGTCATGCTGAATATATGATTTCCCAGGTTGATCTTGATATCCTGCCTCCTGAATGTGAAAAATGCGGCGGTATTCTGAAACCCAAGGTTGTTTTTTTTGGAGAGGCCATTGCCGAGCCTGCTGCCTCCAATTCATTTAACGAAGCGGAAAAAGCTGACTGCTTCATTCTGATAGGTACCACAGGAACAGTGGCTCCTGCCAATATGATTCCGGCCCGTGCAAAGGCAAACGGGGCAAAAATCATTGAAATCAATCCATATAAATCGGAATATACAGGATCTGTAACCGATATTTTTCTGGAAGACAGGGCTGTTGCGGCAATGGAGCGTTTAATGGAAGAAATTGATAACCAGAAATTTTAAAGCCAAAGGAGTTTTCAATGTCCAGTGATTGTCTTTTCTGTAAAATTATCAACCGGGAAGTTCATGGAGAATTTGTATACGAGGATGATGATTTTGTCGTGTTCAAGGATATTCATCCGGCAGCTCCGGTACATCTGCTTTTAGTGCCAAGAAAACATATCCGCAGCATAAATGATCTTGAAACCGAGGATTCAGATCTTGTTGCCGGGCTTTTCATGATTGCAAAAGATATTGCAAAACAGCAGGGAATTGACAAATCAGGATACAAGCTTTTGTTTAATGTTGAAAAAGGGGGCGGTCAGGTGATTTTTCATCTTCATCTTCATCTCATAGGCGGATGGAAAAAATGAAATTGAGTGTTACCCAGTTTCCTGCGCCTGGAAAATCCTTTGTCATGTATTGCGGAGACTGTGCCCGGTTTGTTCTTGAGCTTGGCGAGGAAAGGCAGGGCAGGGCATGGGTGAGAACCAATCTTGGAGCTGCTTCCATTGCCAGAAAAGAAATAATCAACCGCGTTGAAAATGATGAGATAAAACTTGATGAGGCATGGATGGATGTTGAAATGCAGCGTACAGACGAGCGCAGGTTTCTTGTATCGCTGCCTTTACATGAAACAGGTTTTTTCCAGGCAAAATGTTTTTTTATTCCTAAAAATTCCTCAGAACCTGTATGGCCTGACGGGGACAACTGCATTATCAATGTCGAGCCTGCAGGAACATGCTGTGCCAATATCATCTATAATGCCTTTGTAAGACAGTTTGGCAGAACAAAATCAGGGTATGAAGAGCAAAAAGAACTGTCTTCTGTAATCAAACAGCTTGATGCAAGAGGATATACTGTAATCCCTGAATCAGGCAAGTTCAGGGACTTAAAGGAACAGGTTCACTTCATATTTGAAGAGCTTGGATGCAGGGTCTTAAGCCTTCTGCCAATTCACCCGACTCCCACCACATATGCAAGGATGGGCCGGTTTGGAAGCCCTTATGCTGCCTTAAATTTTACCCAGGTGGATCCTGCACTTGCTGAATTTGACCCTTCTGCCACTCCTCTGGAACAGTTCATGGAACTTGTGGACATGGTGCATTATCACAATGGATATCTGTTTCTGGATATTGCCATAAATCATACTGGCTGGGCTGCTTCCATACATGAAACCAATCCTGAATGGCTTTTAAGGGGAGAAGACGGCAAGATCAAGGTACCGGGAGCATGGGGTGTTGTATGGGCTGATCTGACAAGGCTTGATTATTCAAAAAAAGATCTGTGGAAATATATGGCTGATGTGTTTCTGCTCTGGTGCCACAGGGGGGTTGACGGGTTCAGGTGCGATGCAGGTTACATGATACCTCTGGAAGCATGGGAATACATTGTTGCAAAGGTAAGAGAGGAATACCCTGAAATTCTTTTCTTTTTTGAGGGGCTTGGCGGCCCTGTGGAAGCCACACGCAATGCACTCACCAGGGCAAATATCAACTGGGCATACTCTGAACTGTTTCAGCAGTACACAAGAAAACAGATTTCAGATTATCTTCCCCTTGCATGTGACATATCAGACACCTGCGGCCATGTCATACATTTTGCAGAAACCCATGACAACAACAGGCTGGCTTCTGTTTCATCCACATATGCAAAAATGCGGACTGCCATGTGCGCACTTTTTTCAGTGTGCGGCGGATTTGGATTTGCCAATGGTGTGGAATGGTTTGCCACCCGGAAAATTGATGTCCATGATTCAACAAGTCTGAACTGGGGCAGCCGTGAAAACCAGGTGGATCACATTGCAAGGCTGAACCTGATTTTAAAATATCATCCTGTTTTTTTCGGTCAGGCGCATATTGAACTGATTCAGAAAAATACTTCTGAGTGCCTTGTGATGGTGCGCACTGACAGGGAAAGAAAAAAAAAGCTTCTTGTACTGGTGAATCTTGACTGTGAAAATCCTGGAGAGGCTTCATGGAATCCCGAAGATTCAGACATGAACGCAGACATAGTATATGATCTTTTAACCGGAGCTGCCATAAGGATCAAAAAGGAAAATTCAAAATGCATCATGCGGCTTACTCCGGGAGAGGTGCTGGCACTTACTCCTGATGCCTTTGACCTTGATATGCTTGAAGCAAAACAGAAAATCACAAGGCAGACACCTGACAAGGTATATATACAGAAGCTCAAGGCCAAGGTGCTTGCAGTTCACATAGCTTTTAACGGGTATGGAAATTTCAAGGGAAGCGTAACAGACAGGCAGGCCCTGGAGTTTGCAGCAGATCCGGTTGAATTCATACGCGGCTTTAACATGCACTCAAATGAAAGCCGCGTGATTGTATTTGATGTCAAAAGGGATCTGAACCGTCAGGTAATGATACCTCCTGGATTTTTTCTCATGATCAGATGCCATACAGGGTTCAGGGCTGAAATTCTGGATGAATCAAAAACCATTAAAAAGTCAATGGGATATGAGGAAGGGATTTCATTTTCTGGCCGGGAGGGGTTTTTTGCCCTGTTTTTTCCTAAAAACATCAGAAACCGGCACAGGGAATTTGCCCTGAGCCTCAGAGTGTTTGAGCCTGAAGGCACCAGGACTGAAAAATGCAGTGTATTGTATCTTGCAGACTTTGATTCCCTTTACATGCGTTCGTCTTTCACCAGAAAAGAGATTGTAAAAACCCCTTTTCTGAAACTTGTATCAGCAACAGATACAGGAGGCATGATGAGGGCTGCTGCTTTCTGGGGCAGGCTTGACAGCAGGTATGATGCACTGCTTGGAGCAAATTTTGACAGCAAAATGCCTGAAAACAGATGGATGGTATTTTCAAGATGCAGAATATGGGCAGTATTCCAGGGATATTCCAGAGAGCTTGCACTTGACTGCCTTGAAAAATTCACTTTTTCCTATGAACACGGGGGAAAATGGCGTTTTCATGTGCCAACTTCCGAAGGCAAGTATTATGTTATTGAACTTTATCTTGCACTTGATCCTGAAGACAACCGCCTTACCCTGACCATTTCAAGACCGAAATCTCCCCGGGGCAAGCCAGGATTTCTGGAAGATGAAAAAAACGTCACAATTATTTTAAGGCCTGACATTGAAAACAGGAATTTTCATGATGTTGTCAAGGCATTTGCCGGGCCGGAAACCCAATGGCCTGAGGCAGTAAAACCATTTGACAATGGATTTTTCTTTTCCCTTGTCAGGGAAAGGAACCTGAGACTGGTTGTTTCAAGGGGGAAATTCATACATGAACCTGAATGGCATTACATGGTTCACCGGCCCTTTGAGGTCACAAGGGACCTTGATCCTGATTCTGACCTGTTCAGCCCGGGTTATTTCAGTTTTTCCTGCCTTGGAGGTGAAACAGCAGTGCTGGATGCCTGTGTAACAGCCAGAGACATGAACGGGAGTGAAATACCTGCACTGCCTGAAATTGTGCCGGAATTTTCCGATGAAAAGGCATTGCCCCTTTACGAGGCAGTATATAAAAGCCTTGATGTTTTTCTGGTAAAAAGAAATGCTTATAAAAGCGTGATAGCAGGATTCCCCTGGTTTCTTGACTGGGGAAGGGACAGCCTGATATTCTGCAGGGCACTGATCGAGCTTGGGCGCCTTGACGATGCAAAATCAATAGTGAAACTGTTTGGCAGTTTTGAGGATAACGGCACTCTGCCCAATATGATATGCGGCAATGATGCAGCCAATATTGAGACCTCTGATGCTCCTCTATGGTTTTTTGCCTGCTGCCGGGACATAGTTGAAAAGGAAAATTCCAGACGGTTTTTAGAGGAAAAAGCAGGTTCGCGTACCATTTATGATATTCTTTGCTCAATTGCAGATTCCCTTGTCATGGGAACAAAAACAGGGGTTGTTGCAGATCCTGAAACCATGCTGGTTTACAGCCCTGCTCATTTTACCTGGATGGATACCAATTTTCCGGCCGGCACCCCCCGTCAGGGTTATCCGGTGGAAATTCAGGCATTGTGGTATAATGCCCTTTGTTTTATGGGATCAATTGACTTATCCAACAGCAGCATATGGCACAAAAGAGCGGAAAAACTTAAGACAGCAGTACTTGACAGGTTTTATATCAGGGAATCAGGATATTTTTCAGACTGTCTTCACTGCACAGGGCCTGATGACCTTGCCAATGCAGTTGCAGATGATGCCTTAAGGCCGAATCAGCTTTTTCTGATCACTTTCGGCCTTGTGCACGATAAAGAGATAATGGGAAAATGCGTTGAAAACTGCCTTGAGCTTCTTGTTCCTGGAGGGATACGAAGCCTTGCTGACAGAAACCTTGAGATACCGCTTGAGATTGTTCACAACGGCAGGGTTCTCAAAGACCCGTATTATCCATATTCTGGCAAATATGAAGGAGATGAGGATACACAAAGAAAACCTGCATACCACAATGGAACAGCCTGGACCTGGCAACTGCCGGTATTTTGCGAGGCATGGGCACTGACATTCGGTAAATCAGGAACTGCAACATGCCTTGCCTGGCTTGGCAGTGCCATTATTCTGATGCGAAAGGGTGCAGCAGGGTATATCCCTGAGATTCTTGACGGGGATTATCCGCATACTCCGCGGGGATGTGATGCCCAGGCATGGGGTTCAGGCGAGGCAGCAAGAGTGATTCACAAACTGTTGAATTTTTTTGAACAGGAGAATGTCTGATTCATGAAAAAAATAAAGATTTACAAGGTATATCCTGCAATTCCTGAACCATTGCAGTTTCTTGATTATCTTGCCAGAAACATGTGGTGGTGCTGGAATCATGAAGCCATTGAACTGTTTCAGAGGATTCAGCCGAACCTATGGGAAAAGGTTGGAAAAAATCCTGTGGCTTTCCTGTCAAGGGTATCCCAGCGCAGGCTTGATGAGCTTTCAAGGGATGAAAGTTTTTCAGGCCATCTTGAGCGGGTCAGGGCCAAGTTTGAAAGGATGTTTTCCCTGGTGCCGAGAATCAAGGGCCTTGATCTTGGCCCAAAGGAAACCATTGCATATTTTTCAATGGAATTTGGCCTGCATGAATCACTTCCTTTTTTTGCAGGCGGGCTGGGAGTACTGGCAGGAGACCATTTAAAAGCGTCTTCAAGCCTTGGCCTGCCCCTGACCGGCATAGGCCTTCTGTTCAGGGAAGGATATTTCAGACAATACCTTGACCATAATGGATGGCAGCAGGAAACATACCCTGCCAATGATGTCTTTGATCTTCCTGTTCAAAAGGTAAAGGATGCATCCGGGTTTGATCTTAAAATTGAGATTCCAGGGCCTGACGGAATAATCCGGGCCTGTGCATGGCAGCTTAAAATAGGCAGGATCAAGCTGTTTCTTCTGGATACAAACCTGCCTGAAAATGATTCATGCATAAAAAATATCACATCAAGACTGTATGCAAGCCATGGCGCCACAAGGGTTGCTCAGGAAATACTGCTTGGAATAGGAGGAATCAAGCTTTTAAAGGAATTAAATATTTTTCCTGTGGTCTGTCATCTTAATGAAGGTCATTGCGCCTTTGCAGGGCTGGAAAGGGTTGCTGCCATAATGGACAGATTCAGCCTTGATTTTAACACTGCAATGCAGATCTGCAAGCGAAGCTGCATATTTACAACCCATACCCCTGTGGCAGCAGGCCATGATGAATTTGCCAAGGACCTGATTCTTCCGTATATTGTTCCCTATGCTGCGAAATTCGGTGTTCAGGAACAGAAAATGCTTGCCTGGGGTGAACCTCCCGGAGTAAAGGATACAGGCAAGTTTTCAATGTTTATATTTGGCACGCATTTTTCCGGATATATCAACGGGGTGAGCAGGCTTCACGGCCTGGTTGCACGTCAGATGTGGCAGTCCCTGTGGCCTGGGCGCCACGTGGAGGAAATTCCGATTTCCCATGTCACAAATGGAATACACATATGTTCATATCTTTCAAGACATAAAAATTCCCTGTTTGAGCGATATCTTTCTTCTGACTGGTCAAACCGTCTGGAAAACAGGTCCCTGATTTCGCGCATTGACAATATTGAAGATGAGGATCTGTGGCATGTGCATGAGCTTGACCGTTCCCGCCTTGTCAGAAAATGCAGGCAGCTTCTGCTTGCCCAGTATGAAAGACGCAATGCTTCACGCAATACCCTTGATGAAATTGCAGGGGTGCTTGGGCCCAATGTGCTGACCATATGTTTTGCACGCCGTTTTGCCACATACAAGAGGGCAGGGCTGCTTTTAAAGGATACACAGAGGCTTTCCAGACTGATTAATGATGAGAAACAGCCTGTTCAGCTTATTTTTGCTGGCAAGGCCCATCCCAATGACAACGAGGGAAAGGAAATCATCAAGAGAATCGTTGAATTCGCACGCCATCCAGATGTCAGGCACAGGGTGGTATTCATAGAAGACTATGACATAAATATTGCAAGATATATGGTTCAGGGCTGTGATGTATGGCTCAATACTCCGCGAAGGCCAAATGAAGCCTGTGGCACTTCCGGTATGAAAGCGGCTGCCAACGGAGGGCTCAATCTTTCCATTCTTGACGGGTGGTGGTGTGAAGGCTTCAGGGAGGACAGGGGGTGGCACATAGGTGATACAAGAACCTATGAGGATCATGATTATCAGGATGAGGTGGAAAGCCAGGCTCTTTTCAACCTGCTTGAAAATGAGGTAATTCCGCGATATTACGACAGAAAAAGAGGAAATCCTCCTGTGAAGTGGATAAAAATGATGAAGGAATCCATGAAAATGGCCATAAGCGATTTCTCCAGTGAGCGCATGGTCAGGGAATACAGTACAAGGTTCTATATTCCAGCAGCAGGAAATTTTAATATATTGATACGTGATTCTGCATCAAAGGCAAGGGAGCTTGCCCGCACAAGGCTGCGCCTTGCCCAGCTGTGGAAACATATAAGACTTTCAGAACCAAAACTTGCAATTGATGCTGATTTCATGGTAGGAGATACTTTCAGGATCACCATTGAAGTCTTTCTTGGAGAACTTAGTCCCGATGATGTGGAAGTGCAGATCTATCATGGAAGGGTCAGAAATTCAGACCTTCTTGAGGGAAGCCGCGCAGAAACCATGTGGCTTCAGGAAACAGTTTCCGAAGGAACTCATATTTATGCATGTACCATCACATGTTCCGATTCCGGGCGGTTCGGATATACTGCCCGTGTGATTCCGGGAGGAGATCAGGTGCTCAGCAACACTCCAGGCCTGATTACCTGGGCCGGAAACCAGGACTAATTTATCTCCATATCCCTTGAGGGGAGGGGAAAATGTCAGAAAAACCAAGAATTCTGATCGTCACTCCGGAAGTTACGTATCTTCCGGAGGACATGGGCGAACAGGTCAATTATTCTGCCAAGGCAGGAGGTCTTGCCGATGTTTCTGCTGCCCTGATAAGCGCCCTGTTTGATTTAAGATGCGATGTCCATGTTGCATTGCCTGACTATCGTTCCATATTTAACGGATATTCAACCAAAACCCATAACAGGGAACTTGCGAAAATACGCAAAAGGCTGAACGAAGAGCGTATTCATCTTGCAGCAGACCGTGCATTTTATTATCTGCACAATATATATTCAGGCTATTCAGACAAGGATCTTAAGGTCTCGCTGGCTTTTCAGCGTGAAGTAATCAATAATATAATTCCGCGTGTCAGGCCTGATATTATTCACTGCAATGACTGGATGACAGGGCTTATTCCTGCAATGGCAAGGCAGATGGGGATACCATGCCTTTTTACGATTCACAATATCCATACAATGACTTCCACCATGGCTGAGATTGAGGACAGGGGCATTGATGCGGCATCTTTCTGGAAATGGCTGTATTTTAAGAACCCTCCTGTTAATTATGAGGAAAGCAGGGAGTGGAACCGGGTGGATTTTCTGACTTCTGGTGTATTTGCAGCCCATTATGTGAATACGGTAAGCCCCACGTTTCTGGTTGAAATAGTTGAAAACCGCCACCCCTTTGTCGAGCCCTGCCTTCAGACTGAACTTGCCAACAAATATCATGCAGGATGTGCAATTGGAATTCTAAATGCCCCTGAACCTGAATTCAACCCTGCTGTTGACGAAATGATACGTTATAATTACGGCCCTAAAAATCACAGAAAAAAAAAGGCGGGTAATAAAGCTTATCTTCAGAATATTCTTGATCTTGAGCCCAATGAAAATGCTCCTGTCTTTTTCTGGCCTTCAAGGCTTGACCCTGTGCAGAAGGGATGCCAGCTACTTGCACAGATAATGTATGAAATTGTTTCAAAATACTGGGATGACGGGCTTCAGATCGTTTCAGTGGCCAGCGGGGAATTTCAGAAGCATTTTCACGATATAGTGCGTTTTCACGGCCTTGGAAGGCGAATTTCCATCTGCGGGTTCAATGAGGGACTGTCCCACCAGGTATTTGCTGCAAGTGATTTTGTGTTCATGCCCTCCTCCTTTGAACCCTGCGGGCTTCCCCAGATGATAGGCCCGATCTACGGGAGCCTACCCATTGTTTATGATACTGGCGGACTTCACGATACAATACGTCAGCTTGACTGGGAAAATAACACAGGCAATGGTTTTGTATTCAAGGTTCATGATGCCCGGGGCTTGAGCTGGGCTGTTGACAGGGCCATGGATTTTTATCATCTTGACCCTGACTTAAAGGAAAAACAGATAAACAGAATCATGATTGAAAGTGTTCTTGAATTTAACCACAGCAGATGTGCGGAAGAGTATATAAATTTATATGGAAAAATGCTTAAAAGGCCCTTCCTTGTCTGATCCTGGGATATTCAATGATCCTTATCTCCTTGGATTTGCAGATACAATATTTTCCAGGCATATGAAGGCTGTGAAAACTGAACAGAAAATTGCCGGCATGGCCGGAGGCTCCATTCTGAATTTTGCCGATTACCATGAATTTTTCGGACTTCATTTCTGTGACGGGCAGTGGGTTTTCAGGGAATGGGCTCCCAATGCCGTTGACATGTTTATTGTATGCGAAAAAACCGGATGGCAGAAATGTGATGAATTCAGGCTTAAAAAAAAAGGGGAAATATTTGAGAAATATTTTGAGGAAGATGTTTTTTCCCACAGGGATCTTTACAGGCTGCAACTGGTCTGGAACAAAGGAGAGGGTGACAGAATACCCACTGCTGCAACCAGGGTTGTGCAGGATCCTGAAACTCTTATATTCAATGCCCAGGTCTGGCATCCTGAAAAACCATATGAATGGAAGAAAAAAAACAGAATCAGGACAGGGTTGCCCCTTCTTATTTATGAAGCCCATGTGGGCATGGCGCTTGAGGAACCGAGAATAGGAACATTCAGGGAATTTGAGCGTGAGGTGCTGCCGAAAATAGCAGAATCAGGATATAATGCAATTCAATTGATGGCCATACAGGAACACCCCTATTATGGGTCATTCGGGTATCATGTTGCAAATTTTTTTGCTCCTTCATCCAGATTTGGAACTCCTGATGATCTGAAAAGACTGGTTGATGCTGCTCATGAAAAAGGGCTTGCCGTGCTGATGGATATTGTTCATTCCCATGCAGTTAACAATACGGTTGAAGGGCTGTCTGAATTTGACGGCACTGCATGGCAGTTTTTTCATGACGGGCCAAGGGGCTATCATCACCAGTGGGATTCCAGATGCTTTGATTATGGTAAACCTGAGGTGATAAAATTTCTTTTGTCCAATCTGAAATACTGGATGGAGGAATTTCATGTTGACGGATTCAGGTTTGACGGCATTACCAGCATGCTGTTTTTTGACCACGGGCTTGGCAGGTCATTTACCTGTTATGAAGATTACTATGGAGATGATGTTGACGAAGATGCGCTGTCCTATCTGTATCTTGCAAACCGGCTTGTTCATGAACTGAACCCTGATTTTATCACCATTGCAGAAGATGTCAGCGGGTATCCTGGCCTTGCCGGTTCCCTGGAACAGGGCGGAACAGGATTTGATTTCAGGTTTGCCATGGGAATTGCTGATTTCTGGATAAAAGTTTTGAAAGAATACAGGGATGAGGACTGGCCTCTTGGTGAACTGTGGCATGAACTGACTGCAAAACGTGCAGAAGAAAAAACAGTCAGTTATGCAGAATCCCATGACCAGGCTCTTGTAGGAGACAAGACAATCATGATGCGTCTGATGGAAGAACGTATTTATGACTCCATGGGAAAGGACAATGAAACCATTGAAACTTTCAGGGGAGTGGCTCTGCACAAGATGATCCGTTTCATTACCTTTGCAACTGCAGATTCAGGGTATCTAAATTTCATGGGAAATGAATTCGGTCATCCTGAATGGATTGATTTTCCAAGTATAAAAAATGGATTTTCCTGTCATTATGCCAGACGTCAATGGTCTTTGAAGGAAAACAGGGAATTGTTTTTTTCAGCTTTGTCAGAATTTGACAGACAGATGCTTTTATTTGCCGGAAAATATAAGTTGTTTTCATATCCTGGTCCTGATCTTATCTGTGTTCATGAGCTTAACAATATAATAGCATTTAAACGGGGCTCTTTGTTTTTTGTTTTTAATTTTCATCCCCAGATATCATTCACCGATTACAGGATCTGTGCTTTGCCTGGAAAATATATCATGGTTTTTAATTCAGATGACAGCCTGTTTGGAGGCAAGGGCAGGCTTAGTCAGGGCCAGGTGCATTTTACCCTTTCAGAGGGGGTAAAAAAGGAATCAGAAGAATATCTGAGCCTTTATCTGCCGACAAGAACAGTCATTGTACTGCATAAAGCTTTGGAGTGATTATATCAGTTTAAAATTTTAATGCTCTTTACAGGAGGAATGATGATCAGAAACCTTACTCTGGCAAAAAAGATTACCGGTGGATTCACAATTATTCTGATTCTGCTTATTACTCTTGCTTTTGCAGGCAGGTTCGGCCTGACTCAGGTGGTTGAAAAAGTTGATTCTGCAAACAGTTTTCAGGCTCTTGTGAGTCATATCTTAAAGGCAAGGCAGAATGAAAAAAGATTTATCATGACCAACAATACAGGGATAATTTCCATTGTTAATGAAGAACTGGGAAAATTAAAGGATCAATGTGACAAAATTATCAGCAGAACAAAATCCTCTGAAATAAAAAACCAGGTGCAGAATATACTGAAAAAATCTGTTTTATACCGCAGAGCCTTTGGTGATTATGTAAGCCTTGCATCGCAAAAGGATATTCTGATGGCAGACATGAATAATAAATCACGCCTGACCCTTGATACCACGGCAAAAATACGGGATGCTCAGAAAACAGAATATAATGCCCTGATGGATGAAAGCGAAACAAAAATTTCCAGCATGAGGCTTCGGGTCAGTTTTGCCGGCAAAATGCATGATGCATTTTTGAACGCTAAGACCTATCGCATGCTGCTTGCTGAATCAAACGGATTTAAGGCCTCAGTATATGAACAGTGGAAGGGCCAGCACAAGAATCTCAGGGCAGCAGCAGACAGGCTCAGGCCCATGCTGGATGATGAAGGCGCCATCAAGGGCCTTGACAAGGTTCTTGCAGTCCAGGATGAATGTATAAAAAAAGCCAATCTATTTTTCAAAAATAAAAATGATGCCAATAACGTCGCATTGATCAAGGCAGTCAGGGAACTTAAGCGTGCAATCATATATTTCCAGCAGGAAATGCAGGAACAGCTTGAGTTCTATATTGAAGATGTTCATATCCTTTCAGCCCAGATGATGGAATTGTCGTCAGGGGCTGACCAGATTGCCAGAATACTTTTGAAAACCCGCATCATGGAAGAGGAATTTATAAATTCTGAAGATGAGAAAATTGTTGAAAAGATAATCACCAGCCTCATGGCTGTTGATAAGATAATTGCGCAGGTAAAAGATAAGATTGATGATGAGGCCAGGGTAAAGCCCCTGGATATAATTCAGAAATCTGTTGAAGATTATCTTGCATCATTCAGAGCCTATGCAGGATTGACAAAGAATCAGCAGATTGTAAAGGCTGCCATGGAAGTTAATGCAGAAGACATACAAAAAACCTGTCTTGAATCAAAAGACCGTCAATATGCCCTGATGCAGTCCCAGATAAGCAAATCAAGTACGTTTATAACGATTGTAAGTCTGTGTGCTCTTGTTTTTGGTATTTTCATTGCCTTTACATTGACAAAAATTATAATCAGTCCGATTAAAACCGTTGTTGCTGCTTTAAAGGATATTGCCCAAGGAGAGGGCGATCTGACCCGAAGGATCAATATTGATACAAAAGATGAAATGGGTGAGCTTGCAAAATGGTTCAATGCTTTTGTTTCAAGGCTGAACCATATAATTGTTGATATAGGTACAAATTCTGAAACTGTTACTGCATCTTCAGGAGAAGTGCTGTCAGTATCTGAACGCATGGCTGAAGAAGCTGAAAGTCTGTCGGGGCGTTCGAATACAGTTGCTGCGGCAGCGGAAGAAATGAGTGTCAGCATGAACTCTGTGGCAGCTGCAAGTGAACAGGCCTCCAGTAATCTTGGTATGGTGACCAGTGCAGCCGGCCATATGAAACAAAGCCTGACTGAAATCGCATCCAATTGTGAAAAGGCAAAAATAATATCTGACAATGCTTCTGTTAAGGTCAGGACAGCTTCCGAACGGGTTGAACTGCTTGGAGAGTCTGCACGTGATATCACAAGGGTGACGGAAGTCATTACAGACATTGCCGAGCAGACAAATCTTCTGGCATTGAATGCAACCATTGAAGCTGCAAGGGCGGGAGAGGCAGGAAAAGGGTTTGCAGTTGTTGCAGATGAAATAAAAGGACTTGCAACCCAGACAGCAGAAGCCACTCTGGATATCAAGGAAAAAATCAGGGGAATTCAGGCTTCAACTGATGATACTGTAAGGGATGTTGAGCAGATTACCATTGTTATTTCTGAAGTTGCTGATATTGTATCGGCAATTGCAGATGCAATTGAGGAACAGTCAGCATCTGCAATCGAGATTGCAGAGAATATAGAACAGGCTTCCGCAGGGATTGCCGAAGTTAATGAAAATGTTGCCCAGAGTTCACAGGTTGCCTCTGAAATTTCCGGCAGTATTTCAAAGGTCAATACAGTGGCTGTTGAAATGACATCCCAGAGTCAGGTAATGAAGAACAGTGCCCGGGATCTGTCTGAGCTGTCTTCAAATTTAAGGGAAATGATCGGAGTTTTTAAAGTGTCAGTTGATGAAGCTGATACACACGATAATCTGGACAATGTCCAGGTTGCGGAACTCATGCCCTGGTCAGATAAGCTGGAACTTGGGATTGCAAGCATTGACGAACAGCACAGGGAACTTGTAAAAATGGTCAATGAACTTCACAGGGCCATGAAATTGAAAAGAGGAGCCAGGGAAGCCGGCTATGTTCTGGAACAGCTTGCAGATTATACTGTATATCATTTTGGCCATGAAGAAAAATTGTTTGAAATCCATCAATATCCTGACAGAATGAACCATAAGGTAATTCATGATGAGCTTGTTTCAAAGGTAGTGGAATTCAAAACTCAGTTTGATAAAGGTAAGGCAGGGTTATCAATGGATCTTATGGTATTTCTTACTGACTGGCTGAAAAACCATATTATGAAGACAGATAAAGCCTATGTACCTTTTTTCAGGGAAAAAGGTGTAAATTAATATACAGGAGGGCAGGACAAGGTGTTTCCGTTTACCCCATGCAAAACTGACAGCATTCAATCTGATAATTCAGTACCTGATACAAATGCACTGGCGCTTGACCGTACTGTTCTTGCAAATGAAAGAACTTTTCAGGCATGGCTTCGAACCGGTATGGCGGCATTCGGTTCAGGTCTTGGTATTGCAAAATTCATGAAAGGAGATCTTCCGGTATGGATAATCATGACCATATCAGGTATTCTGATCCTTTTCAGTGCAATAGCATTTTTTCAGGCAGCATGGAGATATTGCCATCTTCATGTTCATACAGCCCATCTTGAGGTTGATGCAATGCCCACATGGAAGGTCAAGCTGTTCAGTCTGTTCCTTATGGGCTGCTCTTTTCTGGCCCTTGCAGGACTTATGATAACTGCCCTGTTCTGAGTCTGAGCCTGAATTTTAACAGGAAACCGGTATTTTAATGCTTGACATCTGTATAATACAGAGATAGTGTAGTTTTTTAATAGCAGGAGAAACTTGAATGAATAAAGAAAATCACATCAATACAATATTTAATTTTGGACGCTTCTTTTTCTTTTTTAGGAGCGTTCATCCGGTGTGATCTTTATTGATTATTAAATAAAGCCCCGGGTGGACATCAGGCCGCCCGGGGCTTTTATATTTTTATAAGGCTTCGGAAATTTTTCCGGGGCCTTTTTTATTTTAAATACTTTCAATGAAACAAAGGGAGAAGGATCATGATTCTGGTGCTTGAAGACAGAATTACTGACAGGCAGAAGTCGGATATAAAGACTGTGCTTGACAATGAAGGATGTATTGTACATGAAACTGAGGATGCGGGCAGGAAAATAATGGGTATAATAAAAAAGCCCGGGCTTGACCAGGAACGATTGCGCTGTATGCCGGGAGTTGCCGGGATTACCCCCATCACCACATCACACAAACTTGTCAGCCGTGAGTTTAAAACTGAAGACACAAGGGTGAAAATAGGTAATGTGGTTGTGGGAGGGCCCAAAATAGTGATAGTGGCGGGTCCCTGCGCCGTGGAAAGTCATGACCAGGCAATGTCGATTGCACAGGAGGTGAAAAAATACGGGGCAGTGTTGTTCAGGGGCGGGGCGTATAAACCTAGATCTTCGCCATATTCATTTCAGGGTCTTGAAAAAAAGGGTCTTGAAATTCTGGCTGATATCAGGGAAAAAACAGGCCTTGCCGTGGTCACTGAAATGACTTCAGTGTCCCAGGCAGAACTTATGATGGAATATGTGGATGTCGTACAGATAGGTGCCCGTAACATGCAGAACTTTGAACTTCTCAAATGTGTGGGACAGATGAACAAGCCTGTTCTGCTGAAAAGAGGGCTTTCCGCTACCATTCAGGAATGGCTGATGTCAGCGGAATATATCATGTCCGGCGGAAACAGGGATATTATTCTCTGCGAACGGGGGATCAGGACCTTTGAGCCTTATACTAGAAACACCCTTGATCTTTCAGCAATTCCCGTGCTTAAAAAACTGACCCACCTGCCCATTATAATAGATCCGAGCCATGCAACAGGCATCAGGGAAAAGGTCAGTCCCATGGCAAGAGCTGCTGTGGCAGCAGGTGCAGACGGACTTATGGTAGAGGTGCATAATGACCCTGACAATGCATTGTCTGACGGGCCCCAGAGCCTTTATCCTGAGCAGTTCGGACAATTGACCCGTGATATCTATGTCATAGCTCCGGTTGTGGGAAAACAGCTTGATTTTGATTATCTTAAAAAATCCGACCTGGTCAAAAAAATAAACGGCACAGACTCAAAGACTGCGGCATTCATAGGCGAATACGGGGCTTACAGTCACAAGGCAAGCCTTGGATATTTCGGAGAAGATATCACACCTGTTCCCATGAAAACTTTCAGAGATATTTTTCAGAGCGTTCAGACAGGGCAGTGTCGATACGGAGTGATTCCCCTTGAAAACTCCCTTTCAGGATCCATACATGAGAATTATGATCTTCTTCAGGAATATGATCTGAAAATCATAGGGGAAATAACCCTGAGAATTGAGCATGCCCTTATTGCCCATGAAAATGTATCCAAAAATGAAATTACAGAAATCCTTGCACCGCCACCTGCATTTTCCCAGTGCAGAAATTTTCTTGATCAGTATCCTGGAATTGAGCTTGTGCCTGTCAAGGCAACTTCAAGTGCAGTAAAACAGGTAAGGGAATCAGGCAGCCGCACCACTGCCGCAATTGGATCTGCCATGGCAGCAGAAATTTTTGGCATGAGCATACTGGAGCACTCCATTGAAGACAATCCCAGAAACTATACAAGATTTGCTGTGATTGCCGTGGATACCTGTGACCATACCTTCATAAAAAAGACTTCCATAATCTTTTCCACAGGGCACCAGCCCGGCGCCCTGTCTGAAGTATTGAAAATTTTTTCCAGGTTCAATATCAATCTTGCCAAACTTGAATCAAGACCCATGCACGGCAAACCATGGGAATACATGTTTTATGCTGACCTTGAAGCAGACCTCAAAGCTTCTGAATTTTCAGATGCAATGGATCTGCTAAAGGAGAAATCAGAAAATTTAAGAATCCTTGGAAGGTATTAGGTTCATTTCATATTCAAACTCTTCCGGAGGAACAAAATTTTCCTTGATAGTTCTGACAGATGTCCAGCGCACAAGGTTCAGAAAACTGCCTGCCTTGTCATTGGTCCCGCTGGCCCTGGCGCCGCCAAAGGGCTGACGCCCCACAACGGCGCCACTTGGCTTATCATTGATATAAAAATTACCTGCACTGTGGGTGAGTTTTTCTGTCATGTAATTAATAGCAGTCCTGTCCGATGCAAATATTGCTCCTGTAAGGGCATAAATTGAGCTTGAGTCGACGATTTCAAGCATTTTTTCAATCTGTCTGTCCTCATATACATAAATGGTCAGAACAGGTCCGAAAATTTCTTCTGTCATGGATTCATAAAAGGGATCCTGAGTCAGGATAATGGTAGGTTCTATGAAATAACCCTTTGAATCATCAGTTTTTCCTCCTGCTATTATCCTGGCTGAAGAAGATTTTTCTGCTCTTTGAATAAAACCCTTTGATTTTTCAAATGCCTGTCTGTCAATCACTGCATTCATGAAATTTTTAAAATCAAGGACATCTCCCATTCTGATCCTTTTGATTCCTGCTGTGATCTGTGTCCTGATTTCAGGCCATAATGATTCGGGTACATACATCCTTGATGCAGCACTGCATTTTTGTCCCTGATATTCAAATGCTCCCCTTATGGCTGCAGTAACTACCTGGTCGACCGATGAGGCTGACGGGTGTACAAAAATGAAATCCTTGCCTCCTGTTTCCCCCACCAGCCTTGGATATGACCTGTAATTTGCAATATTCTGGGCTGTTTTTTTCCAAAGGGTTTGAAAGACCTTAGTGGAACCTGTAAAATGAATTCCTCCCAGGTCTTTATGATTTAAAACTATTTCTCCTGCCACTGAACCTTCTGCCGGAATAAAATTGATCACTCCGTCAGGCAGGCCTGCTTCCTTGAATATCTGCATCAGGTAATATCCGGAAAGACAGGCTGCAAAGGAAGGTTTCCAGACTACAGTATTACCCATTAAAGCTGGTCCGGCACATAGATTTGCACCGATGGCAGTGAAATTGAAAGGACTGAGGGCAAATATAAAACCTTCCAGGGGGCGGTATTCGATCCTGTTCCATACTCCTTTTTCACTTGAGGGCTGATTTGAATAGATTTCTTCCATGTACTGAACATTGAATCTTAAAAAATCCACCAGTTCACAGGTGGCGTCAATCTGTGCCTGAAATGCATTTTTCGACTGTCCCAGCATTGTTGCTGCATTCAGAACATGGCTGTATTTTTCTGAAATAAGCTCAGCTGCCTTGAGAAAAATACATGCCCGTTCCTGCCAGGGCAGAGCTTCCCATGAAGTTTTGGCGGCAAGGGCCGATTGAATTGCAAATCTGATTTCTTCAGGAGAGGCCTGATATACCATGGCAAGGTCATGCCCATGATCATGGGGGCAGGCAAGGGATCTGGATTCAGATGTTTTCATATCCTTTCCATTTATTATTAGCGGGATTTCAGCGACCATGCTCATTTGTCTTTTAAGTTCTGTCTCAAGCATGAGCCTTTCAGGGCTTTCCGGCAGAAAGGTTTTTACAGGTTCGTTAAAGGCTTTTGGTAAACGTGCCATACTATTGTTCATAAATTTTCTCCTTTGAAAGATATTTCAGTTCAGGTTGTAATATAAAATTTGATATGGTAAAGTAAAATTCATAGTATTTATAATATTAATGAATAATTTTCATTTATCATATGGATCTTTATCAATTAAAAACTTTTTTTACCCTGGCAAAAATCAGAAATTTTACCCTGAGCGCCCAGAATCTTTTTGTGACCCAGAGTGCAGTCAGTCATGCCATCAAAAAACTTGAAAGTTCAGTTGGAACCACTCTCATTGACCGCAGGGGAAGACAGGTTTCGCTCACTCGTGCTGGGCTCCGCCTGTTTAGGGCATGTGAAAAAATTTTCCATGAACTTGAAAAGGCAGAGCAGGATATTTCATATCTGAAAAAAAGATCTGCTTTAAGCATAAGAGTCGGCAGTACAGTGGAATTCGGTAATACCGTACTGATTACCAGTATAAAAAATTTTCTGGAAGAACATCCTGAAATACATGTGGATTTTCTATTTTCCCATGCCCTGATTGACCCATTGATGCGTGATGAACTGGACCTGATAATTGATTGTAAAATGCATAAGCATCAGGGGCTTGAATGTATTCAGCTTTTCAGGGAACAATATGTGACCATAGCCACTGCACAATTTATAAAACAGAAAAAAATCAAAAGCATCCATGATCTTGAACGGATAAATCTTTTATCAATGGACAGGAATCTTGAATGGTGGAACAATTTTTTTACTGCTGTGCCTGATGATATTTCCTTAAACTGCAACCATGTGATTGAAATAAATCATATACGGGGAATGATTAATGCGGCTATCTGCGGCATGGGAATAGGATTTGTCCCTGGATATACAGTGGCTGGAGAACTTGCTGAGTCAATTCTGATTGATCCTTTTCCTGAAATCAGCCCTGCTGCAGATCAGTTCAATATTTTCATCAAGAAATCCAGACTGGAATTTAAAAAAAACAGAATTTTTATTTCATATCTGCAGAAAATTGAGCTTGAGGACAATCCTAAAGCCATTGACATCAAATCAAATTAAATTCTATAAAAGGATATATGATGTTAAATGTGTGCTGATTGGGTAAGCTATCTACCTAATCCCTACCTTATTTTTTAAATATTTACAAAAATTACAGAACAATTAAACTGGGGAACACCGGCAATTAATGGATCGTTTATCATATTCCCCGTCTTCATGGACGGTGTGGATATCATTGTGTTCCTGCACTTGCAAAGTTTATGTAAAAAGGGAGTAATTGCTTGGGATATGAAGAACATCAATGAACCTGCTGAACAGAAAACTCATACGCTGACATCCACCGACAAAGACGCTGACTTCAATGAATTGAAAAATAATTATCAGACTCTTTTCAACTCCGGCAGACTCTTTTTCTGGGTGATTGACCATGAAGGGATTTTTCTGGAAGTCAATTCGTTCATGGCCGGGCAGCTTGGTTTTGCCAAATCCAGACTCATAGGCAAATCCATTTTACTGATCTGTCCGGATGCTGATCTTGATTCATTGTTATCAGGACTCAGCTCACTTGAAAAAAAGGAACATATTTTTCGCAGATTTTCAATGACAAGCGGAACCGGCAAATCAATTGGAATTAATTCCATTATGGTCAGATGCCAGTGGAAGGACATGGATTGTGTTCTTGGAACCGGATGGAAGAGCTGTCAGGACAGTTCTGATTATCCTGGCAGTTTGTCTGCCATGGCTGAAACCATCAGAGAACTTGAAGCAAAGCTTGTGAGTATGAGGGCTGAACGCAGATATCTGGAAAAGGAAATTTCGCATAAGGAGATTTTACTGGCTGAGAAAAATATTACATTAAAACAGCTGCTTGATCAGCGGGAAAAAGAAAAACAGGAATTAAGGGAGGAAATGAATAAAAAACTTCAGCATCTCATTCTTCCCCTGATAGGCAGAATCCAGGCAAATGGAACTGATTCTGACAAAAAATACCTGAAAGCCCTGATCCATAATTTAAAGGAAATCATAACGCCTTTGTTCAGCAGGACATTGCAGAACATGGATCTGCTTTCTCCAAGGGAGGTGGAGATATGCCATCTTATAAACCAGGGTTGCAGTTCAAAGGAAATTGCAGAGATGTTATGTCTTTCGGTTCAGACAATTAACACGCATCGCAAGAACATAAGAAAAAAGCTTGGTATAAATTCAACTGGGATCAATTTGAGCACCTATATCAAATCCAGTGATTCTCAATGATATGGCTGTCAGTGGCAGCAGATGGAAATCGGAAAATGGAAGAATATTTCAGGCGGACAAGAACTCTCCTAAGTGAGCAGGAAAAGAATGAATTAATAGCGCAGGTGGCCGGAAAACTGGCTCATGACTTTAATAATATTCTTGGAGCTGTTATGGGACTTTCAGAGCTTGCACTTCTTGAATGCACAGAACAGCATACAAGGGAATACCTGAATGACATTCTGAACCAGACAGCAAAGGGTAGGAACCTGACACGGAACCTGGCTGAGTTTGCAAAGGACAGGGAGCCTGTATGCACATGCATGTCCTTGCATGATAAAATTGAGTGTGTCATAGGGCTGCTTGAAAAGGAGCTTGAACCGGTTGAACTCTGTCTTGAGCTGGACCCTGGTCTGCCGGACCTGGTGGCAGATTCTGCCATGATTGAAAATATTCTTGTAAATCTTATTATGAATGCTGTCCATGCAGTGAGCAGGATAGCTGAGCCAGAAATCAGGTTAAGGGCTTTTTCCGATTCAAGGGATATAATTCTTGAAATTGAGGATAATGGATGTGGTATCCCTGATAAGGACATGGGCAGGATATTTGATCCCTGTTTCACACTCAAGGGCAGTAAGGATCAATGTGAAGCATATGCTCCGGGCATAAAGGGCATGGGTTACGGGCTTAGTACAGTCAAGCGAAACCTTGCCCGACACAACGCTGAAATCAGAATTTTCAGCTCTTCTGGAAAGGGAACAAAAGCTGTGGTGAAATTCCCTGTGATCCAGGATCACCCGTCCTGTACCGGGTCTGAGACAGCTGAAAAAATAAATTCAAACAAACAGATTCTTCTGGTGGAAGATGAGCATGCAATTGCCAGAATCCAGAGCAGTGTGCTTTCAGCTACTCCATTTAACCACAGGGTTGATGTGGCTTTTGACGGTGATATGGCAATGAATTTTTTTTCAATGAAAAATTATGATCTTGTCAGCCTTGATTACATGCTTCCGGGCAGGATGAACGGAATGGACATTTATCGTACCATAAGAAAACAGGATAAAGTCGTGCCTGTTTTGCTGATTTCAGGAAATATTGAATTTATTGAATCAATTCATCAGCTTATGGCGAACGACAATTTTATGGCACACCTTGCCAAGCCATGCAGAAATTCAGAATATATTTCAACAATTAACGGTCTTTTGACAAAAGCCCGGTCAGAACAGTCGTGCCTATGATCACAGCTCCTCCTGCAAGTGTTCTCATTGTGGGGATCTCATTTATGAGCAGAAAAGCAAAAACAATGCCGTAAACCGGTTCAAGCCCGGAAATTACTGCTGCGGCCTGGGCTTTTATATAGGCAAGTGATTTGATGAACAGGGTATGGGCAAGTGCAGTGCAGGCAACTCCAAGTACGATCAGATAAGGCAGGTCAGATAATACAGGAACCGGGCCTTTTGTAAGAATACAGGGTATAATGAGGAAACAGCATGCAAAAATATTCTGGTAAAATGCAATTGCAATGGAATCAGATTCTCTTGCATTCCTGCGGTTTACAAGGGCGAGCAGGGCAAAGGTAAGGCCGGAGGCAATACCGTAAAACCCTCCTTTTGTGATATTATGTGAAAAATCAAAATCAGGGATTACAAGCACAATGCCTGCAAATACAGCACAGGCCGCGAGAATATCAGCTGTCTTCAAAGGTTCTTTGAAAAAAAAGGGTTCCAGAAAAGTGACAAACAAAGGAAATGATGAAAAGGTGACAAGACCCACAGCAACACTTGAAATCTGGATAGAAATGAAAAAGCAGGTCCAGTGCGCTGCCAGAAGAATTCCCTGAACAGTGAAAAAAAATATCTGTTTTTTTGTGAATCCAGATAATTTTGTTTTTGAGAACCATGACGCATACACTAACAGGGTCAATGCAGCAAAAAAGGTTCTTCCAGATACTATATACAGAGGGCTGCATGACAGGAATTTCCCAAAAAGTCCTGAAAAACCGAATAAAAATACAGCAAGATGGATACATACAAGCCCTCTGCCGGAGTCAGATATCTTAATCATGGTTCTGATCTTATCGTGTAAGCTGTCTGTATTTTATTCTTGAAGGCTGACCAGGTTTGATGCCCAGGCGTTTTTTCAAGTCTTTTTCATAATCTGAATAAGATCCTTCAAAAAAGGTTGTACAGCCCTTTTCTTCAAATGCCAGGATATGGGTTGCAATCCTGTCAAGAAACCATCTGTCATGGCTTATTACAACGGCAGAGCCAGCAAAATTTTCAAGGGCCTGTTCAAGGGCACGCAGGGTATTGACATCAAGGTCGTTGGTGGGCTCGTCTAAAAGCAGAAGATTGGCTTCCTGCCTGAGCATGCATGCAAGATGCACCCTGTTCCGCTCACCGCCTGAAAGATCTTTGACCTTTTTCTGCTGATCCTGTCCTGAAAAATTGAACCTGGAAACATAAGCCCTTGCATTGATTTCGCGACCGCCCATGAAAAGTTTGTCCTGCCCCCCTGAAATCACCTCAAAAACAGTTTTGTCAGGGTCAAGGCTGTCCCTTTCCTGATCCACATATGCAAGCCTTACGCTCTGGCCGGTTTCAAGAACCCCTGAATCTGGTTTTTCCTTTGA
>CAYOYY010000009.1:0-28769 GCA_964408295.1 uncultured Desulfobacula sp. | reverse complement strand
GTCATCTGGATCCATTCAAGCTCTCTTTGCAGGGTTCTGCGCCTTTTTGAGGCTGATTTTTCTTCCAGTGCCAGACGTTTCTGTTTCTGTTCAAGCCATGATGAATAATTTCCTTTCCATGGAATGGACTGGCCTCTGGAAAGTTCCAGTATCCATTCAGCCACATTATCCAGAAAATACCTGTCATGGGTTATGGCAATCACCGTGCCTTCATATCTGCTTAAATGCTGTTCAAGCCATGCAACTGATTCTGCATCAAGATGGTTTGTGGGCTCATCAAGCAAGAGTATGTCAGGTTTCTGTAAAAGCAGGCGGCACAGAGCAACACGCCTTTTTTCTCCTCCTGAGATTATATTTACAGGAGTATCTTCAGGCGGGCATCCCAGTGCATCCATTGCCATCCTAAGCCTTGAATCAAGATCCCAGGCATCAAGCAGATCAAGCTGTTCCTGGATTCTGGCCTGTTTTTCAATCAGGGCTGTCATTTCATCATCAGAACTGACACAGGCAAATTGTTCAGAAATTTTTTCGTACTGGTCCAAAAGCTCAAGAGTGTGTCCAAGTCCCTGTTCCACCACCTCTCGTACTGTTTTTGTGCTGTCCACAAGAGGTTCCTGTTCAAGGTAGCCGATTGTGAATCCCTGGGTCAGAATGGCCTGGCCTGTAAATTCATGGTCAACTCCTGCCATGATTTTCATGAGAGAACTTTTGCCTGAGCCATTCAATCCTATGACACCTATTTTGGCACCATAAAAATATGACAGGGATATATCCTTTAAAACCTGTTTTGATCCATGAACCTTTCCCACATTGATCATGGAATAGATAACTTTTTTTGTGTCCTGGCTCATTTGTTCAAAGGCTCCCTGTCAATTACGGCGATGCAGTCTATCTCAACAAGGGCTCCCTTTGGAAGCCTGCCAGCCTCGATTGTGGCCCTTGCAGGCTTATGGCCGTCAAGGCATTTTTCATACACAGAATTCATGGCTGCAAAATCATCCAGGCTGGCAAGATAAATCGTTGTTTTTACAATTCTGTCAAGTCCGGTTCCAGCTTTGGCAAGCACAATTTCAAGATTTTTCATTACCCTTGCGGTCTGGTCTTCAATTGTAGTTGCGGAAATTTTCATGGTTTCAGGGTCAAAGGCAAGCTGGCCTGAGCAGAAAACCAGGTTTTCGTGTACAATGGCATGGCAGTATGGGCCTATGGCTGCCGGAGCATTTTCTGCAAATATCTGTTTCATGATTTATTATCCTTTCTTTTTAATCTGTTTGTGGACTGAAAGCCACAACCGGCTCCTTTAAGATCAGGCTGACTGCTTTTGCAGCATTTTGTGCAATCTGCGGAAAATCCTCATCAAGCCTTGATATCTGTCTTAGGTTTTCCCCTGTTCTCAGGATCAGCCTTGCAAGGTCTCCTTCTGCAAATTCTGAACGGTTTACAAGGCTGTCCCAGTCAGTGCCGTGTGCCCATTTATATATGAGAAAGGCTGGCTGGATATAGAGATTGGGGGCATCAAATCCGTTTTCAAGAAGCCTTAGGGCAAATGGCTTTAGTCCTTTTCTTGTCTCAATAAAAAAATGTTTGAGCTGCTTTGGCAGGGCAGACATGTAAAGAGGGGCGTCTGTAAATTCCTTTTCATTGACAAAGGCAGCAATGATGGCGGCAAGCAGGGCAGGGTCGGTTTCTGGCAGAAGGTTCTTTCTTATGCCCTGGGCCACAAGAAGAGGGGAATCCATCCTGAGCTTCGATGCCCACAACCCGTCCTGGGTAAGGCTGCCGCTGTCAGTTACAAAATTTTCATCAATCAGAAAATCCATGTGATCCAGAAAATCATTCCAAAGAAATTCAAGTTTTTTCCCGAATTTTTTTCTTGCCTTTTTTCCCTTTTTTTTCCCTGAAACCATCTGATAGGAGGCAAAGGATTTGTCCAGCAGCATCTTTATCTGTTCCGGTGAATGTGACAGAAGAAGGTTAAGTACCATGGAAAAATCAATGAATATACGGCTTTCAATATCAGAAGGGGGACAGTTCACAAGCTCTGCCACATAGTTCAGATCCATGAACCTGCCCGGAAGAACAATGCCGAATCCGATTTTGTCCATTCCTCTTCTGCCGGCCCGTCCTGTCATCTGCTGAAATTCACTGGGAGTCAGAGGAACAAAATCCATTCCGTTGAATCTGTCTGAATTGAGGATCACAACCGATCGTGCAGGGAAATTGACACCTGCTGCCACGGTTGAAGTTGCAAACATTGCATTTAAAAGCCCTTCTGCCATCAGGGTCTCAACCACAACTTTCCATGCAGGCAGATGCCCGCTGTGGTGGGATGCAGTGCCTGTGTGTCTTATGAGATCAAGGTGCCTGTGATTTTCAAGGTGCGGGTTTTCTTTTATGATTTTTTTCAGCCTGTCATCAAGATTGTGTTTTCTTTCAGGGTCAGTATCCAGAAGGTCAGAGGAACACATTTTAACTGCCTGATCACATTCAGCCCTTGATTTTAAGAAAAAAATTGCAGGAAGAAGGTCATAAAAATCAAGTATGCCGAGAATTTCATCAAAGGGAGGCAGTTTTCCGGGAAATCCTGTCCCATACCTGCCCATATCTATGAATTTTGCCACTTTTTTATGAAGGTATTGTCTGTTTTTTGATGATCCGGGCCCAAGCAGGGGGAAAATGGTGCCTGAAGGATGCATGAAAAGAGGCACAAGCGGTACAGGTCTGTCATGGCTTTCAATTATTCTGCATTGTTTTCCGCGTATGGATTCAAGCCAGCCTGCAATTTCATGGGGATTGCCAATGGTGGCGGAAAGCAGAAGCAGAGGTACCCTTACAGGAAGATAAATCATGATTTCTTCCCATACCACGCCACGCTGCTCATCTCCAAGATAATGAGCCTCATCAAGAATGATCATGTCACAGTTAAGATTCTGGCCTGTGTACATGGCGTCATACAACTGGTTTCTTAGAATTTCAGTGGTTCCGATAACAATTGAGGCATCTGTATTATCTTTTATATCTCCTGTGAGAATGCCGACATTATTTTTGCCGAAAATTTCTGAAAATCCGGCATAGATTGAATTTGTAAGCGCCTTTAAGGGCGTGGCATACCAGACCCTGCCTTTTTTTTCAATTATCTGCTCTGCAACCCTGCGGGCAATCCAGGTCTTGCCTGCACCTGTGGGAGCAGTTACAAGACAGTCTGAGCTTTGTACTGCCTTTACAGCCCTGAGCTGGAACGGATCCGGCTTAAAAGGCGAACTTGCGGGCACACCGATTTTTTTGAAAATCTGTTTTAAAGATTTATCACACCCCGGTTTCATGGGCCTGCCGGATTTTCTGTGCGCATGGCCGGATTTTCTGCGGGGTTTTCCAAAGGAACGGAAACTTTTTTTCATGGGTGTGATAAATCACAAAAATCAATATTTTGCAATGTTTTAGTTGAATATCCCGGCTGTCTGCCTGCATTAGGGGTTCATTTCATAGCAGTCCTTTAAAGCCATTACATGATTTTTCCAGATATTTTCAAATCTTTGTGCGTCTTCGTGGGGGCGGCAGATAATTTTTCTGCAGTATCTGGCCTGTTCTTCACTGGTATCTGGACGTGAATAAAGTGCAAGACTGTATGAAGAAAAATCTCTGATCATAAAATCAAATATCTGTTCAAGCAGGTCCTGTTCAAATCTGTCCATATGAAATTTTTCAATTATAAGCTGACCATAGGCCACAAGCGTGAACATTTCACCAAGATATAAAAGAAAATCCATATTATGGGCCTGATTCTTGTCCGGGCCGGCAGTTAAAAGCATTTCCCTGAACTCATGTATCTGTTTTTTGAAAATATTGACATTGGGAAGGTCAATGCTGTCATATGCAATTTTATAATCATGAAATTTTATGTTTCCAAGCCCTTTTGCAGGGCCCTGGCTGAACAGAAATCTGTCACAGGCAGCATCATCTCTTCTGTCCACAGTTGGAAATTCTTCCGGGCTGAAAAAATAATTTGCAATAAATTTGATGATAAGGGCCATGTTGACATGTACTGTACCTTCAAGCTTGGGTAATGCCCTTATGTCAGCAGCAGCCATTTCAAAATATACATCTTTTTCAAATCCTTTTGCTGCAATCACATCCCAGATAAGGTTGATCACTGTCTCGCCCTGGGTTGGAACCTTCATTTTTACCATTGGGTTATAAAGCAGATAGCGCCTGTCTTCTGAGGATGCGCTTCTGAAATAGTCACAGGCCCTTTCTGAAAATGATTTCATGGCATAAAGCCTTGTATATGCATCGACAAACATCTGTCTTATGTGGGGAAAATCTGTAACCCATCTGCCGTAGAGATTCCTTGATGCAGCATGGTTCAGTCCTTCATAAAAGGCATGGGTACATATACCGACTGCTGCCCAGCCAAGATTGAATTTTCCCACATTGATCGTGTTCAGGGCACAATCCCAGGCATGGCTGCCCGTTGAGATAATGTCCTCTTCAGATACAGGGTATCCGTTCAGTGCATATTCTGCAACATAGCCTTCCCAGTCAACAACATTCTGCACAAGCTCATAGGCTTCATGCTCAGGGTTTACAGCAAAGAAAACATATTCATCAGTTTCCGTGTTCCTGCCAAATGTTGAAACAATGCCTGCCTTGTTGGCATTGCCAATATAGTATTTGCCTCCATCTGCAACGAACCGCCCGTTACCAAGGCTGGTCAGCGACATGTCAGAGGAATAAAGATCAGCACCATGCTGTTTTTCAGACAGGCCGAATGCAAAGATATGTCCCTGTTCAAGAAGCCTTGCTGTTTTTTGTTTCAGTGTTGTGTTGTTGCTCATCCAGATGGGTCCAAGTCCCAGTATTGAAACCTGCCATGTGTACCAGTGGGAAAGATTGTAAAATCCCAGTATCTCATTGAAGTCGCAGATACGCCTTGTGTCCCATCTTGCATTTTCATTGTCCTGTGCCAGATCTTCAGGGGTCAGCAGGGTGGCAAGAATCCGGTTTTCTTTTAAAAACTCAATAAAATCATCATACCAGAGTCTTTCATGATAATCTGATTTAAGTTTTTTTTTGCCCCTTGATTCAAAGTAATCAATGGTTTTTCTCATGATTTTTCTTGATTCAGGGTCAAGATGGTCAAATGTTTCGGTTGCAGGATTTAAAAGTTTCATTTTCCCCCTTTAATATAGTTTGTATGCATAATTATTCTGTGTCAATGATATCCATTAAGAACCTTTTGAGTAAAATTTTTTCTTCCATGGAGAATTTTTTCAGCAGGTCTGTATTGGTTTCTATCCGCACCTTCACAAGTATATCTTTCAGGGTGTCTGCTTTTCGTGAAGTAAAAAGGGCAAATTGCCTTTTGTCTTCAGTGCTTCTTTTTTTTTCAATCCACCCGCCTTTTATCATCCTGTCGATTGTGCCTGATAAGGTGGCTTTATCGAGAATAAGAGATCTGCACAGCATGGAAGCTGTCATTCCCTGCCTGTACCACAGGGCTTCAAGCACAAGATGCTGAAGGTTTGTAAGACCATAGGGCTTTAATTGTTTTTTAAATTGTGCATGTGCTTTCTGATATGCTTTTGCCAGCAGAAATACCATGCAGTCCGGAACATCTTCAGGCAGTTTCATCATGTTTAACTCCTTTGTATACGAACTATATATCCGGGTATTTCATGTTTGTCAACACATGGGATAAGCTTTTGAACACAGAAAGATCAGGAATTATGAATCATGGGAACGGCCTGCCGCCATCATGAAAATCACAGGGATAATCACAAGTGTCAGCAGGGTGGCAGCCAGGACTCCACCGATAACAGCAGTGGCAAGCGGTGAGAAACGTTCAGATCCCACGGCCATTTCCATGGCAAGGGGGAGCATTCCAGCCACATCAGACAGGGCAGTCATCATTATCGGCCTGTATCTGACTGAAACCGATTCCAGAATTGCCGGTTCAAGCTTCATGCCTCCTGCGGTGCGCTGCAGTATATAGTCAATGAGTATGATACTGTTATTGACCACCGTACCTGTAAGAAGGATTATGCCCAGCATGGCCGGCATGGAAAGGTATTTGCCTGCCACAAGCAGACCTGCTGCCACTCCAATGAACTGAAGAGGGACAGCCATCATTATGGTGAGAGGGTGTTTGAATGACCTGAACTGAGCCACCAGTACCAGATAAACTGCCAGGATTCCAAGAGCCAGAGCCTTTACCATGCGTGAACGTGCTTCCTGAAAATCACGTTGTTCTCCTGTGATATCAAGACGGTATCCCTGTGGAATTTTCAGGTCTGAAAGTGATTTTTTTACATCATTTACAGATTCAGACAGAGGACGGCCATAATGATATCCCAGTACATCAAGAGTCTGATGATAATCTTCACGGGTAACGATGCTGGGGCCAAGATATTGTTTCAGCGTGACCAGTTCCCTTAAAGGCACATGCCGGCCGTCACTTCCCTGAATCACCATGTCATCAAGGTCATTAATGTTTTTGCGGTCTGAAGGAGCATATCTAAGAAAAATGTCCAGATCCCGGTAACGAAGCTGGTGATATGGAGTAACCTTCCATCCTTCCATTGCCTGGTAAACCTGACGGGCTATGGATTTGCCTGTCACGCCGAGTTCAGCAGCGCGTTTGCGGTTTATTGTCACACGGGTCTCCGGGGTATTGAGAGCCCAGTTTTTATACACATCACGCAAACCCGGAATTGCACGGATCCGCTTTGCCACCTGTGTTCCAAGGGAATCCAGAATTTTCGGATCAGGCCCGCTAAGCCGTACATCAATCGGAGCTGCAGTGGTTGCCCGCGCGGTTCCGCCCTTTGCCTTTGTCGTGGCCAGTGTCACTCCGGGAAGGGAGTACATGAATGACCTGATATCGTCCATAACCTGCCACAGGGTGATAACACGTTTGTTGCGGGCAGTGAGATTTACAGTGATCTGGGCCTGGTATACATCCATGGCTCCACGGCTGCCCAGATAATGGCCACCTGTTTCAAATCCGATCTGGGTATTGACTCCCACCACCTCCGGGTTCTGCATCAGCCTGTGTTCAACAGCCTTTATGATTGGAAGATTTTTTCCCAGGGAAGTTCCCGGGATTCCATCGAGGCTGATCTGAAATGTACCTGAATCAAACCGTGGCAGCATTTCACTTCCAAGAAAGGCCATGATGCGGACACTTATTACAAGGATCACTGCTGCCGTGGCCAGAGTCAGCCAGGGATGCCTTAAAGCCCGTTTCAGAATATAAAGATACCCCTGTTTCAATGTTTCCATGAACATTGTAAATGGATAAACAAGGAGTGCCAGCCGGTTTTTGTTCTGATTTCTGACGGGGCGCAGCCATAATGCTCCAAGCAAAGGTATGAGTGTGACAGAAATCAGAAAGGAAGACAGCAGGGAAAATGACAGGGTCCAGGCAAGCGGGCTGAACATTCTTCCCACAAACCCGCCCAGAAATATGAGCGGCACCAGCACTGAAACAGTTGTAATTGTCCCTGCCAGATCTGCCAGAAAAATTTCTTCAGTACCTTCAACAGCCGCTTTAAACGGTGATTTGCCAGGCATCATCAGGTGCCTGTGAATATTTTCTATCACCACTATGCCGTCATCAACAAGCAGTCCTATGGAAAGAATAATTGCTGACATTGTGATCATGTTCAGATCAATTTTAAAGATCCACATGAGCATGAAGGTCATAAGAAAGGACACTGGTATGGAAATAGCGATTATTGCTGCCTGGCGCAGATGACTCATGAAGAGAAAAACCACTGTGATGGTCAGGATTATTGCTATAATAACAGAACTTGTCATATTGTTGATAACAAGTCCTGTGAACACTGAGTCATCATCAGCAATGGTGAATTTTAGGCCGGGCAGGTCATGCTTTAGGCTTTTCAGGGTCTTTCTGACTGCAGAAGCCACTTTTATTGTGTTGGCATTGTCACGTTTCAGAACCTGTACTGCAATGGCTGGTGTGCCATTGAAATGATATGCAGAACGCGGTTCTTTTACGGTTTCATTCACATCTGCAACATCTGAAATACGGACAACATGATCTGCATGTCTGACAAGCACTATGTCTGCAACCTTGTCAGGAGAGGATAATGGGGCATCAAACCTGATCACTGTTTCCATCGGCCCTATATTTATACGTCCTCCCGATTCAGTGAGATTCCAGTTCTCCACTGCTTCAGCAACCTGTGACATTGTTATCCCAAGGCTGCGCAGCCTGTCGGCATGGACAGCAATTTCAAGCTGTTTCTGCCAACCTCCGAAAATATCAACAGCAGCCACCCCTGTAACGAGCTGTATGCGGTCACGGATCGGGTTATCTGCAAGTTCGCGGACTTTTTCAAGCGGAATATCAGGACTTGTAACTGCAATGGTCATGATGGGGCGGTCTGCTGATGAAAACTGCATAACCTGCGGTTCTTTTATATCTGCCGGCAGATCTTCACGTATGCGGGTGATGGCATTCTGTACATCCACGGCAGCTTCTTCCACTCTGCGGTGATAGCTGAATTCGATTTTTACAATAGACAGCCCCATCTGGCTTATTGAGCTCACACGCACCACCCCGTCAATTCCGCCAAATTCTTCTTCAAGGGGTTTGCTAAGATTTTTGGCTACATCCACTGCAGCCACACCAGGATATGGAGTAATGACAGTGACAACAGGCGGATCAGTATCTGGGAAAAGACGTACAGGAAGGGAAAAACGTGCAGAAATGCCAAGTATTATAACAGCAATAAGGGCTGCAAATATGGTGTAGCGATGCTGGATGGAAAAACGTGGCCAGCTCATTGAGCAGTCTCCGGGCTGTTATGGGGTTTGATTCTGCATGAGTCCTGAAGCCTGGGATCAGGAGTGATAATTACGGTTTCACCCTGCTTCAGACCGTTTAATATTTCCATGCCGTTATCAAGGGCTTTGCCCGTAACCACAGGACGCCAGCGGGCTGTGCCGTTTTCAGCAATATATACACCCTTGCCTGTTCTGCCGGTTCGTATGGCTGACCTGGGAATAATAAGGGCATGGTCGGATTCAGCCAGAACCACTGCTGCGTCAACTGACATTCCAGGATGTACATCCGCATTAATGCCTGTGAGCATTACATCAAAGGTGGCGTTCCTGGTGGCAGTATCCAGAGCAGGATAAAAATGGTCAATGTGTGAGGAAACTATTATGTCAAGAGCAGGTATGGTCAAACGAACCTTGATATTTCTGATTCCCGGTGGTTTGTTCATATCAGGCGTATGGTCTGTCTTTTGCGTAAAAAATTCTGCAAGATCATTCTGGGGGACAGAAAATTCAGCCTTCAGCAATTGTGTTGACACAAGTTCAGCAAGAACTCTGCCAGGTGTTGCAAATTCCCCGGTTTCAGTGGCAACCCTTTGAAGTATTCCTGCAAAAGGAGCACGTATCAGGGTATAGCCAAGCCTGATACGTGCTGTTTCAAGTGCATATTCATCAGCATTCAGGGAAGCTTTGAGAGATTCCACCATACGTCTGCTTTCATCACGTTTCTGTGGGGAGATTATTCTGGCCCGCAGCAGTTTTTCATCACGGGCTGCCTGAACCCGCCAGAAATCCAGATCAACACGAACCTTTTTTACCAGAGATTCAAGTCGTCCTGTTTCGGTTTGCAGTTCCCTGTCATCCAGGGTGATAAGCAGATCTCCTCTGTTAATGCTTTCTCCTTCCCTGTGAAGGACCTCTTTTACCCTGGAGCTGATCCTGGAGGAAATAAGGGCCTTTCTTGCAGAAACAACAGTACCTGTATAGTGACGTGTTATCGTGAGATGTTCAGGTTTTACCCTGATGGTTTCCACAGATATCGGAAGGTCAGGAACAGGTGGCAGCGGCTTCAGCCGTTCCCGGATCCTGTGGATGCCAAAAAATACCACAAGGCCTGCAAGCACCAGAATCAGTGCCCCAACTGTTCCTTTTCTTAATTTATTCATTTTTTCCCTGTTCGGCTGTATGCCTGTATTGTCAGTGTATTACGATGGAATTTATTTGCGTCTGCCACGGCCCCGGCATCTGTCACGGCTCTGTCCCCGGCCTGTGTTCCTGTTCTGACCTCGTTTCAGGCCTGTTCCGTCCTGCTGGCCATTTTCAGGACGGCCCATAAAATTTCGTCGTTCTTCCCGGGTCATTTCCTGCATGCGTTTCTGCCATTCAGCTCTGAAGGCATTTCGCTCTTCCTGTGAAGCATTGCGCATGGTTCCTCTTATCTGATTGAGTTCCCCTGTTGTCATGGCGGAATAATCTGTCCCGGCCCATACAGGTGCAGTCATCATTAACAGGCATGTCAGCAGTATTGTGATTTTTTTCAGTTCTGTTGTCATTTTGTCAGCCTCCTTGTTTTATGATTTTGTTCTCAGGTTGTGTTATATCTTCTTGTGTGAGTTGAAACTGCTGTATGGAACAGTTCCCATGCAGAATCAGCGTGCATGACAAGATCAATCCCCTTGTCAGTGGCTTTCCACAATACAACTGCAGGCAGCACCATTCCCTTGAACATGAGGCTTATTGTCAGGCAGTCAATATCAGGTCTTATTCTTCCATCCTGCTGGCCTTTGCAGACAATTTTTTCAATCCTGTTGAAATAATCGTTCATGATGGTTTTGATTTTTGCCTTACGATATTCTGAATCGGTGAATATGCTTTCTGAAAAAACTATATGTGGTATTGCCTGGTTCTCAAGAAGCATGGTGACCTCATGCATGAGAAGCAACCGCAGTCTGTCCAGCGCGTCAGAGCTTTGCCGGCATATCCTGTCCACATTTTCCAGCAAGTTTGTGCCGATCAGATCAAGGGCGGCATTAAGCAGTGCGTCCTTGCCTTTGAAATGGCGATATATACCGGACGGCACAAGGCCGACATTTTCGGCAACCATTGCAATGCTCAGGTTCTGTACCCCATGGGTTCCAATCAGTTTCAGGACTGCTCTGGCAATCTGTTCCTGTCTTGTTTCTGTATTCAGTTTTCTGGTACTCACACATGACCTCCTATGTGAATCAGGATTCACATAAGTCTAATAAACACTGAATTCTGCATATTGTCAAGGGGTGGATTGAAAATACACTGATTATTTTGAATCAGTCTGATATATAACTTTCTGTTGAAACGATAATGGAGACTGTAAGATATGGGACCTGGAAAAGATAAGATTGCTGCACTTGAAAAAAAGATGAAAGAGCTTGGTATCTACAGAGATGATATTGAGGAAAAGTTTATAAAAGCTTCAGGCAGGGGAGGGCAGAAAGTGAACAAAGCCAGCTCTGCGGTTTTTTTAAGGCATAAAAAAACCAATATATGCGTAAAATGCGGTAAGGCCAGATCTCAGCATTTAAACCGGTTTCTGGCCTTGAGGACTCTTGTGGATAAAATCGAAACTGCTCAGTCAGGCAGGCCCGCGCATGAGGCAGACCGCATAAAAAAAATCAGAAAACAGAAAAAGACAAGAAAGCGCAGAACCCGCAGAAAACTATCTGGTTCAGAAAGCTCCTAACTGGCATTGTTTGATTTTTATCTTTTTTTTCTCACATGCTGAACTTACATCAAATTTTTTGATTTTCAGTTTTTTTGCAATCTCCCAGCATCCTGCACAGGAAATCCTTTTGTCTTCGGCTGCCTTGTCAAGCTCTTTATCAAGCTGAGGGCTTATTTCAATATCAGGATCAATTTTTTTCTGCTTGTCAGGATACCCGAACAATCCAAGCTGGCATTCTGTGAGCTGAAATTCCAGAAGATCCACCTGGGCGCCTATCTCAGCCGGATTCCTGCTGAGCGCACCTGCAATTCTGTGTGCTGATGCACAGGTAATAAGATTGTTGTCCGCCTTTGACTTTATCTGCTCACATACGGTCTGGTCAATTTCAAGATTTTCATGTTTCAGGGCAAAATGTCCCTTGTCTTCATGCGTCATAATATCACCCGATTTCAATTTGTTATTGAATTGATATATCCTGCCTGGTTTTTATATATAGCAGGTTTTGATGAATGTGTCGATAATCAGATTCAATCTCAATCAGCTCCGGGTGGAGAACAACATCATCATGATTTTATTCTTCTGCTGATCCCCGCAATTCCAATGAGCCCGAATCCCAGAAGCAGCATGGTTGCAGGTTCTGGATTTGGTATGGTTCCATGTCCCATGATATTGTCATTACCGCATTCCATTGTATAATGAACTGTGAAATCAGTACGAGTGTTTCCCGTCAGTGTATTGAGAAAGCTCAGGTCCATTGATAATTGGTTGTGCTTTCCGCCGAGAAATCCTGTCTGTTCATCGGTCAGGCCTGTAATATAGTCAAATTTATTATTTTTGGAAATCAGTTCCCCGGCAGAATCATATCTCCATGGGCTTGAGCCCTGATTCTGTTTGTAATATGCTGTCAGCACATTTGAATCTTCATTGATTTCATATAAATCATAAGTCAGTTTTTTCCAGTCAAGATCCAGGACATAATTATAGCCAAAACTGTTCTTAACCTTTCTATTGCCGTTGCTGGTGCCATTCTTATCACCGTAGACAGCATCTCCCGTAATATCAATAAAAATATCCCCGGAATAAAATGAACCTGCACCATTTTTAAAGTCATATCCACCCACAAGACTTAAAACAGTGCCGTTTACAAAGAAACCTTCAAGATCCCATGCCTGTGATCTTGCCATACCCGGTTCAACTTCCTGATCTTCCTGATCCCCATACCATGAATTAATGGATGATGAATTCAAATCAGGTATGGTAATATTTGTGGCAAAGGAAATATTTGTACATAAAAAGAACACACATAAATAAAATAAAAATATTTTTTTCATTCAAACAACTCCTTTTCGTTGCATTCAATGCAGTTTATTGTAATGCTGAAATTAACAGCAATATATGTGCCATTATTAAATTATATGTTTTTTCAAGAACTTATGAAAGAAGGCCAAGAAATATATACAAAAATTATGTAATAAATGTTATAAAAAATCTAATAATTGTAATATTTGAGCTGAAATTCATGTAATAAAGGATTTTTTTTGGACAGACGCAAAACAAATGATTTTTGGGCAAGACTTCTGTTTGGCCTTAATATTGCAGCCTGGCTGCTTTTATTGGTGATTCTGCTGATTTTTAACCGTGCCCAGCCTGAATTTGAAACTTTCTTTGACAGATTCTATCACCTGAAACTGCGCACTGACTGGGATTATCAATACCTGTATTATCTTGTCAATGTCGTGAGTTTCGGCATTTTTCTCTGTGTCTCCGGGCTTGTGTTGAGTATATTCAGGGGCAGAAGAAAAACAGATCATAAAAAAATCCTGATTTTTACCGGCATATTTTCTGCTCTGTTGCTTCTTGGAGCTTCAACCCTGCTTTAAAACTCTCAGTCAAGATTTACTTCTTTTATGCCGATAACCTGTGTGAACACAATTATTGTCATATGGAGCATATGGAGATTTGCATGAAAAAATTATTAATTGTCATTTTTGCTGTCCTGACCCTGTCGACCCCCTGTATGGCACGTGATTTCATTCTTGATTTTGTTAAGGAAAATTACAGGGAGGCAAAAGCTCCTTTTTCAAATTATCCTGTAATATATCACTCCATTCAGGTGAACTCTGTTGCAGGCCCTAAGCTATTGATTTTAACCGGTCAGAATAATACTTACAGAAAATGGCTTCGATTCTATATTTCCCGTAACAGCAGAATAATCGCAAAAATTCCTGACAGCAGGGCAGATGAGTTCATTGCCTCAAAAGCCTTTAAAGTGAATGTTGAAAATCTTTTTCCATTTGACGGAAAAAAATGGGTGACACCCATTGCACAGAATCCTGACAAAAATATGGTCACAGGCACAAATCATGTTCTTATACTGGACTCCAGTGATAAAAGAGTTCAAATGATAAAAACCATTGTGACAAGGATGGGATTTTCACCTTCTGTATTTACGAACGGCAGGCAGGCCCTTGAAACTTTCAAGCTTCACCCTGATAAATTCAGGCTTGTCATTACACATCACAATCTTAGTGGAATGCCCCCTGATATTTTTATAAAAAAGATTCTGAAAATCAATCCTGCGGTTCCGGTTATTATTGGAACCGGTTATCATAAGCCAAAGATAAAAAATAAGTTCATATCTGAATTTTCAGGGTTCAGATCAGTGCGTATAAAGCCTGTCATACTGCAGAACCTGGAAAATACCATTGAAACCCTTGCAGGGAAAAGGGCCTGAAAATCCATGAAAAAATATTTTTATTTATTAATTGTGATATTGACTGCAATCACCCTTTGCATTCCTGTCTGTGCAGATGAATTTGAATTCCATCAGCTTGAAATGAGCTTTAAGAATTTTTTAAGATGTGAGCTTACAAGGACAGATGGGCCTGATTATTTTAACGGACAGCCCTTTACAATCACAATGATTGATCTTTTTGCTGTCCATGAAGAATCTGATATGAAAATTGTTACAGGCGCTGTAAAGTGTTTTGTCAAAAACAGGTATATCACCCTGTATGCAGCTGTGGGAGTTGAAAATATCCTGGGCAAGGACAAAGTGTCCTATTTTGTTATCCGCCATAAAGATTTTACTATTCTTGCCACAGAACTTTTCAAATATCCCTATAAGGACCGTTGTGAATGGGGCCCGTATCGGATTGATACTGCCAATTAACTGGTTTAAAAATCACAATTACAATGCTATGATGCGCTGTTGCAGCATTAATAATTAAATGGTATTGGCTGATTTTAACCATGTTGATGATTGATAATATTTCAAAAAGTTTTGCAGATCAGGTTCTGTTGTCTGAAACAGGATTCCAGATAAATCCCGGTGAAAGGGTGGGGCTTGTGGGGCGCAACGGCCATGGCAAGACCACTCTTTTGAACATGATAACAGGCCGGGATCATCCGGATGAGGGAACTATCTCATATCCTTCCGGATACACAATAGGATTTTTATCCCAGAAGATTGTATTTTCAGGTGCAAGCGTTATAGAGGAAGCCATGCAGGGCCTTTCCGGGGATGAAAAGGACCATTATTGGAAAGCTGAAAAAATACTGGCAGGCCTTGGATTTTCTTCAGATGATTTTACCCGTGCTCCGGAAGAGTTTTCAGGCGGATTTCAGGTCAGGCTCAATCTTGCAAAGGTGCTTGTTTCCCATCCTGATCTTCTGATTCTTGACGAACCCACCAATTATCTTGATATTGCATCAATAAGATGGATTTCAGGGTTTCTTGTGTCATGGCCGGGAGAACTGCTGCTGGTTACCCATGACAGAAGCTTCATGGATAATATTGTTACCCATGTTGCAGGAATCCACCGCCATAAAATCAAAAAAATAAAAGGCAATACTTCCAAGTATTATGATCAGATTGCAAAAGATGAACAAGTTTACGAAAAAACAAGGCAGAACGAGGAAAAGCGCAGAAAGGAAATGCAGGTGTTTATTTCCAGGTTCAGGGCAAAGGCAAGGCTTGCCAGCATGGTACAGTCCCGCATTAAAACTCTGGAAAAAACAGAATCAAAGCACAAACTTCAGAAGCTTGAAACTCTTGATTTCTCCTTTAATTATCTGCCTTTTTCAGGCAAACAGGTATTAAATATTGAAAATCTGTCCTTTGGGTGGGACAGGGACAATCTTTTGATTGATGATTTTTCCATGACTGTTTACCCAGAAGACCGCATTGGCATCATAGGGAAAAACGGACAGGGCAAGACAAGTTTTCTGAAACTTGTAAATGGAACCATTTCTCCTATTTCAGGTAGGATACAGATGAATCCTGCAGTTGAATACGGGTATTTTGAACAGACAAATGTCCAGTCCCTTAATGATGATTTTACAATTGAGGATGAACTGATGAACACAGATCCTGACTGCCGAAGACAGGTTGCAAGAAATATCTGCGGTGCCATGATGTTCAGCGGAGATGCTGCATTAAAAAAAATTTGCGTGCTTTCTGGAGGGGAAAAATCAAGGGTAATGCTTGGAAAACTTCTCATGAAACCGCTTAACCTGCTTCTGCTTGACGAGCCCAGCAATCACCTTGACATGGAGTCCTGTGATTCATTTGTGACTGCACTTGATAATTTCAGGGGAGCTGTCATGATTGTGACCCACAATGAAATGTTTCTGCATTCTCTTGCCACAAGGCTTATAGTATTCAAAAACAACCGGATTGAGGTTTTTGAAGGTAGCTACGGGCAGTTTCTGGAAAAAATCGGATGGGATGAGGACAATACAGGCCAGCATGAAAAAAAGCAGGGGCCAAGGCTGTCAAAAAAGGAAATAAGACAGAAAAAATCAGAAATTGTCACTTTAAGATCAAAAAAATTAAAGCCTTTAAAAACAAAAATTGATTCAATTGAAACTGCAATTGAAAAAAATGAAAGAAAAATTGCCAGGATAAATCATGATCTTGTTGAAGCTTCCAATATACAGAACGGTACAAAAATCAGCAGTCTGGCAAAAGAGCTTGCAGAACTTGAAAAAAACAATGAATTATTGTTTGATGAGCTTGAAAGACATATGGATGATCTTGAAAAAATTGAAAACATATTCAACCGTCAGCTTGAGGTGTTTGAAAAGGATTAATTTGCAATGGACAAAAACAGATTTGGCTTTTATTATGGTATAATTCTGGTTCTGGTGGGTCTTGCAGTTTTTTACAGGATCCCGCAGGTAATGCCGAGAATTGAAACCATAGAATTTTTCAGAAACAAACTGACAATTATCAAGGCTGCTTTTTATATTCTGGGTATTCTTCTTGTGTGCGCGGGAGGATTCAGGATTCATAAAAATTATAAAAAGGACTGAATAGAACAATATGGGTAAAACATCCAGCCTGAAATCGACCATCAAAGACCAGAGTGGGGCAGGAAAGACAAAGATCGGGGAAATCCTTTCCAAGGAAGGTCAGATTACCAGTCTGCAGCTGGACGAAGCTCTTCAGATTCACAGAAAAACCAATGAACGGCTCAGCAGTATCCTGCTTACCAAGGGATATATTGATCCTGACACCATAGTGAATGTTCTGGGCAGGCTTTATAATTATAATGTCATAAGGTTTTCAGATATCAAGCCAGACCCTGAACTTTTGAAAATTTTACCATACGATCTTGCCAAGCCTGCAATGGCCTTCCCCCTTGAACTGAAAGGAGAAGAGCTTTCCATTACAATGGTGGAACCCACTGATACAGGTATTGTTGAGGACCTTCAGAAAAAAACCGGCAAGACCATTCAGGTGTTTGTATCAACGGAAAACGACATTATTCAGGCTTTTCGTGATTTTTATAAAATAAGTGACGAAGAATATAAAAGCTTTCTCAAATTTGAAGATGACCAGGAAGATGACGAGCCTGTAACCTCTGTTGAGGATTTTGGTTCCCTGGTGTCAGAGGCAGCAGAGGAACTTGAGGTAGGCACAACTGACATTGAAGATGACCAGGATCAGTTCATGGCATCTGATGCTCCCATTATCAAGCTTGTGAACGGGATTCTGACCAAGGCCATCAATGACGGTGTAAGTGATATTCATATTGAACCGTTTGAAAAATCATTTCAGGTGCGTTATCGTCTTGACGGGTCAATGTACAAGGCAATGAATCTGCCTGTTACCATTAAAAATGCTGTTGTCTCACGGATCAAGATTCTGGCACAGCTTGATATTGCAGAAAGAAGAGTTCCCCAGGACGGCAGGATAAAACTTAAATTCGGTAAAAAAAAATCCATTGATTTCAGGGTTTCAACTCTACCCACCCTTTTTGGCGAAAGCATTGTAATGCGTATCCTGGATCAGAGTGCGCTTAATATAGACCTTACCAAACTTGGATTTGAACCATCAACCTTTGAAAGCCTGAAACGCTGCATCTCGCGTCCCTATGGCCTGCTTCTTGTTACAGGTCCCACAGGAAGCGGTAAAACCACCACCTTGTATTCCATTTTAAACCGCCTTAACAAGGATGACATCAAGATCCTTACTGCTGAGGATCCTGTTGAATTCAATTTCAAGGGCATCAATCAGGTTCCTGTCAGGGAAGAGGTGGGCATGACATTTGCCGCTGCGCTCAAGGCTTTTTTAAGGCAGGATCCTGATATTATCATGGTGGGTGAGATCAGGGACATGGATACCGCAGAGATTGCAATCAAGGCAGCCATGACAGGCCATCTTGTTTTTGCCACCCTGCATACCAATGACTGTCCTTCCACAATAGGGCGTCTTGTGGATATTGGTATCCCTCCGTATATGCTTGCCTCTTCTGTAACCATGGTTTTGTCCCAGCGCCTTGCAAGACGGCTTTGCCCTGAATGCAAACAGATAGTAACTGGTTATGACCCCAAGGAACTTGAGCTTCAGGGTTTTTCAAAGGATGAGATAAAGGATCTCAAGATCTACGGGCCAAAGGGATGCAGTCATTGCAACGGCACAGGCTACAAGGGCAGGGTGGGCCTTTATGAGCTTATGGAGGTTACAGACGAGGTTGCCAAGGCAATAAGTGCGGAAGTTCCTGAAGACCAGCTCAGAAAGATTGCCATGCAGGAAAAAATGGTAACCCTGCGCGACGCAGGCCTTGACAAGGTAAGGTCTGGTGAAACTTCACTTGAGGAAGTATTGAAGAAAACCACAATCACCAAGGAAGCCCTGCCTGCCTATCTTGTGAATCCTGATGTTGAACGCTATGAGGACAAGGATGTAATCATCCGTGAAGGCAACACTGATATTGATTTTTTCAAGCTTGTTCAGGGAGGGCTTTATGTTGTCAAGGGGGGCAAGAAAATAGCTGAAATTGTTCAGCCGGGAGATTATTTCGGCGAGATGTCTGCAATTACAGGAGAGCCAAGGTCAGCTTCCATCATATCCAAGGGCCGCTCCATTGTTAAGCGTTTTCCAGGAGACAAGCTCAGTGAAGTGATTGAAAAATATCCTGATGTTGCAAGGCATCTGTTTTCCGTACTGGCAGCAAGGCTTGACAGCACTGACAAGCGTTTTGTGAATATGTTAAAGCAGTTCAAACGGGCAAAGCCTGCTAGGCCTGCCTGAAATATCTGTCTTTTTCACTGTATATGCATCCGCAGTACTGCTGCCGGTACATGCCAAGGCGCCTGGATTCCTCAATCCCGTATTTCCAGCCTTCCCGGAAATCATGATATACAAACTCAAGGCTGTATTTTTTTGCCACAGCTTCACCAATCTGTCTTATTCTTTCATGATTCTGGAATTTGCTGTAAAGAAGGGTTGTGGAAAAAGCCTTGAATTTTCCCTTTTTTGCAACAAGGGCAGCTGCATTGAGCCTGTCGTAATAGCAGTATCTGCATCTGTCCTTTTCCCGGAACACAACGGACTGAAGAAATTTTTCAATCTGGTAGTCCTTCTGGTATATCACTTTCAGCCCTATGGAATCAGCATATTGCTTTAAGGTATTTTCTCTTTTCATGCATTCCTGGAAAGGATGGATATTATGCCGGTAAAAAAAGCCCATTACCTGCATGTCCATCTGCTTTAAGACCTTGAGAGGATAAATCGAGCATGGGGCACAGCATATGTGCAGTAAAATTTTCATTCTCTTTTCCCGAATATGGAAGTGCCCACCCTGATCATGGTTGCGCCTTCTTCAATTGCAATTTTGAAATCATTGCTCATTCCCATGGACAGATGTTTCATGATTTCAGCAGTTTTAAATTTTTCTGCTAATTCTTCCCTTATTTGCGCAAGCTGCCTGAAATAGGGCCGGGTGAGTTCAGGGTCAGGGTTGTAAGGCGGGATGCACATAAGGCCTTCAAGGCTTAGATTGTCAAGCTGCATCACCTGGTCTGCAAGCTCATGAATATCCTGAAGCGCAGCACCTGATTTTGTTTCTTCGTTTCCTATGTTGATCTGTAAGAGGATTTTCTGAACCTTGTTGATTTTTGCTGCATGCTTATTGATTTCCTTTGCCAGCTTAATTCTGTCAACAGTGTGAATATATTCAAAGTATTTAACTGCTGATCTGGCCTTTTTCGTCTGAAGATGCCCTATGAAATGCCAGCATATTTTGGTATTTCCTATTGCATCTATTTTTTTGACAGCTTCCTGGAGATAATTTTCTCCCAAATGTGCCGCACCTGCATTGATTCCTTCCATGATGACAGGAATCTGTTTTTTTTTGCTGACGGCAATCAATGTGATTTCATCAGGGTTGCGGCCGCAGGATACGGCAGCATCCCGGACCTGTTTCATCACAGCATTGAAATTATCTTTAACAGACGGCATGGTCCTGTATCTCCTGAAATTGAACAATGTTAAGTTTTGCAAATGCTTCCATCACTTCACAGACAGGCAGCCCCACAACATTGGAATATGATCCTGATATGGCTTTCACAAAAGAGGCAGCCCTTTCCTGTATACCATAGCCGCCTGCTTTATCAAAGGGTTCTCCTGTATTTACATACCAGAGTATTTCATTTGTATCCAGATGCCGGAATTTTACCCTTGTTTTGACTGCATTTATGACTTTTCTGTTCATGTTGTGCCTCAGTATGCAGAAACCTGTATAAACGCTGTGTTCACAATTGCTTAACATTTTGAGCATGTTTATGGCATCATCGCGTGACAGAGGCTTGTTTAAGATTTTGCTGCCTGCCACCACAATTGTATCAGCACCGATCACCCATGCATCCCTGCGGGACCAGGCCACGCATTCAGCTTTCAGAAACGCAAGCTTTTGTACATAGTTTTCAGGATTTCTGCATGATACAGAAGTTTCATCAATATCAGCAGGAACCACCTCAAGGTTTATGCCGGATTTTTCAAGCAGGTCTTTTCTCCTCGGAGAGGCAGAAGCCAGTATTACAGGTGTTTTGTTTAAAAAATTCATGGGCTTTGTTTTACCAGAAACCTTTGTGATATACAATCCTTCAGGAAATCATATTATTGCTTTTAGAAACTTTGACTCCATCATATTATCATGCATTGAAAATATGATTTGACAATACGTACGTTATAACGTACTTTTAATCAGAGAATTAAAGAGGTAAAAAATGACTACATTGTCAGCGACAGAAGCGCGTACAAAATTATACCGGCTCATCGATCAAGCATCTCTTTCGCATGAACCTATTATTATAACAGGAAAAAGGGGGAATGCTGTCCTTATATCCGAAGATGACTGGCGTTCAATTCAAGAAACCCTGTATCTTTTAAATATTCCAAATATGCGTGACTCTATCCGAGAAGGCCTGGCAACGCCAATAGAGGAATGTGAAGAGGATTTGGACTGGTGAGTTGGAAAATTGTTTTTACCAGACAAGCCCAAAAAGATGCTAAAAAAATTTCTGCTTCCAATCTTAAATCAAAAGCAGAAAAAATTCTTGAAGTTTTACGCCAGCACCCCTTACAAGTTCCTCCTCCTTATGAAAAACTTATCGGTGATTTAACAGGCGCTTATTCAAGACGTATAAATATCCAGCACAGAATTATTTATCAAATTATAACAGATGAAAAAACAGTCAAAATTATTCGCATGTGGACCCATTATGAGTAATAGTTGGTTACGTGCCGCACCTTGAAATATAATAATTGACAATTTTTTCAGCCCGTGCTATTTAAACTTGCTTTATGAAAGATTTACAGGTTTAGAATAAAACCACATATTAAAGTTACAGGATAATGATTATGATTTGTACAACTATTCGTGAAGGTGAAGATTGTGTATTCATGACTGCCAAAGGCTGCAGCTATAACGAAGGTGCCTGCCTGCCCATAATTGATGAATGCCGGGGATGTGCAAGGATTTCAGAATTTGAGACAGGTGCATACTGCACTGCTGCACCCGATCCTTCCCTGAAATGGAAAAATGGTATCTGCAATATGGCAACCCATGTCAAAGTGGTTGAAACCACCAAGAAACAGAAGATCAACCCGATCAAGGCCTCCAAGAGACGATAAGTCAGACCCTGACAGGTTTAAGGTTTTAAAAAAACTCTGTGGCTTCTTGTCCTGACAAGGCCGCAGAGTTTTTTTTTAGTTTTTTTTAATCTTAAATTTTAAAAAGTGATGATTATGAATCCCATTGCAAAAGAACTTAACGAGATTATCCTGAACCAGAACCCCCATGTTTTTGATATGCTTTCAAGAATGGGAAAAGAACTGTTTTTTCCAAAGGGCATTTTAAGCCAGGGAGCAGAAGCAAAACAGAAAGCTGATAAAATCAATGCAACCATAGGTATTGCAAAGGAGGACGGTCATGTTCTGAGCCTGCCTTCGGTTACCGGATTTATCAAGGGCATTGATCCTGATGAATACCTGCCATATGCACCGTCCTATGGGATTGCAGGGCTCAGGGAAAAATGGAAAAAAGAGATATTCAGAAAAAATCCAGGTCTTGCAGGCAGGGAAACAAGCCTTCCTGTGGTTACCTCCGGTATCACCCACGGTATCAGCATATTGTCTGATATGTGGATTGATCCCGGAGATGTAATTGTAATGCCTGACATGATCTGGGGCAACTATAACATGACATTCTGTGTCAGAAACCAGGCCCGCATTGTCCAGTTCAAAACCTTTGATGACGAACTGACACAATTTAATATTGATTCCTTTGAACAGGTTATAAGAGAACAGGCTGAGCAGAATAAAAAAATTGTTACTGTGCTGAATTTTCCCCATAACCCGAGCGGATATTCATTAAGTGTTGATGAAGCAGGGCGTATCGCAGATATTATAATTGATATTGCCAGGAAGGGAACCTGTGTGGTGGCAGCGTGCGATGATGCCTATTTCGGGCTTTTCTTTGAGGAGCAGACAAGCACAGAATCCCTGTTTTCAAGGCTTGCAGGTGCAGATGAACATATTGTTGCAATCAAGCTTGACGGAGCAACAAAGGAAGACTATGTCTGGGGATTTAGGACCGGGTTCATAACCTATGGTATTCATGAAGGCAGCTGTGATGTTTATGAAGCGCTTGAAAAGAAAACTGCCGGATGTATCAGGGGCAATATCTCAAACTGTTCTCACCTGAGCCAGACCCTTGTATTGAAATCCATGGAAGATGAAAACTATGAAAAGTTCAAGCAGGAAAAGTTTGACCTTCTGAAAAAACGCGCCCTTAAGATCAAACAGGTGGTTCAGGACCCTGTATACAGGGATGGCTTTGATGTCTATCCTTTCAATTCAGGGTATTTCATGTGCATACGCCTTAAGGACGTTGATGCTGAGGCCTTGAGAGTTCATCTTCTTGACAAATATGGAACCGGCCTGATTTCAATTGGAGACAGGAATATAAGAGTTGCATTTTCATGTCTTGAACAGGAAGATGTAAAACCTTTGTTTGACACGATATTGAGTGGAATAAATGATCTGAGAAAAGGTTAGGATATATGGGTATGGGGCTGCCTGCCAAGGTGGGTTCACATGATATTGCACTTGCAGGAAAATGGCTGTTCTATTTCATCCTGATCGGACTGATTGCAGGAACCGGTGCCATTGTTTTTCATTATCTGTGCAGCCTTGGCATGCATTATTTTCTGGATATGATGGCAGGGTACAGACCTGCCGCACCTGCGGGAGAACACCCGCTTTTACCCCATACCGACACTGTTTTCAACAAATGGATCCTTCTTGTTCTGCCCATGATAGGAGGACTTTTAAGCGGATGGATTGTTTATACCTTTGCTCCTGAAGCTGAAGGTCACGGCACAGATGCCGCCATTGACGCATATCATCACAAGGGCGGGCTGATCAGGGGAAGAATCCCAATTGTCAAAACCATTGCCTCAACCCTTACTTTGACCACAGGAGGCTCAGGCGGAAGAGAAGGCCCCATTGCACAGATAGGAGCTGGTTTCGGCTCTTTTCTGGCAACACGGTTCAAGCTGTCTGAACGTGAAAGAAGAATAATGATGGCAGCAGGAATCGGAGCCGGAGTGGGCAGTATCTTCCGTGCCCCTCTTGCAGGAGCCCTTTTTGCTGCTGAAGTTCTGTACCGGGATCCTGAGTTTGAATCAGAAGTCATAATTCCTGCTGGAATATCTTCTGTTGTTGCCTATTGTGTCTTCTGCATTGTGTTTGGATGGGGGTCATTATTTGAATCTCCTGATTTTGTTTTCAGAAATCCCCTTGAGCTTGGGCCGTATATTGTTCTTGCCTTTGTGCTTGTTGTTATTGCTGTATTTTATATAAAAGTTTTCTATGGTGTTATTGACCTTTTTAAGAAATTTTCCATACCCAATCATTTCAAGCCTGCAATCGGCGGGCTTGTAACCGGAATCATAGGTTTTTTTCTTCCATATACCCTTGCCTTTGGTTATGGAATAACACAGAATGCCATATTGAATCAGGTTGCAGTTCCAACCCTGATTGCCCTTGCCATAGGAAAAATATTTACCACATCATTTTCCATTGGATCAGGGGGCAGCGGGGGCGTGTTCGGGCCTTCCATAGTGATAGGCGGTGCAATGGGAGGGGCTGTAGGAAAAATTTTCAATTTTCTGATGCCTTCGGTTGTGACAAGCCCGGGCTCCTTTGTGATTGTCGGAATGGCAGGTTTTTTTGCAGCAGTATCCAATACTCCCATATCAACAATTATTTTCATAAGTGAAATGACCAATTCATATCACCTGCTTTTACCCAGCCTTCTTGTGTGTTCTGTGTGTTTTCTTTTATGCCGCAACTGGACAATCTATGAGACCCAGCTCAAGTCAAGGGTTGATTCCCCTGTTCATGCAGGAGAATTCATGATGGATATTTTACAGACCCTGAAGGTGGAGAATCTAAGACACCTGGTAAAAGAGGTCAGGTGTGTCAATGAAGACATGCCTTTCAGTGAATTCAAAAAAATCTTTGCCACCACAAAGCAGCATTATTTCCCTGTAATAGACAGCGCAGGCAGGTTTTCCGGCATATTTTCATCCAATGATGTAAGGGAAATCATTTTCACCATGCATATAGAACAATTGATCGTGATGAAGGATATCATGGTTTCAGATATCATATACACAACCTTTTCAGAAGATCTGAATACTGTTCTTTTAAAGCTGACACAGAAAAATATTGATGCCCTGCCCGTGGTCAGGGAAGATGACCCCCATGATCTTGCAGGTCTGATTTACAGACGGGATATCATTGCATATTACAATGAATATGTCAGAAAAATGAAGGATCAGGAATAGTTCACCCTTTTCAGAAACAGGCCATGGGCAGGAGCAGTCGGGCCTGCCTGAGTTCTGTCCTTTGCATTTCGTATCCTTATAAATTCTTCAGGGGTGATTTTGTTCAATCCGGCAAGCACAATGGTTCCAACAAGGTTTCTGACCATGTTTTTCAAAAATCCGCTGGCACATATTTTAAATACAAGGCGGGTTGTGTTCACCTTGTCAACAGTGAAAAAAAATACTTCCCTGACACTTGAGGTGCGGGGGCTTCCCGTGTTTTCAAATGATGAAAAATCAAATATCCCTGTTGCAGCATCGCAGCAGGCCTGCATTGCATGTATATCAAGTGAGTTTTTTATATGCCACTGATATTGCCTTCCAATGGCGCATCCATGTTCGCGGTTAAGTATGAAATAATGATATTCCTTTGAAACAGCGTCATACTGGGCATGAAATTCTTTGTCTGTAATTCTGCATTCTTTTATTACAATTGGCTGGTGAATGAGGCTGTTTACCCCTTTTTTTATCCTGTCAGGGTCAAGGCTGGTTTGTGCATGAAAATTTGCCACCTGCCCAAAGGCATGAACCCCGGCATCGGTTCTGCCTGAACCTGAAACTGTGATTTTCTGGTTTAAAATTATGCCAAGTACCTTTTCAAGCTCCCCCTGCACCGTAGGCCTGTCCTTTTGACGCTGCCATCCGTAAAACCCGGTACCATCGTATTCAATGAGAATTTTAAAATTATGGGAGAGTTTGTGTGCCATTGATTCAACAGTCAGATATGTTCTGCAAGTTTTCTGGCAGCCGTCAGAACATGTGAGGACAGATGACGGGTGAAATCCTGGCCTAAAATTGAGGTATAGGACAGATAAAGCCTTTTATAGGCCATGGCAACCGGTTTTTTAAGGTCAAGCCCCTTTGGGGTGGGATAAACTGATACTGATTTTCCCTTTGCCTTTCTTTTTACAAGTTCTTTTTTTTCAAGAGAATCTATGAATCTTGTAATGGTGGATGCACTCAGATTGAGCATGGAACATAATTGTTTCGGGCTTATGCCCGGACTGTCATACACCATCAGCATCATGGACGCGTGTGCAGGGGACAGGTTAAGGTGCCTGAACTGTTTTTCAGCAAGCTTGAGCAGATACCTGGAAAGGGTGTTTGCATTAAAAAACAGGCAGTTTTCAAGAAAATTTTCAGTCATGATATTTTTTGTGTATATGTTTGTATGTGCAAATATATATAAAGAAAGACAGAGCGTATGTCAACCTGGTTTGATGCAAATAAGGCATTTACACCCTTTAAACTGAAAAGTATAATGGCACACAATAAATTTTCAATTTTAATTTAATGGAGCCTCTTTAATGAAGGAATTTAAGTTTGCCGGGATCAGTGCCGGAATTAAAAATAACAACAGAAAGGATCTTGGTATCATTTATTGTGAAAAACCTGCTGCTGCTGCTGCACTTTTTACAAGAAACAGGGTTGTGGCAGCTCCTGTCATACTTGGAAGAAAAAAACTTGAAAAAGGCCTGTGCCAGGCTGTTCTTGTAAACAGCGGCAATGCAAACTGCTTTACAGGAGAAAGAGGGCTTGAGGATGCACAAAAATGTGCCCAGATGCTTGGCAGCGCACTCAATATTCATGAAGATCTTGTTTTGACCTCGTCCACAGGAGTGATCGGGGCATATCTTCCCATGGACAGATTTGAAGCTGCAATACCTCAGGCTGCTGCCTGCCTTGGTGAGAATAATATACAGGATTTTGCAGATGCAATCCTTACAACAGATACATGTGCAAAAATTTGCGGGCAGACATGCATGATTGACGGAGCCAGGGTCAGTGTCACAGGCATTGCAAAGGGTTCCGGTATGATAAGGCCTGACATGGCCACCATGCTTGCATTTATCTGTACTGATGCAGATGTTACGGCAGCAGGGCTTAAACGTTCCCTGTCAAGAGCGTGTGAAAAATCATTCAACCGCATTACGGTTGACGGGGATACAAGCACCAATGATACATTGCTTGCCCTTGCAAGCGGAGCCAGTGAAGTAAGAATTGACAGCGATGCAGCCTGGAAAATGTTTCAGGCTATGGTTGACAGGGTGTGTCTTGACCTTGCCAGAAAGATTGTAAAAGATGGAGAGGGTGCCACCAAACTTGTCAGGATTGTTGTAAAAGGAGCTGCAACAGCAAAAGATGCTTTCATGGCATCGGAAGCCATTGCGCATTCAAATCTTGTCAAGACGGCAGTTAACGGCGAGGACCCCAACTGGGGCAGGATAACAGCTGCTGCGGGCAGATCAGGGGCATTTGTTGTTACTGAAAAAATGGATCTTTTTTTTGAAGATCAGCCCCTTGTTGTCAAGGGAATATGGCAGGGCCCTGAAGCTGAAAAAAAAGCTGCAAAGATAATGAAAAAAGATGAAATTGACATTACCCTTGACCTGAACCTTGGTGATTTTACAGATTCATTCCTGTTTTGTGATTTCAGTGCAGATTATGTCAGAATCAATGCAGATTACAGGTCATAAAACAAATGCGTATTCAAAAATTTCTGGCACATGCAGGCCTGTGCTCAAGAAGAAAGGCTGAAGAATATATCCTGAAGGGCAGGGTAAGAGTGAACAATGCCGTTGTAACAAGGCTTGGAACAAAAATTGACCCTGACAGGGATATTGTTAAATTTGATGGAAAAACGATCAGGCTTAAAATTTCCGCCTCAAAGATATATATTGTCCTGAACAAGCCAGGAGGTTATGTAACCTCGTGCGCACGCCAGAATTCAAAGATTGTCCTTGATCTCATTGATATTGATGAAAGAATATATCCTGTGGGGCGTCTGGACAAGGATTCAACCGGACTTGTGCTTCTTACAAATGATGGAGACCTTCATCTTAAGCTGTCCCATCCTTCATTCAACCATGAAAAGGAATATATTGTCACGACCGTGCACCCTGTTTCAGATTCAGCATTGAAAAAAATGGCTCAGGGAATGGTGATTGACGGGGTCAAAACCAGAAAAGCCGCTGTCAAACGGCTTTCAGAAAACAGGTTTAAAATCATACTCAAACAGGGCCTGAACCGTCAGATAAGAAAAATGGTAAAAGCAGCCGGAAACAGGGTATCAGGCCTGCACAGAATCAGAATGTCAGGAATAAATATCGGAAATCTGAAACCTGGGCATTGGCGTTATCTTACACAAACAGAAATTGAGCGCCTAACCAAGTGATGTAATTCCGATTGCTTTTCTGATTTTTTCAAGAAAGGGAACGGAAAACTGCCTTGCCTTTTCAGCTCCTTTTTTCAGAATATCATCAATATCAGAAGGATTTTTGATCAGTTCCTCATAGGTTTTTCTCGGAGCCCTCAATATTTCGTCAATATATTCAAAAAGCTCTGTTTTCATTGTTCCCCATGCAATGCCCTGGCGGTAGCGTTCCTTCATTTTCATAACCTCTGATTCAGAGGCAAAGGCTTTATATATGGAAAACAGCGTACATGTATCAGGATTCTTTGGCTCATCCGGGCCAAGGGAGTTTGTCTTGATTTTCATTATCAGTTTTTTAAGCCTTTTGGGGGTATCAAACAGCGGGATGGTATTATTATAGCTTTTGATCATCTTGCGATCGGAAGG
>CAYOYY010000008.1:0-81231 GCA_964408295.1 uncultured Desulfobacula sp. | reverse complement strand
AATTCTGGGCATCACCCTGCCCATTGCCCTGATAGCCCTTTTCATGGGATCCTGGATTACCTATCATCTTTCCCGCAAGGCTCTGAACCAGATTGCGGAACGATGGCTTGCCACACGACTGAAAGAGGCAGTTTCTATGGTGGAACAGCATGAACGTTTCCTGCGGCTTTACGGTATCACCAATATCCAGGCCGGAACCAGAAAAGCGCAGCTGGACGCTTTCTCAGCCCTTGAGTCCATAAAAATCGGTAAACACGGATATATCTATCTTCTGAACAGGCAGGGAAAACTTATCTTTCATCCAGGGTCAGACAAAAATTTTCGACAGGCAGGGCCTGAGCCATGGATTGCCCGAATGACTGCCAGACCCGGCACTGCTGTCATCTATCCCTGGCATGGGGAAAAACACCTGGGCATGGCAGCATTTTTCCGGCCATGGCAGTGGACAGTGGTGGCCACAGCTCCCCTTGATGAAATATACGGGCCCATGAACAGTGTCAGGAACTATCTTCTGGCCCTGGCAATATGCGGTTCCATCGGAATTTCGTTTCTCATCATCATACTGACACGGCGCCTGGTGAATCCGCTTCAGCTCCTGGTACAGGGAACCCGGCAGGTTGGAAAAGGAGATCTGGATGTCCATATTCCTGTAAAAAGCCAGGATGAGATAGGCCAGCTCTCCCGTGCATTCAACACCATGTCACTGAACCTGAAAAAAAGCCTTGGAGATCTGAAACGCTCGGAGCTTCGCCTTCACCGCCTGAACGCCCGGCTGCTCTCAACCCAGGAAGATGAACGCAGGCGTCTTTCCATTGAACTGCATGACGAGGTTGGCCAGTCTCTGGCCGTGCTCAAGCTCAATGTGATCCTGCTGGAAGAAAGCCTGGAAAACACCGAAAACAAAAAAGCATGTGAAGAAATGGTCACATACATTGATCAGGTCATTGCAAACGTCCGTCAGCTGTGCAAGGATCTTACTCCTCCGGCCATTGAAGACTTAGGTTTGTCAGCAGCCCTGATGTGGCTCATTGATACCATCAAAAAACACTATACCATCACAGCAGATATTAACGGCAATGCCCTGGATACCAGGCTTTCTCTGGACAGTCAGATCCTGATATACAGAATTTTCCAGGAAGCCATCTCCAATGTGCTGCGCCATGCTGATGCAGACACTCTGATACTTGCAGCAGTTGAAAAGCATGATCATATTGTGTTTTCCATTCAGGATAACGGAAAAGGATTTGACCTGACAACAATCCAGGCAACTTCCTGCGGAGACAAGGGCCTTGGGCTGCATGCCATGCAGGAGCGGGCACGGATGCTTGACAGCTCTCTGACCATTCAGACCGGGAAAGGACAGGGAACCCTGTTGCAATTTGTTGTTACGCTTGATAAAAAAAAGACCCATGAAAAAATATTCCATCATATTGGCGGATGATCACAAGCTGCTGCGCCACGGCATCCGTCAGATTCTGGAAAAACAGGGGCATATTGAAGTGATCGGCGAAGCATCGGACGGACTGGAGCTTTTACGCCTTTTAACCCGCAAGACACCTGATATGATTCTCATGGATATTGCCATGCCCAACCTGCGGGGCATTGAAGCAGCCATTGAGATCAAGATGCTTTATCCCGGCATCAGAATCCTGATTCTGTCCATGCACAAAAGCCTTCAATACCTTCACCATGCTCTGTCTGCCGGAGCAGACGGCTACCTCCTCAAGGAAGACGCCCCAAGGGAGCTGTTATCAGCCATTGCCACCATACAGAAAAATAACACCTATATATCCCCTCTGATCCAGAAGGACCTGACCAACGAGATTGCAAAAGCTTACCAGTCAGGACATATGAATATTCCTTTTGAGCCCCTGACCGTAAGGGAACGGGAAGTGCTCAAGCTCATTGCCGAAGAAAAATCCAACCAGGACATTGCAGATCTTCTCAGCATCAGTATTGCCACGGTCAAGCATCATCGAGCTGCCATCAAGAAAAAACTGAATATCCGCAAAACCGCAGGCCTTGTCAAATATGCCATCCGCAAGGGCTATACCACCTTTGAATAAACCCTGAATGGTCACTTGTGACCATGGACATTTCAACACTCAGGCCAGTACCAAAATCCTGAATAATTGATTACTTATGTTTATCCACCAGTCTCTGGCGTAAAAACGTATTTTACCCTGAAGACAGATCATTACAATCAGTAAAGGAGGCAGTTTCATGAAAAAATTCACCCTTAGCATTGCAGCCCTGTTTTTAACCGGGCTTTTACTTTCCACACCTGCGTTTTCCGCAGGCCGGATCTTTTTCGGTATTGCCACCGGCGGTACCGGCGGCACCTATTATCCACTGGGCGGGATGCTGGCTCAGATGATATCAAACAAAGTGGTGATCAACGGCAAAAAACTTTCCGCCACAGCAGAAACCGGAAACGCATCAGTTGCCAATGCCACTCTGCTGAGCCGCAGAGGCATTGAGTCAGCATTTGTGGCAGCCGACATTCTGGATGCTGCCTACAAAGGCACCAAACAGTTCAAGGGAAAAAATCTGAAAAACCTGCGTGCTCTGGGTGCTCTCTATCCTGAGACCGTACAGCTGGTTGTCAGGGCCAATGCAGGAATCAAAACATTTACCGACCTGAAGGGAAAATCAATTTCCTCAGGCTCTCCCGGTTCCGGCCAATGGCAGCTGCTGGGCGATCTGCTCAAATCATACGGCATGGACAGAAAAACTGATATTAAAGAAGATTATTCATCATTTTCCCAGTCCGTGGAAAAAATAAAGGACGGCAATCTTGATGCTTCCCTGATAACTGCAGGAACTCCCACAGCATCGGTTCTGGAGCTTTCCAATCACCATGCCATCAGGATTCTTCCTCTGGCCGGCCCTGCCATTGAAAAACTCCGCAAAGTGCAGCCCTACTATGCCAGCGTGATCCTGCCGGCCAATACCTACAAGGGCCAGACCCAGGATGTTAAAACCATTGCAGTACGTGCCATCTGGGCCACACATGACCAGCTGGACGAAGAAACCGCCTACAATGTGGTAAAGGCATTGTATGAAAATACCGACACCCTGGCAAAAGTGCATGTCAAAGGCAAGGAAATTTCCCTGTCCAAGGCTCTGGAATCGGTTTCCATTCCCCTCCACCCTGGAGCTGCACGGTATTACCGTGAAAAAGGGCTGATCAAATAAGATGAAAGCATTTTTTGCAGGCGTGGTAATCCTTGTGATGATCTCCGCCTGCATGCCTTCAGACCTTTCCCGGACTGGTTTGTCCGCAGAAACCGGGCAGATTACTATTGCCCGGTTCCCGGATCAGACCGTGCTGGGAAGATACCCCATGGCCCTGAAAAAGGGTTTTTCCCTGTCCTTTATTCACTCTGTATCCATGACACCGGTGATTGATATGTACCGGATAACCGGCACAGGCCGGATCATCCAGACAGCAGAGTATTTCAAGGCCCATGGAGCAGGTCTTCCCACCAGTCCGGCAGAGCCTGGGGGAACCTCATGGGAAAAAACCGAAAACTGGTTCATTCTGCACATGAAAAGACCCATTAACAAGCTTGTAGTCAGAACAGACAAAAACTATCAGAACCGGCTGATCCTTCCTGACAGAACCATTGATCTGAACCAGTGGGAAGATCAAAGCCTGGTAATCACGGCAGCACCGGTATTTTAAAGGAGTTTCATATAATGAATACCATCCCGGACAACGAGGTCAATGCCTCTAAAATTGAAGAAATAGTCAAAAAATATGACGCTGAATCAAACTTTCGCAATCTTGGCGGCATCACAGCCAGAATCACCGGTGTGCTGTGCATCGCCCTGAGCTGCTTTCATGTCTACACAGCAGGGTTTGGTCTTCTTAACGAGGTTATCCACCGCACTGTTCATCTCAGTCTGGTACTGGGACTGGTATTTCTTGTTTTTCCCCGGCGCAAACCCGGACGTTTCATCACAGACTGGGGATTTGGCCTGGGATTTGCCCTTTTTTATCTGTTCCTTGCCTGGCAGCTTGTATCACGCTTTTCCGACCAGATTCCACTGGCCGGTCAGGCTGGGCTTTTTGCGCTGATCTTTTTTATAGCTCTGACTGCGCTGCCAATCCGGCAGTTCAGAGGAGAAGGGGATAAACTTTCCTTTGCAGACTGGCCACTGGCCATTGCTGCCAGCAGTTTCTCACTTTATCTTATTATTTTTTTTAAAGAAATTTTCATCACAAACATAGGCTTTCCCCAGCTTACCGATTACATCATGGGACTTATCGCCATAATCATGGTTACAGAATCCTGCCGCAGGGTCATGGGAAACACCCTGCCCATAATCGGGGCCGGCGCCCTGCTCTATGCTGTGTCAGGGCCATATCTTCCTGGAGTGCTGGCTCACAGGGGTTATGATATTGTCAGGATCGTGGAGCATCTTTACCTTGGAACCGAAGGAATCTATGGAGTGGCAGTGGGAGTTGTTGCCACCTATGTGTTTCATTTTGTACTCTTTGGGGTCATGGCACAGGCATCAGGCCTGGGGCAGTTTTTCATTGATCTTGCCATGATTCTGGCAGGCAGATATTCAGGCGGGCCTGCCAAAGTTTCTGTAGTTTCTTCCGGGTTCTTTGGAATGATTTCAGGCTCTCCCATTGCCAATACCGCCACCACCGGATCCTTTACCATTCCCATGATGAAAAAAAACGGATTCACTCCCAGATTTGCTTCAGCAGTGGAAGCTTCTGCTTCATGCGGAGGCCAGGTTACTCCTCCCATCATGGGTGCTTCTGCCTTTGTCATGACTGAAATGCTGGGAATCCCGTATAACGAGATCATTCTCATAGCCATTATCCCGGCCCTGTTCCATTATCTTGCCATTTTTACAATGGTTCATCTGGAGGCAAGGCGGCTTGGGCTCAAGGGCATGGCCAGGGAGCAGATTCCTCAGCTTGCCCAGGTAATCAAACGATCCTGGCACCTGATAATTCCCCTGGGTGTAATGGTTACCCTGCTGTTAATGCAGTTCACCCCCTATCTTGCTGCATTCTGGGGAATTATTCTCACTGTTCTTTGTTCCTATATCCCGCCTGTCACCCGAAAACTCAATATTGGCAATCTGGACGACTCCAACACCCTTACCCCGAAACGCATTGCCAGAAGTCTGGAAGACGGGGCCAAATATGCCCTGGCCATTGGTGCTGCCTGCGCTTGTGTGGGATTTATTCTGGGGATACTAACGCTTACCGGTATGGGATTCAAATTTTCAGGGGCAGTCCTGGAACTGGCATCCTCAGCCGGCAGTTTCTTTTCAGGAATAATTCCCATGATATCTTCACAGGGAGCCACCCTGTTCTTCGGTCTGATCATGGTTGCCATCGCCTGCATCATTATGGGCGCAGGCATACCGACAACACCATGCTACATTATCCTGGCATCCATTGCAGGCCCTGCTCTGGGTGACCTTGGTGTACCGCTTATTGCCACCCATTTTTTTGTATTCTACTACGGAGTCCTGGCTGATGTTACTCCTCCGGTGGCCCTTGCCGCTTATGCCGGGGCAGGTATTGGCGGAGCCGATCCCATGAGAACCGGGACCACAGCTTTTCGCCTTTCCATGGGCAAGGCCCTGGTGCCCTTTATGTTTGTCTATGCACCCAGCATGCTTTTCATACAATTTGAATGGACCCAGTTTTCACTTGCCATTCTCAGTGGAATTCTGGGAGTGGTGGCTCTGTCTGCTGCCTATATCGGACATTTTAAAACACAAATCCATCTTCCAGGCAAAGCCCTTTTAACCATAGGAGGTCTGCTGCTGGTTTCAAGCGATCCCATGGTGATCCTTGTCGGCGCTGTCATGGTTCTGGGTGTGCTGATACCTAAGTTTTTCACGAAAAACCCTGGAATTTCCCTAAATGAGGCCTGATCAATATTTTTTTATGTGTTTTGCCAGTCGGTATAAACTTTATCAAGTATTGCCCTGTCCTGGTTAAAGGCAATGTTTACATCATCCCAGCAGGGTGTTGTGAGCAGTTTCTGCATGAGAATTCCGTCTGTGCCGAACCATCTTGCAAGCAGGCCTCCCAAAAAATAGCCCCGCTGTCTTAGAATTTCAACGGCTCTGCCGACACAGGGGGTGCCAAGATCAAGCCATGCCTGAAAACAGACCACCCCTTTTTTTTCTGCATCCGCCTCGATTATGTCAATCTGTTCTTCAAGGTCAGGGCCTGGTTCATGAACTGCAATTCTCAATACATTTGCAAACTCGAATATCTGGGTTCTGATTATTGAGGAACCTGCTGAAGGGATTGGCTGGTCAGATATCCTGATCACTCTTTTATCATCAATGCGCTTGTAAATCAGATCAAAAAATTCTCTGTAAACCTCAGGCACAAACACAGTATGAGGCATGGAAACAAGGGTTTTAAAAGCCCAGAACACAGATACCCTGCCAGATGCGCTCGCTTCTTTCTGATATGCTGCCGCAGGCATGAGATCTATTTCCATTGCAGTTGGAACAAAGTTTAAATCTCTGGTGACTTTCTGGGAAAAAGGATGATTGCACACAGGTTCACCATACATTCCGTGAATCCCCTCTTCTGCTGCAATTTCCACACTCAGTTTTACCATTTTAAAAAACAGTTTCTCAGTATTTCTGTATTCCTTGATAACAAGCCCGCTTCCGCTTTCATATATTTTCAGATTGCATGGATCAGAACTGAAAAGGGATACATGCCCCACCACATCGCCCTTTACAGTTCTTGCAATTATGGAAATGACCCTTTTGCTTTTATTTTCTTCAATCAATTTTTCAGGATCAATATAGGTATCTATTGGATAGCCATCGCCATACACCTGCCTGAAGCACCTGGTCACACCCTCTGCAAATTCAGGGGAAAACCGCTCAATCACGACCTGCTGGCCCGGTTCCACTCTGTATTCAGACATTTTTTCTCCTTTACCACCAGTTTAATTCTGATAATCTGCCAAATATTGATTCAGCAGCCAGTTTATGCCCTGCTTCATTCCAGTGGGCAACATCAAGATACATTTCATATCTTTTCGGATGAACCTGAAAAATTTCCTGAAGATTCAAGGAAGGGCAGCTCACCTGTTCTGAAAACTCATTGATCCACCAGTTGTTGAATTCTATCATGGGGATCCCTGTGGAACTCAGGCTCTCTCTCCAGTTTGCCTGTATTGAATCAAGCTGGGGCGGATTTTTCTCAATGCTGTCAGGATCGTATGCCATTGCAAAGGAAGACAGCAGAACCCTTGCCCCCATGGATTGTGCATCTGAAATTATTTTTCCGGCATTTTCAGACAAAGATTCAATACATTCTTCCAGCCTGAAAACATTACCGGCTGATTCAAAGCCCTTGCGTTCAGTAAGCTTTTTCCTTCTGTACATAAAATACAGGCAGCTGTGAAACAAAAGTTTCTGCCACCATCCGGTCTTTCTCTGCTGCCTCATGATGAAATCCCACGGCCAGGGCAGGCCAGGCTCCCATTTTTCTCCCATGACATAGGCCTGAGTGATATCATTTGCACCGCATTGAAGAATTACAATGTCAGGCTCAAGGTTTTTCAGGGACTTTTCCCACCATGCATCATACTGGTATACATTGTATCCGGGAAATCCTGCATTGAAAATTTCCCAGTCACTGATATTATTGCGGAGCAGAATATCCTGAAGCTGATAACACCACAGACTTTTCTCATTTAAAATTTTAGCTCCGAAAAAAATGGATTCCCCAATTACAAGCAGCTTTTTTTTCCTTATGCGGGAATCAGGCTCTGCACAGCGCATGCCAAGGCTGTTTATGTTCACATGCCTGGAACGGTATCCTTTTCTGAACTGAAAATGAATCGGAGGTTCTGCTTTTTCCACAAATTCATCATAGGGATATTCACCAATAACCTTGGAACGCCAGGGCATGTGAAATTTTTTTGCATAAAACAGTCTTGCACATATTTCCAGGCATGCGCCTGAAAGTAATATACCGCCTGCAATATCAGCTGTTATACTCATAATTGTCCTTTGTCCTGCGATAAAGGTAAAATGTCAATGCAATTGATATCATACAGATTATTGAGCAACACATAAAAATGGTTTCATAATTCCACCTGCTCAGAATTATCCCTCCTGTCAATGATCCGATGAAAAAGCCTCCCTGGAACATTTCCACGCCTATGTTGCTGTTAAACCCCCTTAATTTAGGTTTTGAAAAATCAAACACAAGGCTGTTGATCAGGGGCATGGCCACACCTATTCCAAGTCCGAACAGCACTGCAACAGACATGAACAATATCCAGCCTGGAAACATTGCAAGCATGAAATATGACACAGCCATAAGCACCATTGAAAAGCCAAGAAAGGCAATTTTGTTCACCCTGTCAAAGTATGAATTGAAAAATACCCTGACCCCTATTTCCATGAAAGTGGAAATTGTAAAGAACCATCCTGGATTCGGCATTCCATGCTTAAGTCCGTAGCCTTTGATATAAAAAAAAGTGGCTGCAAACGAGGTGAACACAAAAAGCGAGATTACAAACAGGAATATTATGTTTATATCTGTGATGTTATGGATCAGTTCCTTTTTTGTGATCCTGACTTTTTCCTTTTCAGATTCTGATACCCTGTCAGGTTTTTCAAGGAAAAATACCAGAAATGTTCCAATGAACAGCAGCAGGCCGAAATAGATCAGGATCGACACAAAGGAAAACTTCAGGGTCAGAGGTTTAAGCAGGGGCGGAAGCACTGCAAAGGGCAGAATGGTAATTATGCCTATGACCCCGAAGGCCTTTCCACTCTGGCCGGCAGGTACTGAAGCAACTACTGCTGCCATGACAGCGGTTCCAAGGACAACATAGGTCAACCCGTGAAGTATTCTTACTGCAATTATTCCTGGTATATGAACTGCAAAAGCATATAAGACAAGTGAAATAAAAACTGCAACAGAACTCAGTATTATGATCCTGGCGGCATTTAAGGGTGTGATGACAGCACTTATAAACGGCCTTGCAATCAGGCCTGTGAGAGAATAAACACTTATCAGAACACCTGTCCATTCAGGGTCAATTCCAAGGGCGTGCTGAAGGTAGTATGGGAACTGGAAAAAAACAGCAATATTGCAGTATGAGAGAAAAAGAAAAAGGTTTAAAATAATAAAATTTTTATTGAAAACTTTTCCGCTTGGGCTCATTGTGCCAATATCCTTAAAAGCAGATTTTTTGAAACTGTCAGCCTGTAGTTTTTTTTCGCCCTTATATCGTCAATTGGTGAAACAATGTCCCCGACAAGGGGAAAAACCGACTTTATCAGATTTTCGCTAAGTTTTGCGCCTGTCAGCCTGTTCTCTATTTCCCTGGAACTGGTAATAATTGTCGGCCCGACACTGCCCCATGCAATTGCGATTTTTTCAATGATTTTATCGCGGGAAATCTGCGCTGCAATTGCGATTGATGCAATTGCAATTGAAAGTGCGTTTCTCTGGCCGACCTTTTCATAGTACTGAAAATTATATTCAGGTCTTTTCTTTATCCTGATTCCGTAAAGAATTTCATCAGGTTCCAGATCAGTTTTTCCAGGGCCTTTTATAAAATCGCGGATCAGAACCTGACGTCTGGTGTTTTCCTTTCTTATATCAAGAACAGCATTTAATGCATAAAGTGCAGGCAATGTGTCCCCGGCCGGCGAAGCTGTGCAGATATTGCCGCCTATTGTGCCCATATGCCTTATCTGGGGAGAGCCAAGGACTTTCAGGGCCTGAATCAGAACAGGAAAATTTCCTTTTACAGCATCATTTTCAAGCAGCGACACATGAGCTGCGCATGAGCCTATGAAAATTTCATCTCCAAGGTCTTCTATTTTTTTCAGCTCTTTTATATTTTCAATACAGACAAGATTTTTTTCCCTTGCAATCAAATTTTTTCTTCTTTTTGTCAGTACATCAGTGCCACCTGAATACAGCACTGCATCAGGATATTTTTTTACAATATCCCATAATTCACTTGTTGTTTCAGGCAAAAAGACTTCAGCCTGTCTTTTCAGCCTGTTTTTTCCCATTAATTCAGGAACTGGAAAATCACCTGACAGACAGTTCTCCTGAACCTTGTCTTCTCTGACAACAGCTTCAAGCGCATCAACTATTTTCTGATAACCTGTGCACCTGCATATATTGCCGCTTATTCCCTCCCTTATTGCATTGCGGTCAGGCGATCTGTTGCGTTTTAAAAGGTCGATTGCCGACATGACCATCCCCGGAGTGCAGAAACCGCACTGGACAGCGCCTTCACTGATAAATTTTTCCTGGACAGGATGAAGGTTTTCCTTTTTTCCGATCCCTTCTATTGTGATGACATCCCTGCCTTCAAGCTGGATGGCAAGCATAAGGCATGACAGCCTGCTTTGTCCGTCCACCAGGATCGTGCAGGAACCGCATTCGCCGGATCCGCAGGATTCTTTTGTGCCGGTCAGGTTCAAATGTTCCCTTAAAAGGTCAATCACCCTCAAATCAGGCGGAATATCATAACTGACATCAATACCGTTTAAAATAAAATTTATTTTCAACTCATGCTCCTGTTCTCTGACAATTGATCCAGAACTTTTTCAGGCGTTATCGGAAACCTGGTTATTCTGATACCGCAGGCATCATACAAGGCATTTGCAATGGCGGGAAGCGGCGCATCTATGGCCACCTCGCCTGCTCCTTTCAGACCGAAAGGCCCGTGTTTCTCATCCCTGTGCACTGTCAGGGATTCCATATCAGGAATATCAAGTGATGTGGGCAGAATATAGGTTGAAAAATCTTCAGTTAATATTCTTCCCTTATCCACAATCATGTCTTCATACAGTCCATAACCTATGCCCTGGGCCACTCCTCCGTGAACCTGCTGTTCAAAGAGCTGGGGATTGATCAGCCTTCCGCAGTCACTTGCAACAATATATTTTTTCACTGTTACCGCACCTGTCAGCATATCAACTTCCACACCGGCAAGATGGGCTCCAAACGAAAATATGTAATGGGGAATTCCGTGCAGTCTCAGATTCTCATCTTCTGCAGGATCCTGCATGCTTATCGGAACACGGTACCGTGAGGTCACGCATCTTTCAGATTCGCTTAAAAAGCCTGCCACCTGGTCAAGGCCAAATTCCCTGCCAGAAGGAAGGTGAATCACCCTGCCGGGTATCAGGTCAAAATTGTCAGTGTTTTCATCCATCATAAGGTCTGCGCATTTTTCAAGTATCTTTCTTTTTAAAATATCTGCTGCCTTTATTAAAGCATTGCCAAAGGTAAACGTTGTCCTGCTTGCTGAAGAAGATCCTGAAGGCAGGGTCCTGTCTGTATCCGGCATGACAGGTTCAAGAAAGGAAAAAGGCTGGTTCAGGATGCTGGAGGCTATATGCAGATAGGTTGAAACATTTCCCTGGCCCATGTCCACAACTGCGCAATAAATTCTGAAAACACCGTTTCCTGCAAGCTCAATTTTTGCATTTGCAACATCAGGCACTTTGGGACCGTAACCTGTTCCATGAATGGCGCAGGCTATCCCAAGCCCTCTTTTTCTGTTGGCAGGGGCTTTTTTTTTCCACCTGTCCCTGTTCTGCCACAAATCATGTTTTTCAATCAGTTCGAGGCAGTCATCAATGCCTATGGAAGTGAGCATATTGACATTTACTGCATTTTTATCCCCACGTCTTAAAATATTTCTTTTCCTGATTTCAACAGGGGACAGATCAAGTTTTTCTGCCAGCATATCCATTACCTGTTCAATGCCCGCAGCAACCTGGGGAACTCCAAACCCTCTGAAAGCACCTCCCATGGGGTTATTTGTGTATGCAGCAAGACCTTTCAGCTCTGTATTCAAAATTTTATAAGGCCCTCCTGCATGCTCAAGCCCCAGCGCCATTACAACTCCTCCAAGATGATCATGGGGCCCTGTGTCATATCTTATGTCAGCATAAAGGGCTTTCAGGGTTCCATCTGATCCAGCACCAGCCTTATAATGAATTTTTGCAGGATGTCTTTTTACTCCTGCAACAAAGCTTTCTTCCCTTTCAAGCCATATTTTCACAGGTATCCCGGGAAAATTCAAAGCAGCAAGGCCAAGAAAGGTCTGAACCGTAATTCCGTCCTTTCCGCCAAATGCACCTCCGCAGAAAGGGGCAATGATCCTGACCCTGTCAGGATCAAGTCCCAGAGCCTGTGCAACTTCAGCCCTGTCACGGAATGGTGTCTGGGTTGACACTGTTATTTCAAGAATACCCTGTTGTGTAAATACAGCCCAGCCTGTTTCAGTTTCAAGATATGCATGTTCCTGCATCGGCAGTTCAAACTCAGCTTCAGCCACTGCATCTGAATCTGAAAAGCCTTTATCAATATCTCCTTTTGTGAGTGTGCCTTTCAGCAGGATATTTCCGCCTTCATGTTCAGGGTGTAAAACTCTGGTATCAGTTTTAACGGCATCTTCAATACTCAGCACACCAGGAAGTTCCTCAATTTCAAGTTCAATTGCCCTTAGTGCCTTTTCAAGACAATATCTGTCTTCTGCAACAACAAGTGCGACAGCGCATCCTCTGTGGGTTATAAAATTTTCTGCAAGCACTTCCTGGTCACTGCGCACCACTCCCTGCCTGTTGGTTCCGCCAACATCGCCTGCAACCAGTATTTTCCTGACACCCCTGATCTCAAGCGCTTTTTCAGTTTTAACGGATATAAGCCTTCCACAGGGGACATTACCCCTCCTGACTCCGACCCACAGCATTTCATCTTTATAAAAATCAACTGCATAGGATGTTTTTCCCATGACTTTTTCACAGGCATCTATCCTTGGAATGCTTTTGCCTATTTCACCTGGTGTATTTTTCACTGAACAGGCTCCTTATTGCAGATTATGTTTTCAAGGGATTCAATAAAAAGTTCCATTGCCTCATGCTCTCCCATACTGACCCTTATCCAGTTGGGATATCTGAACCCTGTCATGCTTCTTATCATGACACCGCAGGCCAGCATTTTTCTGTATGCAAGTGTATCGCTCATTGGAAGTTTCACCATGACATAGCAGCCCTGCTCTGCAATAAAAAAAAGCTTCAGCCTTTTAAGTTCCCTGGCAAGAAATTTTTTCTCATTTTCCACATGTTCCCTTGTTTTCAGGATATGTTCATCATCATCAAGGGCAGCAAGGGCTGCTTCCTGGGCAAGAGTATTTACCGAATATACCACACAGGTTCTTCTGATTATGTCCACAACCTCCATGCTTCCGGCAAGATATCCTATACGCAGTCCTGCAAGGCCGAACATTTTTGAAAAAGTCCTGAATACCACAAGGTTGGGATAATCCTGCACAAGCTTCATGCCGTCCGGAAAATCATCCTTTTCCACAAATTCAAAATATGCTTCATCAACAACAACAATCTGCCTGCCGTTCACTGCTTTCAGGAAACTGACAAGCCGTGACTTGTTCCAGTATGTGCCTGTGGGATTGTTGGGGTTGCAGATGAAAATGATTTTTGTCTTTTCATCCACTGCCTTTAAAATTGCAGCATCATCAAAACAGAAATCTCTTAAGGGAACCAGTTTTGCATTGAATCCTGAAAAAGTGGCTATCCATTCATACACGGCAAAGGTCTTGTCAGCAGTGACAATATTATCTCCCTGCTCACAAAAGGCCTTGATAACAAAAGCTATGACCTCATTTGCACCGTTTCCCACAATAAACTGGTCAGGATGCATTCCGAATTTTTCACCAAGCCTGCATCTTAAATAATAGGCATCTCCGCTGGGATAAACCGCAACTGACCCTGGATCAAACTTTTCAAGCAGTTTTCTGGATGCAGCAGGAGGGCCGAGGGGGTTTTCATTGTTGTTTAACCTGTACAGCCTGTCAACATTATAGATCTGCTTTAAGACAGCATCCGGCCTGGACGGTATATATGCCTGAAACTCCCTGATATAGTCAGGCACAAGTTCTGACAGATCAATGCTCATCCGGCCTCCGGACAAAAACAGCTATATCTCCTGTTCCGGCGCAGGGCACAAGCAGAGCAGGCATAAACCTGTTTTTTATCAATGCATCTACAGAATATGCATGTTCAGGAATACCAAGATCAAGCTCAAAAAAAACATTGCCATAAGATTCTTTTGTTATAAGCTTGATATGGTCCGCAATATTCTGGTCAATATCTTTTCCCGGCATAATGATCTTAAGGGTAGCTGCCTGCTGGAACCTGCTGAAATCAACAGACAGCACAGAATTCTCGGGCATTGTTTCCCCCATGTCTGAAACAGTTTCAATTTTTCTCGGCAGAAAAAGCTTGTGATAAATTTTTTCCAGAAACTGTTTCAATGACGGAAAGGCCCAGGAAACTGCCCCGGTATCTTCTTTTAACTGCCTGAAACAGACCGGAATTGTTTTTTTTGAACTTTCATCATCATAAACAGGCAGTTCTCCTATGATTTCAAAATATTCAGAAGACAAGGTTTCCGGCCACAGCCGTGAATATACTCCAATTGCATCGGATTTGCCCACAGCTTCAAGAAAACTTATAACCAGTTGTTCGTCCACAGATTCATCAAAATCTTTTTTGAAAACAAAAGGGCCTGAAAACTCTATTAATTTCCTGCTGGACCAGTGCCACAGGATTCCGCCGATTATCTGGTTTTTTTCATCCGCTGCAACAAGAGCACTGTAATCTGCATATTGAACCATATCCACAAGTTTGCCCGGAAATCTGAAAAAATCAGGTACTCCTGTATCATTATACATACAGCACGCTGACGAGGCAAAGATCTTTATTTCCTCATTATTGGGCTTCCTTATGGAGAATGAATCTGATTTTTCAAAACAGACTTTTTCCAGGTCGCTGCCGGATTCAGGGTATATCCTGTCCTTTACAAGCACCAGAGACATGGTTCCGTCCTGATTTTTCAGAATTTTAAAACTGTCCACCAGCCTTGAAACTATCAGGAGCCCCATCTCATCCAGGTCTGTTTTTCTGTCAGGAGAAACACTTGAGGTCAGGTTAAACACCTTAAGGGAAATCTCTCCTTTGAACAGAAATGTAAGCTCAATGCAGTATCCACAGTTTTTACAGATTATTTCCACATTTTTTTTTCGGATCGTCCTGCACAGATATGTGAATATTTCTTCTGCTGAAAGCCGTACAGCAAAAATCTCCTTTCTGCCCAGGCCAAATGCTTCACAAGCCTTTTCTGCAAAGCTTAGGACAACAGGCAGATAAGTGCTGTCGCACAAAAGTTTCAAAGAAAGATTATCCATTGTCATTCTCCTGTCTGAACAGATTCAGGCTGGCAAATCAGAGCATGGCAGCCATTTCATCCACAATCTCATCTGGTATTATTTTCAGTTTCCTGAAAGCTTCAGAAGTAAAAAGGGCAAATTCTCCTGTGCTGACTGCACATAATTTTTTATCTTCATCATATATTTCACCGGCCATGAGTGCGCTGTTTCTGCCCTTATATTCTTTTACATACCCAATTGCCGTAATTGTGGATTTCGTTGTCACAGGTTTTAAAAACCTGGTTTTAATGGTTTTTGTAAGAATAAAACGCCTTAAAAAATGAATTGCAGACCATGCCATGATTTCATCGCAGATTGTGGATAAAATTCCTCCATGGACAATATTGTGCCATCCCCTTAAATGATCAGGAATCACAACAAGCGATCTTAATTTTTCGCCATTGGTTTCAAAACTCATGCGAAGCCCGTGTGGATTGTCAGGGCCGCATCCAAAACAGCCCTGACCGACATGATCAATCTTTTCCCATCCGGTATTTTCCATATCATCTGCTCCTGATAATCAGTCCAGGCCGAGCCAGACGCCGACCCCGATCATTGCCATACCTGAAATACGGTTCAGGATGCGCACGTTACCGCTCTTTTCAAGAAAACCTCTCAAAGACCTTCCTCCGCTTGAATACAGTACAAGACATATAAATTCTGTAATGATAATAATTGCAACAAGTATCAGTGTCTGCCCCAGAAACGGTTTTGAAGGCTGGATAAACGGAGGCAGAAGCGAAATCATGAAAGCCCAGCCCTTTGGGTTTGCAATGGCTGTTACAAAACCCTGGATCATAAGTTTTTTTGCCGAAACATCAAACTGCTGAAGCCTGTCCGGATCAAATGCCATTCTACCCCTGGCCCTTATCATTCCGATTCCAAGATATACAAGATACAGGCCCCCTGCATACTTCAGCACAACAAACACATGGGGATAATTCAGCATAAGGGCTGCAACCCCGGTTACGGCTGCAATTGATACAAGAGCCACTCCTGCAAGTTCTCCATACATCATGTAAAATGTCTTTTTAACTCCTATGCTCATTCCCATGGTCAGGGCAAGGGTCATGCACAGGCCTGGAGTTGCCGAAACAACAAAAAAAGTGGGTATGAAAATCAAAAGTATGGCCGGATCAATCATTTTGAAACTCTATTAGCCCTGTTCAAGCATTTCAAGAAATTTTTTCTCATCCAGAACTTCAACACCAAGGGCTGAAGCCTTTGCAAGCTTGCTGCCTGCCCTGTCTCCTGCAACAAGGAAATCGGTTTTTGAACTCACAGAAGAAGTGAGCAGGGCTCCAAGCTCTTCAAGGCGCCTGCCTGCCTGCTGTCTTGTCATGGAGGACAGGGTTCCGGTGAGCACCACCCGCCTGCCTGCAAAGGGGCTGTTTTCTGAAGCTGCATCTGACACAGCCTCATCCATGACAGTCACGCCTGCATTGAGAATTCTTTCCATGATATCAATATTATCGGAATTTGCAAAAAAAGCAGATACAGCACCAGCAGTTTCAGGGCCGATGCCGTGTACGGTCTCAAGCTCATCAGCAGAGGCTGACATGACACGGGCAAGAGTTCTGAAACGCTGTGCAATGAGTTTTGAGGCATTTTCTCCGGTATGATCAATTCCAAGGGCATAGATAAAACGCCTCAGTGAAATTGTCTTTGATTTTTCAATTGCCTCAACAAGGTTCAAGGCAGATTTTTCACCCATGCGCTCAAGCCCTGCAAGTGTGGTGCGGTCAAGGGTGAAGATATCTGCAAAATCTGAAACAAGTTTTTCCTCCACAAGCTGTTCTATCAGCTTTATGCCTAAGCCTTCAATATCAAACGCCTTTTTTGAAACAAAATGCACAAGCCTTTCCTTGACCTGGGCAGGGCATGAAGCATTAACGCATTTGTTTATGCTGGACCTGTCCTGTTTGAATTTTTCAACCGTACTGCCGCACACAGGGCAGTGCAGAGGCATTTCAAAGGGAATTTCAGTTCCGTTTCTTTCTGATTCAATGACCTTGACCACTTTGGGAATAACATCCCCTGCCCTCATTACAAGAACCCTGTCATTAATGCGGATATCCTTGCGCCTGATTTCGTCTTCATTATGCAGGGTTGCCCTTGAAACCGTTACCCCGCCTATGCTGACAGGTTCCAGAACAGCAACAGGGGTTAAAACTCCTGTTCTGCCCACCTGGACAATTATATCCCTTATAACCGTGGTCTTCTGAACAGCAGGAAACTTGCAGGCAACTGCCCATCTCGGACTTTTTATCTTTTCTCCAAGCAGGTTCTGAAACATAATTTCATCCACCTTGATGACCATGCCGTCGATTTCATAGTCCAGGCTGTCCCTCAGGTTCTCAAGCTCCCTGTAAAACCTGATGGCAGTGTCAATATCAATTGAATACCTTATATGGGGATTGACTGGAAATCCAAGATCCTTCAGTGCTGCAAGCATATCTGAATGACGGGCAAATTCCATGCCCTGCACAAGGCCTGTGCCGTATACAAAAATATCAAGGGGCCGCAGGGCTGTAACCCTTGAATCAAGCTGCCTTAATGAACCTGCTGCTGCATTTCTCGGATTTGCAAACAAAGGCTCGCCTCTTTCAAGGCGTTCTTCATTAAGGCGCTCAAAATCAGCCCGTTTTATGATCACCTCGCCTCTTGCTTCAAGCAAAGAAGGCGGGTTCATCCTGTTGTCATGCAGTTTCAGGGGCACAGATCCAATGGTGCGGATATTATCCGTGATAACTTCTCCTGTGATACCGTCTCCCCTTGTTGTGGCCTGAACAAGCACACCGTTTTCATATCTTAACTCAACAGCCACACCGTCCAGCTTGGGTTCAGCAGTATATAAGATTTCATCTGTGCCCACAGCCTTTACAATCCTTGTGTGAAAATCACGGATGTCATTATCATTAAAGGCATTGTCAAGGCTCAGCATGGGCACGGCATGGCGTGCCTGTTCAAAGGATGAAAGAGGGGGCGCACCCACCCTTTTTGTGGGTGAATCAGGCGTGGAAAGCTCAGGAAATTCTTCTTCTATATCCACAAGCCTTTTGAGCATCCTGTCATATTCTTCATCACTGATAACAGGATCATCAAGCACATGATATCTGTAACTGTGTTCTGTGAGTTGTTTTTGAAGCTGCTCTGCCTCTTTTTTTATATTTTCATCCATTTTCATTCAAAATTTTTCCGGCAAAATCCATGATAATATCACATGCCGCAGACCTGGCCTTTTTAAACTGCTGCTTTCTAAAGCCGGGATTCCAGTCCCTTGACGCCACGCTGTCCGACACAACAAGGAGGGCTGCAATTTCAGCTCCCCTGAAAGAAGCAACAGAAAACAGAGCAGAGCACTCCATTTCAACTGCAACAGCTCCAAGATCCCTGAACCTTGCAATCTTGCCTGGTGTTTCCCTGTATATGGCATCAGTTGTCCATATTATGCCCTGTGTAAATTCTGTGCCGCATTCAGCCATATGGCCGGCAAGCATGGCTGTCAATTCAGCATCAGGCCCTGAAACTCCGGGATATTCATCAATCCTGATATAATTGGCAGATGTTCCTTCGTCAGCAATTGCCTTTGAAGGCAGAACAATATCTCCCACATTCAGGGATTCATCCACTGCCCCGCACCAGCCAAGAACAATTATCCTGCGTGCTCCCCTTGCGATCAGGGATTCTGCAAGCATGGCAGCATATGGCGCACCTATGAACGGCCCTGAAATACTTGTTCCCTGACTATCCGCATCAGGAATAATCAGGGAACTGTTAAAAAAAGACATGGTTCTGAAGGAAGCGCACCTTGCTTTCATGAGCCTCAGATCCGGCTCGCAGCTTATCATGACCGCGACAGGGCCGATGTCCGGTGCCTTTCTTGCGCCAAGCACCGGAACAACAGATTCATTATTCAGGTCCGACCATGTCGGATAATTCATCCTTTACCTCGTCAATGATATCATAAAGCCACATAATATCTTCAATGGAAAGCCGGCCCGCCTTTGAGGGAGCCCGGTCTGTTCCATCCTTTTTCTTCAGAATTCTGGGCCCTATCTGGACTTTTGGCTCCCCGTCCCCGTACTGATGAATCGAGATCAGAAGCCCTGTGTCTTCATTTTTCCATTCCTTGAGTTTCTTGTCCTTTTCAGGATCATATCCTGCCATATTATATTTTCCTTTCCAGATTCAGTTTATATTCACTTCACACTTATATTTACTTCACAGCCGTGAGAAATCGGCAATATTGCTGAAAAGCCCTGAGACTGCCGACAAAAGGCCAATTCTGTTCAGCCTGATCTTTTCATCCTCTGCCATGACCATTACATTGTCAAAAAATGCGTCAACCACAGGCTTAAGCCCGGCAATCTTCTGCAGGGCCCCGTCATAATCGCCCTGTGCGGTCAGGCCTGCAACAAGGTCTGTGGTTTTCTGTGCTGCTTCATGCATCAGTTTCTCAGAATCATCCTCAAACAGCGATTCATCAATATCCGGAAGCGACACTGGCCCGGCTTTGCGTATTATATTTTCCACACGCTTGAATGTAACGGCAAGGGGTTCAAAATCAGGTTCCTTTCTCAGTGTGTCAAGGGCTTTTATGCGTAATGCCACATCAGGAAGATTATCAAAGGATGCCTGCATGGCCGAGGTTACAGCTTCCTTTGAAAATCCTTTTTCCGTGAAAATACTGACCATTCTGCTTTTCAGAAAATCCAGCACAAGCCCTGCGATCTTACCTTTGTCTTCCATATTGCCGGCAAAAGGATCAAGAGCCCTGTCAACCAGTGCTCCGAGGGAGAATTCATAATTTTCCTTAAGCATTATCTGAATGATTCCGATTCCAAGACGGCGCAGAGCATAGGGGTCTGCACCTCCTGTGGGAATCAGGCCCACGGAGAAACACCCGCAGATCGTGTCCATCTTGTCTGCAATTGCAAGAAGACATGCAACCTGATTTTCAGGCAGTTTTCCTCCTGAGTGAACCGGCCTGTAATGCTGTTCAACAGCAAGGGCAACTTCAGGGTCTTCTCCTGCCTTTAATGCATAGACCCTTCCCATGATGCCCTGAAGCTTTGTAAACTCGATCACAACCTGACTTACAAGGTCAGCCTTGCATATTGCAGCAGCTCTTTTAAGTTTTTCCACAAGTGCCTGCCTGTCCTCATGGCCGGATACCTGTGCCAGATATTCAACCAGGGTTCCTGTTCTTACGGTTTTATCATAGACGCTTCCAAGCTTTTCCTGGAAAGTCACATTTTTAAGCTTTAAGGCAAATTCATCAAGGGAAGAGGCAATATCAGCCTCATAAAAGAATTTTGCATCAGACAGGCGTGCCCGCAGAACCCTTTCATGGCCTGCCGCAACAAGAGACATGTCCTTTGCCCTTGTATTGTTCACTGCTATAAACAAAGGCTTCAGGCTGCCGTTCTCATCGGTTAAGGCAAAATATTTCTGATGTTCACGCATTGCAGTTATGAGAACTTCATCAGGCACTTCAAGGAACTGCTCATCAAATTTTCCCACAACAGGAAAGGGATATTCAACAAGATTGGTCACAGTATCCACAAGTTCCTGATCTTCAAGAATACGGGCGTTATGCTGTTTTGCACACTTTTCAACAGCGTTTACAAGCATGGTTTTTCTTTTTTCAATATCAGGGATGATACCAAGGGATTCAGCAATGTTTTCATATTCATCTGCTGTTTTCACAGGATGCTTGCCCGGATGCATGAACTGATGGCCGAAAATATATGAAGATGATTTGATATTTCCAAGCTTGAAGGACAGTATTCTGTCTCCCACAAGCCCCATAAGGGAAATGACAGGCCTTGCAAAACTGATGGAAAGGTCTCCCCAGCGCATGCTTTTTGGAAAGGGAATGGCAAGGATCTGTTTTTCAAGTGCTCTTTCAAGTATGGAAACAGCAGATTCACATTTTTCCTCAATCACGGCAGTGAGATAACGGCCTTTGCTTGTTTGTTCAACCCTTATCTGATCAACACCTATGCCTGCCTTTTGTGCAAATTTCTCTGCAGCAAGGGTGGGATTGCCGTTTTCATCAAACCCCACACGTTCAGGAGGCCCTGTAAGAACGGAAGTTGTTTTTTCCTGCATTTCAGCTATGTCTTCAATCATGAGCACCAGCCTGCGCGGAGTGCCTGCTGTCCTTGCACTGCCGTGGGCAATTCTTGACCTGTCAAGAACGGCCAGAATATTTTCCTTAAATGCCTCAAGAGCTGGAATAATATAACCTGCCGGTATTTCCTCGGTACCGATTTCTATGAGCAAAGTATTCATCTTAGTCATTCCCTCCCTTTTTCAGCAGTGGATGGCCCATTTCTTCCCTCTGGCGCACATAGGTTTTTGCGCATGCCCTTGCAATATCCCTTATACGCTTGATATATCCGGTTCTCTGGGTCACACTTATGGCTCCTCTGGCATCCAGCAGGTTAAAGGTATGGGAGCATTTGAGCCCGTATTCATACGCAGGAATGGCAAGGCCCCTTTCAATTATGCGGTAGGCCTCTGCCTCATATCTGTTGAAAAGCTCAAACAGAAGATCAACATCTGCAATTTCAAAATTATATGTGGACTGCTCCACTTCCTGTCTGTGATAAACATCCCTGTATGTGATGGTATCATTCCACTTTAAGTCAAACACATTGTCAACACCCTGAAGATACATGCAGATGCGCTCAAGCCCATAGGTAAGTTCAACAGGCACGGGTTTTACCTCAATGCTTCCTGCCATCTGAAAATATGTAAACTGTGTGACCTCCATACCGTCCAGCCATACTTCCCATCCAAGGCCTGATGCTCCGAGTGTCGGAGATTCCCAGTCATCTTCCACAAAACGGATATCATGCTCAAGGGGGTCAACCCCGAGAACCTTCATGGAATCCAGATAAAGCTGCTGCACATCCGGCGGAGACGGCTTTAAAATCACCTGGTACTGGTAATAATGCTGGAGCCTGTTGGGGTTTTCACCATAACGGCCGTCTGTGGGGCGTCTTGAAGGCTGTACATAGGCGACACGCCAGGGTTCGGGCCCAAGGGCCTTTAAAAGGGTTGCAGGATGAAAGGTGCCTGCGCCCACTTCCATGTCATAGGACTGGATAAGAACACAATCCTGCTGAGCCCAGAATTTGTTCAGGTTTAAAATTACATCTTGAAAATTCATTTTACTCCATTTTTCAAACTATAAAATTAGGGTTAGTTTATAATTATACCTTTATGATCAATCTTTGTATCAAGGATTTTTCCGTGCTCAACCTGTGCCAGAATTTTCTGCCAGCATGGTTTGAGATTCCTGATACTGCTGTCTTCACCCACGGCCCAGAGGCATCCTCCCCCGCCTGCTCCTGTAAATCTTGCCCCGCAGCCACATTCAACTGCCATTTCAAACAACTTTTTCCCTGTATTGTCAAGCACATCAGGAGTCATTTCAAGCCTGATACGGGTTTCGATATTCATGAGATCTGCAGCCAGCCTGAAATCACAGGATCTTACCGCCTGTGAAAATTCATGGGTGATTTCTGCAATTTTTCTGAATTCAGGCCTTGTCTTTCCCCTTGTAAACGAGTGAACCCATTGGGAGTTAATATCCTTTGATACATGGGGAATTCCGCAATAGGCAACAAGAATGTTGGAATTAAAGGCATCTGTCATATCATCAGTTTCAAAAACAGGCCTGCGCTCAAATTCAGGGCTTTTTATCCCCATTTTCCAGATCCACTGATTCACCCCGCCAAAGGCGGCTGCAAGCTGATCCTGCATGCCGCACGGCACACCTGCAACACTTGCCTCAATATAATGGGCAAGCCAGGCAGCCTGTTCCCTGCCAGGCCTTTGTCCAAGGGCATGAAAAAATGCTGACACAAGGCCCACAGCAGCAGAAGATGATCCGCCAAGAGCGCTTCTGGGCGGAGATGAAGATTCAATTTCAATATGAACCCCGTGGGCATTGAAATAGGAGGCAACAGCAAACATAAGCCCGAGAGGATGGGTAAAATCAGCCATGTTTTTCCTGAAAACAGCGCTTTTAAAACCCTTTGATGACACTTTGACATAATCTTTATCCCATGGGTACAGTTTCACAATTGTTCTTGCATCAAGGGCAATATTGAAACTTGAGGGTGAAACACCATTAAGGGGCAGATAAAAGCTTATGATATCAAGGGTTCCGCCAAGATCCACCCGGCAGGGCACGGAAACACAGATTTGTCCTGAATCAAGTATTTTTTCAAAATTCATTTTTCCCGTCTCAACTGCCTTAAAAATCTAAGGCTTTTAAAATCCTTTCCAATGTGAAAGGGAATGAATGCCTCCAGCAGCCTCTGGCCCTCTGATATGGCAAAACCTGAAAACTTTATCCTGTCCATTCTGCTCTCGTCTGCTGTGTTGAGCCAGAAAAGCTGTTTCAGGGTGCCTTTTGAGACCATGATCCCGTCGTCTGTCCCTGCATTGCCAAGGCATTTGTCACATATGACACGTCCCTGTTTCAGGTCAAACAGGATTTTTTTCTGGTCAATATGGTCAATTCCTGTCCTGCATTCATTGCAGCAGTCAATGCATGGGGAAAATCCCGATATGCTCATGAACCTGATCTGAAACAAAAGGCTGACCACTTCTGGGTCCATGCTCCCTGTATCAAGGGCCCCAAGCGAAAACAAAAGCAGGTCATAAAGGGCAGGCTGAGCCTTTCCTTCCTCCAGCCAGGCATTTATAAGCTCTGTCCAGAAGCTTGCATAGGCTGTCTTGAATACATTATAGCGTATATTTGCAAAACCGTTTTCAAGGTCAGCCTGGCAGAGTATGGTCATGCTGCCCCCTTTTCTTTTCGGGAACCTTAAATCAATATGATCAAGGGAAAAAAGATCCAGTGCGCCTGAAAATCTTTTAACGCTTTTTTTGGCATTTTTCGCCATTACAGACATTTTTCCCCTTGCCTGCGTAAAAAAAATTATGATCAGATCATGATCACCATATTCAATTTTTTTCAGCAAAATGGCATCTGTACTCAGATCAGGCATAAAAACACCAGTACAGAATCACAGCATTATTTTAATTGCAGCCCGTTTTTTCAGGGCTTCAAGCCAGGTTTCAAACTTGTCCTTCACTTTCTTTCTGTAGAGTATCTCGTGAATTTCATCATGGGCCTGCTTATATGTTTTTCTGCCCTTGATAATAATATCTTCAACATAAAAGATCTGAAATCCCCTGTCCGTTGAAATCACAGGTGTATATTCACCTTTTTTGAGCTTTGAAATACTGTTTTTGACAGATTCTGAAAAATTTTCAATGTCAAATATTCCAAGGTCTCCGCCGTCAGAGGCATTTGATGCCATTGAATAGCGTTTTGCAAGGGTGGCAAATTTTTTACCATGATCAAGCTTGTTTTTTATTCCCCTGATCTTTGATTCATCATCCATAAGTATGTTTCTCAGATGATAGCGTTTCTCACCGGCATATCTGTCTTTATGAGCATCATAATATGCCTTTATATCAGATTCGGTTACAACTACCTTGGATTTTACTGCAAAATTGATCAGCCTTGCCTGCAGTATCTGTTTTTTCACATTTTCACGGTATTCATCAAGAGTAAGTCCCTCTGCTGCAAGGGCAGCCTTGAATTCTTCCTTTGACATTCCCTTATTTTTTCTGACATTTTCAACTGCATTGGAAATTTCATTGTCAGATACATTGATATGGTATCTTCCGGCTTCCTGATGGGTCAGGGACTGATCTATCAATGCATTGAGTATTTTTCTTTTAAGATCCTTTATCATCTGCTGCTTTTTTTCATCGGAATAGGATGAGGATTCAATGTTCTTCACATATGGGCCAGCTTCCCTGTTCAGCTGGACAAGAGTTATTATGTCATCATTTACAATTGCAACAATCCTGTCAACCACATCGGCATGGGCCCATGACCCCCATGGCAGACAACAGCACAAAAACACAAGCACAAATACAGACAGGTTAATTTTCCTTTTCATTCTCATTTCCCTTAAGCTTTTTAATTCCCATCAAAAAATGTTTTAATTGTTTCATATCAATTTCAACCGGATATTGTTTTTCAAGCCCGGCCAGCCATGTTTCATACTGGTCCTGGGCTTTTTTCTGCCTCAGGCGGGACACGAGCTGTTTTTCCTGCTCAAGCCTGTTAAGTTTTCCTGACTCACGGGCAGAAGATGTCATGTGATTTTTATAGAATTCAACAATATCATCCGAAGAAATATTTATTTTTTTTCTCAGGTCCGTATCAATGAGTCTGTCAATTATCATATCTTTTCTGAATCTTTTTTTCCAGAAATCATATGAGATTGCATTTTCCAGCAGAATCTGGTTGAAACTGTCTGCCGGATAATCCTGCCTGAATTTTTTGACAGCAGCTTCAAGCTGAAGGTCAGAAACAGTGATACCCTTGTCCATTGCTGCGCTCAGCAGTACAATCTCCTGGGAAAGATCATCAGCAAGTGACATGACCATTTCATTATAGGCTTCTGGATCTTCTATAATATTATATGGATATCCTGCTTTTTTAAGATCAAGCTCTTCAGAAAAATCATGCGGAGTAACAATGATGAGCCTGGTTTTCAGTACATAGTCAGGACGGGCAGTTCTTTCATTTTTTCCGCACCCTGCCGGCCCGGAACACAGAAGCGCCAGCAGCAGAACAGGCAGAACAAAACATGTTTTAAAAAAATTCATACATTCCTGATTTTTTTATTTACAATATTCTTAAATTATAAAGATTATATGAATATCATCAGAACAGGGTTTGTGCAAGATAATTAAACAGACCGGCCTCTCAGACAGGAAATGATCATGTCAAGGGCCGGGTCTGAATAGGAAAAATCAGCGAAAAGGCGCCTGAGGTCAGAAGACAGGCGGGCATATCCCCATAAGCATCTTTTAAGGGTTTCGTCATATCCTTCCCTTTTAAAATAATATGGCAGATTGACCTCAAAAAAAGAAATGCTGTCTGCATTTTTAAGTATATCAGCTTCAGGGCTGCCCCCTGTTTCATGCATTCTGACAAGGGTACAGGCCTTGCTGACAACCCCGGGTTCCACCCTGCATTTTCCAAGAATTTTTTCCAGTATCCTGGCACTGTTTTCAGCATGGGCAGCCTTGAACTCATCATAATCATCAAAATCAGAACGCCTGATTTTCGTTTTTTCATCTGCACGTTCAATGTCATGGGCAAGGGCTGCTATCATCATGGCTTCATCAGGACTGCCGGCAAGCCTGCATACCCATTCAAGAACATTTTCAGCATGAAGGGCATCTTCCGGCACCCTGGAACCTGCAATCAGCCTGCGGATGATTTTTTTTGCCCTGTCAATATTATCATGTTTCATTTTCTGCATATAATGATACGATGTATTGTTGCGGCATTCATGATTACAGCCATCAGAATCAGGGCAGCAAAGGCCATGTTTAAGACTGCGCCTGAAAAAACAATAAAAACCCTGATATCGCGGCCTATTCTGATTGTACGTTTCTGTATGCGTTCTTTCATGAGCCTGTCATATTTATCTGCTGTATAGCTGAGTACAAATGAGCCTGTGATGGCCATAAAACCTGCAAACAGCACCCAATACGGCATGGCAGAAGACAAAAACGCATTAAAAGTCAGACCGGCAAGGACAAAGCCGTCAGCATACCTGTCCAGCACTGCATCAAGCCAGCCCCCATATTCCGAAGACAGATACTTAAGCCTTGCCACTTCTCCGTCACACCCGTCAATAACAGATGCAGCCTGGGCAAGAATTCCACCGGCTGCAAGAAATTCCCTGCCCGGCACTCCCATCATGACTGCTGCAACAACTGACATTAAAAATGAAAAAACAGATATCTGGCTGGGCGTAATATCATATCTGACCAGAAAACAGGACAGCCTTGAGGACAATGGACGGTTCACCCATCTGGAAACAGGGCCGTCTCCGGGTTTTCCGCAGACAGATGAGAGCAGCATCTTTTCAGCTCTTTCATAGGCTGCCTCATCATCAACATCAATCCACGGCCCTTTGATATCGCAGCATTTCACCTGCCCCTTTTCAGCCATCATGCGCAATGCAGCCGTAAGAGCTGTGCCGCTTCCCTGCCTTATTGAATGTTCAAGTGCGTCAAACAGGGCAGGAGAGCATAGAAACAGGCCGGTATCAATGGCATTGAATTTTTCAATCTCCTTGCCAATATCAAGGATACAGCCGTTTTCACACAGAACCTTTGTTGCATCATCCATATCTGTAAACGGGCTTTCAAGGTCAGTATCCACAGCAAGGATTACTTCGTTTTCCTTTAATTTTTTTTCACCCAGAGCTTTGATCGTCCTGGAATCAAAAAGATGATCACCCATCATGAGAAAAAACGGTTCTGTGATTTTCTGTCTGGCCTTCAGAACAGAAACACCGTTTTCTTCATGCCAGTCATTGTTTCTTATAATGGTAATATCTGTATTCAGTCGCTTTTCAAGCTGTTCAAGAAATTTTTCCAGCGTGTCAGCCATATATCCGGTAACCACATACAATTTGTCAATACCGCCATCCAGGGCAGTTCTTATAATGCGTTCAATAAGAGGAACCCCCATTACAGGCGTCAACGGCTTTGGCCTGTCTGCGCTTATCTTTCTGAGACGGCTTCCCTTTCCTGCTGCAATGATCAACCCTTTCATGAATTTAAATACCCCTGAATCACATTTTTGCAGGGAAAACCCGGAGTGCAGGACAATATATCCCGCAGTCCGGGTTTTTTCTGCATATCAATTATGCTGCTGCATTTTCCTTTTTCAGTTCACCTGCATCTGCGCCTGCGTTTTCAATGAACTTTTCTGTTTCCATATATGCCATGGCATCTGTGTACTGCACAGGGGGATGCTTGCACAGATATGAGGAAGGACCGGTAAGAACTCCGCCAATGCCCCGGTCAAGGGCAAGCTTTGCACAGCGGATTGAATCAATTGCCACCCCGGCAGAATTGGGAGAATCTTCCACGGAAAGCCTCAGCTCAAGATTCATGGGCACATCGCCGAATAATCTGCCCTCCATGCGGATAAAGCATATCTTGTTATCCTTCTGCCATGCCACATAGTCGCTCGGGCCCACATGGATATTGTCATCTTCAAGCCTGGAAGCGGCAACAGCCTGAACAGCTTCGGTTTTGGACTCCTTCTTTGAAGCAAGCCTTGTGCGGTTCAGCATGTTGAGGAAATCTGTATTGCCTCCTGTGTTAAGCTGATAGGTTCTTTCCAGTTTGACTCCGCGTTTTGCAAACAGATCGGTCAAAGCCCTGTGTGTAATTGTGGCTCCAAGCTGTGCTTTTATGTCATCACCTATTATGGGAAGATTTTTCTGCTCAAAGCGTTTTGCCCATTCCGGATCACTTGCAATGAATACAGGAATATTATTGACAAATGCCACACCTGCCTCAAGCGCGCATTCAGCATAAAAACGCGAAGCCTTTTCAGAACCCACGGGAAGATAATTCATGAGAACTTCGGCACCGCAGTTTTTAAGTATGCTTACAACCTCTTTTTTGGAGGGCTCTGGATTGTCAGCAGGCAGAAAGGTATGTCTGTCAGGATAATCCTTCATATGCTCTGAAAATCCGTCAAGAATTTTTCCCATTCTGACAATCGTGCCGGTTGCAGGAATGTCATTGCAGAACACTGTGGTGCAGTTCGGAGGTGCAAAAATGGCATCACGCACATCAAGACCCACCTTGCGCCTGTCAATGTCAAATGCGGCAACCACTTCAATATCCATTGGCCTGAACCCGCCTATGTTCCAGTGCATAAGCCCTATGGCGTCTTCCCGGCTTTTATCCCGGTAATAATAAATACCCTGAATAAGAGAGCTTGCACAATTACCCATACCAACAACAGCAATTTTGATTTTATTCATAATTATATACCTCCAGAAATATTATTATGAAAACAAAGACAGAGCCTGACATCAGAGCTGAAGAATCTGCACGGTTCAGGCCTGCATGCAATTTATATACTGACAAAACAGCTGAAATTTACAGGTTATAAGGGGATGGGATGATCCGGCAGGAAAAGCTTGCGACCTGATACAATGAATTGAGAATTTTTATTAAATGATTTTTTCTGAATCATAATTTTTTTAAATTTCATTACTGCCTCCATTTAAAAAAACTATTCAAATTCCAAAATCAAAATTATCACAAATCGGGCTGAGATAAGATATTCACTGGTTTTATTTTGTCAAGACTGTTTATTGCCCTGATCCACCGGGAAATGGCAGGCAGTCATGTGGCCTGGATTGTCCCTGCATGCCAGCAGAACAGGTTCCCTGGCACGGCAGATATCCTGTGCTTTATCACACCGGGTGTTGAATCTGCACCCTGCCGGAGGATTTTCAACAGAAGGCAGTTCTCCCTTTAAAATAATCCTGTCCCTGCATGCTTCAGGATCAGGCACGGGAATGGCAGATAAAAGCGCACGGGTATAAGGGTGCCTGGCATGATTGTAGATATCGTCCGTGTCAGCCATCTCAACAATTTTGCCAAGATACATTACAGCAATTTTGTCTGCAACATGCCTGACAACAGACAGGTCATGCGAGATAAAAATATAGGTAAGGCCCATCTGCTGCTGAAGCTCAAGCAGAAGATTCAGAATTTTTGACTGCACAGACACATCCAGGGCAGATACAGGCTCATCACATATTATGATCTCAGGATCCATGCTGATTGCCCTTGCAATTCCGATTCTCTGACGCTGCCCTCCTGAAAACTCATGGGGAAATTTCAGCAGAGACTGTCTGTCCAGTCCTGCACGGCAGGCAAGGTCGGAAACTGTTTTATCAAGATCCTTATGTTTTCTGCCATGAATTATATATTTTTCCTTGAGGATTTCCCCCACAGTCTGTCGCGGATCAAGGGATTCAAAGGGATCCTGAAATATCATCTGCATTTTACGCGAAAGCTGTCTGATATTGACGGAACCCGGCCCTGAAACAGCTTTTCCCTCCAGCAGCACCTCGCCTGAGGTCAGGGGATAAAGCCCCATTATACATCTTCCAAGAGTTGTCTTGCCGCAGCCTGATTCTCCTACGATGCCAAGGGTCTTTCCCCTGTCAAGACAGAAACTTATGTCATCAACAGCATATACCCATCCTTTGCGGCGCTGAAATACGCCGTGGGTAACTGGAAAATATTTTTTAAGATTTTTTACTTTAAGAAATGCCATTGGACATGAAAAAAGGGCTTGCTCTACATTCAAGTAAAGAAAGCCCCTTTTTAAAAAGACTTATTGGACGGTTACATTGACTGCGGCCGGTCCTTTCTGTCCTTCTTCCACATCAAAAGTGACTTTGTCGCCTTCATTAAGCGATTTAAAGCCGGTTGCATTGATGCCTGAATGATGAACAAATACGTCCGGTCCGTTTTCCTGCTCAATAAATCCAAAACCTTTTGAATCGTTGAACCATTTTACAATCCCATTTGCCATTGTGACTTTCTCCTTACAATTAATTAAATTAACATTAGTTTCAAACTTCAGGTCTTGCCACTCTAACAAATGGGTCTTCCCTTTAGAACGAAACTGCAAAGCCTTACTCTAACAGGCTTTCTTGAGTATTATTGAGTTTAAAATAAAAAATCAAGTATTATTTTAAATCTTTTGTGTTTTTTTGACAATAAAGGCTTTTCGCAAGATGGCAGGCAATCATATGATCATGGCCCACAGCACATTCCATGGGAATCTTGTCTGTGCAGACATCCATGGCATCAGGGCATCTTGGTGCAAATCTGCATCCGCGTGGCATCTGGTCAAGGCCCGGAACAGTCCCATCAATTGAAGGCAGAATTGTTTTAGGCACAGGAGCAAGTGAAGGAATGGAAGTTAAAAGTCCTCTTGTATAGGGATGTGCAGGGTGCCTGAACAGGGTCTTCACATCTGCCTTTTCTGCAACACGCCCTGCATACATGATAATCACATCATTGCAGTTTTCAGCAATTACCCCAAGATCATGAGTGATTAAAATTACTGACATTCCATATTTTTCCCTAAGGGAATTGATAAGATCAAGAATCTGCGCCTGAACCGTCACATCAAGGGCTGTGGTGGGTTCATCAGCTATCAGAATATCAGGCCTGCATGCCAGAGCCATTGCAATCATTACTCTCTGGCGCATCCCCCCTGAAAGCTGGTGGGGATATTTTTTCATTATATGCTCACAGTCAGGAATTCCCACCTTTGCCAGCATGTCAAGGCCGTTTCTGTACATGGTTTCAGAAGACATGTCAGGAAAATGCAGCTTATATACCTCCTTTATCTGTTTTCCTATGCTGTGGACAGGATTAAGGGCAGTCATGGGTTCCTGGAAAATCATGGCTATTTTTCTGCCCCTTATGCTGTGAAGATCTGAGGACGGCAGTTTTAGTATGTCCTTACCATCAAATACCACGCTGCCTTTTACAATTTTTGCAAAAGGCACTGGCAAAAGCCTTAAGATGCTCATGGCAGTAACTGTTTTACCGCAGCCTGATTCGCCTGCGATTCCCAGGGTTTCAGCTTTTTTTACCTGAAACCCGACATGATCCACTGCCCTTATTATTCCGGACTCGGTCTCAAATTCAACGCAAAGGTCTTTTATATCCAGAATCACATTGTTTTTCACAAATATCAGTCCTTTTGAAATCTTTTATCCACTATGACAACCGGAGCAAATGTTCTGCCGGTTTTAAGTGCCTTGAGTGTTTTCTGTTTTTCTTCCTGATTTATCCAGAAAAGCCCTCCTGTTGTACTGGAAAAAGGGTCGAACAGGTTGTCAGAGCGCTTTGTGCCGTGAAATTCAGGCAGTTTTACCCATCTCCAGTATGCCTGCCTTACATAGGGAATCATGAAAGTGGGGACAAAGGCGCCTGTTTCATAAATCCTGCGCTGAATTCTGCGGGACAGGGCCATTCTTTCTTTTTCATCCAGGCTTGCCCTGTACCTGTTTATAAGTTTATCAAGCTCAGGGTCATCAGTGTTTGTAATATTGTTTGTCTGGGGCTTGTGGGCATTGTCAGAATGCCAGCCCTGCCAGTATGAAGGCCTCAGATTCGTGCTCCATCCCATCCAGGCGACATCATGCTTTTTTTCCAGTATTTTTTTAAACATTGCAGCAGGGTCAAGCCTGTCAAGCAGAAGCTCCACACCTGCCTTTCTTGCTTCTTCCTTTAAAACCACAAGCCTTGGGGTGTGTTCTTCATATGAATAAGTAACCTTGACGGAAAATCTTTTTCTGTCTTTGTGCCAGATACCGTCCCTTCCCCTGTGCCATCCTGCTGATTCCATCAGCGCCCTGACCTTTGCAATATCATATGGCCTCGGCTTTATTGAAGTATCTGTATATCCGCCATATCCTTCAAAGGCCTGGTCGAGCCTGAAATAATCCTTTCTTAAAACCTCGTCTATGACCTTGCGCACATTCATGGCATGGGCAAAGGCATAACATACCCTCCTGTCCTTGAATATATCCTTGTCCTGATTCAGCCACATTCCCCTTGCTGAACGTTCATGGTCATTAAAAAACCAGATCTTATCAATATATCCGTTCTGAAACAGGGGAATCTTTGATTTTTCATGCCAGTATTTGGGAATGGTAAGCCCGAAAACATCAAGCCTTGCCTTTTTAAAATATTCCCATTGAAGATTTTCATCCCTTATCACCTTGAACACAACATAGTCTGCATTGAAACGGTTCTTAAAATATTTTTTATTTTCTGCCCACCAGTTTTTCTTGCGTCTGAATTTTATATACCTGCCCTTTTTAAACTCAGAAATCTGGTATGCTCCTGTGTTGGGAACAATTTTCCAGTTGTAGTCACGGACAAAATTTTTATCAAGGGTGCCGTAATAATGCTCAGGAGTTGGAGAAATGCCAAGCTTGAGATATAGATCAGGCACAGCCTTTGTGCTTTTTACACCTATTGTATAATCATCATATACGATTACACTGTCTATTTCCCTGGTATAATAGTCATTGTACCAGGGAGCTATGATATGCCTTGAGCGCATGAACTTCAGTGTATAGGCATAATCCCATGCTGTAACCGGCACGCCGTCCGACCATTTTGCATTTCTGTCAAGCTTGAAATACATGGTCTTTTTATCCCTGCCAAATGCCCAGTGGGTGGCAAGTTCAGGAAGAATACGGCCTGTATCAGGATGGATATTGATAAGGGAAAGCTGATTGTCAAGTATTGCACTTCTGAACGACCCGTTGGAATCAGGTCCCACCACCCTGAACGTCATGGGAAAGCTTGAAAGGGCAAAATGCATGATACCGCCTTTGTGCGCATTCAAAGAGGAAAACACAGGATCAGTATCATTGGTAAGCCATTTTATATCAGAAGGAAGAACATGAGTGATTCTTTTTTTATGCACAATCTTTTTTTGAAGTGGTTTCTCATCTGCATCTGATTTACTGCAATTTTTGTCCTGACAGCCGGACAGAACAAGAAAAGCTGCTGCCATAAGAACAGTCAGGCCTGTAATAAAATCATTTCTGTGTTTCATTTGTGAACCCTTAAATATATACTGCTCAAGCTTTCTGAAAGGGCCAAGTAAATCTTGACCGGAAAAATATTATAATATAGCATGATCAGAAAAACATACCATGATAATCAGCTTTACTGCTATGAATTTTTATGGGGACAGAATAATCTGATATGGATATTGCATCTTTTACAGGTATTATCTCAGGGCTTTCATTAATCATCAGTGCAATCTACCTTGGTGGAGATCTTTATAATTTCATCAATGTCCAGGGACTTATGATAGTATTTGGCGGCACCATTGCAACAACCCTGATCACATTCCAGTTCAGGGATGTCATTGCGGCTTTCAAGGCTGCCTATCTTGTATTTTCCAAGGACAAGGAAGACCCCAATGAAGCAGTTGCCACCATGATAAAACTCAGCCACATCAGCAGAAGACAGGGCCTGCTTGAGCTGGCAAAAATCAAAACAGATTCACTTTTTCTAAAAAAAGCCTGCGGCCTTCTTGCTGACGGGTCATCCGAGGAGGTTATCAGGGCAGCTTTGTCAACTGAAATCAAGTCTCTTCAGATGCGTCATTTCATTGTACAGGATGTTTTCAGGAAAATGGGCCTTTATGCGCCTGCATTTGGAATGCTTGGAACCCTTATCGGGCTTGTCCAGATGCTCAGCAGGCTTCAGAACCCTTCCAACATCGGCCCTGCAATGGCAGTGGCACTGCTGACAACATTTTACGGCTCCCTGCTTTCCACCCTTTTTTTTCTTCCCATTGCAGGCAAGCTGAGGTCCAGGACCATAATTGAGACCATCAACCTTGAAATCAAGCTTGAAGGCGCAATTTCCATTATAAACAATAACAACCCGGTTATAATCTATGAAAAACTGTCCAGCTTTATCTCATCCAGGCTTCGCAAACCCATGGGAAAAATGAATCTGAAACAGACAAAATGAAACAGCCCGGCAACAATAATATGACACCTGATCTGCTGATCCAGGAAGAGGATGAATCTTCATGGCTTGTCACCTATGCTGATCTCATGACAATCCTGCTGGTATTTTTTGTTCTTTTATACGCTCTTTCATTCTTTGAAAAGGAAAAATACCGCCATGCTGTTGAGGATATCAAGATCAAGCTTGATCAGAACAGACAAACGGCAAAACTCAAAGAATTTATTGATATCAGGCAGGATACTGAAAGACAGTTTTCAATTGAAGACATTACAGGCCTTCATTCGCGAAAAAAGCAATTATTCACCAAACTTATAAAATTTGCCGATTCAGGCAGCCAGGCAGAAAATATTGCAACTGTGATGAAAGACGGAAAAATCATTGTGAGGGTAAAAGGCAAAGCCCTTTTTAAATCAGGATCTGCATCCCTGAACAAAGATGCTGCTGCAATTTTCGACAATATCATTAAAATTTTGAAACAATACCCTGATTATAACATCAACATAAAGGGGCATACAGACGATGTCCCCATTTCCACCCCTGTTTTCCCTTCCAACTGGGAATTATCAGCTGTCAGGGCCACCACTGTCTTAAAATATCTGATATCAAAGGGGATAAGCCCGTCAAGGCTCACGGCAACTGGATATGGGGATGTAATGCCGCTTGTACCGAACACATCAGAAGAAAACAGAGCCCAAAACAGGAGGGTGGAATTTGTTCTGGAAAAAAAAGAGCCGGCAGGCTGATACAATCATCTGCAACTCAGATTGCAAGAGAAATGCATTCAGATATGATTTCAAAAACAACCAGGGATTTACAATCAGATTCAGGGGCAGGCCTGTCCAGGTTATCAACATAAGCGCAGGCGGGCTTGCATTTGCCAATAATGGCTTTGAGCCTCTGGATTCAGGCTCTGTCTGCTTTTCCCTTGATATACCGAATTTCAGGGGAAATACCGAGTTTGCCTCTGACCTTAAAATACTTGAAATTGACCCGGACGGCATATGCCATGCCATATTTGAGAACTGCACCCTGGAACAATACGAACTTATCCACAAATATGTACTTGAAATGCAGAAAAATGATCTTGCACATTGACATGGATGCCTTTTTTGCAGGCATTGAACAAAGGGACCGCCCGCAGCTTAAAGGCAGACCTGTCATCATTGCATCAGATTCTCCAAGAAGCGTGGTTGCAACGGCAAGCTATGAGGCAAGAAAATTCGGCATAGGCTCTGCCATGCCTGTATTCATGGCAAAACGCAAATGCAGGAATCTGGTTATTGTAAGACCTGACAAGAACAAATACAGGGCAGAATCAGAAAAAATCATGACAATACTGCGCCTTTTTTCCCCTCTGGTGGAACAGGTTTCCATTGATGAGGCTTTTATGGACATAAGCGGGTGTGAAAAGCTTTTCGGTAATGCAGAAGAAATTGCAGCATCCATAAAAAAAACAATTTTAAAAAATCTGTCCCTTACATGCTCCATAGGAGCAGCTCCTGTAAAATTTCTGGCCAAGATTGCATCTGACATGGAAAAACCGGACGGCATGACAATTATCAAACGTAAACAAATGGACAAATTCATTGAATCCCTGCCCGTCCACAAGGTTCCCGGAATAGGAAAAAAAGCAGCACAAAAAATGCAGCTCATGCAGATCCATACCTTAGGTGATGTAAGGCGTCATGACCCTGATATACTGGCAGGCAGTCTGGGCAAAAGCCTTGGACACACACTTGTGCAGCTTTCACACGGGATTGACACCTCAAAAGTTGAAACCAGCCATGAAAGAAAATCGATTTCAAGTGAAAAAACCCTGTCAAGGGATGTCATTGATACAGAAACAATAAAAAAAATTCTTCTGGACAGGGCTGAATGCGTTGGAACAATCCTGAGAAAAAACAATCTTGTATGCTCCAGTGTATTCATAAAACTGAAATTTTCCGATTTCACACAGATTACAAGGACAAGGACACTTGCCTGTCCTGTATGTTCCTCTTCAGCCATTTTTCATGAAGCCCTTGATCTGTACAGGAAAATTAATCTGAAAAAGAAAATCCGTCTTGCCGGGGTTGGTGTTTCTGCATTAAAAAACAGGAACTGTCCTGTTCAGATGCAGCTGTTTCATGATGACAGCCATATGAATGACCGCTGGGAATCTGTGGACAGAGCTGTTGACTGCATTGCTGAAAAATTCGGCACCAATATCATAAAAAAGGCAAGTCTTGACAATCTAAACATCTGAAAAAGGAGAAAATCTGATGAAAAATAATATTGTTCAAATAAAGGCAGATATATATGGAAAGGTTCAGGGAGTTTTTTTCCGTGCTTCCACAAAGGAGACAGCAGACCGCCTTGGAGTGACAGGGTGGGTAAAGAACATGGCCGATGGATCTGTGCAGGCATTGTTTAAGGCCCCGGATCATGTAATGGATCAGATGCTTGAATGGTGCAGAAAAGGGCCTGCCAGTGCCAGGGTCGATAAACTTGTAACACAGAAAATACAGGATAATACTGATTTTACGGATTTCAAGGTCATATATTAATCATCAGGAGAAAATTATTCATGCCACGTACAATAAGAAGCAAAATCATTGCAGGATTTGTTGGCGGCCTGCTTTTTGTAGGATTTTTAAGCGTTACATTCGGATGGAATATTCTGGTGCTGAAAAACAAGATGGCAACAATGGAACAATTCCACAGCCTGCTTGATGATTTGCTTGAAATCAGGCGCTATGAAAAAAATATCATTATTTACGGGTACAAGAAAAAAAACATCTCAGAACTCTCCCTGTACCTTCATAAAACAGAGGACACCATAACACAATTGTCTGATTCAATAGCAAAAGTTGCAGGCAAGGAAGCCTTTGACAAATTCAAGAACAATTTCAGGGAATACAAGGCCCTGATTGATTCAAGCCATGCAGAACTGGATAACGCAAATATCTATCAGATAAGAAAACTGGGAGCTGCCATGCTGGATTTCGGCGATGCCCTTCTCATAAAAAAACACAAGCGCATCAATGAGGCTCTTGAAGGCATGATGTTTTTCAGTGTCACGGCAGTGGGAGGATTCATCATACTGATTGCAATATTGTTCCAGATGGAGGCAAGAAGCGTGATAAAACGCCTGAAACTAATCACAGACGCCACTGAGGATATTTCAAAGGGGAATTTTAAGCCTATCATGGATTATGCCAAAAAAGGAGATGAGATTTCAAGGCTTATCACACACTTCAACAGAATGGTGGAAGAGCTGGATTCAAAGCAGGAGCAGCTTGTACAGTCCAGAAAACTTGCATCAGTTGGCACCTTTACATCCGGAATTGCCCATGAAATCAACAACCCTCTTAACAATATATCTCTTACGGCTGACGGTCTTTTAGAAGAGTTTGACGATCTTAGTGATCTGGAAGCAAAAGAAATGATTCTGGATATAATAAACCAGACAACGCGTGCCAGTGAAGTGGTTAAGAATCTGCTTGATTTCTCCAGAAATGACCACCCGGTGTTCACTGAACTTACAATTTCACAGGTCATGGACGGCACATTAAAACTCATCAAAAACCAGCTCATGGTAAAAGGTATCAGGCTTGAAACAGATATACCACAGGACCTGCCGCCGATCAGGGGCAATCTTTACAATCTTGAACAGGTTTTCATAAACCTGTTTCTCAATTCAATTTCCGCAATGCCGGATGGAGGGGATGTGTTCATAAGGGCCTGTGAAGAAAAAGACGACCATATAATGATCGAATTCAGGGATACAGGACAGGGAATTTCTCCTGAACACCTTGAAAGAATATTTGATCCCTTTTATACAACAAAATCAGTTGGAAAAGGAACCGGCCTCGGGCTGAGCATAGTGTATGGAATCATAAAAAAACATGGGGGCTATGTGGAAGTCAAAAGTCAGGTAAATGAAGGCACAAGCTTTTTTGTCCATATTCCCGCCATCAATGCAGAAAACAAAAAGGTCTGATCACTGAATTATTCCGGGGCTTTCCATTTTGAAACAGCCCCGGATACCTTCCTTTACAAAACTCTTAATGCAGCCTTTGGCTTCATTGCGCAACACACTGAAAACACAGGTTATCTAAAAAAATATTCCTTACCTGCACCATGTTTTATGTCATGGCACCCTTTTTGCTAAATTTATCACTGTGATGATTATGATCATCATGCATATTTTTTGGAACATCCATGGACTTGGTACATAAGATCCATGAAACAAAGAATAACAAAGATGAATTTTAACAAAAGGAGAAAAACAGACAATGTGGCATTTGTATCTACCGATTGCCGGCAACAGCGTTAATATACTGCTGATTTTTGCCATGGGCGGTTTTGTTGGATTGCTTTCAGGTATCTTTGGAGTGGGCGGAGGATTTCTCATGACACCTTTGCTTATCATGGCGGGTATTCCCCCTACAGTTGCAGCAGCTTCAGACTCAAACCAGATAGTCGGAGCTTCAACATCAGGAACCCTTGCACATTACAGACTTGGCAATGTGGATTTCAAAATGGGAATCCTGCTCCTTGTGGGAGGTGTTGCAGGAGGAACAGTTGGAGTTCAGTTCATCAAAATTCTTCGTCAGATGGGAAATGCTGATTTCCTTATCCAGATCACCTATGTATTGATGCTTGGATTTGTGGGCGGGTATATGTTCATTGAAAGCCTTCAGTCCATGAAAAAAACTCCAGAGACTGTTGAAGCTTCACCCAAACCCGGAAAGGAATCCATGTATGCCCTTATAATAAAGAAACTGCCGTGGCAGACAAGATTTGAAAAATCAGGGGTTGAACTGTCCATTCTCATGCCTCTGATACTTGGAACCTTTGTTGGTATCCTTGCCGCCATCATGGGAGTGGGCGGCGGATTCCTCATGGTTCCCGTAATGGTTTACCTGCTTCGTATGCCAATGCATGTTGTTGTGGGCACAAGCCTTTTCCAGATCCTTTTCACATGCATTAATGTAACCATAATGCAGGCAAACACCAACCATACCGTTGATTTTATCCTGGCTCTGATTCTCCTGCTGGGCTCAACCCTTGGTGCACAGCTCGGGGTAAAAATCAGCAAGAAATTAAAGGGTGAGCAGCTTAAGATACTGCTGGCAAGCCTTGTTCTCATTGTAATGGTCAAAATGCTGTTTGACCTGCTCTTAACCCCTGAAATTCTTCTGGCATATGCAGGAGGGCATTAATATGAAAAAGACATATATCACAGGAATTTTAACTATTTTGTTTTTTATTGGTGCATGCCTTGTCAGCGCCGCATCTGCTGCAGGTGTGCCTGTAAAACTGCATGTTGAACCCAATGCGATTCACATCGGCGCAACATACAATGGAATCGATATCACCGTGACAGGAGAAGTCCCGGACGGAACAGATGCAGTCATAAGACTCATGGCAAAGGGCGAACATATCAAGCTCAAGAAAAAAGGAAAGGCTCTGGGACTTTTATGGATGAACATGGACACCATTGAACTTCATGACTGTCCGTCAATTTTCATGGTTGCAGTTCCAAAGTCTTTGTCCCCTTCCACTGAAGAAGCAAAGAAAAACTGGGAAAACCTGGCACTTGGATTCAAGGCGCTTGAAAAGCAGGTGGAAATAACACCTGAACAGAAAGATAAACCAGCTGTTTTCAAAGAATTTATCAAACTCAAGAAAAAAGAAGGTAAATACCTGACTTATTATGATTCTGTTAAATACAGCACTGCCAAAGATGTCCGCAAATTTTCCGCAACCCTTGCCATGCCTTCAGGCATTGTTGCAGGCGAATACAGGGTTCAGGCTTTTGCAGTCAGAGACGGTGCAGTTGCAGGCAGTGCAGAAACCAGCATCAAAGTGAGCCAGGTCGGACTTCCTGCAATGCTGTCCAATCTTGCCTTTAATCATTCGCTTCTGTATGGTATCATGGCTGTTATAGTCGCAATTTTTGCAGGCCTTATCACAGGAGTTTTATTCAAGGGAGGAAAAGGTGCGCACTGACCTTTTGTAAACAAGTTATGATTACCCATCTTCCGGACTGGACAAGGACAATTTTTCGTCTGGGCAGGCCTGCCAAACGTCCCAGATCTTTTTCCGACCTGTTTTCAAGGTTCAGGAAAATCCTTGAGTCCAACAACCGAATTCTGGATCTCATGACCGGAATGGGGGACAAGCTCTCAGGGGATTATATATTTGACAGCCAGTACATCCATTCCACATGCCGGGAGATGGGAAATCTTGTTTACATGCTCATCCAGGATCTGAACTATATTGCAGGCAACCGCTACAGGGCATTGAATGATGCATTCCGCCGCATCAACAGCAGCATCGAGGATATACTGGAAGGAAAAACCGGCATTGAGGAAACAGATCTTTATGTCCTGCCACACACAAGCGTTAACACGGATATAGAGGCTGTGGTAGGATCAAAAAATGCCAATATTGCCGAACTTAAAAATATTCTGGAGCTTAAAGTTCCTGACGGGTTTGCAATCACAACAAATGCTTTCAGGTTTTTTCTGGAATACAATGGAATTGACCTTGAGATAAAAAAAAATATTGATCAATGGCAGAAGGGACAATTGTCTTCTGCCGTTGCTGCATCAAAAATATCCAGGCTCATAAAACAGGGCAAAATCCCGCCCAAAATGAAAAAGCAGATCAACAGGGCCATGCAGCAGCTTTCAGCTTCAGCAGGTAATAAAAAATTTTTTGTTGCAGTCAGAAGCAGCGCCCTTGGCGAAGACGGGCAGTTCAGTTTTGCAGGCCAGTATTTAAGCCTTCTGAACGAACCGCGTGACAATATTTTTAAATCTTATAAATCGGTCATTGCAAGTGTCTACACAGAGACAGCCATGGAATACAGAAAAAGCACAGGATTTGATGAACATGAAACTGCAATGGCTGTCATATGCATGATCATGATCAACCCGAAAGTTTCAGGGGTGCTTTACACAATGGATCCCATGAATCCTGAATCAAAAACTTTAATAATCAATGCGAACTGGGGGCTTGGAGCTCCTGTGGTTGCAGGTGAGATGCGTTCGGATTCATTTGAGGTGCAAAGGGATTCTGCCCACAAAATAGTCGGTATGAATATTGTACGAAAGACACAGTCCCTTGAAACCCTTCCTGAAGGCGGAGTTGCACTAAAAAAGATAGACCCCAGTCTTCAGACCAAAGCCTGCATAAAAGGTGAAGAAGCTGTAAGGCTGGCCCAGGCCGGGCTTATAATCGAACGCTATTTCAAGCAGCCCCAGGACATTGAATTCAGCATTGATCATGACGGAGTCATATGGTTCCTTCAGGCAAGGCCGCTGAACATAAAAGAAAAAATGGCAAAAATGATCTGCGATATCAGGGAAATTGCAAAGACCTATCCTGTTATTTTTTCGGGCAAAGGGCTTGTTGCGCAGAGCGGAGTTGCCACGGGAAAAGTGTTCATGCATAAAATGCATAAAAGCCTTGATGAATTCTCGCAGGGAGACATACTTGTTGCAGAGCAGACATCACCCATATTTGCCAAAATAGCCAGGAATGCAGCAGGCATCATCACGGACATAGGTTCCCCCACAGGACATATGGCAACCATAGCAAGGGAATTTCGGGTTCCAACCATTGTTGATACACAGGTTGCGACATCCATGCTTTCAGACGGGCAGCAGATAACACTGGATGCAGATGCAAATGTGGTATATGACGGTAATGCAGATGCATTGTGCTATTATGAATTTACTGATGAACATTTTGAACAGACCGCAGAATACAGGCTTTTAAAACGGGTTCTTAAAAAAATATCCCCGCTTAATTTTGTTGATCCTGAAGATAAAAGATTCTCACCAAAATATTGCAGGACCTTTCATGATATTACACGTTTTGTACATGAAAAAGCAGTTGAAGAACTCATCAACCTGAACTATTATGATTTAAAACATGATAATTCAAAAGCTGTAAAACTTGATATTCACATCCCTCTGGATCTTATGCTTATAGATGTTGGTGGAGGGCTTGATGATAACGCATCAGACAATAACATTACCCAGGACAATATTGTTTCAGAGCCTTTAAAGGCCTTTTTGAAAGGACTGACAAAAGAGGGCATGTGGTGCAGCGAACCAATGAGCGTGGATTTCGGAAGTTTCATGTCCAGTCTTACAAGAACCTTTTCCTCGCATCTGGCAAATCCAAAGGATATAGGGCGCAATCTTGTAATCATGTCTGAAAATTATGCCAATATCAGCCTGCGCCTTGGATACCATTTCAATATGGTGGATGCCTACATGAGCGACAGTCACAATGACAATTATGCTTATTTTCGTTTTTTCGGGGGAGTAACAGATGTCGGTCGCAGGTCAAGACGTGTATCCTTTATTTCTGAAGTTCTGGCGGAGCATAATTTCAGGGTGGAAAACAAAAGAGACCTTATAGTTGCGAGAATAAAAAAGGTTTCCAAGGCTAAAATGGAAGAAAGCATGGTGGTCATAGGCCAGCTTGTCGCGTTTACGCGGCAGCTTGACGTAAAAATGATCAATGATGACTATGTGGCAAAGTATATAGATGATTTCTGGGCAATGACAAAACACAGTTCCGGATAAAACAACGAGGGGGGAAAATGGAGGAGACAAAACAAATTACCATTCTGATTCTTGATGATGAACCTATTGTCTGTAAGCGTCTGAAATCAGCACTGGAAAGAAAAGGTTATTATGTGGAAACCTTTTCAAAAAGCTCTGAAGCAGTTGCAAGAATACGGGAAAAGACATTTGACATTGTCATAACAGATTTAAAGATGGAAGGGATCGATGGGATGCAGTTTCTCACGGAAGTGAAACAAAGATCCCCTAAAACAGAAGTAATAGTAATCACAGGTTTTGCAACCATGGAAACTGCCAAGGAATCCTTTAGAAAAGGAGTTCTGGATTTCCTTGCAAAACCGTTCAAACTGGGTGAAATTTTTCAGGTCATTGAAAAGGCTGAAAAAAAAATACAGAAAACCAACCAGGAGGTCAGTGAATGATAAGAACCCTTGTTTCCGTAAACAAAGACCTTGCATCCAGTGTGGCGCTGCGCTACGCCTGCAAGATGGCCAGGGCCTTTGATATCGCATTCCAGGCGATTCATGTTCAGGATCCAGGCCCTGATTACAATCTTCCGGGTACAGGCTGGGTAAGGCGAACATGGGAATCTGCACTTGGTGAAAGCGGCAAAACCGAGATTGAGCAGCTCTTTTCATCTGAAAATGTGGATTATCCATTGCTGGGAAGGCCAAAAATCCAGATTGGAGAACAGGAAGATCAGATTTTACTTGAACTTCACAGGGAGCGATATGACCTTTTCATGGAAGGAGCTCTTTCAACCTTCAGAGCCTCAGATTTCCATAAAATGATCAGATCAAAGCTTTTCCGCAACATGCCTGCTCCTGCTGCTGTTCTGGTAAAAAACCTGGTTGATCTTGATTCCATGGTACTGGTTGTGGAATACAATGACACACAGCATAAAACAATCCCTGTTTTTTCCGATTTTTTCAGGCAGTCTTCCATTGGATTTGATCTGATTGTATGGCAGCCTGACAAAAAAGGTGATCCTGTTATTGAAAACAGCCCTGATGCAGACCTGAAAACCGGGCCTGTAAAAAAACTGCTGGAAAAATCAGGCTGCTCCCCGAAAAATACAGGGTTTATAAAATGCAGACCAGCCGGACTTGCTGCCACTCTTAAAAATTTCGGTCTTGTGGCTGCCGGGATTGACAGGACAGCAGGAAAAAAAGAGCCTGTGCTTGAACTTCTGGCCCGTACTGAGTCACCTGTCATGCTGCTGTGGCAATAGCATTTTTTTATAATAAACGGAGATCTTACAATGAGAATATTGATAGCTGCCAATGATAAACCGTTCAGTGCCTGTGCGGTCAAGGAGGCTGCCAAGATTGCCGGAGAGACCTGGTCTGATGTCAGACTGCTGGGAATCATTGATAAAAATAACGGATCAGGAAAATCAGACAATAATGAAAAGCTTTTAGCGGCTTTAAGATCATTGGAAAATGATTTTCTTGGTTTCTTTGAAGGCCGTGATATGGAGTCACCATACACAAAAAGCAGCCCTGTACGCAAACTTATCCAGATCAGCCCCGGAATATATGAAGATGTGTATATTTTAGGCGGTGCAATGAAAGATCTGTCAGTCAGGCTCAGAGAAGGAAGTTCTGCAAGGGAAATCATTGCTGAATCAGCACAGTCCCAGAGTGATCTGATCATAATGGGATGCCCGAAAGATGACCAGTGCACCTGGCCCGGAGACAATTCAGCCCCGCAGAAGGTGGCCAGTGATGCTGCCTGCTCTGTACTGATTGTAAAAGAAGAAAAGCATCCTGAAAAAATAGTTTGCTGCCTTGACCATGATTATGTGAGCCAGGAATCACTTGAAATGATCAACCAGATGATAAGCGTTCACTCGGCAGAACTTGAACTTGTGGGAATTACAGATTCAGGCGCTCTTAAAGAAGATGTTGACCAGAAAATGAACCAGGTCCTGAAATATTATCAGAATCAGCACATCAAGGCATGGATAAAGCTTGTTGATGCCCAGTCACTTGACGATTTCATATCGCAGGCAGCCAGAAAGGATCTTATAGCATTGTGGATGGGGAAAAAATCATTATTCCATAAATTGTTTCCCAAACAGAGAGTAAACCGGCTCATAAACGGTGCACAGTCTTCAGTACTGATCCTGCGATGATATTATAAAACTAAAGATATTGCCCGGCTGTGAAAACATGGCCGGGCTTTTTATTTTCTTATTGTTTTTCCTTTACTTCAATTACCTGAAGAGACATTGCAGTTTTTACAGGCTTCATGGCTGCCTTCATTTCCATGTCCGAAGCATTTAGAACAATAAGATCAATGTGCTCCTTTTTTATTATATTGACAAATTCAGACTCAAACCCGTCATACACAATGTGAAAGGATACAGAAAGTCCCTGTTCACAGGCGCTTTGCACCATATCCTTGCAGGCTTTTTCAAGCGGCATTATCGTGCTTTTTTCATCTATGCCGTCTTTAAAAATAAGAACCACAACCCTTGCAGTTATCCTTTCGGCCAGGGCAAATGCATGGTACAAGGATTTAAGTCCGGAACTGTTCCTGTCAAACGGAACCAGTATATTTTCTGTATTCACCGATTGTTTTCCTGTGTTTTGAGAATTCCAATTCTTTAAACCTGCCGCAAAAGCAACAGGCCTGAAAAAACTTTCAATGCCTTTGCCATAAGTTTTGCGTACAAAATCCATGCCATTATGAAAACGTACGGCAGGCAGGCATTTGACCGAAATACAGAACCAGTATTCTACTGGTTTGATTCATATTGAAATAAATTACATCAAACCATCTTGTCTGTGACACCAAATGCCTGTAATGGTGGCAGTTAAGAAGGCAGTTCAAATTGAAACATCTGACTCATCCAAGATTAAAGCGTTTCATTTTGCGCCACAAAGTGGTACGGGGAATTTTCAGAATTTCAGAAGCTCTGCCCTTGTGATAGGCAGTTTTTATCAATATTTTTTTTATGTGTTCCTTTTCAACCTCTTCCAGGGATTTTAAAGAAGTATCATCCTCAAGCCTTGTAATGGAGAGTTCAAGAAGATCTGCCGGAAGATCCTGGGGAGTGATAACAGGCCTGTCAGAAAGCGCCACCCCTCTTTCAATGATATTTTCAAGTTCCCTTACATTGCCGGGAAAAGGATACTGGTTAAGTATGGCCATGGCTTTTTTATCCACGCCTGCAACCTGTTTTTTGAACTTTTTGTTATATCTTTGAAGAAAATGATGAACAAGCAGAGGAATATCCTCTTTTCTGTCACGAAGCGGAGGAAGCGTTATGGAAACCACATTGAGGCGGTAATAAAGATCCTTGCGGAAATTTTTAAGCTCCACCTCCTGTTTGAGGTCATGGTTGCCTGCAGCAATCAGGCGCACATCCACGGGAATAGGTTTTACTCCACCCACTCTTATGAGGCTGCGTTCCTGGACAAATCTTAAAAGCTTGACCTGCATGGTCATGGGCATAAGCCCTATTTCATCGAGGAAGATTGTTCCCCTGTGGGCTGATTCAAGCAGGCCTATTTTGGTATCAACCGCCCCTGTAAAAGCACCTTTCCTGTGCCCGAAAAGCTCATTTGCAATGAGATCATCGGAAAAGCCTCCGCAGCTGAAGGCAATAAAAGGCTTTTCCCTGCGTACTCCCAGAAAATGAAGCGCCCTTGCCACAAGTTCCTTGCCTGTACCGCTTTCTCCCTGGATCAGAACATTGCAGTTAAGCGAACACACTTTTTTGACAAGGGTCAGCACTTCCTGAATTGCAGGAGAATGCCCTATGAGATACTGCTGCCTCGACTGTTTAAAAAGACTTCTTTTAAGTGCCTGGGTTTCCCTTGTAAGCCGGACAGTTTCAAGGGCACGGCCTGCAAGGGAAAGCAACTCTTCCTTTTTCACAGGTTTGGCAAGGAAATGAAACGCACCTGCCTGCACAGCCTTTATGGCTGTGTCAATTGATCCGTATGCCGTGATGACAATCACCTGGGTATCAGGAAATTGTTTTTTTATCCTGGTCAGCACCTGTATTCCGTCCATGCCCGGCAGTTTAAGATCACACAGAACCAGATCAAATAATGTCTGGTTCATTTTCTTTATAAAAGACTCTCCATCCGGGAAAACATCAACCTCAAAATCTGTTTTTTTTGCAAAGGCTTTTTTAAGTTCCCTGCATGCAATTGGCTCATCATCAATAATGGCCACTCTCATGGAAAAATTCTTATTTGCTTTAAGAACCATTATTCCTGTTTCTTTAAGGCAGCCTTGAGCACGGCTGAATGTATGTCCGCTGCAAAATGCACAGGGCTTTTACCCCACAAAGGATCCCATGATGCAGGATCTGCAGTGCAGAAAAACTGCACCTCAAGTCCGAACCGGGTCAGGGCCCTTTCAATGGGCATATTCTTTATTTTTGCGGCTGCATTCCACGTTGCTCCGCAGGGAGCGCCCTTTTCAACCCTGATTTCACGGATAATGTCCTTGTCTGTTACAACCCTGATCTCCGGCCTGCCAAAGACCAGACCATAATCCCCCAGATTTTTCTGATAATGAAGTGCACAGCAGGTGGGAGGACAGATTGCGCTGCCTGCAAGTATTTTCTTGCCCGAAGCAACCACGGGAATTCCAAGTTTACTGCATAATTTACTTAAATCATCTGAAAGATCCCTGTGGATAAGATAATCAAGCACCAGATCAGCTTCAATTGTTTCAGGCAGATACGCAGATGTATCATCAAGAACAGGAGGCAGGGTTTCATCAATATCAAAAATTTCAAGAACAAATTTTCTTGCCCCGAACCTGTTGATCCCGTCTATCTTGGTTCTGCCTGAGCCGTTTTGTTGAAAAACCATAATCTTCTGCATGATTAAAACCCCAGATCTTCATTGACAAGAATAATTTTTATCCTGTTTTTCACAAAACTTTTTTCAATGATGGACCAATAATTACAGATTCTGTCAGGACTTGAACAATCATGGCAGAAACCTGTCTTTCTGCACGGGGTTTTCTTGCCGAGATTGATGGTGTTGACCGGAGCAGCATAATTTTTAATCCTTGTCATGGCAGATTCCAGGTCAGGGGTGATCTTGTTTCTGCCGATAAACAGCAATACATTTTCAGGGCCCCACATCATTGCCGCAACCCTGTTTCCTATCATGTCAAGATTGACAAGCTGCCCGTCTTCTGTCAAAGCGTTTGTGCCTGTTATGAACAGATCCACCATAAGGGACCTGCGCCTTAAATCCATCATTTCCTCCTTTGACAGGCTTTTATCAAAGGTATTGAGAACCTCAATGTCTGTTTTGTCCTTCAGGGCATGAAAAACCCCTGTGCTGACAAAGGACATTGATCCTCCCCATGACACGCTTTTGATATCAAGACCGGGAATAATCGTATCAAGGGCAATATGTTTTGCATTTTCTGCATCCTGAGCAATAAACACTTCAAAATTATTTTCCTCAAGCTTTGCTTTCACAGCTTCAAGCCTGAAATTCCAGTATGTATCAACAGGTTTTGCCATTTTTACACACATCCTTTCAAATTTCCTGTTTTAATATTTCAGTTCACTGGCCACTATACCTGCAAACATATTTATCATGCAATAAAAAACCTTTTATATTTGATATTTAGTAAAATCATACCGGTTTAAAGCCATCAAACCTTGTTTGAGTTATTTATTTCAAATAATTTTAGTGTATTAGCTTTTTTCTTTGACCTGCTAGTATATTTTTACGCAGAATTGTTAATAATTGTGCACTAAATTTATTTAAAAAAATGTTTTTTTTTGTTGACTTAGTCCTTAGTTCTTAATAATGCATAAATTATGGTATAAATCGGATTCACTAAATGACTACGATTTTTCATCTCACTTTGTACGTTTCCTATACCAGGTCTGACGCGGAAAAGCTTATTGCTTTCAGAAGTTGTATCTTTGGCTGTTAAGTTCATATATTTTTTGATTGCCGTTTTTTATTAATTAAAAAAAGGAGGTGATGCCAGTTTTAATTTCCAATGGGAAACCACTTAATAAACTTAGCGAAAACTGTTTATAAATTCATAAGGAGATGATTCATGAGCAAACAAGAAGTTGTCGAAACCACCGAGGCACAGATTGCAGTCCACTGGAAAGAAGAAGATTATTATTATCCATCCACCAAATTCATTGCTCAGGCCAACCTCACTGATGAAGAAATCTTCGACAGATTCAGCCTGGATAATTTTCCGGACTGTTTCACTGAATATGCAGAACTTCTGACCTGGTACAAATACTGGGATGAGGTTCTGGATACAAGCGATGCTCCCTGTTATAAATGGTTCAAGGGCGGGCTGATCAATGCAAGTTACAACTGCATTGACCGCCATCTTAAAGATAATAAAAACAAGACTGCCATACATTTTGTGCCTGAGCTTGAAGAGGAAAGAATCCAGCACATCACCTATCAGGAACTTTATGTAAGGGTAAATGAATTTGCAGCCCTGCTCAGGGATTTTGCAGGCCTGAAACGAGGCGACAGGGTCACCATTCATCTCCCCATGTCTGCTGAGCTTCCCATAACCATGCTTGCATGTGCAAGGCTTGGAGTAATTCATTCAGTGGTTTTTGGAGGTTTTTCCGCAAGCGCCTGTGCAGACAGGATAGTTGATTCAAATTCAAGGGTTCTCATTACAATGGATGCATATTACAGGGGCGGGAACCTTCTGAATCACAAGGCAGCTGCAGATGAGGCCGTTAAAATTTCCGCCGAGGCAGGCCAGAAGGTTGACAAGGTTCTGGTATGGCAGCGTTATCCCGGGAAATATTCTTCTGAAACCCCGATGGTGGATGGACGCGACTATTTTGCCAATGATGAGGTGAAAAAATTTTACGGGGCAAGGGTTGAGCCTGAAAAAATGCTTTCTGAAGACCCCCTGTTTTTGATGTATACAAGTGGAACCACAGGAAAACCAAAGGGTTGCCAGCACAGCACAGGTGGTTATCTTGCATATGTAACTGCAATGTCAAAATATATTCAGGATATTCATCCTGAAGATGTTTACTGGTGTATGGCTGACATAGGCTGGATCACAGGTCATTCTTTTATTGTTTACGGCCCTCTTGCCCTTTGTGCATCCACTGTAATATACGAAGGAGTCCCGACATATCCGGATGCAGGCAGGTCATGGAGAATAGCCCAGGAACTGGATGTCAACATTTTCCATACTGCACCCACTGCAATACGAGCCTTAAGAAAGTTAGGGCCTGATGAACCTGCCAAATACAATTATCATTTCAAGCACATGACAACGGTTGGCGAGCCCATCGAACCTGAAGTATGGAAATGGTACCAGTCAGTTGTGGGCAAGGGTGAGGCCATTATAGTGGACACATGGTGGCAGACTGAAACAGGTGGTTTTCTGTGCAGCACGGTTCCTGCCATCAATCCCATGAAACCTGGAAGCGCAGGCCCGGGAGTCCCGGGAATTCACCCCATTATCCTGGATGACGATGGAAACGAAATTACAGAATCAGGCATAGCAGGCAATATCTGTATTCAGAACCCATGGCCTGGCATGCTTCAGACCGTATGGGGAGACAGGGACAGGTTTGTTGACACATATTTTGCAAAATACTGCAAAAATCCTGAAAGCAAGGACTGGAGAGACTGGCCATATCTTGCAGGAGACGCTGCCATGAGGTCTGATGACGGGTATTTCAGGATCCTTGGGCGTATTGATGATGTTATCAATGTTTCAGGCCACAGACTTGGAACCAAGGAAATAGAATCTGCCGCCCTTGTGGTGGAAGAGGTTGCAGAGTCAGCAGTTGTGCCGGTTGCCCATGAAATCAAAGGCAAGGAGCCTGATCTTTATATTGCCCTGAAACAGGGAGTTGAGCCAAGTGAGGAACTTGCAAAAAAGATTTCCGATGCTGTGTGTGATCAGATAGGCAAAATTGCAAAGCCAAGAAAGGTATGGCTTGTACCTGACATGCCAAAGACAAGATCCGGAAAAATCATGAGGCGTGTGCTGGGAGCCATTTCCAATAACGGAGATGTGGGCAATGTCATGACCCTTGCCAATCCTGAAGTTGTGGAAGAAATAAAAAACATGGTGCAAAAATAATATCTTGTTATGATACCGCTGAAATTTTAGGAGGTTATTCTAATGTCCGATTTGTATGCTCAAGCTTATGATCAGTCCATCAATGATCCGGATGGATTCTGGGGTTCCATTGCCGAAGACTGCCACTGGTACAAAAAATGGGATAAAGTTCTGGATGATTCAGCCAAGCCTTTTTACAGGTGGTTTACAGGAGGGGAAACAAACTCCTGCTATAATGCTGTTGACCTTCATGTGGAAAACGGAATGGCAGATCAGGATGCCATTATCTATGACAGCCCTGTGACCGGTACAATCAAAAAATATACCTTTTCCGATCTTAAGGATCAGGTATCTCGCTTTGCAGGAGTTCTGGCATCCAAAGGAGTGGTAAAGGGAGACCGTGTGGTGATTTACATGCCAATGATACCCCAAGCTGTATTTGCCATGCTTGCCTGTGCCAGGATAGGAGCTGTTCACTCGGTTGTTTTCGGAGGATTTGCTGCAAATGAACTTGCCACCAGAATAAACGATGCAAAACCTAAGGTCATTGTCTCAGCCTCCTGCGGTATTGAGGTGAAAAAGGTCATAGAATACAAGCCCCTGCTTGACAAGGCCATTGAATTGTCAGAATACAAACCAGAATCATGTATTATTTTTCAAAGGCCGCAGGCCAGGGCCTCCATGATTGAAAACCGCGATTTTGACTGGGAAGATGAAATGGCAAAGGCAGAGCCTGCGGACTGTGTCCCGGTCAAGGCAACAGATCCACTCTACATACTTTATACCTCAGGTACCACAGGCCAACCAAAGGGTGTTGTCCGTGACAACGGAGGACATCTTGTGGCCCTGAAATGGACCATGAATGCCATCTATGGAGTGAACAAAGGAGATGTATACTGGGCAGCTTCCGACATAGGATGGGTGGTGGGACATTCATATATTGTCTATGGCCCTCTTTTCAAGGGATGCACCACTGTCCTTTTTGAAGGCAAACCTGTGGGAACTCCTGATGCTTCCGTGTTCTGGAGAATCATATCCCAGCACAAGGTGAAAACCCTTTTTACAGCACCGACAGCTTTCAGGGCAATCAAGAGAGAAGACCCCTCAGCACAGCTTATGAAGGATTTTGACCTGTCATGTTTCAAATATCTTTTTCTTGCAGGAGAAAGGCTTGATCCTGACACACTGACCTGGGCTGAAAATGCCCTTAAAGTGCCTGTAATTGACCATTGGTGGCAGACGGAAACAGGATGGGCAATTGCTGCAAACTGCGTGGGAATTCAGCAGTTTGAGGTAAAACCTGGCTCTCCCACCAAAGCGGTTCCGGGATGGAACCTGGCCGTGCTGGGAAATGACGGTCATCCTGTACCAGCAGGGGAAATCGGAGCAATTGTTGCAAAGCTTCCGCTTCCTCCCGGCACCCTTCCCACCTTATGGCAGAATGACCAGCGTTTCAAGGATGCTTATCTCAGCGAATTTCCAGGATACTATGAAACAGCAGATGCAGGATTCATTGATGAAGACGGTTATGTATACGTAATGGCAAGAACCGATGACATCATAAATGTTGCAGGCCACAGGCTTTCCACAGGAGCCATGGAAGAAGTGATTGCCTCACATCCCGATGTGGCTGAATGCGCTGTCATGGGTGTTGAAGATTCACTGAAAGGGCAGATACCCCTTGGCATGATGGTATTAAATGCAGGTGTGACAAGAGATGAAGATGAGGTGGTAAAAGAAGTCATAAACCTTGTAAGAGAAAAAATCGGTCCTGTTGCAGCATTTAAAACAGCTGTTGTTGTCAAACGGCTTCCCAAGACAAGATCAGGCAAGATACTGAGGGGAACCATGCGTTCAATTGCTGACAAAAAAGAGTATAAAGTTCCTGCCACAATTGATGATTACACAATTCTGGACGAGATAAAAGAATCCCTGGGCAAGATAGGATACGGCAGTAAAGCATAGAAAAATACAAAATTATGAAACAACCACATACAACGATTCAAAGGAAAGGAGGTGATGCGGTATGCCCTGATTATCCTTAAGATTTAAGGATATAATCAAGTGAACAATCCTATCAATGAAATCTAAAACAAGACAGGAGGAAATTTAATATGAGTCCAAAGATGTGGGTATACCTCTTACTGGGGCTGTACATTATTTATTGTTTCTGGTGGGGATTAAAAGGTTTTTTCAGTGAGAAAACCGCATCAGGCTATGGAATTGCAGGACGCTCCATTCCTTTTATCGCATTTTTGATGGCTGCAACGGCTGCTTCCTTTTCCGGGTGGACCTTTGTAGGCCATCCCGGCCTGATATGGAAGGTCGGGCTTGTCTATGCGTATGCATCATTTTATGTTCTTACAATTCCCATCACAGGCGCATTTTTTGCCAAAAGAAACTGGCTCATGGGAAAACGCTACGGGTTTATCACCCCTGGCGATATGTTCGCATATTATTACAACAATGAAACAGTGCGATGGCTTACAGTTCTTGCCGCCCTTCTGTATTCAATCTTCTATTCAGGCATTCAGCTCATTGCCGCATCAAAACTGTTCTACTGGGTAGCAGGTGTTCCTCCGACAATGGGCCTTATCATCATGGCCTTTATCGTGTGGTTCTATGTTGTAACAGGCGGGCTCAAGGCAAGTACCTGGGTTGGCGTTCTTCAGTTCGTGCTTCTTGTCTCCGGTATCATCCTCCTGGGAGTTTTTGTTGTAAGGTCAGATGCCATAGGCGGCTGGTCAGGCATGTCTCATGCGCTTCAGAGCCTTGATCAGAAATATATCAAAGTACCTGGACTTATCCATTTCGGTATTGGCGGCGGCTGGACTGCAGTAATGATTTTAACCTATATGTTTGCCCTGATGGGCATTCAGTCTTCACCTGCATTCATATTATGGAATTTTGGCATCAAGTCCCCAAAACCACTTGCATGGCAGCAGGTTTTCATGTCAACATTTGTTGTTGGCGTCTGCCTGTTCTTTTTCTCAGCTTTTCAGGGCATGGGTGCAAAAATACTTGAGCTTGCAGGACAGATGACCATTGCAAACAATGGAGACGTTGTTCCCAAACTCATGGCAAAATTCCTGCCAGGTCCTGTTCTAGGCCTTGTTTTTCTCGGTGCAATTGCAGCGATTCACTCAACTGCCGCTCCCTATATCGGAACCGGTGGAACCATAATCCAGAGAGATGTATGGTGGAGATATGTCAGAAGACAGGGTGGTACACATGCAGAACAGATCTGGACAAACAGGGTCATGGCAACTCTCCTGACACTGGCTGCCGTTGTGGTAAGTCTTACTTCGTCCGATGCAATCGTAATGATCGGAGGTTTTGCCACCACCTTTGGAACCATCATGTATCTCATGCTTGTGGGTGTACACTGGGGTTTCAAATTCCCGAGCATTGGTGCGGCCCTCGGTCTTTTTGTAGGTATTGTCGTCAACATGCTTACCTATTTTGTATGGAAATATCCTTTGTCAATGCATACTGCATTCTGGGGTATCTTTGCAGGATTTGTGGTTGCGTACGGCTGTCGCGGGCTTGGATTCAAGAATTCAGAAGAAACAGAAGCCCGCCAGAAAGAAGTCAGGGAATGGCTTGACAGCGTTGATGCCCCAAGTGAAAACGGCAGAAAATGGCGCGCCAGGATGAAGATTCTTGTTCCTGTATGGTATTTTCTGGCCCTTGGGCCCGGCGTACTGCTCGGCAACACAGCATTCACGTTCTGCGGATTCCCTGCAACATGGTCATGGCAGCTTGCATGGTGGGTTGTGGGTATCGTGATGATGTGGGCTCTGTGCTTTAAGGCTGAAATGTCCACAACCACGGAAGAGCAGATAAGAAGGGCAGATACCGAAATCATGGATGTTACCAAGGAAGCGGACAATATGGCATAGGCCGTATTACTGCTCATGCATGCAAAGGAGGATAAATTATGGCTTCAGAAGATAAATATCTGATTGTTACCGTTGTTTTCTGTATCCTTTTGATCGCCAGTTTCGGCTGGGGATGGTGGGGATAATCCGGTTCAATAGATTTTAACCTTTTATATGGAAGAATTCCGGATAAAATATTATTTTCCGGAATTCTTCCTGTCTTTTTCTGCCAATGATCCAACCCAACCGATTCTGGAAAATTGTGTTAATCACAATGGGCGCCACCCTTACAGCTCTTGTCCTGATATTCATATTATTGTGGCAGAGACTGACGCCGCAGCAGTGTCATGCCATTATCTCCATTGTCAATGAACATTTTCTGTCTGTGGCAAGTATGGTTCTGATATGCACCGGTGTAATACTGGTCAGCCTTGAAATCATATTTGCAATTTACATCAAGCCATTAAAAAAAATATGTGCAGAAGCCTCTGTAATATATGCATCAAATCCCTCGCACCGGCTGTCTGTTTCAGGGCCTTCGGATATAAAGAAGTTGTCCGGGATAATCAATGATTTTGCAGATATGTTTGAAAACCTGAACAAGGATATAACCCAGCAGATTCTGTCTGCAAGAAAAGAAACTGAAAAAGAAAGAAATCTGCTTGCAGCAATAATGGCAGAACTTCCACAGGGAGTTATTATCTGTAACAACAGCGGCAGGATTCTGCTTTTCAATTCACTTGCAAAAAACATATTCATGGGGAATAAACCAGGACAGAAATCAGAACAGTTCATAGGCCTTGGCAGATCCATTTTTCACCTCATAGACAAGGCATTGATTGCCCATGCTGTTTCTGAAATAGAAGACCGGCTTAAAATGGAAAAAGCAGGAGTTGCATCATATTTCATCACCCCGATACATTCAGGATGTCTTATAAGCGCTGTGGCCATTCCAGTGCTTGATCAGGACAGAAACATGACAGGATTTATTCTGACATTTCAGGATGTGACAGATGATATAAATCAGTTTGACAATATATTTAAAAAAACAGATAAATTCAGAACACGCCTGTTAGCCCATGATCCTGGTCTGTCCCGGCAATCCATGACGCAGGAACAGTTTGAAATTCTGCATGATCAATACGAAGAAATAGCAGACACCATACTTGATGCCATTTTAACGGGAATTCCGCTTGGCAGTCTGTCAATTGTGGAATTTATCAATTCACTTAAGGCAAAGCTTGATTCAGCCTGTAATGTCAGGTTAGATACAAACCTTCATGTCAATTATGAAAAAATTCTCGGTGATACTTATTCTCTTACAACCTCATTGGTATTCTTGTTCGAGAATCTGTCAGACATGACAGGAGAAAAAATTTTCAGGCTCTCATGTACTCAGCACAGGGATACAATTGTATTTGCCATAAAATGGCAGAAAATCATGGTTTATGCCGATGATATAAAAAATCTGCTGTTCAGGCCAATCAATGGTTTGCCGAGTCTTTTCTATGTTTTCAGGCAGAACAGGGCCTGTTTTCATATTATTGAAGATGGGAACAAAACCACCTGTCAGATAGATATATCCTTTCAGGCTGAATCGGAAAAATCAGGACAGGAAAAACGATTGTCCCCGGTTATCACAGGCAGCCGCCCTGAGTTCTATGATTTTAATCTTTTCAGGACAGAAGACGAGGACAGGGATCTGCTTGACACAAGTCTTAAAAATATCACATATACAGTATTTGATACGGAAACAACCGGGCTTGACCCTGACGGAGGCGATGAAATCATTTCAATTGCCGCTGTAAGAATTGTAAACTCCAGAATAATTTATCAGGATATTTTTGAGGAACTTGTGGACCCCAAAAGGGATATTCCACTTGAATCATACAAGATTCACGGTATAAATTATGAAATGGTCACAGGTAAAAAAGACATCAATGCCATTCTGCCCATGTTTAAAAAATTTGCATCAGACACGGTGCTGGTCGGACACAATATTGCCTTTGACATGAAAATGCTGAAGGTCAAGGAAAAAACTTCAGGGATAAAATTTACAGGACCTGTGCTTGACACCCTGCTCTTATCTGCAATTCTGCATCCCCTTCATGAGCACCATGACATGGAAAATATTGCCAGAAGGCTCGGAGTAAACATACTGGGCAGACATACAGCCTTAGGGGATGCAATAGCAAGTGCTGAAATATTTTTAAAACTTCTGCCCATATTGAACAGTAATGGAATTTTAACACTCAGAGACGCCATAAAGGCATCAAAGAAAACCTATTATGCAAGACTGAAATATTAGTGTAAAATACCTTGTTGAACACTGACATCTAATCTTCAAAAAGAAGGAGTTGCCCATGCCAGGTCAGAAATTCAGACTTATCCTGTTCTGTCTTATCTTCACTTCCATCATTGTGTTTTGTGTTATATTCGGCGGATATTCAAGTTTCTGGAGAGCCCGGAACAGAATCACGGATGCAAAGGCCCTGCTTACACAGATATGCCAGGAAAGAGTAAATCTTGCAGATATAATCATTAAGGATTTTAAAAATGCCGGACTTGAAGCAGACATGGCAGACTTCAGGCAGTGTGCAGGTATGGCAGCAGATGTTCTGAAAACCCTGAAAACCATAGACCCTCCCCTGGATGAGAATCAGACCCGTCACCTGGAAAATTCACAGGCAGATCTCACACAATTTTTCAAAAACACTCTGAAATATCTTAAACCGCCTGTACGACAATTATCTGCCGACATGGCAGAGGAACTTACCTCACAGATATATGGGATTCAGGACAAATTGTTTGTTGCTGCAAAAAGCTATAATGATGAAGTCATATATTATAACACAAGAACCAAAGAATCCATGCCTTCCCTGATAGCAAAAATGTTCGGGTTTGATAAAATTCATTATATTCCGGTTGACCAGGATAAGTTTCTGCCGGCAAAACAGACTTTTAAATCAGTGCCATAATAATTATGATCTTAAAAAAAGGAAAAAACCTTGAAAGAAAAAAAACAGGTTTATCCGTTTTCCATACTTCCACATGACGAGCAAAAAAAATTATTCAATTGCTTTTCATATGAAAAAGCAGGCAGGGATACCATTCTGGTGGACCAGGAATTTACTGAAATCAAAAAAATCTATATCCTGTCCAAAGGCCTTGCACAATATTATTACAGGCTTGATCATGCAAAAATTCTCAAAGGAAAACTCCTGCCAGGCAGTAATTTCGGCGGTCTGTCCCTTGTGTTCAACAACGGGGTATCCATAAGATCATTAAAGGTTTGTGAAGACTCCACTTTTATGACCCTTGATGCAGGGAGTTTTTTATCCCTGTGCAGGTCATGGCCGAAGTTTCTTGATTATTTTGCCTGTGAATTCGGCAGGTGCATGACAAACCCGGCATTTGCAGAAATCATGACCAGGCAGATAAAAATCAATTCTTTTGCCCTGCCCTTTTTCAACCGTCCCATCCGAAGTATTTTTACGCCCAATATATCCACATGCACACAGGATTCAAGCATTTACAAAGCTGCTCAAAAAATGGCAGGCAGTGGTACAGATGCAGTTCTGATAAAAAAGGATCCACGCAATATCACAGGTATTGTAACTGATTCTGATTTCAGAAAAAAACTTGGCTCACAGAATCCAGACCTTTCAGAGCCTGTGTCACAGATAATGTCGTCACCGGTTATATCAATCTCAGCCGACAGCCAGGTATTTGACGCATTTTTATCCATGACTGCAAACAACAGATATCATCTTGGAGTTAAAAGCCAGTCAGGGGATATCACAGGCATCATAAGCGGAAAGGATCTGATCGCATCTCAGATGGAATCGGCAAGCCTGCTGATTAAAAGCATACAGTCTGCCAGGTCAATTACCGACCTTGAAAATATCCATTCCAGAATGGAAAAAATGCTTCTTGATCCGGTTCAGAACGGAGCCAACCCGGATTATATAACCCGTCTGATCTCAGGATTTTCCGATGCAATAATCGACAGGATCATAAGATTCTCGATTGAACAGCAAGGGCCTGTTCCATGCAGGTTTGTATTTTTAACCATGGGCTCGGAAGGCCGTGAGGAACAGACCCTTATCTCAGATCAGGATAATGCTATTATTTTTGAGGACTGTGAAAATACTGCCAAAGCCAAGCAATATTTCGATTCTCTTGCAAAGCTTATCTGCAGTCAGCTCAATACAGCAGGTTACAGGTTCTGTGAAGGCAATAACATGGCCATGAATCCTGAATGGTGCCAGCCCCTGTCAAAATGGAAGGAATATTTCAATACATGGATACGCACATCCAACCCTGAAAATCTTCTTCATTCAAGCATTTTTTTTGATTTCAGGGGAACATGGGGACATTTTGACCTTGCTGACCAGTTAAAGCTATTCCTTTTAAATTCCATTGGAAACTGGTCCGGTTTTTTAAGAAATATGACTGAAAACACCCTTTATTTCAAACCTCCCATTACCAGGTTCGGCAAATTTGTCGTTGAAACAAAGGGCAGGCTCAAAGGTGCCCTTGATATTAAAATCGCTCTTTTGCCCATTATTGATTTTGCAAGGGTATATGCCCTTAAAAACCAAATTTCACAGACAAACACACTTGCAAGGCTGTTCAGACTTTCTGCAAGACATGCACTGACCCCAAAGGAATATACCGATATTGTCGCTGCCTACAACTATATGATGCGTTTAAGGTTCTTAAGACAGATCACAGCCATAATGGATGAGGAGAAACAGCCTGACAATTATATTTTTCCGCACAGTCTTTCATCTTTTGACCAGATCATGCTTAAAGAAATTTTCAAAATGACTGAAAAGCTTCAGCAGAAATTAAGCATTGAATTCACAGGCCTTATGTAGGTGACACTTCCCCTTAACTGCCGGTTTTCCAATTGTCGGATTGACAACCAACATTTTTTTTAATATTCTTGAACACATCCAGTCATCAAATTTATTTTCTTCTTTTCGGAGAAAAACTTATGAATATTATATCTAAAAACCCTGAACAAAATGATACCATTGTTTTTGCTGATGAATCAAAACCAGATCAAAGATTTAAAAAAAAACATAATGAAAAATTCAAACTTCTGATCGTTGATGATGAAAAACAGGTCCATACAATGACAAAGCTTGTATTGTCTGATTATTTCTATATGGGCCGTACTCTGGAATTTTATTCTGCATATTCTGCAAAGGAAGCTGAACAGCTTGTCAGAGATCATCCGGATGCTGCCTGTATCCTGCTTGATGTTGTCATGGAAACCAATGATGCAGGGCTTGAAGTTGCAAAGTTTATAAGGGAAAAGGAAAAAAATGACAAATTAAGAATCATTCTGCGGACAGGGCAGCCGGGAAAAGCCCCTGAAAAAGAGATTATAGTAAATTATGACATCAATGATTACAAGGAAAAGACTGAACTGACTTCCCAGAAACTTTTCACAACCGTCACAACTGCTTTAAGATCCTATATGCATCTTGTGGAACTGGAAAATCAGTCAAAACAGATCAGAGAAAAAAACATACGGCTCAATGAGGAAATCGCAAGGCGAATTGTAGCAGAATCCAATCTTACCAAATACAACAGAAGCCTTGAAAAAATGCTGGATACAAAGAAACAGCGGCTGGAAAAGGCAATCCAGGCATTAAAAGCCAGCGAAAAAGAACTGCAGCAAACTTACAGGCTTGCTGCTGTGGGAGATATTTCATCTGCCGGCTTGCCAAAGATTGATTCAGAAAGCAGAAATATTAGAAAAAATCTTGATACCATTGACCGGTTTTACACTGATATGAACAACATGCTTGAAAAATATGAAATTTTCAGCAATATCATTGCTTCTCATTCAGACACAAAGGCACAGGGCAAAGAAGATGAAACTGCCGGAGATATTGATCAGCTCAAAAAGAATATTAATATTGAAGAAACAATGGAAAAATATTCTGCAATAATACAGGATTCAAAAGCAGGCCTTAACCGTATCAAAAAAACCATTAAGGATATTGCAAAATTTATCCCGGAACATGATGAAATACCTGAAGAAACTGATATCAACGCCATGCTTGAAAATATATTAAAAAAATTTCGTGCAGAAACTGAATCAAAAATTGATGTTCAGACCGAATTCGGGAATATACCTGAAATAAAGGTAAAGGCAAAAAGCATGGAAAAAGCATTCCGCGAACTGGTAAAAAATGCCTTTGAAGCCATTGATTCTCATGGAATCATATCTGTTTCAAGCTCGTACGGCAAAAAATATATAAAAATAACAATCAGCGATATAGGTTACGGCATAGCACCTGAGCATCTAGAGGAAATTTTCAGGCCCTATTTTACGGCCAACAAAAAAAATGCCAGGGGCTTGGGGCTCTGTCTTGCAAGAAGCATCATAAAAAGCCATTCAGGTACCATTGATATCACAAGTACCTTGGACGAAGGTACAAACGTAATTGTGAAACTTAAAGCCTGAACTCTTTTTTACAATGGTCACAAAAAGAACTTGCAAGGATCTGGCGGCAATGCACGCATTTATCAATCAAAAACCGTTTTTTGCCCTGCATCTTACCGCATGATGTACATTTCCAGTCTTTGCGTGTTGATACCAGCCTGCCGCAATACGGACATTTGATCGGTACTTTCCTGAAAATCAGATAAAAAACCCCTGAACTGATAAAAAAAGGCCCGAGCAGCCTGAACTGGTCACTCTGGGCAAACTGACTGAATTCCGTGGATGTGGAAAGAATAATCCAAAGCAGAAAAAAAATGGCAGTCAATGCGAGAAATTTAAATCTGAAATGGAAATAAACGCTTTTTAATGGTTTTTCATCCATGGTTCTGAAGCTCCCTGATCTGATTTATTTAAAAGAAAATTTTACTATACTGCCTTTGGTATTACTGCCGTTTCTGCCGGAATCCGTACCTTCGTCCGGTTCAACCAGAAAAATCCTTGCATCTTTTATCCTGCCTTTTGAAGCTATCAACGCCTTTACTTTCTGTGCACGGTCCATGGCAAGAAACCTGAGGTCATCCTTTCCGACCTTAATATTTGTGAAAAGCAGTTTTTTCTTTTCATTTATGTCAATCTGCTTTTCCTTCCCTTTTTTGTCCCTTGGTTTTGGAAATAAAGCCTGGGCATATGCTGTTTCAATATATCCTGCCATATCGCCTTTTTTAAGAGTCACATCCTTAAGGGTCCTGATTTCAGCGTCTGAGGCTGCCATTTTTTTCAGTTTGACAGCCTTGAGCATATCGTTGAATTTTTTCATCCTCAGGGCTTCAGCATCTTTCTGGGCATCGTAGCCTCCCTGAATTTCCAGACTGATATCTGGTTTCTGTTCAAGGATAGTGACAAGTTTGTCTATTTTTCCAAAGTTTTCTCCTCTGATTTCAGAACTTCCATAATCAAAATCCACCTGGGCAAGTTCTTCACCTCCTCCAAACATGGAACCTATGACGGAAAAAGGAGATGTCACAACCTTCAGGACAAGATTAGTAACCATTTTCAGAATAATTGAGCCAATCTTAAATTCAGGATCATTAATCTGGCCGGAAACTGGAAGATCAAGATTAATCTGGCCGGAACTGTCCTTTAACAGGGCTATTGCAAGGGCAACAGGCAGGGAAGTTGCATCCGGACTGTCAACCTTTTCACCCAGTGTAAAACGGTCAAATCTTATGCGGTTGTCAGATTCCAGCTTATTGCCATTAATCTTATATGAAAGATCAAGAATCAGTTTTCCCTTTTTTATTTTATAGCCAAGATATTTTGCTGCGTAGGGAGTGAAATCACTTAATTCAATATTTTTGAATAAAACATGTATATCAGCGGATTTCTTTGCAGCAAGCGGATTGACAGTACCTGAAATATCAAGGGGAGAAGACTGACCGTGCACCCCCCTGAAACGCAGGGCTGCACGGGTTCCGTCTCGGGATGACAGGCCCTTTACCGACCCGGCTATCTGGCTCATGCCGGTTCTGAAATTAGGCCTGGTAAAACAATCTGAAAAATCTATTTTCCCTCCCTGCAATGTTATATTGCTTATGTTTATATCAGCAGGATTATTATTATGAGGCTTGGTGCCTGCCGGAGCATCAGAGTTATTTTTTGCCTGGATATCAGGTCTGTCATGTTGAAAAATTGAACTCAGGTTAAGATTCCCCTTTTTGTCAATACTTATCCTTGAATAGAAATCAGTTAAAGAGATATCCTTTATCCTTACTTTCAGAGGAAAAACTGAAACATCAAGTCCTGATACATAAAAGGAACTGCATTGAAAAAATTTTTCAGCATTCTGTTTGTCAAGGCTGATGAAATCGGTTACAGATGCCTGGCCTGAAAATCCGATATCCGGCTTAGATCTGCCCATACCATTGATTCTGAGTTTTCCTGTGGCATGAATTTCTCCATCCGTCACCAGTATTTTCACAATATCTGTAAAATACGGCTGCATGGATTTTATATCAATCCCTTTAAGCCCGATATCAAAATCTGCTTTCATGTCACCTGGGAAAACATTGCCTTTGATATTTATCCTGCCTTGTTTATTCCAGTTCATGTCTGCATTTATGGTGCCTTTCTCATGGGGAGAATTTTTCAGATTCATGGCATTGATATTAATATTGGAAAGATCAATTGCAGCAGGGTTGCCAGGAACTATATCCACAAATTTCAGGGTAAAATTTTCAGCAGACAGTGAATCCAGGCCGATCTTCCATTTGCGGGCAGTATCTGAGGGATTTTTCTGTCTGTCTTCAGGCGGCGCAATAACAATATGAGCCAGATTCATCTGTCCGTTCCTATTTCGCTTCACTAAGATCCTTGCATTTTCTGCTGTAATTTTTCCTGCATTGACGTCTGAAGATTCGGAATCAAATGATGCATCTGCAATTTTGAATTCAGGCATTTCAATCATGCTGTTTCCTGTCTTCCCATCGCAAATTGAAAGATTCGCAATTTCAATATTAAGCGGTTTTAGCGACATAACAGGGTTTTCCGCATGAAAGCTGAATTTAAAACCGCCGTCAAGATTGATTTTACCGTTTTTAACAATGCATCCTGTGAAGTTTTCATAATATGGGGCATATCTGTTAATGACAAGGTCAGAAATCTTTATCTGCCCTTCAGCCAGAACCGGATCTGTACCAAAGCTGCCCTCTGAACTTATTTTTTCACCGGCCCTGGTTGCAAAATCTATTTTGTATCTGCCTGAAATCTTATCCTTGAACCTGAAATCATGCACTCTGGCATTCAAGGGGAAAATTTTCAGGTCAAAGTGTTTTTTGCAATTAAAATCATGAAAAAAAACCATGCCGTTCATGATTTCAAAATCATCCAGTTTAACCGTCAGGTCATGATGATCATCAGAACTCAACTCAGCCCCGGTATCATTATTGTTTGCTGGTTTTGTATTCTGAAGCAGGGCTGATACGTTCAAAATGCCCTGTTTGTCCAGCACAAGATTAATATCAGGGTCTTTTACAATAAGTTTTGAGATCAGAAAACTACGCCCGAAAATATCTGCCTTTGCAATATCCACACTCAGGCCTGAGAACTTGAGAATCCGGCTGGAGTTTCTGTCCTCAATATCGCAATTTATAAGATCAAGCTTCCCGGACAGTTTCAGCTGATTCTGTGAATCCTGTATACAATAATCAGCATTAATGTCCAGACCGATATCAAGATGTTTAAGCTTTATCGTTTCCGGGACAGGCAGATATGAAAGATAATGAACCGCATCCATGCCTGTAACTTTTATTTTTGCTGAAATATCCCGTGTTCTAGCAAATGGTGTCATACTGGCATGAATTTTAAACTTTGCTTTGTTCAGTATAAATTTAAGATCAAGTACAGATTTTTTGTGCATGTATTTTGGTCTGGTACTTAAAAACGGGATTTTAATATCCAGTCTTTCAAGCCTGTGTACTGTATCGGACTTATCATCAGTAAAATTTATACTTCCATTGCTGATATGAATATTTTTAAAGGTAAATGCAGGCATATGGTCTGACTGATCTGGTTCATGTCTGTCAGATGAATCTGCAAGATCTGAAAAATTAAAGGATCCGTCCCTGTTTCTTATAATACTGACAAGAGGCGATTTCAGATAGAGCTCTGAAATCACAGGACATAAAGTGAATATGGATGAAGCACTCAAATCAGCCAGAATATCTGAGGCCCTGAAAAAAACTTTACCATCCCTGTCTTTTATCAATAAATCATTGAGTGATATTGTGAAACTATAGGGATTCACCTTAAGTTTCCCCATGGAAACCTGTCTGTGAAGCGAGGCTTCAAGCTGCTGTTTTATTACATGCCTGCCAATGACAGGAACCAGAAAAAATCCTGCAATGGTATAAACAACTGCCACAAAAACCAGTAGTCCCATTGCAATCTTTTTTACAGACAATTTTTCCATTCTCATATAGTTTCCTTATCTTATATTATGCCGGCCAGAGGCCCTCCCCGTACGGCCAGTTCCCTGACTTTTTCGGCTGTTTTCCTGTCACTGACAAGTTCCCTGGCATGAAACGGTTTAATCCTGGCATCAATAATAAGGGGACCTGCACATTGCCAGTGCTTGAACATGGTTTTTTCACCTACTCCATAAACATCATGTGAAGGATTGGATCGTGAAAAACACACCCATAAAAAATTTGAAAAAGTCCTGGCAGCAAAAAACGCATCATCTGCCACAACAACAAGGGGAAAACCAGACAGGTTTTTCTGAACAGCCAAATGTTTTTTAAGTGAATTTATATGTTTTCTTCCCTTTGAATACCCGGTAAATTCAGGGCCTTTGACCACTATTATTCCCGGCGCTGCAATCTGCGGGCAGCAGAATCCTTCAGGCAGGGAAAATGATTCAGAAAATTCTGATTTCAGGATTCTTTTTTTCTCTCCTGCTGCAGCAGCAATTAACTTTGATCCCTGATTAATGCAGGAAGAGGAATAATCAAGCGTGTCCATGGTTGTATGGGTAATAAAATGAAGATCAGTTTTAAAATCAATACGTTCCAGCATATGAGCAAAAAAGGCTTTTTCATCCCTGACATCAAGGCCCGGGCTGTCTTCATGTGCGCATATGAAAAGATATTTTGCCAAAGATAACTGACCTGTGCCAAGGATTCTTGCTGCATGGGTTAAAATTTCCCTTGGTTTTCTTTTTTCAAACGGAAGATATCTTTCATGTGCCTTTGCAAGCAGCAGAGGATGCACTCCTGCATCATCCACAGCATTGACTGCTGTAACACCTGGAATTTCATGTTTTATTGCCGAGCCTGTCAGTTCGTGGATCAGTTTTCCGAAATTGGAATCCTCCTGTGGAGGCCGGCCCACAATTGTAAACGGAAAAACTGCATTTGGCCTGTGATATACATTCTCGACCCTTACAAATGGATATTCATGTTCAAGGGAATAATATCCAAGATGATCCCCAAACGGGCCTTCAGGTTTCATTCTGCCGGGATCAATGGTTCCTGTTATACAGAAATCTGCATCCCCTGACAGAACAAAACCATTTTTCACGCAATACCTGAAATTTTTTCCTGCCAGTGCGCCTGCAAAGGCAATTTCAGGGACATTTTCAGGCAGGGGCATTATGGCAGCAAGGGTATGGGCAGGAGGGCCTCCAATGAATATGCTTACCCGCAGGGGTTTTTTCATTTCAAGAGCCTTTTTATGATGGTTGCCTATTCCGCGGTGCAGCTGGTAGTGAAGCCCTATTTCACGGCCATTGTCATACTCGTTTCCAGATATCTGGATTCTGTACATGCCAAGGTTGGAAGTAAATATATTGTCTGTTTCAGGGTCAGTTGAAAAAACCTGGGGCAGCAGAATAAAAGCGCCTCCGTCTTCAGGCCAGCAGCGTATCATGGGAAGGTCATCTATTGTGCATCTGTTCTGTGCAACCTTTGGGGCACGGGTTTTCAAAGGCATGGAATGTACAAGCGCAGGAATGGCCTTGAGAATTCTGCCTGGATTCCGGAAACAAAGGCCAGGATCAGACCTGATATCAATAAGGGCTTTTACAGATGCAAGCTGCGGCTCAAATATCTTAAGGGTTCGCTTCCATGTACCGAACAGGTTTGACACAGCAGAAAATTTTGAATTACTTATATTGGAAAACAGCAGAGCAGGCCCCTGAGCATTAAATACCTGCCTTGTAATTTCCGCCATTTCAAGATCAGGGTCAACCTGACGGGTAATTCGTACAAGTTCTCCTTGTTTTTCAAGAAAATCAATACATTGACCAAGACTTGAGAATTTCATAAAAGATTAATTGATATACCCCCATTTTTTCAGGCGGTCATAGGCGTATTTTGAATATTTTCCAGGCTGATAGCCAACCTGCTTGAGATAGGCCATATAAGCAGATGCAGCAGGGGATGACTGTCCGTTCTTTTCCAGGCAGTATCCCTTGTAAAAAGTTACCTGGGGATTGCCCGGTAGTACATTATCGCAGGATTCAAAATCCTGGTATGCGTCTGTCCAGTGTTTCAGGCCAAGGTTAGCCAGTCCTGAAACAAAATACCCCTGGGCCTCGCCTGGATACAATTGTTTTGCCTTATCAGCATATGGCAGTGCTTTTGATGCTTTTTTCTCAAGAACAAGGCATTTGGCCATGAGAACATGGGCAGTATAATCGTTTTTGATTTCATTTACAGCATCAGTAAAAACTTTTTCAGCCATGGCATATTTTTTCTGTCCCAGAAAGGATTCTCCGTGCTGCAAAAGCTCTATGCCCTTTTTCTTTGCTCTCAGAGAAGAAGTTCGGTCCATGAATCTTTCATGGCCGAGCATATGATTGATACTGGCCTCATACATACCCTTTTCTCTTGCAAGGGCCGCAGCAAGCCTTTCAGAACTCATGGGATGGCTGGAAAAAAGTATCTGGGTGCTGTCCGGTTTTTTTTTGTGCAATGAATTGAGCATCTGCATGAGCTGCACAAATCCCCTGGAAGAATATCCTGCTTTCACCATATAGGCATTGCCAAGAAAATCAGCCTGCCTTTCATGATCTCTGCTGTACTTTGACAAAAGCAGACCCTGTCCCAGCATACCAAGTTTCCTTGCCACATTTCCCAGACCTGAATTTCTGGAATCTGCAGCAAGTACCAGCCCTCCCACAATTATTGAAGCAATCTGCCCTTTTGAAATCTGCTGGGCAGTGTGGCGGGCATTGACATGGCCCAGTTCATGACCGATCAGAGAAGCAAGCTGAGCCTCATTATCCAGCTTCAGAAGGATACCGCGCGTTGCTGCAATTGAGCCTCCTGGAAATGCATAGGCATTTATATATGTCGCGTTCACACAATGAAAATTATACGGCATGTCAGGGCGTTGGACATAGGGCAGAAGCTTTCTGCCCACTTCACCGATATAATCATTTATTTTTTCATCCCTGGTAATGCCGTAGTCAGAAGAAAACTGAAATTTTGAACGCTGCCGGTCAATCGCAATCTCCTGGCTGCGTGATACCAGCATAAGCTGATTCTCACCTGTAACAGGATTTACAGCACATCCTGAAAAACATAAAGGCATCATGAATGCCCCTGATGAAAAAACGGCATATTTTAAAAATTTTCTTCTTGAAACCGGATTTAACCGGGATATTTTCTTTTTTTCATCCATTTCAGACAATATCTTTGCCAAACAATATCAATGTTCTTTAACAAAAAGGCTTAAAATCAGAAACAATACCCCCATGCCAAGCAGAAAACAAAAAAAAGGCAGGTCATATATGAGATATGATAAAATTCCCCGGATTGATTCAATGTTTACAGCCTCTGCAATAGATTCCGACATATCAGGACCGATCAGTTTTGAGATAGTAAGATTAACCCATATATTATTTACTCCCATAAAATGTGAAATTCCATTGAACACACCCACAAAAAAACCTGCCAGAAGAGAATATATTCCAAGTCTTGTTACCATTTGTCCTTTTTCACCCCGGTGATTGAATGCAAATTACTTTTATTGCTTTAATATATTCTGCAGGCACAGATCAGTCAAACTATTTTCCAGGCAGCTCTTTTATTTATACTGTCCATATGTTAAACCGTTGGGGGACTTATGATATGACAGATAAAAAAATGTTCAAAAAACTTGGGGCTGCATCATTCATTATGATGGCCTCTGTGTTTGCCAGCCGCCTGATAGGCGTATTCCGGGCAGTTGCCATTGCAGATGTAGGCGGAGTCAAGGCAGGAGTTGATGCCTACCAGATTGCCTTTATAATCCCTGAAATTCTCAATCATATTGTTGCAAGCGGATTTCTTTCCATAACCTTTATCCCCATTTTTACCAGGTATCTTGCCTGCGGCAGAAAAGAACAGGGATATCATGTGTTTTCCATCATACTGAACAGCTTTGGGCTGCTGCTTGTCATGTTCATGGCGGTCACAATGATATGGACGCCATGGTTTGTGCATATTGCTGCTCCGGGACTCAATGACCCTGTCACATTTGCCCTTGCCGTCAAAATGACCCGTATTATCCTGCCTGCCCAGTTTTTCTTTTTTGTTGGAGGCCTTTTGATGGCAGTGCAGTTTGCAAATGAAAAATTCTTCATTCCTGCACTTGCCCCTCTTATATATAATCTTGGCATTATTGCAGGCGGGCTTTTACTGGGACAGAAAATGGGTATGGAAGGCTTTGCCTGGGGTGTGCTGGCAGGTGCTTTCATCGGCAACTTTGTCCTTCAGATAATGGGAGCAAGATCCCTTGGGGTGAAATATTACCCTGTTTTCAGCATCAGACATCCTGATCTGATAAAATACACAAAACTTACCCTTCCTCTGATGCTTGGCCTTACCATGACATTTTCAACTGAAATTCTGTTGAAATTTTTCGGTTCATACCTGAGCGAAGGCAATATTGCTGCAATGAACTACAGTGTCAGAATAATGTTCATACTTGTCGGACTGTTCGGTCAGGCAATAGGTGTGGCATCATATCCTTTCATGGCAAAGCTTGCAGCCAGAGATGACAGAAACGAGCTGAACCAGCTTCTGAACAGAACTGTAAAATTCATTTTCATGATCATCCCCTTTTCAATTCTGTTCATGGTATTAAGTCACGAGATTGTTCTCATTCTCTTTCAAAGAGGAAAATTTGATGCACAGGCAACTGCAATGACAGCCTCGATTCTGCCTTTTTTCATGGCAGGGGCTTTTGCATTTTCCGCAACAAGCATTATCTCAAGGGGATATTATGCGATTCAGAATACAATATTTCCTGCTGTTTTTACAACCATATGCGTGATATCAGGCCTGCCTGTAATCTTTTTTCTTATGAAAATCATGGGAGCCAGGGGAGTGGCCTTAGGCCTGTCCCTTTCCGCAATGGTTCAGTCTTTTCTGCTTTTTGAATTCTGGAGCAGAAAAAACAACAATCTTCATAAAAAAGAAGTGCATATCTTTTTTATGAAGATTGTATTGATAAGCCTTGTTATAGGCGGGCTTATGCAGGTTTCAGCGCATGGGCTCAGAATCCTCATGGACCCGTCAGGGTTTACCGCAGCTTTTACAATTTCAGTTTTGACTGCAGTTGAATTTCTGGTATGTTTTTTCATCTCAGGGTATGTCTTAAAAATCCAGGAAATTCTTGTCCTGTATCACACCATTTACAAAAAAATCATGCCAGCCTGAATGCGCGCATGGCCTGGCTGCTACTATACCTTGAATTTTCTGACAAGTTCCATAAAGCTGTCTGCCATGGCTGACAGGGCGAGCGCATTATCATTGAGTTTGGAGCTGTTATCCTGAACTTTTTTAGCTCCGTCTTCCACCATGGTTATTTCCCTTGCTATTTCCTCTGCTGCTGTTGCACCTTCATTCACATTGTGATTCACATCAGCAATTTCTGATGAAACATCACTGATATTATTGGCAATCTCCCTGGTGGTCACATTCTGTTCCTCAACGGCCGCAGAAATACTTGAGATGGCGTCATCAGATTCTTTTACTATTCTGGTGAGCCCATCAACCTTTTTTGTTATCTCTTTGGATTTGGCTTTAATCCAGTGCAGTTTTTCATCTGCCTTTAATGTTGATTCACCTGTTTCAACGGCAAGTTCAGTAATTTCCTGGGCAACAACGGCAAACCCCTTGCCTGCCTCTCCTGCCCTTGCTGCCTCAATTTTGGCATTTAAGGCAAGCATGCTGACCTGTTCTGAAATATCCCTGATCTCATCTGTTACAATATCAACATCATTGGCCCTTTCTCCAAGTTCATTCACCACCTGGCTGATCATTTCAAATCCTTCCACAACCTTTACTGTAATTTCCCTGGAAGAATGTATGTTTTTTGAAATTTCATTTACAGTGGCACTCATCTCTTCTATTGCAGAAGCAATGGCACCCAGGGATTCTGTGGACTGTTCCATTGAAGCTGCAATGGATTTATTATTGATGCTCATTTCTTCTGCTGCTGCAGAAACAGTGGTGGCTTTTTCAGAAGTATCAGCACTGGCCTCATTAAGATTGCTTGAAATTGCACTAAGATCAGAAGCAGAATCCACAATGGTGGCTGAATTATCCACGACCTGCTTGATTACTTCCCTTAAATCACTGGTAACCATATTGATTCTGGCAAGGATATGATTTATCTCATCGCCTTCCTTTACATCATATATATGGGTAAAGTCCTTCTGACGCAGATATGATGTTGCATCCAGCACCATATGTATTTTCTTGTTGACTATAAAATGAAAGAAAAACCAGATAAAAGCAATTATAACGACAAGCCCCGCTATACCGATTAATATGCTGGTCATTTTTCCATGCTGTATGGCCTGATCCATGCCAAGTGCCGAAGAAAAAACCGAGATCCCGCCCAGTACCTTACGGGTTCTGCCATGGCAATGAAAGCAGCGCTGCTCATTAAGGATGGGAGAGTTGGCTGCCAGAAAGGGTTTGCCGTCAATCTTCACATAAAAAGAGGAATCATTTGTCTGACCGGTTTCAAGCATGGAAGACATCTGCTTTTCCGGTTCTCCGGAAAAATAAATGTTCATTTTTTTGCCAATTGAATTCTGGTCTGTACTGAATGAAATATTTCCCTCAAAATCATAAACAAAGACTTTAAGATCCCTTGATTTGCTGTAAAGACGTCTGAACTGGGCCCTGACCGTATCATTGTCTCCTGTGGCCAGAGCATCAAACATACCGCCTTCAACTGCATTGGCAAGCATCAGGTTCTGGGTTTCCAACTGGGTTTTACCGGATTTTATCTGTGATGTGATATTGAAGTACAGATTGACCAGTATAACCAGAATTACAATAAACGATACCGGAAGCAACAATTTGAGCCACAGCCGGCTGCTGAAGGATTTAAGCAGTTTTCCAAACATATCAGCTGAATTCTCCTGAGTAATATATATTTTAATGTGCTCCGCCAAACAAAAGCGGTTTAAAATTAAAAGCCTCAATTCTGTCTTTATTGTGACACTGGTTGCAGATTTCCATACTGACCTTTCCAACAATCATATCCGGATCTTCTGTTTCAACATGAAGGCTGCCCGGGCCGTGGCATACTTCACATCCGGCATTTTTAAGCTCAGGGGTCTTTTCTTCAGAAACAAACCCGCCCTGTTTGCCATAACCTGTTGTATGACATTCAAAACAGGATTTATATTCCTCCGTGGTCAGTTTATTTTTCATTTTTCTGATATTTTCAAAAGACCTGGATTTTTTTGCAAATTGTATATAATTTGCATATTCCTGTTCATGACATTCCTTACAGGCCTTTGAACCTACATAGGCTTTCTGCGCTGCAAAACCACAGGTAAAACAAAAACAAACCAAAAGCAACAATCCAAAACTGATATAATATTTCATCTTGTCCCTCACTCGCTATGTCCTGATTATTTAAGACAACAATACACCGCCAGATGTTCTGTGCACCTACTTATAATAAAGAGTCTGTTTTAAATCAATGAATTTTTAAAGAAATTCACCAGTTAACCGGAAGTCTTACTTTAAGGCCGGCTTTGTTCCTAAATACAAGAAATTTATTTTCCCTGCCATAAAGGTAAAGATCCCTTGTCACCTTTACATCCTGCCTGCAGTATTGAATTATTTCTTTGATCTTTCCCTGCCGCCACCATTTAAGAGCCATCAGCCCGTCCGCGGTTTTGCCTGTTCCAAGGGTATGTGTGGCAAGATGATCAAGTGAGAGTCTGTATCCCAGGCGTTCATGTATTTTCAGCAGAATATCAAGGGTGGGAAGGCAGGAAAAATCAAAATCCGACAGTCCTGAAAGTACCTTATAATCAAACCCGATTATGTTAAACCCGATTATCAGATCAAAATTCAGAAGATTCCTGCAAAGTTCATCAACATCATCCTGAAGATAGTCAATAAAGGCATCAGCTTTGGAATCATAAAGAACAGCACAGCTTACACCCATTTTCCGGGCTTTGTTCCATCCTCCCACCTCAGCGGCAGATCTCCTTGTCTCTATATCAAGCACCCCGTAACGCAGTTCATGTTCAGATTTTTTTTCCTCATTGCCTGCGCCATCATATTGTATTGCGGGCTCAGACACAATATTCACAGGCTCAGGGTCAGCATGGTAAAAATTCTGATAATCTCTGCTGTTCAGCATCATATCAAGAATTCTCAATGCTGCTGTCTTGTCAATGGGCCTGTTGCCTGATCCGCATTTGGGAGAATGGACACATGAAGGACACCCGTTCTCACATGGGCATGAATCAATGACCTCAAAAACCTTTTCAAGAAATTCCACAGGATGATCAAAAGCCTGCCTGGCAAGTCCAAGCCCTCCTGGAACACCATCATAAATAAACACGCCTGCTTTTTTTATCTGTTCATGAAATGGTATGCTGATCCCTCCAAGATCATTGCGGTCTGTCATGACAACAAGAGGCATAATCCCTATTGCTGCATGTTCAATGGCATGTATCCCGCCCATGAAATGCAGGTGTTCAGCTTCAATTTCTTCTCTTATACTGTCGGGGATTTCCATCCACAGCCCAAGGGTTTCAAACTCAAGATCAGGAAGGTCAAGCGGCACAATGCCGATTGATTTACCTGTTGCAACAAGTTTTTTTTCATACCCTGTAACCTTCTGGGTTATTTTCAGTTTCCCATACCCCATGCGGCACGGGCCGCCTGCGATGCAGCATGAATCAAGCTGTTTTATTATTGTTGTATTTTTTGAGGAACGTGCTCTGGTATAGTAAGGTACACTGGCCTGCCTGGCCTCAATAACCATGTTTTTAAAATCAAATTTTACAATCACATAGGTTTTGCCCCTGTGAAGATAAACCGCTCCTTCATGGGTTTCAAAAAAAGAGCGGTGCCGGTCAATTTCCCCAAGCCTCTGTTTTGTTTTTTCAATGAAAACAGGAATGCTTACACCTGTCCCGCGCAGATTCACATCACGGTGTACTGATCTGCGGGCAGCATACCAGTGATCGCCCCTGCATGTTCTTAAAAGCTCAGCATTATGTTCGAGTATGGACACAGCTTCTCTCACGTCAGGCTCATGCAGAAAGCTCTCATTAATATCAAGACGAAGCTCCACTGCTGCACATAAAAGATGCTGTTTCATTATTTCCATGTTATGGGGATTGATAACCGCTTTTTCAGGCGGCATTGAAAAAACTGCTTCAGGATGATTAATCATATACTGATCAAGAGCATCTTCATGGGCAACAAATATCAGGGCTGAATCCCTGCCATTTCTTCCTGCACGCCCTGCCCTCTGCCAGAATGACATGATGGTTCCGGGATATCCCACAAGTATGCATATATCAAGATCTCCTATATCTATTCCAAGCTCAAGTGCACTTGTGGTGACAACAGCAAGAAGATCTCCTGAGCCCAGTCTTTTTTCAATCTGTCTTCTTTCCTCAGGCAGAAATCCTGCTCTGTAGGCACTGATTCTGTCTGCAAGACTGCCTGCCTGTTTTGATGTCCATATGGCAATCAGCTCGGTGATTTTGCGCGACTGTGTATAACATATGGTTTTAAGTTTTCTGTGAACCGCAGAATGTATCAGTGCAATGGCTGTTCTGGCAGCACCTTCAAGACCGCGCATTATAATCACATCTTTTTTTCCTGAAGGTGCCCCTGATCTGTTCACAACCCTTACATCAAGGCCGGTAAGCCGGGATGCAAGGGATGAGGGATTGTCAATCGTTGCAGAACACAGGATAAACACAGGCTGCGCTCCATAGAATCTGCATATTCTTAAAAAACGCCTGAAAACCCATGCCATGTTGGACCCCATAACTCCTCTGTAGGTATGGACCTCGTCAACCACCACATATTTCAGGCCGGCAAAAAAATCTTCCCATAGGTCATGGTGTGCAAGAAGAGACAGATGAAGCATTTCAGGATTTGATAGAAGTATATCAGGCGGATTTTTTCTGATCTTTGATTTTTTCCATGGAGAAAGGTCTCCGTCATATACAGCAGCACTTAATGGATGGGACAGATCATATTCTTTGTTTACCCTTTGTAACAATTCAGTGACTACGGACAATTGGTCCTGGGCAAGTGCCTTTAGAGGAAACAGATACAATGCCCGGGATCCTGGCTCGGTAACAAGGGTTTCAATGACAGGCAAATTGTATATCAGGCTTTTTCCGCTGGCTGTGGGGGTTGTCACAATTGTATGAATCCCGCTTTGAATCAGCTCAATGGCCTGGTGCTGGTGGCAATACAATTTCCTGATACCCATGGTATCCATCAGAAATTTCCGGATCCCAGTAATGGAGCTTTTTTCAGGTGCAAAAACAGCCCTGCCCGGTGCAAGTGTTTTATGACAGACAATATCCCCTGAAAACCCCTTATAGTTTTTCAGGGCATCAATATAGTCCCTTAAAATCACAAAATACTTTTTCCCAGTGCTGAAAGGGTTAATTCAACAGCCAGTTCAGCAGTTTTATTGGCAATGTCAAGAATGGGGTTTATCTCAACCAGGTCCATTGATGTGACTTTACCGGAATCTGCAAGTATTTCCATAAGCAGATGGGCTTCCCGGTATGAAAGGCCGCCCGGCACAGGAGTGCCCACACCGGGAGCTTCAACAGGATCAAGAGCATCCATGTCAACGGTAAGGTGAATTCTTTTCAAATGGATAAGTTTCATCAGGGCTTTGTTTGCCACTGAACTTATTCCCTGTTCATCAATATCCCGCATGGTAAATACAGTGATGCCGGATTTTTTCAGCCGTTTCCTCTCTCCTGCGTCAAGGTCTCTTTGACCGATCAGAACGACATTTTCAGGATTGATCTTGGCTCCAGGCCTTCCAACATTGACAAGGCAATCATGGCCCTCTCCTGTAAGCGCCGCAAGAGGCATGCCATGAATATTTCCGGAAGGCGAAGTTTCAGGTGTATTAAAATCTCCGTGGGCATCCATCCATATGAGCCCTGTGGGCTCATTACCTGTAACAGAAGCCACCGTTCCAACGGCAATGGAATGATCTCCGCCGATAAACAAAGGAAAACGCCCGGCTTTAACAGCTTTTCTGCCGGCCTTGTATATTGCTTCACAGATATCTGTAATTTCCCTTAAATATTTATTTCTGTCCTTTCCAGGTTCGGTTCCGGCATTGCAATCTCTTACCGGTATGCTTATATCTCCTGTGTCCATGACTTCATGTCCAAGCGCACGCAACCTTGAAACAAGGCCGGTATACCTTACTGCGGCAGGGCCCATATCCACTCCGCGGAGCAACTGCCCGAAATCCATGGGGACTCCTATCACACTGATTTCCCTTGCCATTGCCACTCTCCTTAAGTTTGTTGACGCCTTGACAGCTCCTATAGCATAGAGTATGAAAACTATTCAACTATAAAGATAGCATACCTCAATGCTTTCAGGAGCTTTTTATATATAATGATACCAGAATATAAAATCAAATCAGAACAGACTGTAAATGTAATAAATAATCTTCTGAACCAGGGAATAACAAAAATAAGCGTGCTGCTTCGACATTCTGAACGCTTTTTCTCAAAGGATCCATTAAAAGAGCCTTTCATGGGTCTTACGGACAAGGGCAAAAAATATGCATTTGACCTGGGGACTCAGCTTTGCTCCGGCCTTGTTCCTGTATTGTACTCAAGTTCCATTGGCAGATGTATTGAAACAGCCTATTTAATTGACAAAGGATTCAGTGCAGTCCATAATAATCTGGCAACTGACCATAACCGCCTTGATGACAGATTGACACCCTTTTATATCAGGGACATGGTAAAAGCTGTTCACATGGTGCAGAAGACAGGGGTCAATAATTTTCTGCGCAGCTGGTTTGATTCTGCCATTGATGAGGCTGTAATGGACAATCCGGCAGATACTGCTGATATTATGTGCAGATTCATGATTGAAAGAATAATGAATCTGCATGAAAATCAGATATGCCTGTGCATTTCCCATGACTGGAATATTTTCCCTGTAAGGGAATTTAAGATGGGGCTTAAACATGAAACAGCAGGTGATGTGGATTATCTTGACGGAGTTGTTTTTTTTGAAAAAGAACATCAGTATTTTCTGACGGACAATAATACAGATCCGATCAGGCTGCCATAATAATAAAAGGAAATCATCATGGAAAAGACCAAAATTACTATTCTGTGTGAAAACACAGCCGGTATTGAAATGGGTATAATCGGTGAACATGGCTTCTCAGCGCTTATAGAACAGGGTGACAGAAAAATTCTCATGGATACCGGGCAGGGTCTTGGCCTTGAAAACAATTCCAGATTCCTGGGCATTGATCTTGGTCAGATGGAAACAATAATATTAAGTCATGGGCATTATGACCATACAGGGGGCCTTAAGTATCTGATACCTTCAGACAGGGCAAGGGAGGTATATTGTCACCCTGATATATTTACCCCCAAATATGTAATAAAACCGGGAATAGGAGAAATATTCATAGGTACAGGCTTCACCCTGGAACAACTGGAATCTGATATGAAAGCCAGATTTCACTTTTTAAAAGAATTTACCCAGGTGTCTGAAAATATCTTCTTTTCCGGGGAGATACCAAGACAGACAGAATTTGAGAAAAATGACACCCGCCTTTTAGTGAAGAAAGGCCAGGATTTCATTGAAGACCCGCTGCTTGATGATGCTTCCATTCTGATTGAGACTGAATCCGGCCCTGTTATTCTGACAGGATGCGCTCACTCAGGAATTGTGAATATCATGAACCATTTTGCAGAAAAAACCGGGCATAAAAAATTTCATGCAGTTATCGGTGGAACCCACCTTGGATTTTTAGGTTCTGAAAATCAGCTTGAAAAAACAATGGATGCCTTTGACAGATATGAGCTTGACCTGATTGCTGTTTCCCACTGCACAGGCGCCAAGGCTGCAGCCATATGTTATAACAGATTCAAAGACAGATTCGCATTTGCCAATGCCGGCTGGAGCGTAAATTTCTAAGCGATTGCTTTGCAACCCTGCCAGTGAACCAGACAGGAATTATAAAAGAAACCCTGAAGGGAATTGTGGACAGGGTAACATTCCACAATCCTGATAATGGATGGTCCATTCTGAAGGTTATGCCTTTTAACAATCCAGGCACCCGCATCAGTGTAATTGTGCACCAGACAAAGGTTTTTGCAGGGGCTACCATGGAATTTCAGGGGACATGGACTGTTCATCCCAAATATGGCAGACAGTTCAGGGCAGACCTTGCAATAGAAAAAAAACCTGCCACTAGTGCTGCTCTTGAAAAATATCTTGGATCAGGACTCATAAAAGGGGTTGGTCCCAAAACCGCAGCAAAAATAGTCAGACATTTCGGCAGCACCACCCTGGAAATTTTTGAAAAAAATATCAGCAGGCTTACAGAAGTTCCAGGCATTGCAGACAAGAAACTTGACATGATTCAAAGAGCCTGGATCGAGCATCAGGCCATCAGAAAGGTCATGATGTTCTTGCAGTCACATGGAATTTCAACTCTTTTTGCAGTCAGAATATATAAGAAATATGGTGATGATGCCATTGGCATTGTCACACAAGATCCTTACAGGCTGGCAAACGATTTTTACGGGATCGGTTTTTTTTCTGCAGACAAGGTGGCCTTAAGCATAGGATTTGAACCGGACAGCCCGCCCAGAATCGTGGCCGGCATAAAGCATGTTCTTTCAGCAGGCCGCAATTTTGGCCATTGTTTTCTGACCTTTGACCAGATCAATGACCAGGTCAAGGCTCTGCTGAACCTTGATCTGTCTGATACACTTTCCATGCAGCTTGAAAACATGGAGAAACAAAACCTTCTGAAGGTAAGATATCTGCCATCCGGCAATGGAATCACCATTCCCTGTTACTATTCAAAATCCATTTACTATGATGAAAAATATATTGCCGACTGGGTCAGAAACTCGAAAAAATATTCATTGCAGATACAGATGCCAAGGGTGGAGCGCTGGGTAAACCTTTATTGCAGGGCAAAAAATATTTCATTGAGCGATGAGCAGGCACATGCAGTCAAAAACATTGTCAAAGAAAAATTTTCAATTCTGACAGGAGGGCCTGGATGCGGCAAGACCACTGCCACAAAAGTGCTTGTAAAACTGATCCAGGCAATGAACCTGAAAACAGTTCTGGCTGCTCCCACAGGAAGGGCTGCCCAGAGGATGACAGAAGTGATCGGACAAAAGGCTGGGACCATCCACCGTCTGCTGGGATGGCAGGGCCAGGATTTTAAAAAAAATCAGGACAACCCTCTTAAGACAGATTTCCTGATTGTGGATGAATGCTCCATGCTGGACATTCCACTTACAGCATCATTGCTTAAGGCTGTGCCTGAAAACGCCCGGGTTCTGTTCATAGGGGATTCTGACCAGCTTCCATCGGTAGGGCCGGGAAATGTCTTAAAGGATATGATAGAATCAGGCATTGTCCCATGTTTCAGCCTTACGCAGGTATTCAGGCAGGCCCTTAATTCAAAAATCATTAAATATGCCCATCAGATCAACAAAGGCTTCTTGCCGTGGATACAGTCGCCATTTAAAAATCCTGAAACCTGGAAAAACAGAACAGACTGTATTTTTATTGACTCAGACGAAGCAACAATGGATCAGATCAGATTCATCACAAAGGTAAAAAATTTTTATGACATAAAATTATCAGAATCTGAAAACCCGTTTGAATTCAGAACACATGAAAAAATGAAACAATATGAATCCGAGATCAATATACCTGAGAAATTTGACCATGTGGATCTGCAAAAATTATATGAATCTCGGACCAGGGCAGAAGAACTGTGCTCAATCATAAAAAAGATACATCCATGGTCATCCCTGCATTATGGGCTGTCTGCCCTGGATGTCATAAAAAAACTTTATAAAGAATGGATTCCAAAATATTATGGGAAACAGGAGGTTCAGATTCTGTCACCCATGACAAGGGGCAGCCTCGGCACAATAAACCTTAACAGAATAATACAGGAAACAGCAAACCCTCCCGGTCCAGGAAAACAGCAGCTTAAAATTTCGGACAGAATTTTCAGAACAGGAGACAGGGTCATACACAGGCGCAATAATTATGATCTGGGAGTTTTCAATGGAGACATCGGAATAATTGAAAGCATTGACCCCATCAACCTGAGCTGTATAGTTTCATTTTATCCCGGAGGCAGGCAGGTCTGCTATCAGCAAAATGATATAATCGAGCTTGACCTTGCCTATGCCATAACAATACACAAGGCCCAGGGAAGCGAATTTAAAATCGTGATCATTCCGGTCTTATCCCAGCATTTCAATATGCTGTTCAGAAACCTAATTTACACCGGAATCACGCGGGCCAGAAAACTTGCCGTGTTTGTTGGAACAAGAAAAGCACTTGCAATGGCAGTTAAAAATCAGGATATAAACAAACGTCAGACAGGTTTGTGCCACTTGCTGAGATAAAAAAAAT
>CAYOYY010000007.1:1485-84801 GCA_964408295.1 uncultured Desulfobacula sp. | reverse complement strand
CGGAAAAATCAGTATCATAAATCAACATCCTGTTTGCAGTAAATATCAGGTATAAGCTAGTATCATATTCAGACAGAATCTTCAAAAATAAGAGTATTGGCAATTATGAAAAAAAACTCATAACCATCAAGTTAGCTTTCCATGAGAACCATACAATATAATCCTTTAAAATCAGCTTATTATAGTCAATACAGGTAAAAGTACCTAGGAAAAATAGGTATTAAATACTAACATTTTTTACATATGGCAAAAATAGTGACAGAACGCTGTATGCCCTTAATATAAAGGGTTTATACTCTGGAAACGCCACGGCACATTTTTTGCTTATATCAGTATTCTTTAAGTCTATTAAAGAATGAAAAATCTACATTAATTTCTAAAAAGGAGAAAATTTAAACATGAGAATAAAACGAGTTTATCCAATCCTGTTTACAGTGATTTTATTATCTTTCACGCTATCTGTAAGTTCTTTTGCAACAAATTTAAAAACATACAGATTCACAATCAACGGAGCAGATCTCATGTCATATAAACTGCAAGACACGGAAGGTAATGATGAAAATAAGAGCGCAGCTGATAATGGCATTTATAACGGTGCAAGATATTACAAAGGGCGTAAAAAAGCCGATCCCCATGCCCGCAATTATATTTCTTCAGAAAAAGATAAATTCAATACCTGGGCAACCACAACCACTGCCAGACTCACTGATTTCAATATCTGGGGTTATGACGGCAACGGTGCCAACTGGGGTGAAATCTACAAGGTTTATGACTGGCCTGAAGATCCTGTTTCTGACAGTGCAGCATGGTCAGGTTACAGAACCCCATGGCCATGGGGCAGTTTTGATGACTATGCCGATAAAAAAATAGGCTATGGCGCACATTATAATGACGGCGAACTGCTTGGCTGGGAATCTGACTATGCCAACGGTCTGGGATTTAATTTACTGAATAATATCAAATTTACCTTTCAGATAGTTTTTGACATGGATGACCCTGCCTTTGACAACAATACCTCTCCCTGGTACAATGGCAAAGAAGGACAGATGGTTGTATGGTTTGGAGGCGGCATGGCAGATAAAAACGATGATTTTGTAAGTTATTATGAGGGAAATATCATTCTGCAGGGCACACCTGTACCTGAGCCTGCAACCATATTGCTTTTTGCACTGGGTATTCTTGGATTTACAGGTTTGACAAGAAAAAAGGCCTGATAATTTTTAAAAAAACAGAAAGGCAGATTCAGATCAATGATTCTGCCTTTTTTATGGATATTTTGTTTCTATTTAAAGAAACATTTTTCTTGACATGAAATATTTTTTTATATATTTAGTTCAGTCAAACTGAAAATATTAAAAAATGAACATGAAAAAAGGAAAAAACAACATACACAGATGGTGGCGCAGCGCTTTATGCTGCAATATGCCGCCGTCAAAATAGATATTTAAATCTGACAAATAATTTCAAAGGCTGCGGCAGCAAACTGCCTCAGCCTTTTTTAATGGATATATTCACAAAAGGAAGAATACAATGATCCTGGACCGGTTTCCGGATAAAAAACAATTCATGGACCTTGCCGGAAGAGCAAATGTTATCCCGGTATGCACCCGTATTCTGGCTGATATGGAAACTCCTGTTTCAATCCTGAACAAATTTTTCAGCAAGGACAGGGAAAGTTTTCTGCTGGAAAGTGTTGAAGGCGGGGAACGATGGGGCAGATACAGTTTTCTTGGATTGTCTGCCTTTGGAACAATAAAAATTTTTTCAAAGGAAGTTGAGTTCAAAACAAAAAATCAGGTCAGCAAAATAGCCCATAATAATCAGCCGCTTGATATAATACGCTCCTTTGCAGCCAAATTTGTCCCGGCACAGATTGAGGATCTGCCGCGGTTCTGGAGCGGGTTTACAGGATATTTCACATATGAGATGGTCCGTTTTTTTGAAAACATAGATGTATCTTTGCCATCTGATATTCCATACGGACATTTTATCATTCCAGATGAAATGATCATATTTGATAATGTAAGACAGACAATGACATGTCTTGAAATATGCTATCTTCAGGACAGATGCGATGCAGGCAAAATTTTTGACAGGGCACAGGCAAGACTTGAAACAATGATTGAGACCCTGAACAAACCCTGCCAGCCTGAAATATCCATCACACCTTCAGAAAAAATAATACTGAAACCTGAAACACCGGCAGAAGAATACATAAAAGGTGTTGAAAAGATAAAACACCATATTGTTGAGGGAGATATTTTCCAGGCAGTTTTCTCCAGAGTCTTTTCATGCAGGGCAGATGCAGACCCAGTAATGGTGTACAGGGCCCAGCGTTACATCAACCCTTCTCCATACATGTTTTTCATGAATTTCATTGACATGGCCATTGCAGGCTCTTCTCCTGAAACCATGGTAAGGCTTGAAAATTCAATTGCAAACCTTCGCCCCATTGCCGGAACAAAACCAAGGGGAAAAAACCAGCAGCAGGACCGCGAGCTATGCAATGAACTTTTAAACGATGAAAAGGAAAAAGCCGAACACGTCATGCTGATTGATCTGGGCAGAAATGATCTTGGCAGGGTGGCAGAACCGGGAAGCGTTCAGGTTACAGATACAATGGTGGTGGAGCGCTATTCCCATGTCATGCATCTTGTATCCAACATAACCTGTGACCTTAAGGAAGGTTATGATGCATATGATCTTTTCAGGGCCACATTTCCTGCCGGAACCCTGTCAGGAGCACCCAAGATCAGGGCAATGGAAATAATTTCCACACTTGAGAAACGTCCAAGAAGGGTCTATGGTGGGGCGGCAGGTTATATTTCATTTACCGGAAACATGGATTTTGCCATAACCATAAGAACGGCTGTAATGGAAAACGGCATGATAACGATTCAGGCAGGCGCAGGGATCGTCCATGATTCAGATCCGCAGTCAGAGCTTGCGGAGTGCTCAAACAAGGCAAAAAGTGTGGAACAGGCTCTTATGCTTGCACTTGGCAATAAAAACGGAGGCCGATAAAATGCTGGTTGCAATAATAGACAATTATGACTCATTCACCTTTAATCTGGTTCATTATATAATCAATGCAGGCGCACACACACAAGTTTTCAGAAATGACAAGATATCTGTAAAAGAGCTTGAGGCTGTGCATCCTGATGCAATCGTCATATCGCCGGGCCCTGGCCGCCCTGAGGATGCAGGCATATCCACTGAAACTGTAAAACATTTTTCAGGAACCATTCCCATTCTGGGCGTATGCCTGGGACACCAGGTTATTGCCCACAGTTTCGGGGGTAAAATAGTGCATGCAAAAAAAATAATGCATGGAAAGACCTCAATGGTCACAGCAGACGGCAAAAATATATATACCGGCATCAACAGGCCCTTTTCAGTCATGCGCTACCATTCCCTTGCCGTATCAGAGGAGGGCCTTCCACAATGCCTTGAAATAACGGCAAAAACTGAAGACGGACAGATCATGGGCATAAAGCACAGGCAGCACAATACACAGGGAGTCCAATTCCATCCTGAATCATTCATGACAACCGTGGGCAAAAGACTGATCAGAAATTTCATCAAAGGAGTTCAGGACAAATGAGTTTTAAAAAAAATTTAAACAGGATCATCTCAGGACAGAATCTTGACAGGGAAGACAGCGCATCCATGATTTCAGACATTTTTTCAGGGCAGATCACATCCGCCCAGATAGGTGCATTCATGGCTGCCATGGCAACCAAAGGTGAAACATTTGAAGAGCTGGCAGGCGCAGCAATGGCCATGAGAAAAAAAGCAAGAAAAATCCAGACCCTGTCACAGAAAGTTATTGATACCTGCGGAACCGGCGGAGATGCCTCAGGCTCGTTCAATATTTCCACTGCAACGGCATTTGTGGTGGCAGGCAGCGGTGTAACCGTTGCAAAACACGGCAACAGAAGCATTTCAAGCCAGTGCGGCAGTGCTGATGTTCTGGAGGAACTTGGGGTCAATCTTGATACTGACCCTGAAATAGTTGAAGAAGCTGTAAACGAGATCGGAATAGGATTCATGTTTGCCCCGCTTTATCACGGTTCCATGAGATATGCTGCTGCTGCCAGAAAAGAATGCGGCATCAGAAGTATTTTCAACATGCTGGGCCCTCTTACCAATCCTGCGGCAGCAAGCTGTCAGCTTCTTGGTGTTTATTCTCCACAACTGACTGAAATGTTTGCCCGTGCCCTGAAAATCCTGGGGGTTACAAAAGCATTTGTGGTACACGGTCATGACGGCATGGACGAAATTACAACCACAACTGTTACACGCATATCAGAGCTTAAGGATGAAAGCGTGCGTTCATATGATCTTGATCCTCTTGATTTTTTTGAAGACTATGCAAAACCCGAAGACCTTGCAGGTGGTGATGTAAAGAAAAACGCAGATATAATCATGTCAGTCCTGAAAGGAGAAAAAGGGCCAAGACGTGATATTGTGGTGCTTAACTCAGGGGCTGCCCTGGTTGCTGCCGATGTTGCAGAAAATATCAGACAGGGGATAAGCATTGCAGAAGATTCCATTGATTCAGGCAAAGCGCTTGAAAAGCTTGAACAGCTTGTGATCTATACCAGAGATAATGGATAATAATATGGGTATTCAGGGATTTTTAAAAGAAATAGTTGGAATAAAGTCTGCTGAAATTTCAGCAGCCAGAGCCAGGGAGCCTCTGAGTGCAGTACGCAGAAGAGCAGAACAGTCCTCTGCCTGCCCTGATTTTCTCAAAGCACTGGAACAGGCCGGCCCTGAACATATCGGCATTATTGCAGAGGTCAAAAAAGCATCGCCTTCAAAGGGAGATATCAGGCCTGACCTTGACCCTGCCGCCTGTGCCGCTGCCTACACAAATGCCGGGGCATGCGCAATTTCAGTTCTGACTGAATCCAGATATTTCAAGGGAAGCATGAATGATCTTGAAACCGTATGCCAGAACACACACCTGCCTGTTCTAAGAAAGGATTTCATCATAAATGAGTATCAGATTTATGAGGCAGGAGCCTTTGGTGCATCTTCAGTTCTGCTCATCACAACCATATTGTCAAAGGAACAGTTAAAGGATTATATAATCCTTGCCAGGGAACTTGGAATGGAGCCCCTTGTTGAAATCACCTCAGAATACGAATTTGAAACCGCATATTGTGCAGAAGCAAAAACCATTGATATAAACAACCGCAACCTGCAGACCCTTGAAACTGACCTCAATGTCTCAGGACGGATTGCATCAATTCTGCCGGATGATATCATTCCGGTTGAGGCAAGCGGAATCTCGTGCCATAAAGATATTGAAAAGGGAATATCATGCAGAATCTTCAATTTTCTTGTGGGAGAAAGCATTGTAAAAGCCGATGATCCTGAATCCTTTATCAGGGAACTGAAAAATGAAGCCTGATGCAGTTCCAGCGCTGTGGATCAAGATATGCGGGCTGACAGATCCAGACAATGCAGCAGCCTGTGCTGCACTCGGGCCTGATGCCATTGGCCTTGTTTTTTTCAGAAAAAGCCCGCGAAATGTATCTGTAAAACAGGCAAAAGAAATCTGCTCTGCTGTTCCATCCGGTATCACAACCATAGGAGTGTTTGTAGATGAATCATTTCAGACAATCATGGATACGGCAGAGGCCTGCGGCCTTAAAGGAGTACAGCTTCACGGCAGCGAACCTCCTGAACTTGTGAACCGTCTTGCTGAATCAGGCTTGATAGTGATCAAGGCAGTTTTTGCAGCAAAACCGCCTTTTCTGGACAGAGCAGACAGGATATATGCAAATGCCAGGTTTGTCCTTGCTGAATACGGCGAGGGAAAACTGCCCGGCGGGAATGCACAGGCCTGGAATTACCATGCAGTATGCACGCTTGCACAGAAAAAAAAACTTGTGCTTGCAGGCGGGCTTGACCCCGACAACATTGCTGCTGCTGTCAGAAGTGTCAGGCCGGCCGGAGTCGATGTTTCATCAGGTGTTGAAAGTTCATACGGCATAAAAGATCTGAACAGGGTAAAAGATTTTATCTGCCGGGCAAGACATCCTGAACCCTGATTCCATATTCTTTCCTACCTGACCAGAATATTGGTTCCAGGATATATTTTATCGTTGACTGACAGATGATTGAGCTTTCGCAGCGCCTTTACGCTTGTATGATATTTTTTGCTTATGCTGTAAAGGGTTTCTCCCTTGCGAACCGTATGAAACATGGAAGCTTTGTCATGCTTTTCAGCAGTTTTCTTTACAATTTTCTTTACAGGAACTGCCTGTTTTGAAGCGACATGAACACTGCCTGCCTGTTTTTTAAGCCTGGATATTGCAGTCTCAAGCCTTGCAAGTTTTCCGCTCAGGGTGTCAAATTTGAGCGAAACCGCTGTTTCAAGCCTGGTCAGGCGTTCGTCAATATCACGGACAGCATTGTTCTTCACTTCAGATGAATCAGTCCCTGAAATTTCTGCAAGTTTTTTTTCAACAGCTTCAATTCTCTTTTCAAAACCTGAAAAACCAGCAGGAGAAGAGGCAATACCCTGTTTCACCGTATCATGTTTTTTCCCTGAAGTTCTGGTAAAAACAAAAAATATCACAAGAGTTAAAAGCAGAGCTCCCAGGATGATCAGGGCAAATTCATTTTTTTTCAGGGCTGCAATACTGATTTTTTTTTCTTCAACAATATCTGCCCGTTTTCTGTTTGTATTGGTTTTTGCCTTTGGAATCTTTGACTCAACGCCGCGTTTGGATTTCATCTCAAGGCTCCTGTATTAATTTTATGTGCAGTTTATATTTATACAAACCGCCCATGTGTGTCAAGACAGTTAAAAGCGCAATCAGTGTGTGTATCCTCCGGGGAGGATACACACACCATAAAACAAAATACTGCTTGTCCAATTCTTGGGTGCTGACCGGTACTTTGATATTGCATATTGAACTTTAATCGCCTGGTGTGGTAGTTTTAATGAGGACACAAGCTCAGAACATTTTAACAGGCAGGATAATCTCATGAAACTTTTACGTGCATCTTCTGTATTAATATACAGCCTTTTTTTCATGCTGATCCTTTGTCAGGCAGGATACAGCAGCTCAAAAATCTTCACCAACGGCCTTGGAATGCGGTTTGTGCTCATTCCGGCAGGAACCTTTGTCATGGGAAGCCCTAAATCTGAAAAAGGCCGTCAATGGAACGAAAAGCAGCACATTGTCACCATTTCAAAAGATTTTTACATGGGAGAAACCGAAGTTACCCAGGGTCAATGGGAAAAACTTGTGGGATTCAACCCGTCCTCATTTTCAAAGCTTGGAAAAAATTATCCGGTTGATACTGTCTCATGGTACCAGTGCATGGAATTCATCAGAGTATTAAACAAATGGGAAAAAACAGACAAATACAGGCTGCCAACTGAAGCTGAATGGGAATATGCATGCAGGGCAGGATCCACGTCTGCATTTTCCAACGGCCCTGTTACAACATTTTCCTGCAACAAACCAGAACCTGCCATTGTAAACATGGCATGGTACTGCTACAACTCAGGCCTTGCAAACCCTGCAAGGGATTTTAAGCCCCACCCTGTAAAAACAAGGCTGCCCAACAAATGGGGGCTTTATGACATGCACGGCAATGTCCAGGAATGGGTGCTTGACTCATGCAGATGGCGCAATTTCTGGAGAACCAGAACAGGAGCGTACACTGATACCTATAAGGATCATATTGTTGATCCTCTGAGCAAAAAAGGAGACCGCAGAATCATACGGGGGGGAGGATGGTATCAGACAAGCAGATTCCAGCGCTGTGCATACCGGGGTTATTACAGGCCGGAAGCAAAACGCAACAGCCTTGGATTCCGCATTGTCAGGATGCCTTAGTATGGCGGGCCATATAGATGCCTGCTGCCAGCAGAAAAATATCCCTGATCAGTATATCCAGATTTGACAGAGTATTACTGTGCCTGGCAAAGGAAAAACACCCGCAGTCAAAACTATGGCCCCTTAAAAGATTGAACCCAATGATAAAAATGAATGCGCACAAAAGTGCATTGATGATCAAAAGGGCTGACCTTGTATAAAGCCCGAAAATCAGGCTCATGCCTGCTGTAAGCTCAATAAATGGAACAATGATGGCAAGTATGTTGATGGCTGCACCCGGAAAAACTCCATATCCGTAAAGAATTCTGGCAAAACTGCCCGGATCTGCAATTTTATGATAACTTGCATAGATAAATGTTATTCCAAGCACAAGCTTTATTATAAAAACAAAAACAGGAGAATTATTCTTTTTCATTTTTCTGTATTTCATATCCCTTGTCCTGCCATTGCATGAATCCCCCTGAAAAAACCTTGACATTTTTATAGCCAAGATGAATCAGGCGTTTTGCCACAGTATGACTGTCAGTACATTCAGGGCCTGAGCAATAAACCAGGATGGGCTTTTTTCTGTCAACAGAACGCATGAATCTGACTATGCGTTCGTCAAAATCCACAAGGGGAAAGGATATAGCAGATGGCAGATGGCCCTGCCTGTATACAAACTCAGGTCTTGCATCCAGAACCAGCCGAAGTTTTTTCTCAATAATATTTTTTATTATTTCAGGATTGCTGATTTCAATGGATGAATCAAGCCCGCCGGTTCTGGACACAGGATCCACAACTCCCTGTGACGGGTCCCATTTTCCAAAGAGCATAATGCCTGACGGAGAAAAATAATTAAAGATAAAACCTGTTATAATGGCAGCGCTGACAAGAACAGCAACTCCCTTGAAATCTTTCACTGTCATTTTCATACAAGGCGGGATTTTATCTTTTTAAAATTATCCAGGCGCTGTTGCAAAACCATGAGCCTTAGCCATTTTTCAAGCAATGCAGATATTTTTTCTGCATGCTCTGACCCGGTTCCACATGTTTGGTCCTCCACCATGCTTTCCAGACGTTCCAGAGCAGATTCAACCTGATCTGAATCATTGCCCTGGGCAGCCAGTTCCCTGTAAATTTCAAGGGCCTTTCGGCAGAAGCCCTGATTCTCATAGATTTTTGCAAGCTCAATTGTTTTAATCATGGAAGTTTCCTCTTTTTAACAGGCTTTTCCTTAAAAATGAATTCATCTTTTTCAACCATATCATGTTCATGCTTTGCCAGATATTTTATATATTCCATATCAGTTTTCAAACCTGAAATTTCATCTTCAAGCTTATGATTTACAATATCAATATCTTTAACCTGAGCAATGGCAGCTGCTTTTTTATGTTCAAGGTTTTTGTAATCAAGATACCCGTTATCTGAAAATACAATAAGGCATAATAAAGCCAGTATGACGATAAAAGAAATAATATACCCTGTTTTTTCAATTCTGCTCATTTGTCATACCTGTTATACCCTGTTTCAGTATTGCAAGCTCAGGGCTTGAAATAATCAGATTTGCCGTAAAATAAAAAACAACTCCAAAGCAGATCAGCCCGGCAGTACAAGCTGCATACCAGCCTGTGTGCGGTTTTACCAGCCCTGCCATATAAGATCCTGCAAATCTCACCAGAACAAACATTATACCAGACAAAAAAAGTGACCGGCAAGCAGAAACAACAATCTTTCTTTTATTCAATTTTACAATTCCTGGAATATTCATGAAAAGAACGGCAAATCCGGCCACAGAAGAAAGGCATACAGATATGACAAGCCCTTTCAGGCCAAAAGGCTCTATGAGCACTGAACACAGCACAAGATTCAGACCAATGGATATCATGCCTGAATAAAAAGGAATTTTTATCTGTGACAGGGCATAATAAAGAGTTACAAACAGACGCACCCCTGTAAACGCCCACAGCCCTGTAACAAGAAAAAACAGGCACGCCGCAGTTCTGCGTACAGATTCAGGATCAAATACCCCTCTTCCGAACAAAAGGGTAATCACCTGCGTATCAAGGGCCATAAGGCCTGCCATTGCGGGAATTGTAACAAAAAAAACAAGCCGCGCCCCATTTGAAAAAAGCTGGCCTATTTCATCCATTCTGCCCATTGCAGCTTTCCTGGACAGATCAGGAAGAAATACGGTTGCAACTGAAACCGTAAAAAGGGCAAGGGGAAACTGAACCAGACGTTCTGCATAATAGATAAAAGAGACACTGCCTTCTTCAAGCCTTGAGGCAAAAAAGGATGCCGCAGTTATGTTGATCTGATATGAAGCAGCTCCGATCATGCATGGAAACATGGTTTTTAAAATTCTCATCACCTTTGAACGGGCAGGCATGATATTATTGAAAAACTGCGAAAAAGAACCCGGCAGCATCCTGAAATGCACCATCAAGGGGATGTGAATAACAAGCTGAAGAACACCTCCAAGCGTAACTCCCATTGCAAGGCCTATAACAGGCACCTTAAAATAACGGGGCACAATGATTGCCGCTGTTATAACAGCAAGATTGAACATGACAGGAGCCAGTGCAGGAACAGCAAAATTGTCGAATGAATTCAATACCCCCATGCATATGGCAGTCATCAGAATAAGCCAGAAATACGGCAGCATCAGCTTGAACAGCACGATTGTCAGCCCGGCCTTGTAGGGAATATGCTCAAATCCCGGAGCAATAAGCCTTATGATCAGAGGAGCCAGAAAAATACCTGCAAGCACAATGACAATACCTGCTGTACAAAGAATGCAGAACATGGAAAATACTATTGACAAAGCTTTTGAATGCCCGTCCTTTTCAAGGGTTTCTGAAAATATGGGCACAAACGAAAGCCCTAGAATACCTTCTGCAAACAGTTTACGCATGAGTTCAAACGGCCTGAAGGCAATAAAAAAGGCATCTGTCTGGAAACTGGTTCCAAAATACATGGCAATAAGAGAGTCTCTTACAAGGCCAAGAATCCTGCTGCCAAAGGTCAAAGTGCTTACAACCACTGTATTTTTAAATATCTTTTTCACATGTTTTCCTTGACAAAAATCAATAAACCATATATTTTTCTGCATTTGAAATATGGTTTACATTTAAATTCAATAAACTTATAAAAGGAGCTAGAACGCGTTGGCTAACCATAAATCTGCAAAAAAACGTGCAAAACAAAGTCAAGTCAGACGGCTTAGAAACAGATCCGTAAAAACCACTCTCAAAAACCTGGAAAAAAAGCTTCGCGCTGCCAAGGAAGCAAATTCGGCAGACAAGGATGAAATACTGAGAAAAACTCAATCCGCACTTCATAAAGCTGCCAAAAAAGGCGTTATCCATAAAAAAACTGCTTCCAGAAAAATTTCAAGACTTTTTAAGTTCATGAATTCTTAAGATTACCGCGTTTTTATATCTGAACACCATCAGTTGACAGGAGCTGCACCCGTTAATTAATACAGGTGAGCTCCTGTTTCAGTAATTCCGTTCAGGTATTTAAAAATTGTTCTGCATCCTGCCGACAAGTTTTTCAGCTATCCTGTGTGCTATCTTTTCCAGTGCCTGCTTTTTATTGGCCTCATCTGTTATCTTATCTGCCGACACATTATATTCCTCATGCCAGGCAAAATCAGTAACAGACCATACAGTTTTTTTGTCAGAATCCACAAGTTCAAGATCAACCCTTGCAGACACTCTTCGTTCAACCACGGATTCCGAGCTTGAACGGGAAAGGGTTTCAAATGTCACTGACTTGATTGTGCCTTTAAGCACAGGAACATTTTCAGCACTGTCAACAACCCTGGTATCTGTTTTCTGAAGGATCTCACTGACAAGGGCGTTGGTGAACACGGTTTCCGCCCCTGTTTCAGAGGTTCTGTTTGCAAGGATCTGGACATAAACCCGTTTAAAATTATTCTTAAGATAACCTCCGCCTTCAAAATGATAGCCACAGGATATTATCATTCCCGTCACCATCAATACAATTGGAATCCATTTTAAATTTTTCATAATCAAATCACAATATTAACAAGAGTCTGTTTTTTTCTGATGACAATCACCTTTTTTGCTGCTCTGTCTTTCATGTGTTTCTTTATCCTGGCATCTGCAAGTGCTGTTTGTCTGATATAATCATCAGAAGCCTGAGCATCTGCTGTAAATTTTGCCCTGAGCTTGCCGTTCACCTGCACCACAACAAGAATTTCATCCGTGGCAAGGCTGTCCCTGCGGTACTCAGGCCAGGGCTGGTTAAGGATGGAACCCTTTCTGCCCATCTGTTCAAACAATTCCTCACAGAAATGGGGCAGAATAGGCGACAAAAGCACAAGCACAGTTTCAAGACAGAAACCGGCAACTTTTTTCATTTCATCATCAGCATTATCAAGATCAACTGCATACATTTCATTGACCAGGGTCATCACGGCAGAGATGGCAGTATTGAAATGAAAGCTTTTTTCAATGTCATCTGTAACCTTTTTTATGGTCTGGTTGGCCTTTATATAAAGTTCTCTGGCAGGTCTGGAATCAAGGTCTGATGCAGGGCCTGTAAATGTTTTTCCCCCTGAAATCATGTCACCCAGTTTTTCCATGTATATCCATGCCAGGCGCCATACCCTGTTTACAAACCTGTGGCTTCCTTCTATACCGTCTTCACTCCATTCAAGATCCCTTTCAGGAGGTGCCGCAAACAGGGAAAACAGCCTGGTCACGTCAGCCCCGTATGTCTTCAGCAGGTCACTGGGATCTACAACGTTTTTCTTGGATTTGGACATCTTGATTACCCGCCCGACCTCAACATCGCTGCCGCACCGGGAACAGACAAGATTTCCGTTATCATCCCTTACTGCCTGTTCAGGAAAAAGATATCCATGTTCAGGGCATGTCATGGTTTCCTTGCACACCATTCCCTGTGTAAGCAGCCTTGTAAAAGGCTCCTTGAAATCAACCATGCCAAGAGAATGAAGGACCCTCATGAAATATCTTGAATAAAGCAGATGAAGCACAGCATGCTCAACTCCTCCAATGTACTGGTCAACCGGAGCCCAGTATTTTACAGCTTCAGGATCAAACATGCCCTTGTCATAACGCGGCGAACAATAACGAAGATAATACCAGGAAGACTCCACAAAGGTATCCATGGTATCAGTATCTCTTCTTGCGTCCTTTCTTCCGCATTCAGGGCAGGTTGTTTTTGCAAAATACTCCAGAGTCGGCAGAGGAGACCCGCCTTTTTCCAGAAGATTTGCATCTTCAGGCAGTTTTATGGGAAGATCTGATTCAGGAACAGGAACAACTCCGCAGTCAGGGCAATGAATAACAGGAATCGGGGCACCCCAGTACCGCTGACGTGAAATTCCCCAGTCACGCAGCCTGTATGACACGGTTTTTTTGCCCCTGCCCATTTTCTCCAGCCATTGTGTCATGGCCTTCATGGCTGTTCTATTGTCAAGACCGTTGAATTCGCCTGAATTTACCATGATACCGTCCCCTGTATATGCCTGGGTCATGGTGTCAGGATCCAGTGTCTCATCAGAAGGCTGGACAACAACTCTTATGTTCAGGCCGTATTTCCTGGCAAAATCAAAATCCCTCTGATCACCTGCCGGCACTGACATGATTGCACCTGTTCCATAACCCATGAGCACAAAATTGGCAGTATAGACAGGTATTTTTTCACCATTTGCAGGGTTGATACAGAACGCCCCTGTAAAAACCCCTTCTTTTTCATATTTTTCTATGCCCTCGGCAGAACGTTCCTGACATGAGACCTTTTTTACAAATTCCATGACAGCTTTTTCCTGTTCAGTCCCCCTGCACAGGGTTTCGACCATGGGATGCTCAGGAGCAAGACACATGAAAGTAACACCAAAAATAGTGTCCGGCCTTGTTGTAAAAACCTCAATGTCCATATCCCTGCCGTCAACTTCAAACCTGACCATGGAGCCTGAACTTTTGCCTATCCAGTTTTTCTGCATGGTTGTAACTTTGCCGGGCCAGCCAGGAAGCTTGTCGCAATGAACAAGAAGGTCTTCAGCATAATCAGTTATTTTGAAAAACCACTGCCATAATTTTTTCTGTCTGACAGGCTGGGAGCAGCGCCAGCATCTGTCCTGCTCCACCTGCTCATTTGCAAGGACGGTCTGGCATTTGTCACACCAGTTGACATATGACTCTTTTCTGTAGGCCATTCCCTTTTCGAGCATCTTAAGAAAAAGCCATTGTTCCCATTTATAATATTCAGGCCTGCAGGTTGCAATTTCCCTGTCCCAGTCATATGAGAATCCCATCTTTTTCAACTGGGCGCGCATGGCACGGATATTGTCATATGTCCATGCAGCAGGATGTGTATTATTGTCAATGGCAGCGTTTTCAGCCGGCATGCCAAAGGCATCCCAGCCCATGGGATGAATGACATTAAAGCCCCTCATTCTTTTATATCTTACTATTACATCGCCTATGGTATAATTCCTGACATGTCCGATATGAATTTTCCCCGAAGGATATGGAAACATTTCAAGCAGATAGTATTTCTTACGGGATTTATCCTCTTTTACCTTGAAAATCTGGTTTTCCTTCCAGTATGCCTGCCATTTAGGCTCCACAACTTCGGGTTTATACCGCTGGTCCATTCTTGTGTTCACTCCTTCATGAAAGCTTTATATACAAATAAATCGTAATCAGTCATTTAAGTTGTTATTGATGCCACAATCCAGTCCAAATAGCAAGCCGGCTGCAAATAATTCACAGATCTTAACCCGTGTAAAAAAGATAAAATCTTGACCATATATCAGATAATCCTGTCCTTTGCCTGGAGACTCCGGGCTCACTATTGTCTTGCCTGCAATCAGTCAGCCGGCATGTTATCTGGCCTGAACTGGTTCTTGACTTATATAATTCTGATGTATTATTAAATCGATATAACAAAGAAACAAACAGAACAAACTATGAAAAAATCAAAAGACATGCCCTGGTTTCCTAAAAAAAAATATGGCACAGGTTGGGGGTTGCCCAACACATGGCAGGGATGGATCGTTCTACTTGCGTATATTATTTTATCAGTTACAGGGTTTGCGCTTTTATCAAGCTCATCTTTCCGGGCTCCCCTGTTTTTTTCGTATTTTGCAATTTTAACCATGGCATTTATCTGTGTAGTCTGGAAAAAAGGCGCAAAATAGACATAAAGAACAAATAAAAGTTCAAATTTTTTATTTTATGACCAAAGCATCGGGTCAGACCCGGGCGGGCTGGATCACAATCCGGTTTCGCCCTGCTGCCTTTGCCCTGTAAAGTGCATCATCTGCATTGGCCACTATCTGGTCAGGCTCCCTGACTGCAGGTGAAATGCATGCAATTCCTATACTGACCGTAACTGGTTTTCCTGTTCCGGCATTCAGAATTTCTGCCTGCTTCAGTCCCTCCTGTATACGTTTACCAACCTTGATTGCGCCTTTGGCATCCGTGTACCCCAGAAGAATAAGGAATTCTTCTCCTCCATACCTGAAAACCCTGTCTGTATCACGTGATGCAGATTCTTTTAGAATGGAAGACACAGCCTTAAGGCATTTGTCGCCCTCAAGATGCCCGCTTGTATCATTAAAAATCTTGAAATGGTCAATATCAACCATAAGAACGGAATATGCATGACTGGTCCGGTTAAATATATTGGTAAAGTTCCGAAGCTCTTCCGACATTCGGCTTCTGTTGAGAAGTCCCGTCAGATTATCGGTTACAGAAAGTTTTTCAAGTTTTTTCTGGCGTCTTATATTATCAAGACGTTCCATTTCATAGGCTTTTTCAAAGGTGGTCAAAAGAAGTGCAACAAACCAGAACACCACTGGAATATTAATGATCCAGTCAATGAACTGCTGAGTTGCGTCCATCTTTCTGAACAGGGCCGGATGATAATAATAAAGGCAGATAAGCAATACAGCCAGCAGAATCTGACACAGGTTCAAAAATACACGTTCCCAGCCTGAAACAAGTGTATTTATCATAATCAGAGCAAGCACAGAGTATATAATACTTGGCGAAACCAGGCCTGAACTGGCAAGCCAGCAGACCGGCAGAACAAAAAGAGATAAAAAATATATCCCTGCCCTGTGAATGACGGCTTTTTCTTTGCTGCGCACGGAAAGAAGAAACAACCCTGCGGTGCAAAGTGCTACGATCAGCCATTTATAATTGTAATCAAATTGAAGCCCGGACAGAATATTGGTCAAGACAGTGATAAGGGACAGCACTGTGAAAAAAACCATGTAATAAATGAAAATACGCTGTTTTACATCCGAAGTATGATCAAGCTGCTTTTTTAACTGGCGATAAAAATCCGGCATTTTCCATGATTGTCCTTTTTGTCAGTTTAAGTGAGCTATATTATATATAAAGATCTAATTTTACAAGTGTGACCCAAAAACGCTCAGGGCGGGTATTGATTCTGAACTTGCTTTTATGATAAGAAATATGGCTGTTGTTTTAACCCTTAACACCCTGTGACCGGAAAATATGCCCATGGACAATCCAAGTAACCTTAAGAACCTGCTGCTGCAGGTAAGCAGACCTGTTTTTGCCGTTCAGAACAACGGCAGCATGCATTTCACAGACAAAGCACCTGAATTATTATCTGAAGTCATGGCATTTGTGCCGGCAATCACCCCCAGCACCCTTGGAGACAAAAGTTTCAGAAAACGTCATGGAATCAGGTTCCCATATATTGCAGGCGCAATGGCCAATGGAATCTGTTCTTCCGCCATGGTGGAAACAATGGCTGAACACTCAATGATGGGTTTTTTCGGCGCAGGCGGGCTTTCCATTGAAGATATACAAAAAAATATTGTTTACCTTAAAGGCAGGCTTGGTGACAGGCCCTTCGGATTCAATCTCATTCATTCGCCTTTTGATTCAGCCCATGAAATGGCTGTGGCAGAACTATACCTTAAACACGGCATAACCCGCATAAGCGCGGCAGCATTCATGCAGATGACCCCTGCACTTGTCCTCTACAGAGTCAAAGGCATACATGAGGACAGCAAAGGCAGAATCATCACACCAAACCATGTTATTGCCAAGGTTTCAAGGATTGAGGTTGCACGTCAGTTTTTTTCTCCTCCTCCTGAAAAAATCATAAAACTCCTTGTTGAAAAAAAACTGATAACCACGGAAGAAGCGAGGCTGTCACAGCACATTCCAATGGCGTGGGATCTTACAGCAGAAGCTGATTCAGGAGGGCATACAGACAACCGTCCTGCCCTGGCCCTGCTGCCCACCATGCTGGCTCTTAAAAATGAATTCATGGAAAAATACAGATATGATGAGCCCATATGCATAGGCCTTGCAGGCGGTATTGCCACTCCTGAGGCAGCAGCGGCTGCATTTGAAATGGGAGCTGCATATATCCTGACAGGCTCTGTTAACCAGTCATGTGTTGAAGCTGGAATCTGCGATGAGGTAAAAACACTGCTGTGCCAGGCTCAGCAGGCTGATGTGGCCATGGCTCCTGCTGCTGACATGTTTGAAATAGGGGCAAAGGTCCAGGTGTTGAAACGTGGCACCATGTTTGCCCTGAGAGCTGCAAAACTCTATAACCTTTATAAATCTCACACCTGTTTTGAAGAAATTGACCCTGGAACAAGGCAGGAAATAGAAAATAAAATTTTAAGAGCAGGGTTTGAACAGGCCTGGGAAAGTACAAAACAGTTTTTCCTTGCCACTGGTCAGCAAAGGGAAGTGCACAAAGCCCAGAATGATCCCAAGCATAAAATGGCCCTTGTTTTCAGATCATATCTTGGCCTGTCCTCAAAATGGGCCATTCAGGGGATAAAAGACAGAAAAATGGATTATCAGATCTGGTGCGGCCCTTCCATGGGTGCATTCAACCAGTGGGCAAAATCAAGTTTTCTTGAAGCTCCTGAAAACCGCAGAACTGCTGAAATTGCCCTGAACCTGCTGCTGGGAGCCTGTTTCCACATGAGAGCCGCAATTCTTAAAGCACAGGGTATTGAACCTGATGCTGGTGAACATTTTTTCAGGCCCATGAAAAAAAATGCAATTTATGAATACATGTCACAAAGCCCTGCAATGTAAAACTTTTGTCAAATTCTGTGTTTCAGGATGATTCTTTCTGCCCTTAAGAGTATATCAGCAATAATTCTGATTGTTTAAACAAGAGATATATTTAAGAATTATGACACACAAATCCAGCCAGGACTCAAAAAATTATATAGCCATAACAGGAATGGGATGTATTTTCCCTGAATCCCGCAACCTTAAGGAATACTGGCATCTTCTGTTCAATTGTATTGATGCTGTGACCACAGTCCCTGAAGATACACACTGGAAGACACAGGATTATTATGATCCTGATCCTGCCGCCCCTGACCGTACCTACTGCCGCAGAGGCGGGTTTCTTCCGGTTACGGCATTTGACCCCTTAAAATACAGCATGCCTCCCAACAATCTTGAAGCAACTGACACTTCCCAGCTTCTCGGGCTTGAAGTGGCAGGAATGGCGCTTGAGGATGCAGGATATCCGCCCGGCCACCCTGCCCTTGCAGAAAAAAGAGTAAATGTCATTTTAGGGGTTACTGGAACCCAGGAGCTTGTTATACCGCTCGGGGCCAGGCTCAGCCATCCGCTGTGGAAAAAAGCGCTTGAAGATTCAGGCATAAGAGAAGACAAAAAAAATGAAATCATCCAGCGGATCCAGGCAGGATATACACAATGGCAGGAAAACTCATTTCCCGGCCTTCTCGGCAATGTCATTCCAGGCAGAATAGCAAACCGCCTGAACCTTTCCGGAACCAATCTGGCTGTTGATGCTGCATGTGCAAGTTCTCTGTCTGCCATTCATACGGCAATCCTGGAACTTATGGCAGGCAGATGTGATATTTCAGTCACAGGCGGAGTGGACACCTTGAATGATATTTTCATGCACATGTGTTTTTCCAAAACAGGAGTACTGTCCCATACAAGCGACATAAGGCCCTTTTCAAAGGATGCGGACGGCACTGTGCTTGGAGAAGGCATAGGCATGCTTATCCTGAAGCGCCTGAATGATGCACAAAAAGATAATGACAGAATCTATGCTGTTATCAGGGCAACCGGCACTTCAAGCGATGGCAGAACACCTGCTGTTTATGCACCTGATTCACAGGGCCAGGTAATGGCTTTAAAGCAGGCATATGAGCTTGCAGGTGTTGACACATCAACCGTGGGCCTTATCGAAGCCCATGGAACAGGTACAAGGGTTGGTGACAAAGTTGAATTTGAAGCGCTCAAGCAGTGCTTTTCTCCTGATTCCGGCCTCAACCGCACGGCAATAGGCTCGGTCAAATCAATGATAGGCCACACCAAGGCTGCTGCCGGAGCCGCAGGAATAATAAAGGCTGCACTCAGCCTTTACAACAAGGTAATTCCTCCGACACTCAAGGCAGATGACCCTGACCCTGAACTTGACATCAATAATTCAGCCTTTTATATCAGCACCCGCCCGAAACCATGGGCTGCCGCTTCAGGATTTCCAAGAAGAGCCGGTGTAAGTGCATTTGGATTCGGAGGCAGCAATTTCCATATTGTACTGGAAGAATATAACAAGGAAAAAGACCATGTCTCATGGGACGGATCTGTTCAAATCATGGCATTTTCTTCTGATTCCAGACAGGGAATTTCAGAACAGATAAAAAAATGCTCCCAGATCATACACAATGCAGGGCAAAGTCTTCAGACCCATGAGGCAATTGCATGGCAGGCCTGTGAATCCAGGCGTAATTTTTCACATTCCCATGAATTCAGGCTGTGTCTTGTGCATGAACGCGGCAAGGATATTGAAAACCAGCTTGAAAAGGCCAGGGAAGTTCTGATGCAGGGAACAGAAAACCCTGGGATCCATTTTGCCCATGGCAGGCCGGACGGGAAAATAGGATTTCTGTTTCCAGGCCAGGGCAGTCAGTACACAGATATGGGAAAAGACATTATTGCCACTTTTCCAGAGGCCTTAAAGGCTCTGGACCTGGGCAATGAAATTTTCAGAAAAGAGCACGCAGACAATGATTGTGCAGCTCTGAGCAGCTATATCTTCCCCCCTCCTGCCCATGTGCAGAAAAAAGACATATCAGAATCAAAGCTGAGGCAGACACAGATTGCTCAGCCTGCCATAGGTGTTGTAAGCCTTGCCATGATAAAGATATTAAAAAGATTCGGCATTGTTCCTGATGCTGCCTGCGGGCACAGTTTCGGCGAGCTTGCCGCCCTTTATGCAGCAGGATGGATTGATGAAAAAACCCTGCTGACCCTCAGTGTCAAGCGCGGCAGATATATGGCACAGGCAGGATCAGGTATTGATGATCCAGGCAGCATGCTGGCAGTGCAGGCAGAAATCAGACAGATTGAAGACATTTTAAGACAGGAAAACCTGGACCTTGTTCTGGCAAACAGAAACAGCCCGTCACAGGGAGTTCTGTCCGGGCCGACCAATCAGATACTTGCTGCAAAAAAAATACTTAAAACCAGACGCATACGAAGCATAAAGCTTCCGGTGGCAGCAGCCTTTCACAGCAGACTGGTGGAAAATGCTCTTGAGCCTTTTAATGATTTTCTGTCTGAACAGAAATTTACACCCACAGATATCAGGGTATTTTCCAACACAACAGGAAAGCCCTACCCGGATGACCCTGACAGAATACGCAAAATTCTCAGCAGCCAGCTTGTAAACCCGGTTGATTTTATCTCAAATATCAGGGGCATGGCCAGTGAAAACATAAAGATGTTTATTGAAGCAGGCCCCAAGTCAGTTCTGGCAGGCCTGACAAAATCCATACTTGATACAGATAAAACTGCAATAATAAGCCTTGATTCATCTGCCGGCAGAAAATCAGGGATCAGGGACCTTGCAGATGCATTGTGCATTATTGCAGCAAAAGGCTTTAAAGTGGATCTTACACAATGGGAAGACCCTGCCGACAGACCTGTCAGCAAAAAAATGGCTGTCCCTGTTTCCGGGGCAAATATCAAACCGAAAAATCCGGCAGAAATTATTCCTGCCCCATCTGACAAACCTTTGAAAAAAACATCATCATCAGGATCAGATATGAAATCTCATACAGAACACAACCATGCCCCCTCACAGCCTGCGGGCCACAACCCGACCCACGCAGGGCATGAAGCCATGAAATTGATTCAAAAGGGTTTTGAGGCCATACAAAAGCTTCAGGAACAGACAGCAAGGGCCCATGAAAAATTTCTTGACACCCAGGCCCAGGCAGGCAGAACCCTTGCAGCCATAATGGAGCAAAGCCGTGGAAACGGTTCTGCTGAACCTGCACCAATAATGATGGCGCAGAATTCTGCGCCAATGCCTGAGCCTGCGCCGGCTCCTGCTCCTGAACCGGCTTTAAGGTCCGCTCCTGAACCTGTACCAGTGCATGTGCCGGAACCGGTACAAGTACATACACCCGGACCTGAACACACAATTGAAGACAATCCAGCGCCAGCCATGGAACAGGAACAGTCAGGCCAGGCAGATTCCCGGATGAAACATGCTGTTTTTGAAATTGTCAGCCGTCTGACAGGTTTTCCAGAAGAAATGCTGGAACCTGACATGGATATTGAGTCTGATCTTGGAATTGATTCAATCAAAAAGGTTGAAATCATTTCAGAGCTTGAAAAAGCCATGCCTTCATGCAGAGGCCTTAATCCTGATCAGATGGGCTCTGTCAGGACATTGAACGATCTGTGTCTCAGCCTTGGCAATGACACCTGCGACACCAACAGCGCACCGGCAGATACTGAAGCCGTTGTCTCAACCAGGCCCTCAAACGATGTGTCTGAAGCTGTTTTCAATACCATAAGCGAACTGACAGGATTTCCCGTTGAAATGCTTGAACCTTCGATGAATCTGGAATCCGATCTTGGGATAGACTCAATCAAGCGTGTTGAAATACTTGCAAAACTTGAGCAGGAACCTGACTGTGCCATGAATGTTCCGGCAGACGATCTTTCAGGCCTTCAGACAATAGGACAGATAATTTCTGCCTTAACAGGCAAAGAACCTGATCCTGACAGGGGCGACAGCACACTGGAAAAAAAAACTCCAGAGCCAGAACCTGTAACTGAATCTCCTGAAATTAAACAATCAGGTCAAAAAAAAAACCTTGAACGCCAGGCTGTAGTACTGAAAAAATATCCCATCAATCAGATCCGGTTTTTCAATGGATCAAGAATTGAGCTGCCTGAAACCAGAAAAGTTTATGTAACCAGGGACAGCTCAGGAATCGCAGAAAGATTCAGGGATGAATTCTCAAGCCTTGGCATAAAGGCACAGCTTATTGATATTACAGAGGATATCCCTCTGCTTGATGATGCAGGAGGCATTGTACTTGTACCTGATACATTCAAAGATAATACACAGAAAGCCGGGCTGAATTTTTTAAAATCCTGTTTTCTGCTGGCAAAGAAAAATGCCAATTTCCTCATTGAATCTGCAAAGGAAAAAGGAGCTTTTCTCACAGGCATTTCATTCCTTGGAGGAGGATTTGGTTTTGCAGGATACAATTGTGAATCAGACCCATGCTTTGGAGGGCTGGCAGGGCTTGTGAAAACAGCAGCACTTGAATGGGACAATGTTCTGTGCCATGTTCTGGACATGCCTTTTGATCCTGAGCTGTGCCTGGCAAATGCAGAACCTGCCTCAGCCCTCATGATGACACATGGACCCGTTGAAATGGGGCTTGACAATGACTCATGCAATATCCCCGAACTTGTGGCAAGACCTGTGCAGACCAGAATGCCTGAACTTGGCAGAAATGATGTAATTGTTATCACGGGAGGGGCAAAAGGAGTTACTGCCTCGTGCGCCATTGAAATTGCCCGGGCCTTTTCCCCTGTCATTGTTCTTCTGGGAAGGTCAAAGGCGGATTTCAGCGAACCTGACTGGGCACGCGGCCTTGACGACCCCGGCAGGCTCAAGAAAGCCATTATGACAAATATGTCTGCCAGTACAAGGCCCAATCCTGCTGATATCCAGAAAATATACAACGACATAGTATCAGGCAGGCAGATCAGGGATAATATTGCCTTAATGGAAAAACACGGGGCAAGGGTCAGATATTTTTCAGCAGACATACGGGATTCAAGTGCAGTTGAACAGATCTTCATACAGGTCAGAAAAGAATTCAGCAGCATATCAGGCATAATTCACGGAGCTGGAATCTTAAAGGACAAACTCATTGTTGACAAGCATCCTGACCAGTTTTCCCGTGTTCTTGAAACAAAGGTAAAGGGACTTGACGCCCTTTTATCTGCCTCAGCCCATGACAGGCTTAAATTTTTCATCATGTTTTCGTCCATTGCAGCCAGAACAGGCAATAAAGGCCAGTGCGACTATGCAGCCGCAAACGAGATATTGAATAAAACCGCTGCAAAACTTGCATATAAAAACACTGAATGCCGGTACCTTGCCATAAACTGGGGCCCGTGGGAAGGCGGCATGGTAAATGATTCCCTTAAAAAACAGTTTACCAAAAAAGGGATCAGCCTGATTCCATTGAAACAGGGAGCGCAGTTTCTGATAAATGAACTTGCATGCACAAATGAAACAGATGCTGAAATTGTCATAGGAGCTCATCTTCTGCCTCCGGAAAAATCAAAAAAACCTGTCATGTCAGAGGCCATACAGATCAGCCTTGGCCGAAGCTCAGCCCCTGTTCTGGAATCCCATAAAATTGCAGGCACTCCTGTTGTGCCATTTGCCCTGTTAATGGAATTTCATGCCAAAGCTGCCGAAAAAAACAATCCCGGCCTTGTATTTGCCGGAATGGATGACATGAGACTGTTAAAGGGTATAAAGCCGGCAGATGAAGAAATCAGAATCAAGGTAAATCTTGCAAAATGCACCATTGAAAACAACGGATTCACAACCCTGAGCACCATCAGTTCAGAAAACGGGACTGAAGATTCTTTTCTTCATTCAAGATGTACAGTCCTGCTGAAAGACAGGCTGCCTGACCCTCCTGTATTGTCAAAGGCTGCATTCATGGAACTTGCGCCGTGCAGCATCACTCCTGAACTTGCCTATGAAAAAATTCTTTTCCATGGCAGGGACCTTCAATGCATCACGTCCATAAACGGATATTCAGACAAGGGCATTGAAATTGCCGCAAAACCAGGATCCACTCCCCGGCAATGGCTTGGAAACGGTTTCAGCGAAAAATGGACAACACAGCCAATGATGCTGGATGCAGCTTTTCAGGCTGCCATAATATGGTCATATAAGAAAACAGGCCATGCATGTCTGCCTGGATATATTGCCAATTTCAGGGTTTATTCATCCTTTTCACACCTTGATGAAGCCATCAGGATCATATTCACGGTAAATGAACTCACCCGTCATTCCCTGAAGGGTTATTTCACCTTCCTGAATCAGGATAAAACCGTTGTGGCAAGCATTACAGGTTTTGAGGCTGCCATATCCCCTGATCTTGCAGAAAAATTCAGGCCCGGACCTCTTTTCTCAAAAGAGTCCATTCTGGAATTTGCCCAGGGAATGCCTTCAAAAGCCTTTGGAGAAAAATACAGTATTTTTGACAGAAAACGCAAGATTGCCCGCCTTCCAAGGCCACCGTATTTTTTCATGGACAGGGTGATAAAAGCTGACCATCCCCAATGGGAAATGACTGCTGCCGGATGGATTGAAACTGAATATGATATTCCGGAAAATGCCTGGTATTTCAGGGCCAACAAAACATCTACCATGCCTTTGTGCATCCTGCTTGAAATTGCCCTTCAGCCGTGCGGCTGGCTGGCTGCATATGCAGGATCAGCTCTTGCCGCAGAACAAAGGCTGTATTTCAGAAACCTTGGCGGCAGAGCAGAACTTACCCGTTCCCTGTCAAAAAATTCAGGCAAGGTAATTGTAAAAGTCAGAATGACAGATGTCTCAATGGCAGGATCAATGATTATCCAGAATTTTGACATGCAGGTACTGAACCAGGGTTCAATGGTTTACAAAGGCACAACCAATTTCGGATTTTTCACGGCTGACGCACTTGCAAACCAGGTCGGCATAAGAAACACCCGTTTCAATAAATATATACTGCCTGAAGAAATGGCAGAAGACTGTGTTTCATTCTCCTTTGAAGATGTGCCCCCGCTTGTGCCGGAAGATGATGATTCACCTGTTATGGCGGCAAACATGCCGTCCACTGCTCTAAGAATGATAGATAAAATACAAATCATGAACTTCAAGGCAGGGCTTTACAGCAACGGGTATATCATGGCAACAAAACAGGTCAGGCCTGAAGAATGGTTTTTCAATGCCCATTTTTATCAGGATCCTGTATGCCCGGGTTCCCTTGGAATAGAATCCTTTCTGCAGATGATAAGATTTTTTCTGTCTGAAAAATTTGATATTGATCCAGGGCAATACCAGGCTGTTATGAGTTCAGACCAGACCCATGAATGGATTTACCGGGGCCAGATCATACCTTCAAACAACCAGGTTAAAATTCATGCACACATAAAGGACTGCACCAGGACAGACCATGGTTTTCATGCATCGGCAGACGGAGCCCTTGAGGTTGACGGTATCTGTATTTATGAAATGGAAAACTTCAGCGTAAGTTTTATCAGGGCCGGCCATGATAAGGCAGCCGGCCGGTACAAAACAGACATGTCAGAACAGACCCGTGATACAGGCCATAAATAATCATTCTGCTGCCGGCACTGAACTGCCGGCACTGCTTTTTTTTATCTGATAAAATATTCCCCTTTGTTCCCTGACAGATTCAATCCTGTTTTCTGCTTCAAGCACATCCAGGTATTTATTTATCTGAGCTCCATGCATGCCAAGAATTTTTTCCAGATCCTCAAGCGTGCAGGGGCGCCTTGAAATGGTTCCAAGAATTGCCTGGTGTATGTCTGTCCTGTATGAAGGACTGTTTTTTCTTTCACGTGCTGAAGCTATGATCTCAACCCTGTCAAAATCGAGAGTCTGTCTGATCTTCATCAACTCAGTCCTGTCTGCGCTTTTAAGCCCGGCAATGGTGCCCGGCCTGTCAAGGGTATTTAACTGCACTGACTCAGGATTTATACGCATGATAATCCTGTTGAGCTGATCCAGGTCTCCGGCACTGTCGTTATAGCCGGGCAGAATAAAAACCTCAAGCCAGATCCTGCCTGAAAATTGTTTTGAAAATTCAATCAATCCCTTTATATATTTTTCAATATCCAGACCCGGGCATGGACGGTTGATTTTTATAAACGCTTTTTTTAAAGCCGCGTCAAGAGAGGGAAGAACAAGGTCTGCTCCTGCAAGTTCCCTTCTCAGACCCTCGTCATGCAGAAGAGTTCCGTTTGTCAGGACTGCCACAGGAATTGCAGGTTTTCTTTGTCTGATAAATTCAATCACATCACCCAGCCGGCAATTGAGAGTCGGCTCTCCTGAGCCTGAGAAGGTAATATAATCAGGATCAGGGTTGTTCCTAAAATAATGATCCAGCTCTGCTGCAACCTTATCAAATGAAATATATTCCTTTCTTTCAAGGGTCAGGTCAGTTGTTCTGCCTGCCTCGCAGTACACACAGTCAAGGGTGCACACTTTTGAAGGCACAAGATCAACCCCAAGCGACATGCCAAGCCGCCTTGATGGTACAGGCCCGAACAGATGTTTATACATGACAATTTCCTTTGCAATGAAATAGTTTGGCTTAAATTTAATTTTTATTATATATACCTATTTGATTGACAGAATCCATTATTATCTATACTTTGTCCTGTGTTATTTTTTTCAGACCAAGACAAGAGGTAAAGACAATGCTGCTGAAAATCAATCCTGACAACCCGCAGGAACGCCAGATAGCAAGGGTTGTTGATATCATAAAAAAAGGCGGGATAGTTGCCTACCCCACAGATACATTTTATGGTATTGGATGCGACATCATGAACAAAAAGGCAATTGAAAAGATATATACCATAAAGCAGAGAAACAGAAACAAGCCCTTCAGCTTTATCTGTCCTGACCTGAAAAATATTTCCCAGTATGCAAAAGTATCCAATTTTGCATACAGAAACATGAAAAGACTGCTGCCGGGGCCATATACATTTGTACTTGCAGGCTCAAGGCTTGTCCCGAAAATCATGCTGACCAAAAGAAAAACAGCCGGGATAAGGGTTCCTGCAAACAAGATAGCTCTTGAGATAGTAAAACAGCTTGGCCACCCCATTGTATCAACCAGTGCCACTCATCCTGATGGAACTGTGTTTGAAGACCCGTCTCTTCTGCATGACCATTTCATGAAAACAATTGATGTTGTGATTGACGGCGGCCCTGTGCCGGGCGTGCCGTCCAGCGTGGTTTCCCTAATTGATGATATACCTGAAATTATCCGTTATGGTGCCGGAGATGTTGAAATCTTTGAGTAAAGTTTCAGCAAGCTTTCTGAAAAAATTCATTTTATCCTCATCCGGATAAACAGGTTTCAATTTCCCTCTTATATGGGCCATTTCTCCTGCCCATTCAACAGCATCATCCAGGTTTCCAAGCCTGTCAACCAGTTTGAGGCGCAAAGCTTTCTGTCCCGTATAGACCCTTCCGTCAGCAAGTTTTGCAATGGTCTGAACTTTCATGTGCCTGGCTGCTGCAACATCCTTTACAAACTGCATATGCAGCTCATCCACAAGGGACTGGAAAATCTTTTTTTCAGAATCTTTAAGCTCCCGCAGAGGAGAGCCCATATCCTTGAATTCACCGCTTTTGATAACCACAGGGGAAATACCGATCTTTTTTGCAATATCCATGAGGTTTGCATACTCCATTATAACCCCTATGCTGCCTGTAATTGTGCCCGGATTTGCCACAATCCCGTTTGCTGCACATGCTATATAATATCCGCCTGAAGCTGCAACAGATCCCATGGAAGCAATTATCTTCTTATCCTGTCTGATCTTCATGATCTGCCTGTAAATCTCCTGGGAAGGCCCTATACCTCCTCCAGGCGAATCAATTCTTAAGATAATTGCCTTTATTGCATCATTCTCCTTAAATTTTTCAATATCATGTATGATCTTTTTGGATGATAAGATCACTCCCCTGATCTCAACGATTCCGATATTGCCTTTATCCGCAGATAAAGATTTATGCGAGAATTTTGTCATGACCATGCCGGAACCTAAAAAAACAAATCCTGCTATGCCAACCACCATAAACGACAGGCATCCTGCCAGCATTGCAAGAAAAAATAAAACTGGATGTCTTCTTGAAAACATATTTCACTCCGGAAATAAATAATTGAAAAATAAAAATGGCCGGGACAAAAAATTGTTCCCGGCCATTTTTGATCAAAACAGTCTGACAGGCGTTGAGCTATTGTTCATCGCACACTGCCGCAGTTTCAGGCTTCATCGTCTTCCTGCTTTTTGGCTTCCTGATTTTTCTGAGCCTCAATCTGCTCCTGGATATTGGTTCTCAGAATTTCACCAAATGAAGAAGTTGCAGGCTTCATGTTTTTTGCAAAATCTTCCAGGTACTTGTCATCGTCATCTTCTTCAAGACGTTTGATGGAAAGCCCGATACGTCTTTCATCGCTGTTGATGTTCATTACCTTGGCAGAAATTGTTTCGCCGATCTGGTAATGATCCTTAGGGCTTTTTATATTTTCCTTGCTGATTTCAGATACATGAACAAGGCCTTCAATTCCTTCCTCAAGCTCGACAAAAACGCCAAAATCAGTCAGGTTCGTGATTACGCCTGTAATCTCCTTGCCAACCTCATAGCGCTGGGCAACAGTTTCCCAGGGATCTGGCTGGGTCTGTTTAATGCCAAGGGAGAATCTCTCATTTGCCTTGTCAATATCAAGAACAACAGCCTGAATTGTATCATTTTTCTTATATATTTCAGAAGGATGCTTGATGCGTTTTGTCCAGGAAATATCAGAAATATGAACAAGCCCGTCAATATCATCGTCAATTCCGATAAAAAGACCGAATTCTGTGATATTTTTAATCTTGCCTTCTATGATTGTGCCAACGGGATATTTCTGTGAAATCACTTCCCATGGATTATCCATGGTCTGTTTGATTCCAAGGGAAATTCTCCTGTTCTCAGGTTTCAGGTCAAGAACAACAGCCTCGATTTCCTCTCCCACTGTCACCATCTGAGATGGATGACGGATTTTTCTTGTCCATGACATTTCAGAAACATGAATAAGGCCTTCAACCCCTTCTTCAAGCTCGATAAATGCACCGTAATCTGTCAGGCTCACAACCTTTCCGGTGATCTTGGAACCAACAGGATATTTTTCAACCGCAGTTGTCCATGGATCCGGGGTAAGCTGTTTCATGCCAAGGGATACCCTTTCCTTTTCAAGGTCAAAGGAAAGAATCTTGACTGTAATCTTGTCACCGATTGTAAAAAGTTCAGAAGGATGTTTAACCCTGCCCCAGGAAATATCAGTGATATGGAGAAGACCGTCCACGCCGCCAAGATCGACAAAAACACCGTATTCTGTAATGTTTTTGACAATACCTTCCATGACCTTGCCGTCTTCAATTGTCTTAAGGGTTGTGCTTCTGAGCTTCTCGCGCTCTGCTTCCAGAAGTACCCGCCTTGAAAGTACGATATTATTGCGTTTCTTGTTGTACTTGAGAATCTTGAACTCATAGGTCTTGTTGACCATTTCGTCCATGTTGCGGATGGGCCTTAAGTCTGCCTGTGAACCGGGAAGAAACCCGATCAGCCCTATATCAACTGAAAAACCGCCCTTGACACGGCTGGTAATAACACCTTCTATGGTGCCGTCTGCATCATAAATGTCTTTAATTGCATCCCAAACTTTAACTTTTTTGGCTTTTTCATGGGAGAGAAGAACGGTTTCCTCTTCCTCGTCCCACACTTCAATCATCACTTCAATCTGATCATTGACATTGACATTTACATTGCCTTGTTCATCAATGAATTCGCTAATAGAGATCTGGCCCTCAGATTTATATCCCACATCCACAAGAACAGTATCGCGTCCCACAGATATAACGGTTCCGGTTACAACCTGACCTTCTTCAAATTTCTTGAGGCTGGATTCATAAATATCCAGCAGTTCTTCCATTGTTTCCTCGCCTGTAATCTCAGGTGCGGGCGCAGTTTCTTCCTTCTCTATTGTTTCGGTATTCATTTTTTGATTTTCGTTCTCTTCAGCAATGTTGTTCATTAATATTATTCCCCCTAATCGATTTTTTTATACTTTCTATATAAGACCGGGCTGCTATAGACAAGTACAATTTATCCTTATACCAAACACAATTTTAAAAATCAATACAAATCAGCCCTGGCCCGCGATAACATCAAGCATTTTATCAACCACCTGATCAATACTCAAAAAGGAGGAATCAATCATGACTGCATCACATGCAGGTTTAAGAGGTGCCGCCTCCCTTTGGGAATCATTTTCATCCCTCTGTTTCATCTGGTGTTCAATTTCATTTATATCACATGGTTTATCAGGCATTTCATCAAATCGCCGTTTTGCACGGATTTTCAGATCAGCAAAAAGGAAAAATTTATATTGGGCATCAGGAAACACTACGGTTCCCATGTCTCTTCCCTCAAAAACAGCATCATTTGTTTTTGCGATACTGCGCTGGATATCAAGAAGAGCGGCTCTGACCGCAGGCTTTGCAGAACAGGCAGATGCAAGCATTGAAATTTCAGGGGTACGTATGAAGCCTGTAATATCCCTGCCTGAAGACATAACAGCCAGGCTGGTGCCTTCCATCACAAGTTCAAGCTCAAGTTCTGAAAGAAATTTCTCAAGCACTGCATTATCCTGCCAGTCAATATTCCGTGTACTGATCTCATAGGCAACAGCTCTGTAAAGAGCGCCTGTATCGACATATATGCATCCAAGCCTGTGTGCCAGAAGTTTGCTGACACTCGTCTTGCCGGCTCCTGCAGGGCCGTCAATTGTGATAATCCTGGGTTTCATCAGATTAAATTCCTTATTTTTTCAGAACCGATTCCAGGGCCTTTGCAAACCTGGTATTTTCCCTGTGTGTACCTGCATTAATTCGCAGAAAAGTATCAAAGCCGTATGAATTCAGTGCCCTTACAATGACACCCTGATAAAGCATTTTTTCAAATATGTTCTTTGCATCTGTCCTTACATCCACCATCATGAAATTGGACTGGGTTGGAAGGCACTCAAGTCCGAGAGCACAAAGGCTTTCGCAAAGATAATCAATGCCCTCATGCACCATTGCAACAGTTTGCTCAAGAAATTTTTCATCATCAAGAGCTGCGCAGGCAGCAGCCTGTGCAAGGGAATTGACATTAAAGGGCTGCCTTATCCTGTTGAGAATTTCAGCAACCCTTTCATCCATGATGCCGTAACCCACCCTGAAGCCAGCAAGCCCATAGGCTTTGGAAAAAGTCCTCAAAGTAACGATTCTGGGATCTTCAAGAGGTTTTTTCATGGAATTGTAAACCGTGTCATCCCTGACAAATTCAATATAGGCTTCATCAACAATCACCAGGATATTATCAGGAATATCTGACATAAAAGCATAAAATTCATCATATGTTATAATGCTTCCGGTCGGGTTGAAGGGATTGGTGAGAAAAATCATCCTGGTTTTCGGAGTGATTGCCTTTAATATCCCATCAATATTGGTGGAAAAATCTTTCAGAGGTACCATCACAGGAACGCCTTTTGCCGTTCTGACGCTTATTTCATACATGAGAAATGAAGGCAGGGGCATGACAGCTTCCTGACCCGGCTCAAGAAAACCATGGGCAAGAAGAGCAATGATATCATCGGAACCGTTTCCTATGACAATATTATTCTGAGTGACTGCAAATTTTTCAGCAAGTTTTGAAGCAAGTTCAAAGGGAAATGATTCAGGATACCGGTTCATATCCTTTAAGCAATGCATGACAGCTTCATGTACCTTTGGAGAAAATCCTGCCGGATTCTCATTTGAAGCAAGCTTGACCGCATTGGATATATTATATTCCCTTTCAAGCTCGGCAATGGGTTTTCCCGGCTCATAGGGCTTTATTCCGGCTATGTTTCCGGGAACGATCTGTTCCATATAAAGTTCTGCCATGGTTTGTTTCTCCTGATAATAAAACAATATTATTTAGTTAGGATTTGAAATTTTGTCAATGATTATGATACAAGGGCTTCATGAAAAATCATGTGATCACTGGACTTGAAAACCTTATATCTGACCCTCCTTCCTGTCTTGAAACAGGCAGAATCGGCCTTCTTGCCAATCCTGCCTCAGTTGCCCGTGATTTTACCCATGCATCCCGCCTTATCAACAAAAGGTTTCCGGGCAGGCTCACTGCCATGTTTGCACCGCAGCACGGGTTTTATGCGGACAGGCAGGACAATATGATAGAATCAGATCATTTTACAGACCCTGAACTTGGCATTCCAGTATTCAGCCTCTACAGCGACACCAGAATTCCGACCCGGGAGATGTTCGATCTGATTGATACATTGATCATTGACCTGCAGGATGTGGGCACAAGGGTCTATACATTCATATACACAATATCCCACTGTCTTGAAGCTGGTGCAAGATTCAGCAAAAAAATTGTAATTCTGGACAGGCCCAACCCCATAGGCGGAACACAGGTTGAGGGCAATGTCCTGTCAGAGGAATATGCCTCATTTGTGGGAAGGTTTCCAATTCCCATGCGCCACGCAATGACAGTCGGCGAGATATCACAATTTTTCAACAAAGAATTTCATATCGGCTGTGATCTTGAAATAATTCCCATGAAGGGCTGGAAAAGAAAAATGTACTGGCAGGACACAGGCCTTGTGTGGATTGCGCCTTCTCCGAACCTTCCAAGTCCACTGTCATGCATGGTGTATCCCGGACAGGTTATCTTTGAAGGGACAAATATTTCAGAAGGCCGCGGCACCACCCTGCCCTTTGAACAGTTTGGAGCACCTTTTCTTGACATTGAAAAAATAAGGTACAAAGCCGCCCCGCTCATAAAAGGTGCATATTTAAGGCCGGTAATTTTTGAACCCACTTCAGGGAAATGGAAAAAAAAATGCTGCAAGGGTTTTCATATCCATGTAACCTCGAAAAAAGATTTCTGCCCCTATTTTGCTTCTCTTGTTCTTTTACAGGCTATTATGGAATTTCATGGAAATGATTTTAAATTCAGGCTTCCCCCATATGAATATGAATTTCACCGCATGCCAATTGATCTTATTCTGGGCAGCAAAAGCCTGAGGCACAGTCTGGAGCGGCTTGAAGACCTGACCCATGTAAGGAAAACATGGCAGAAAGAACTTGATGAATTCAGAAACACTGCACAAAAATATTATTTATATGACTGATACTTCTTCTGACAGATCCGGATGGAAAAGAATGAGCTTCAAGGGCAACAAGGTATGGGTGCGTACTGATGCCGATGGGAACCCTGAGGTGGCAAACGGCAAGGTACTCGTAAAATACAACCTGAATCAGGATTATGAATACAGGGTATATGAATCAGCACTCAAACCTGAAGATCAGGCAGTGCCGGCCAGATCAAAATCTCCAAAAAAGAAGAAAGCCTCTGCTGGTTCTTCTTCCCCGGTTAATCCTGATATTCCTGAAAACTGCATAAAAATTTATACGGATGGGGCTTCTTCCGGCAATCCGGGCCCTGCCGGAATAGGAGTTCTTCTTATTTACGGGGAAAAACAGAAAAAAATTTCAGAATACATAGGAGAGTCCACCAACAATATTGCTGAGCTGACTGCCATCAAAAAAGCTTTGACAAGCCTTAAACGTCTGGATCTGCCTGTCCGCATCTTTTCTGACTCAAGCTATGCAATAGGCTCATTGACAAAACCATGGAAACCTAAAAAGAACCGGGAACTCATACTTGAAATAAGACAATTGATGAAAAAATTTGACGATCTTGCCCTGATCAAGGTCAAGGGGCATTCAGGTATCAAGGAAAACGAAGTTGCTGATTTTCTGGCGACTTCAGCCATAAAAAAAGGCCTGACTTGACAGACAGACCTTTGCTTTTGTGTATTATTATGGTAAATATTTCTTAATTATCTATTTTTCAGCATCAGGTGCATCAGCGCCTTCTTTGTTTTTCCAGGAATCCTTAAGCTCATCAAAACCAAGATAAAGGGCAAGGCCTCCGCCTAAAAGCAGAACAGGCGGGATACATCCTGCAAGCAGTGTCAGAAACTGGTTAAACCAGACAGCAAGGCCAACAACTCCAAGAAGAACTGCAATTGCGCCACCGATTAGTGTTTTCATAAAAAGATCCTCCTAAGATTGAATTCAAAATTAAATATTAATTATAATTAAACAAACATGATAATTGTCAACTTAGAAAATAAAAATTATCACAGCATCATGCCTTTGGCAAGGAGATTTTAAGATTGCCATTCTTCACGGCCTTTGATAATTAAAGAGGGTTATAATCATTTATAATATATATCCTTAAAAAAGGAAAAATAATGGCATTTATTCAAAGATTCAGGGCCAGAATGCGCAGCATGATTGAATGCATGCTTAAAAATACCCATGATTATTTTCTATGCTTTTATCCTGGAAACTCAGGATATTTTATAAGAAAACTGATTCAGCGCCTGGTCAACAAACTTAATTTTGACGAGCATAATATAGAAAAGATAAGAGCCCTGCCCAAAGACAGCATACTAGTATATGCATGCAAAAACAAACGCACCCTTGATTTTATATATTTTCACACAAAACTTAAATCACTTGATCTGCCCTATCCTCAGATAGGTTTTGATTTCAGGTTTTTTTTCCTTTTGCCTGTTAAACGCCTGCTGCGCTTTTTTTTAAGCCAGGCAGATTATTTTTTTCATCATTTCCATTTCATGGATTATTATTCCACAGGATATGCCACAAAGGAATTGATTAATGGAAAAGCAGGATTCATAAGCCTGATTGAGGAGGAAGATTTTTACAAACGGTTCATAAATGAGACTCCTGATCCCCTTTATATTCTGATAGAGCTTCAAAAACAGATAGACAAACCCATTATAATAATTCCTGAAAACATAATCTATGTAACCAAACCCATGAGAAAAAATCCGACATTGTCGGATATTCTTTTTGGCACACATGAAAAGCCAGGCCTGATAAAACGTTTCTTCATCATAATGCGCCATCCTGAAAAAATCAGGGTGGAAATTGCCAACCCTGTTGTTCTGAGCGAATTTTTAAGCAATCCTGAAATCCAGCAGCTTGATTCTGAATTTCAGACCCATAAACTGCGTAAATATCTTGTGGATATCCTGAACCGCCAGAGAAGAAGCATTACAGGCCCTGTCCTCAAGTCGCGGCAGGAAATAACAGAAGACATACTGACCAGAAAATCATTGCGTGAATACCTTGCACAATATGCCAGTGAAAACAACATGCCTTTAAGCAAAACTCATAAAAAAGCTGCAGGCTATATCAAGGAAATTGCAGCAAATTACAATCTTAAGGTCATAAACTTTGGAAACTGGCTTTTAACCTGGGTATTTAAAAATATCTTTGATGATCTTGTGCTTGACCAGAAGGAAATCAACCGGATGAGGGAAGCTTCCACAAAAGCCCCTCTTATCCTGATTCCATGCCATAAAAGCCATCTGGACTATCTTCTTCTGCCCTATGTCATGTTCCGAAACAATATGCCATGCCCGCATATTGCCGCAGGCAAAAATCTGTCATTCTGGCCCCTTGGCCCGCTGTTCAGAGGAGCAGGAGCTTTTTTTCTGCGCCGCACCTTCAAGGGAGCACCTCTGTATTCAAGAATTTTCGAGGCATACCTTGAAAAACTGCTCTACGAAGGATTCAATATAAAAATATTCATTGAAGGAGGCAGAAGCAGAACAGGCAAGCCCCTTACCCCGCGGCCGGGCGGACTTGCAATGCTTATCAATGCCTGTCTTAACGGAGCCTGTGAAGACCTTTATTTTGTTCCGATTTTCATTGGCTACGACCATGTACTGGAAGAAGACGCCTATTTAAAGGAACTTGAAGGAGGCAAAAAAAACCCTGAAACTCTCAAAGGCCTGATAAGCACCAGAAAATTTCTGAAAAAAAAATACGGCAAGGTCTATATGAAATTTGACAAACCCCTGTCCCTGAAAGAATATATCAAAGAAAAAAATATTGTGCTTTCAAGGACCTCAAAAGAAGAATACATGAAATTTGTCAAAAGTTTTGGATACAGGCTGATCAACGCCATTAATGCCAATGCTGTTGTAACTCCCCACGGAATTATTGCAAGCGCAATTTTAAACTGCTCAAAAAACAGTTTTGTAAAACAGCAGATGATTGCAAGGGTAAATGCCTATATGAGCATTTTAAATTTCATGAATGCTGAACTTTCCGACACCCTTACAATGGACCCTGACAATACCTTCAATTCCGTGATAAAAAATTTCATCTCACGCAATTTCATAGAGCTTGCTGATGAGGATGAAGCAGAAATAACCGATAACACGGTCTTTATTGTAAAAAACAATAAACGCGCAATACTTGATTATTATAAAAATTCAGTTATTTCATTTTTTGTAACCTATGCATATACTGCAGTGGCAATACTTGAAATGGACAGGTTCAAGTTTTCATCATCCGATCTTGTTATCAGATACAGGTTTCTGGAAAAAATGTTCATGGATGAATTTTTCTTTGACGAGGAAACCACATGCGAACAGCAGATTTCAACCTGTATAAAAGGCTTTATGAATGACGGCATTCTTGTACCTGACTCTTCTGATCCTGACATGTTCCAGATTACTTCATCAGGGCTGCGCAAGCTCAAATGGTTTGCAGCATTTTTAAAGCCTTTTTTTGAATCATACAAGACAGTGCTGCTTTACTTTGAAAAATATGAGGCAGGCAGGCATGAAGGCAAGGACAGGCTTAAAAAGATTCATTCCCTTGGCACAAAACTTTACAAGGGCAGGATTATCACGCTCAAGGAATCCTTGTCCCTGATCAACTACAAAAATGCTGTAAGTTATTTTACCAAAAATTCCATTAAAGGATCACAGGACAATATACAGATCGAGTATTACAGACAGATCATTGACCGTCTGATCCTTCTTATTCCGTCATAAACCCATGAAAGCCCTGATTCTTGCCGCAGGATTCGGAACACGGCTCAGACCGTACACAGCCAGGGTGCCAAAACCTTTGTTCACCCTTATGTCAAAGCCTGTGCTCGGCCATGTCATTGAAAAACTGATTCATGCCGGGTGTGATGATATTTTTGTGAACACCCATCATCTGCACGGACAGATACACAATTTCATAAAAACACACAAATATCCTGTACACATACTTCATGAGCCTGTTATCCTGGACACAGGAGGTGCCATTGCCAATGCCAGGCAGTTTCTGGAAGATGATGATTTTTTTGTGATAAATTCCGATATTTTCTTTACTCTTGACCTTGGCAGGATGTATGAGTTTCATAAAAACCTCAACCCCCTGGCAACCCTGGCTGTGCATGATTATCCCCGATTCAGCAGAATAGGAGTTGATTGTTCAGGATATATCACTGATCTTGAATCAGACTCAGGCGGGCTTGCATTCACGGGAATCCAGGTTCTTTCTCCTGAAATATACAATTTTTTTCCTGATAAAAAAATATTTTCAAGCATAGATGTCTATAAAAGCATCTGCTGTAAAAATCATGTTGCAGCATTCAGGGCTGATGATATTTACTGGTCTGACATGGGTACACAGGATTCATATTCAAGAACAAGTCTCTATCTTATTGCTGCAAAACATTTCAGAACCGGGTTCAGTGAGCCTGACAGGATAAGCATTGTCCAGCTTGCAGGGGACGGATCAGATCGGAAATGGTTCAGGGTTCAGCAGGAAGAAAAATCTGCTGTTGTGGCAGATCACGGCATATGCCTTGCCGGAACACAGTCAAGGGCTCAGCTTGATGCTTTCATTCATATCGGAAACCACCTTTACTCGAAAAAAATCCCGGTTCCACGTATATTTGATTATGATGCCATGTCCGGCATGGTTATCATGCAGGATCTTGGAGACACAATGCTTGAAGGCCTTGTAAAGGCAAAAAATAATCTTAGGTTCACTGTTGAAATATATCAAAAGGTCATTAATCATCTGATTCAATTTTCACTGGATGGGATCAAAAATTTTGATTCCAGATGGACATACCAGACTGCTTCATATTCAAGGCAGCTTATTCTTGAAAAGGAATGCCGCTATTTCATGCAGGAATTTGTAAATGCCTATCTTGGAATTGATGCGCATTTTGATACATTCAAAGACCAGTTCTGCCATATTGCGGATAATGCCCTGGTTCACGGCCTTAATGGGTTGATGCACCGTGATTTTCAGTCCAGGAACATAATGATATCAAAAGAAAAAATTTTTTTCATTGATTTTCAGTCTGCAAGGTCTGGGCCCATTCAATACGATCTTGCTTCCCTGCTGATTGATCCCTATGTTCAGCTTGATGAAGAACGAAGATCACAGCTTCTTGAATACACAATGGAACATCTTGGACTGTCAGAAATGCAGAAAAAAAAATTTATGCACAGTTTCATGTACTGCAGTCTTGCCAGAAATCTGCAATGTCTGGGCGCCTTCAGTTTTTTAAGCATGAAAAAAGGCAAAAAAATGTTTGAACAGTATATTCCGGCAGCTTTTGCCACATTAAAGCACAGTCTCATAAAAATCCATGACAAAAGAATTGAAAAATTTTCAGAACTTATCCAATATTTAGACAAGGAGGCAATAAAATGGAAAAAATCAACCTGATGATCAACGGCCTTCCAGGCAAAGTTGCAGAAACAATTGCAAAAGCTGCCTTGAAAGACAAACGGTTCAATCCTGTGAGATTTTCACTGACAGGCCAGGATATTGAAGAAACCTCCATTGAAATTGACGGGTTTGAATTTAGCCTTGTAAAGCCCGATGCCAGAAACAGAATCATTGATGAAATCAAATCTGAATATCCTGATTTCATCAGCATAGACTATACACACCCCAGTGCTGTAAATCCAAATGCACAATTCTATGTTGAAAACAGCCTTCCATTTGTCATGGGAACAACCGGAGGAGACAGGGACAGGCTTGAAGAACTTGTTAAAAACGGCAGTGTTCCTGCTGTGATTGCTCCCAACATGGCCAAACAGATTGTGGGATTCCAGGCCATGCTGGAATATGCTGCTGATACGTTTCCAGGGCTTTTCAAAGGGTATAGTCTTGAAGTGACAGAAAGCCATCAGCAGGGCAAGGCTGATACCTCAGGAACTGCAAAGGCTGTTGTGGCATGTTTTCAAAAGCTTGGAACCGAATTTGACCTAAATGACATTAAAATGATACGCGATCCTGAGATTCAGGAAAAACAGCTCAAAATTCCAAAGGAACATCTTAAAGGCCATGGGTGGCACACCTATACCTTAAGATCACCGGATAATTCTGTTATGTTTGAATTCAGGCATAATGTCAATGGCAGGGATATCTATGTAAAGGGTACATTTGATGCTGTAATATTTTTACAGCAGAAAATAAATGCCGGCAACAGGGCACACAATTTTTTCACAATGATTGATGTTCTGAATAACAGATAGAAAGCCTTGAATAATTATATCAAAATAATCCTGATTCTTTTCGGTGCTGCATACCTCATAAGCCCTGTGGATGTTATCCCGGATCTTCTTGTCCCCTACCTTGGCTGGCTTGATGATGGCCTTGTCATTGCAACCATTATCTACCTCATAAGGCATGGCAGGCTGCCTGAATTTTTCATATGGAAAAACACAAGACCGGGCCAGGCCATGAATTTCACCCGCACTTCAACAAAAAATCCCGGCACAGACAAAAAAAAGACCGCATATAAAAGCAAGTCAGGCAACCGGACAGATACCAGGTACAGGCCTGATCCGGCAGATCCCCTTGAAAATGCCCGCAGGATTCTCAATGTAAGCCAGAACAGCACAAAAAAAGAAATTCAGGCTGCCTACAGAAAAGCTGTAAAAAAATATCATCCTGACAAATTGTCCCACCTTGGGGAAGAATTTTCAAAACTTGCCAATGAAAAATTTCTTGAAATTCAGAATGCCTATGCATTGCTGATGAAAAACATATAATAATGAGCAGTTTAATTGATATTAACGGCACAAAAATCGAGATAGTCTGGAAACAGCACAGAAACAAAAACCGCCCATTCCTGATTTTTCTGCACGAAGGGCTTGGATGTGTTGAAATGTGGAAAGATTTTCCTGAAAAACTTGCACAAAAAGTGGACTGCCCCTTTCTTATCTATTCACGGCCGGGCTATGGCAAGTCAGACCCGTGGCCGCTTCCCTGGAAAATCAATTTCATGCACATTCAGGCCTTGAAATTTCTGCCTGCAATTCTCAAAAAACTTGCAATCACTAAATATATACTGGCAGGCCATTCTGACGGGGGATCCATTGCTGTCATATTTGCCGGGAAATCCATACATCCCGGTCTCATGGGAATTATAACAGAAGCTGCCCATGTTTTCTGCGAGCCTGTAACCATAGAATCCATCAGGCATGCAAAAAAAGCATATGAACATAATGGGCTCAAGAAAGCCCTTGAAAAATACCATGGTAAAAACACAGACAATGCCTTTAAAGGATGGAATGAAGCCTGGCTGAATCCTGGATTCATCCACTGGAACATAGAAAAATATCTGAAAAAAATCAAAGTTCCCATGCTTGCGCTTCAGGGACGGGATGACCAGTACGGAACCTGTGCACAGCTTGAATCCATCAAAAAAAATGTAAAGAATGTCAGGACAGGGCTCATTGATGCATGCGGGCACGCCCCCCATGCTGAACAGCCTGAAAACACCATGGACATCATGGCAAAATTTATTGAATCATTGATATGTACCAGGCGTTAAAGTTGACAAAAAACCCGATGTCTGAAATAAAAAGCTATCATTTTGATAACAGCAAAATTAGGAGTTAATTTTGACCGGAATAAGTGAAATCCTAGTACTGGCCCTGCTGATTGTGTGTATCCTGATTCTGCCCAGAATTTTCAGGAGCGAGCCTGAAAAAAAGCCCTCTTTTTCCAAAAAAGCTGCAAAGCTTTCTTCAAAAGTCCGCCTTGGAATTCTTATGAGTATTCTTTATCCTTTCGCGGCAGCCATCTATCTCAAGCCATGGAATAAAAATCTGACTGCCTTCCTGTCCATCGGGATCCTGCCTGTTTTTCTGGGATGGGGAATTGCCTGGGTTCTGGCAGGCAGAAAACAGGTAAAATAAAAAGCGCATCTCAAGGTTCTTTTCTCATAGGCTCAAGATGCGCTTATTATATAATTGTCTGATATTTAAGTGTCAATCAATGATTATCATCTTTCATTGAATCGCAGGCAGCCTTGATAACACAATATGCCATTCCAATTCCCATGATGGAGACAGCAAACCAGAACCCGCCGAAAAACAGCAGATGGCCTGCATCCCATGCCCATTCAAAATTAAACGGAAACATAATTTTTCTCCTTTGTTTTCCGGTTATTCAGTTTCAGCAACTGCCTGAGCTGTCGGATTAAGTTCCTGTTCCTGAGGGAACACAGGAAGATAACGGTAAGTCAATGCAATCAGGATTATGCCGTATGCAACCGGAAGTATGGTTGTTGCAACTTCCTGCCAGCTCGGAACATACAGAGCCCATGTGTCAAAACTCATCACAGGGACAGCCATAATCTGAAGAACCATGACCCAGCGGTTGATACAGATGCCTATGACAGCAAGAATAATGGCAATAAGCCTTAATCCAGGATTTTCCCTGGTGGATTTAAAAATAAGCAGCAAAGCCGGAACAATACCGCCCACAACGATTTCAGCAATCAGGATCCAGTATCCGTAAAGTCCGTTGTTTGTATAAAAATGGCTGATATTAAAGCCAAGGCTCGGGGCTGTTACTGTTGCCCAGTAAATTGTATCAATGATCTTGGCAATGATGTATATTCCTATCATCCAGCCTGAAATCTTGGCAAGCAGGTTTACAACATTGTCCTTTACAAGTTTTTTGCCTGTAACAGCCTCAGTTATTCTTGTCACAAGCAGGGTAAAGCACGGCCCGAACGCAGCAGCAGAAAATGTAAACAAAAAGAAAGTCCAGGGCCAGATCAGAAGGCCTTCACGATATGCAAAGGGCCGTCCAAACATGACGCCTGCAACTCCTCCGAGCGATCCCTGATGGAAAAAGGACAGAAACGCTCCGGTTGCAGCAAATACAGCCATGACACCGTGCATGTTATGGGCAAGGTGATGAAAAAAGGAAACCTTGTTGATTTTCCTGTTTTCCAGAACAATAGGGATAAACTCAATGGTCAGAACCGCAAAATAGCATGACAGGCAATATGCAACCTCTGTCAGCATTGAATGCACATTTGCATGCCAGAAAATAAACCATCCGCGCAGGGGCTGGCCTATGTCAATGGCAAGTATCAGCAATGCGGAGCTGTAACAGATAAATCCTATTATTACAGCAAAATTAATAATGTTTTTAAGCTCTTCTATATTAAAAATATATTTTAAAAGTCCGGTAAAAAAAGCGCCTCCGCCAATGGCAATAACTGCAAGGTCTGCCCAGATCCACAGGGCAAAGCCGTAATAGTCATTCATGTTGGTCTGATTAAGGCCCTTGAACCAGCACAGAAACATGGCATAAACGCCCCACAGCAACACAGCGCCAACGATGACAATTCCAATCATAAATTTTGGAAGTGAGCAGCGTTTTACACCTTCAGGTATTAATGCAGAATCCATATTTATTCACTCCTGATATAGGTTTCGAATTATTAACCATGGGATGAAGACCCATGATGATTCTTAATCTTGTCCCATTCGCCGTCCAGATAGTTATCTCCGGCTTTTCTGACCCATTCGCGCTCTGAAAGATAATATACCTTGGGATTTGTACCAAGTCTTTCAAGCAGCCTGAATACCTTAGGATTCCTTGACTTTGCAACAACATTGGGGTTGTTCGGATCAGGATGCGGGTCTGGTTTCACGATCTGATGCACCTTGTGGGACGGATTGTTCAGGTCACCGAATACAATGGCACCTGCAGGACAGGCTGTGGTGCAGGCTGTCTGATATTCATGTTCCTCAATTTCATCCCTGCCTTCAAAATATGCCCTGTCCCTTGCAGCCTGATATCTGTGGTAGCAGAAGCTGCATTTTTCAACAACACCCCTCATCCTCGGCGATACATTGGGACTCAGGTAATTTTCCATGCCTTCCGGCCATTTGGGATCCCACCAGTTAAAATACCTGGCATGATAGGGGCATGCTCCCATGCAGTAGCGGCAGCCAAAACAGCGTGTATAAATCTGGCTGACAATTCCTGTGTCATGACCGTATTCCGTTGCAGTTGCAGGGCAGACAGAAACACATGGAGAATGGCCGTGGCCTTCCTTTCCGGAGCAGTGCATGCACGGTCTCGGCAGAAATGCCACTTCAGTGTCAGGAAAGGATTTACCATTGGTTATTTTATAAACACGCATCCAGGTGATACTATCCTTTTTGTCGGATTCATCCTCCTTAAAAGGGACATTGTTCTCAGACATGCACGAAACCATGCAGGAACCGCATCCTGTGCATTTGTCCAGATCAATCACCATTCCGAACATATGTTCTTTTTTATTTTCTTGTTTCATTAAGAACCTCTTTAGCATTTATCCTTGAAATTTTAGGCCTTTGAAATTTTAGCTTTGATTCCAAAAGCAGCGTCCAGTCCTGAAACGGCTTCAATCACCGGGGCAATCAATGTATTTACATTAACACCCTTGTGCGACACATACTTATTGTCAAAGGTATGGCCAAGGCCTTTATCCATTCCGATCACTCCCGGCATTATGCCTTCATTCAGACAGATTTTCACCCTGGCAGATCCCACAGGGGTTTTCACCACAGCATAGTCTCCGTTTTTAAAACCGCGTGCTGTCAATGGATTGATCTGGACAACAATATCTTTTTTTATCAGTACCTTGTCTGAAACAGTCTTGACTGCAAATTCAGATGCAGCAACAGATGAATGAATCAGCCTCATATTGTTAATTGGAATCAAAGTAAGATCATCACTGCCCTGGGCCTGTACTGTGGGAGGATTGCCGGAAAGCACTGAAACATTGACAGATACGTTCTGAAAAACCGTATTATCCGGCAGGATCACATAACCGTCCTCATTCAGAGAATCCCATATATCTGCTGTAAGGTCTTCAAGGCAGGCTTCGTAATTTTCCCAGGCAAAATTTTCAGCAATTTTCCCCTTAAGTGCCTTTGCAATCAGTATAACAACTTCCCCTGGATTTTTAGTATCAAATACTGGATCAACAGCAGGCTTTGAAAGGCCCACCACAGTTTTTACAAGGCCTGCACCTGAGGGGACATCTTCAAGGCGTTCAACAAAGGTGTGAACAGGAAGCACAATATCTGCCTGCCGTGCTGTTTCATCAAGAAAAGATGAAATACTCACAACAAACGGAACCTTTTCAAAGGCTTTTTTTACATTTTCAGGATCGTGAAGTTCATAACATGGATTTGCATTGTAAACCATCAAGGCTTCCACTGGGGAATCTGAACCAGAATTGATTCTGTCCACAAGCCTGTTCACGTACACGGGTGCAGACTCAGAAGCCCCGCCTGAAAGATTCAGGTATGAAGGCACAGGTTTTACAAAAACCCCGCCTTTTCTATTGATATTGCCCACAAGGCAGTTAAGCAGATGCACGGCGCACAATTCCTTGAGACTCTGAGCTCCGTCTCCCCTGCCATTGCCAAACACCGCCACAGGTTTACCTGCTTTGGCAAAATCTATTGCAAGCTTTTCTATGTCAGCAGGTTTGACTCCTGTAAGCTCGGCTGTTCTGGAAGGAGAATAATCTTTCTGAAGCATGGCTGCAAGTTTGCTGAACCCGCCTGTGAATCCTGTGGTAAATATACTGTCAAACAGATTGTTCTTAAGAATGACAGATGCCATTCCAAGTGCAAGATCAGCATAGGTTCCCGGCTTTATCGGAATCCATCTGTCTGCATTTGCAGCAGTATTTGATAATACAGGTTCAATCTGAAATAATTTTGCATGGCGGTCTTTTCTTGATGCATTTGCCTTGAAACAATGCACAGGAGAGCCCCATCCTTCAATGATTCCAGCTCCAAAACTCAATACAAAATCAGAATTTTCCAGGTCAAATCCAAGGGTTTTGCCTTTGCCGTGAAATTTACCTGCAGTGAGCTCAAGATAGGATTCAAGGCTTGGCATGGTATAGAACCCGTCAGACCCAAAAGTTCTGACAAGCCTGTGCAGCAGTCCTGAAACAGAGCCATGGGGCTTGTCAGCAATGCAGGCAAATTTTTCAGGACCTGATTTTTCCTTAACCTGTGCAAGTTTTGATGCCACAAGTGCAATGGCTTCATCCCAGGAAATCTGCTGGAATCTGCCTCCGATTTTCTTTAACGGAGTTTTCACCCTTTCAGGGGCATACAGGTACTGAAGCCCTGAAATTCCGTGCAGACAGGCACCGCCCTTATTAACCGGATATTCTGCAATGCCTTCAATCTTGACAGGTCTTTTGTCTATTCTTCGTATACTTATTCCGCAGCTTCCAGGACAGAGGCTGCACACTGAATTTACATAATTTACTTCACCGTCAGCAGGGACAGGAGTCCATGGCCAGTTCTGTGTCCATATGGATGAATCATCCATCAGTTTCAACCCGACAGGGGAAACCGCAATACCGGCAACCGCACCAAGTCCCAACCCCAGGAAGCTTCTTCTGTCAACTTTCATAAATAATTCCTCTATAAAGTTTTAGAATCTAGTTTTTTTCAGGTTTTTACTTGTGGCACTGGAAACAATAGCCTTTATGGCCTGTTTCCTTTTTGTGACACTCAGCGCAGTCATCCATCTTCATGCGGTCCCAGGAATGCTTCTTGATTCCCCAGATATTCTTACCCCAGATGTCGCGGCTGTAGCCTGTAATCCTGTTTTCTTCGTAAGGTCTTAAAGTGCTTGATTCGCCAATATGACCATGGCAGGTAACGCAGTCCATACCTGCGCCGTTCATATGTGCTGCATGGGAAAAGAACACGCAGTCAGGCTGTCTTGAATAGACATACCAGGGAACCTCTTTGTTCTGCGTGACATATTTTTCCACAAAAACAGCTTCGTCTTCTGAATCGCCCAGGGTTTCTTCAGAATGACAGTCCAGACATTTCTCAAGTTTGGGGATTCCGTTAAACGTCCCGTCTTCTCTCAAAAAATGGCATGTTTCACAGTCACCTGTTTCTCCCACATGAAGGGCATGGTTAAAATTAAAAGGCTGCTTTTTTTTAGAATAAAGCAGCTTGGGAAACAGCAGTGTGCCGGATAAAAAGCATACAACAAATGCAGCAATGAAAAAGACGATTCCAAGCCCAAGGCCCTTGTCATCCTTCTGGTCTCCGGCAATGCATTCCCCTGCACTGGCCGTGGCACCACTTTCCGTCCTGTTTTCTATCTCACTCATGAAAACTCCATCAATTAAAATGTTGATGATACATTAACCATTTATGTCCGGGCCGAAACATACCGGAACCCGCCGGGATCGCATTGATCCGGCAGATTCCCGCAGGCTCGGTGTCCGAACTATTTTCTTTGCAGACAGCTGTGTTCAAGCGTCGTGCAATACCGTCCGTAATTTGGGTTAATCTATATTAATATCTTGTTTTCTTGTCAAGATAAATTAGGGAAAGGCAAATGAGATCAGGCATAGCTGTGCAGTCCGCTCAATACATAATTCACTCCAAAATAAGTAAAAAGCACTGCCAGAAACCCGACTATGGAAACCCAGGCAAGGTTTTTCCCCTGCCACCCTCTCATGAGGCGAAGATGCAGGAAAATTGCATAGATGAACCATGTGATCAAAGACCAGGTCTCCTTGGGATCCCATGTCCAGTACTTGCCCCAGGCGCTGTTTGCCCACACAGCACCTGTGATTATGCCGATGGTAAGAAAAAGAAATCCAAAGACAATCATCTGATAGGTCAACTCGTCGATAAGATCCCAGGAGGGCAGCCTTGAAAAAATGGAAGAAGAACCTGGATCAGAAGGTTTTATAAAATACATTATACTGAACCCGAATGCCACTGCAAAACCTGAATATCCAAGAAAGCAGGTAATAACATGGGCAATGAGCCAGTTGCTTTTAAGGGCAGGGATCAGAGGTGAAATCCTGCTGCTTACGTCAGGAGAAAGGGATGCATAGGCAATGGCAAGAAAGGCAAGGGGGGACGCAAAAACACCTATGATGCTCTCCTTGTAGCGAAGTTCAACAACTATGTAAAGAATGGCAACTGTCCAGGAAAAAAAGATAAGGGATTCATACATATTGGAAAAAGGAGCATGCCCGTATCCCATCTGATATGATTCCACCCACCTTAAAACAATGCCAAGCGTGTTATCCAGAAATCCTGCTATCAGTACAAAAAAACCAAGTTTTGAAAAAACTTCCTTTTTAAAGGCAAAAAAACCAATATAGAAAATTGATGCCAGAGCATATATGAAAGTTGCCGATGATAATGCAAGAGAACTGTTCATGTGATTTATTCTTCCTTTAATCTGTTACTGAGTTTTCTGATTTTAAGCTTCATTCCCTGGGGATTGCGGTTGGATGTGCCTGAAAGGCTTATCTTCACAGAGCTGTCACCTTGCTGCTCAAGTTCAATAAACCATGACTGATGAGACATGAAAAAGGTTATCCAGCATCCTATGATTATCATTATGAATCCTGCATACACATAATAGATTCCAGGATCTTTTGTGACCTCAAGCCCGGTATAGTATTTTTTTTCAAATTCCTTTATCACAAAGGCAAACCTGCCCCTTCTCATTTTGTCAAAACTGGGATATTTCATGGGAAGGCCTATCTGCACCTCTTTACCGTCAGGGCCTGCAATATGGCCAACAAAAGCCTGGCCCAGGTTATGCCCCATGAAATCAAAATGCGGCACAAGCCCGTCAAGCGTAAAAATTCCGGCATTGTCCGGCAACACCAGTTTACGGCCCGGTTTAAAGACCCTGGTTATAACACCTTTGTCAATGCTGTCTATAATATCAAGAGTTACTGAATCAGACGGTATTGTGCCGTAGGAAGCCTGAAAAATGTTTATACCTTTGTATCTCAAGGGATGGTTGACCCTTATGTCGGTTGTGAGAACCTGCCTGCCATTTTCAATAATTGTAAGATTTGATCTGTATTCTTCAGGAGCACCGTTTTTATAGAATTTAACATCAAAGTCATTGCAACGTATTGTAAATCCAAGTCTGATCGGAGCCCTGTGTTTTGCATCCATGACAGTATCGGAATCTGCACCTTCATCAAGGCGCAGATTGGCCTTGAATCCGAAAATATTACCTATCAGAGCTCCGAGCAGCAGCAGCAGAATACTGAAATGAACCACATAAACCCCGATTCTTGTCCATCTTCCCTTTTCCGCATACATTACAAGCCCGGAATCAGTCCTCTCCTTTATAACATTGCCACAGAACTTTGTCAGAACAGCCTCGCAACGGGTGGATAGCGAATCAAAGCTTTTTTCCATGGTAAAGGATTCAAGGTTTTTAAGTTTCCTGAACCTGTCAGGATTGAACCTGATCCTGTCAGGAAAAATAATTTTCCATGTATGGGAGAGTCTTTCAATGGAACACACCACAATATTGATGCACAAAATGACAATAAGAGTCAGAAACCACCATGCCTGATACATGTCATCAAGGCTGAAAACCCTGATGACATTATAGAAACGCTGTCCGTAAAGCCTTATATACTGTTCAGGGGCTCCGTTCTGAAGAATGACAGTGCCAAAGACAGAAGTCACGGCAAGAAGAACAAGAGTATAAATTGTAAGTTTTACAGAACAGAACAACTGCCATATCTGCTCCGGTATTGTTTGATTTTTTTTCATATATCCTTTCTTTCAGACTTAAGGATTGACAAGGTACTTTGCCATCAAAGTTTCAAGTTCAAGCCGCTTTTCCTCAAAATCACGGTCAGTTTCAATGGAATCTGTATCAATTTTGCTGCCAAACCTTAAAATAACACTTGAAAAGGGTTTGGGGATGATGAATCTGTCCCATGAACCAACCTGCCAGAACCCGTCTGAAATAAAATACACGGGCACAAGACAGGCTCCTGTTTTCTGGGCTATCCTGACTGCCCCTGCCTTTATTTTTCCAATGGGGCCCCTTGGGCCGTCCACCAGATGAATGCAGAACCTTTCAGGTATTTTTAAGTAGTCAATCATTTCATCCATGGCCTGCCTGCCGCCCCTTGAAGAAGAGCCTCTTATCACATTGCAACCGGAATAATAGGCTAAAAGAGCGCCGATATCCCCGTCCCGGCTTCTGCTTATCATAATACACGGAGAATGAACCAGATATTTTCTGAAAAAACGGACAATGAAAAAAAACTGCTGATGAAAAAGACAGATCACAACAGGCTTTCCACCCTTGACCATGGATATCCATTCTTCCTCATTTTCAATTCTTACACGGACAGTCAGAAGATAGACCCTCACAAAGACATATACAAAATATATGAACACCCTGGAAGCGCAAACTCTGTGAATGATTTTTTTCATTGACGCCTGTTGTCATGCCTGCGTGCCATCATATTCTCAATCATTGAGGTGAGCCCTGAATTTCTGATGACATCAAGTTTTACTGCCTGTCTTATAATATCCATGTTTCCTGCAACAATAAGCCTGTCTTTTGCCCTGGTCACTGCTGTATACAGAAGCTGCCTTGTTATGACCTGAGACAGCCTGTCAGGGATCACAACAAGCACTGTTTTAAATTCAGAGCCCTGGCTTTTATGGATCGTTATGGCAAAAGCTGTTTCATGGGCTGGCAGGTCAGCTTTTTTAAAGGGCGTGATTCCTGTATCCTGATCCATGAAAAAGGCAGCCTGCTCACCATCTGCCTTTTCATAAAGGACCCCTGTGTCACCATTGAACAGCCCTTTCTGGTAATCATTTATTTTTACCATTATGATCCGTTTAAAAATTTTTTCATGTATATCAGAAATATTTTCCGGCTGCAAAATATTTTCACAGACATTATTAATTTGTAATGTTCCGAACTGCCCTGAATTATGGGCACACAAAATCCTGAACTCATCCATGTTATCAAGGGCAGCCTCAATGGTTGAGGAAGAAACAAATGCCCTGTATTCCCTTTTGATACATGGAATAAAAAAATTCTGCCACCCGGTTCCGGAATCAAAATCATGAAATTGTATATCATCATGAGCGTCTGAATTTAATAATTGTCCGACCCTGTCAGCATCATTATTGTTGATTGCGCCTGACAGAGCCTCAATTCCTGATTTTCCCTGTGACCTGAAATTATAATCAAGCATGAAAATTGATTTTGAAAGTGCCTGTGAACGGCAGATATCGGAAAACACAGATCCTGCCTGAATTGATGACAGCTGATGGACATCACCTGAAAGCACCACTCCTGCTGTGGAAGGTATGGCTTCCATCAGTCTTGTCATCAGCATCAGATCAATCATTGAGGCTTCATCAATAATAACCAGATCTGCTGCAAGCTGGTTGTCAGAATTAAAATAAAAATCAGGCCTGTTCCTGCGCACTCCCAGAACAGAATGGATTGTTCTGCCGTTTTCCAGTTTTGATGCTGCCTTGCCGGTTGGAGCAGCACAGATGATAACAGGCTCCGGCATGTTTTTCACAAGCGCATATTCAGCAAATATTTTTTTTATTAAATTTATGACATATGTTTTTCCAGTGCCAGGCCCTCCTGAAATCAGGGTAAAGCGGTTCAGCAGAGCGTTTCTGACAGCATTCTGCTGAGGAATGGAGTGAATGTCGCCACTGGAAAACTTTTCTGCCACAATCTTATCAACCAGGTCTGCATCCATGCAGAATTCACCGTGCAGGGCCTGTTTGCGCCCTGCCCTGTCCGTAATATTCCGGGCAAGCCTTTTCTGAAAATCATAATATTTTGCCAGATAAAGCCTGTTGTTTCTGTCCAGCACAAGTGGAGTATGAATATCTTCAGATACCATGGATGAAGCTCTAAGTGCGGTGATCCATTTCCCTGAACCGGGAAGTTCAGGACAAAGATCATAAGGTTCTGTTCCGGAAAACAGCATGGCAAGGCTTGAGCAGTCATTCAGATCAAGGCATACATGGCCTTGGGACAATGCCTTTGAAACAAGGGCAAGGCTTGCCTTTACAAGTGGATTTTCTTCTTTAAATGCCTGTGTCAGGTACTTTGAAAAAAAATAATCCAGACTGGAAAAAAATCCCCTGCCAAACAGATAATCAAGTTCAAACAATAGTCAGCTCCAGATTTTTGTTTTTATGTGATGTTCCAGGTTTTACTGAAAAAAGCTGCAAATTTTCGGTTGTAAAAAACCAGCTGGATAAGATCAGGTTATTGTCCAGCCTCTTATCTGTCTGCTGCTATAAAATGCCAACGGAATAATGGTCAAGAGGAGCGCATTGTTCTGTCATTTTTTATACACATCTTTTCTATGTTTAATTCTCAAAATTAAAACACAGTCTCCCATGATTGCATAAACAACACGATAATTTCCAATTCTGTATTTTCTCAAACCAGCAAACTGTCCTTTTAATTCAGGTGATTTTTCAGCCTGTTTTGAAAGTTCCGAAGAGATTTTTTTTAAAATTCGATCTGCCTCAAAATGATCTATTTTTTTTAAGTCTTTTGCTACCGATTTTTTAAAAGTAATTTTATAGACCAATTTCTTCTTTCATTGCTTCAATCGATATTATAGGATCAGAAATGTCATGAAGTCTGTCAATGCTCACCTGCAAATCTGCTTGATTCTGTAAATATTCTTCAATAGCTTTTTGTACAAGAAAAGATTTAGATCTCTCAGTAGCTACAGCAATATCACTGAGTTCTTTTGCAAGATTGTCTGGTAATCTTACCGAAAGTGCTGTACTCATGTTTCACCTCCTGCAGTGTATTCTATTGTAATACAATGTAATTCGAATAAAGACAATTGTCAATGGCAAGTTTGTGTGACTTTGTCAGGAGAGAACGACAAAAGGTCACATCCCGCTATGGAGCGCCTTGTTACAGAATAATAGTGAACCCGGGTTTTCAGGCAGGTTGCCCTGCCCCCTGCCGGGTATATGGCCCGATATCTATATTATTTTCACACGCACCCACTCTTATGAAACCCAGGATTGACAATCATAACCGGATATTCTATATCTTTTTTAAAGACCAGCTCATCACATACAACCGGATATATATGCTGCCATGAATCATTCCACCCTGAAACTTGAACTTTTATTTACAGACAGAAAACAGATTGTTGAAGATATCACCAGGATAATCACAGAAGATGACCTGAATATCATTTCAATGGAAGTTGAAAACAAGGATAAAAAGACCCTGATATACATTGAGACAAAGGGCTCAAAATTTTCTCCCTCAGACAGGGTTATCGTAAAACATCTTGAAAAAATTCCAGACCTGATTGAAATCACTCCCATAAATTCCATGCCCCAGCAGATCAGGGAAAAAAGGCTTGAACTGGTGCTGAACAGCATCAGCGACGGAATTCTGTCCATAGACAAGTTCGGTTTTATCACCACAATCAATACGGTTGCAAAAAAAATGCTGGGCTGGACAGACATCAGTGTGAACGGCAGAAAGCTGTCAGCCCTGCCCGCTGAAAATCATGATCTTCTTGAATGCCTGAAAGGCAAATCATTTCATAACAAAAAAAGGGATATCATCACTCCAAATGGCCGTTTCCAGTTCTTTTCCGCAGGGGTTCCAATAAAGGATATTACAGGAGAAATCACCGGTGCCATTGAAATCATGAGGAACATGAAGGAAATAAAGGAACTTGCAGATCAGGTGAACAATCCCACCCAGTATACTTTCAGCGATATCATAGGAAAAAGCGCATCCATAATGGATGCCATCTCCTTTGCACAAAAAATTGCCAGAACGTCTTCCATTGTATCAATACGCGGAGAAAGCGGAACCGGCAAGGAGTTGTTTGCAAGGGCCATTCACGCTGAAAGTAATGTAAAAGGGGAATTTGTAGCTGTAAACTGCGCTGCCCTGCCGGAATCGCTTCTGGAAAGCGAGTTGTTCGGCTATGAAAAAGGAGCCTTTACCGGAGCTGAAAAAAAAGGAAAACAGGGATTATTTGAAATCGCAGGCAATGGCACGCTTTTTCTTGATGAGATAGGAGATATGCCCCTTGGTGCCCAGGCCAAAATATTAAGGGTGATCCAGGAAAAAAGAGTCCGCAGGATAGGAGGAGTCAGGGAAATTCCTGTAAACACGCGTATCATTACTGCAACAAGCAGGCTCATCGAAAAAATGATCCAGGACAATGAATTCAGAGAAGATCTTTATTACAGGATAAATGTTCTTCCCATTCATGTCCCGCCCCTGAAGGAAAGATATGAAGATATCCCTCTTCTTGCAGAACATTTTCTGACCCGTGCTGCAAAAAAGGCAGGAATCCAGGCCAAAAATCTGTCTGACAGGGCTGTAAAAAAACTTTTCACCCATGACTGGCCCGGAAATGTCAGGGAGCTTAAAAATGTCATTGAACGGGCAGCCATATTGTCGGACAATGATACAATAGATGAAAACTGGATTATATTCGGCCATGATATTGAGGCCACAATCAAAGGGCTTAAACCGCCCCGAACCATGCCGGATACCGTGCAGAACGGCCCATTAAAAGCCATGGTGGGCAGCTATGAAAAGAAAATCATCGAATCTGCATTAAATGACCATCCAAGCATCCGTCAAAGTGCAAAAGCCCTTGATATCTCCCATACAGCCCTGCTGAACAAAATAAAAAAATACGGTATAGACACAAAGCAGCAGTGTTCACGCCGTGGTTGACATCTGGCATCTTCTTCTGTCCGTACCCTTGCGCCGGTTTGACTTAAAAGACAGGTTTACAACTATACCTTCCCTTATGCTTCTTCGTCTGTCGCTTTTGTGTTTTCTGCGATCTTTTTTAAATCTTCGGCTGACCGTTTTTCTCCTTTCTGAAAATCCCTTGATTCCATAGGGAGAGTCAATCATTTCACGGTGGACAGGAATTATTTTATAATCAAAAGTCATGATTTTATCACCACAATTACAATTTATCATAAAACCTCACCTGTCCATTAATATCGTCATATATGAAAACAGACTTTAATTTTTACGTGATAAGTCCTCAATATACTGTTGTATTCTCACAAATGGAATATAAAGAGAATCCATCTCACGGATATGATTTATAAGCCACCCCCTGAGCTCATCAATCATTTCATATGTAAGATTGTCAATACTTTCTGAAATTTCCCTCCTGAATGTTATGGAGGTCTTTATAAACTGACGATGAGCCTTGGAATGGGCACCAAAATCCGGGTATTTCTTTTTCTTAAGATATTTTTCTTCCTCACTGAAATACAGCTTGCTGTAGTCATGGATCTCGGAAATAAGATTTATACACGCCTTTGTATCTTTTTTGTTCTGTTTGAGTTCAATAAGCTGGTTAAAAAATTCAAACATTTTTTTCTGGTGTTTATCAATATGTTCAACATCCACACTGAATTCAGGTGTCCAGTCAATTTTTTTAATTGCGTTCATTTTTTCTCCTCTTACTTCTTTTTCCCAAAAACAGAGTGCCCAGAACTGCAATGGAAACTATAACTGCTACAAGTACGGCAAACTTAAATCCATTGTCACCGAATCTGGGATAAATAACAAATGGAACGATATACAGATATAATACCATATGAAAGGTGCCGATTCCGATTATCCGGAACAAAATTCTTTTTTTCATCCAATTTTCTCTAACAATTTTACATGTATATTATCAAATCCGCCATTTGACATTACAAGCACAAGATCTCCCGCCTCAAGCTCCGGTACAAGGAATTCCACTATGGAATCACCTGAATCAAAATGGTGTGCACAGGTTCCAAGCCGGTTGATATCAGCAACAAGCTTTTTTGTTGAAAATTTCTGTTCTTCAGGTATGTTTTTTTTAACCCCAGGCTCACATATACATACCATATCAGCATTACAGAATGCTTCAGGATATGTGTCCTGAAAAATATTTCTCATGCTTGTGTTGGTTCTGGGCTCGAAAACAGCAATTATCCTGCCCCGGCTGTAAAACGGCCTGACAGCAGCTATGGTTTCCCTGACAGCAGTGGGATGATGGGCAAAATCATCCATAATGGTAATGCCGTTCCTGATCCCCCTTATCTCCTGACGTCTTCTGACGCCCGAAAAGGTTTCAAGGGATTTTAAAATATCCCTGAAGCTTACTCCTGCCTTCAGAGCCGCAGCAATACATGCCGTGCAGTTGTACATGTTATGCCTGCCCATCAGCCCTGTCACGACTCTGTACTGCCTGTTCCGGCCCTTTACAATAAAACAGGAAGCTTTATTTTCAACCCTGTAATCTGAAAATGACCGCTGGCCGTGTTCTCCATAGGTTTCGGCCGATCCAGGGGTTTTTGACATGATCTGAGTCAGGGTTTCATTATCATTGTAAACTATCATATGACTTGTTTTTTCAATCTTTGCCACAAAGTCTGAAAAAACTTTTTTTATATGATCCAGATCCTTAAAAATATCTGCATGGTCAAATTCAATACCTGTGATTATTGTGATACAGGGATCATAATGCATGAATTTAGGGCCTTTATCAAAAAATGCCGTATCATACTCATCCCCTTCTATCACCATGAATTCTCCCTTGCCTATCCTGAAACTTGAATCAAAATCCTTGAGTATGCCTCCCACCATAAAGGAGGGGTCAAGCCCTGCTGTATACAGGATATGCGCCATAATGGACGAAGTTGTTGTCTTGCCGTGAGTGCCTGTCACCAGGATAACTTTCTTATCCTTTGCAATAAACCTGTTTACAGCTTCAGGCATTGAAAGATAGGGTATATTTTTTTCCATTACTTCCACGGCTTCAGGGTTGGTGCGCGTTACAGCATTGCCTATGATCACAAGATCAGGGGCAGGATTCAGGTTTGATGAATCATATCCGTCAAAAAGGGAGATACCCTTTTTTGCAAGGAAATCACTCATGGGCGGATAAACATTGGCATCAGAACCTGAAACCTCATAACCCATCTCTTTTAAAATGCAGGCCAAAGTACCCATGCCTGTACCGCAGGCAGCAATCAGATGAATATGCTCAGCCATGATCTAAAGAGCCGCCATTGCCTGTTCTGCCGCGGCAATTGTACGGTCAATGTCATCATCAGAATGGGCAAGGCTTGTAAAACACGCCTCAAACTGTGACGGAGCAAGATAAATTCCTTTTTCCAGCATTATCCTGTAAAACTTTGCAAACCTGTCAAGATCGCAGTCTTTTGCATCATCAAAATTTTCAACATCTTTTTTGGAAAAAAAGAATCCTGCCATTGCACCTACATGGCCTGTCTTCAGGCTTATACCTGCTTTTTTGGCAGCACGTGCAAACCCGTCCATCAGTTTTGCGGTTTTCTGGTCAAGTTCCTCGTAAACTCCTTTTCTGTTCAGCTCCTTCAAGGTTGCAATTCCGGCAGCCATTGCAAGAGGATTGCCTGAAAGTGTCCCTGCCTGATATACACTGCCGACAGGAGCAATATATTCCATGATATCCTGTCTGCCACCATAAGCACCAACAGGAAGGCCGCCTCCTATCACCTTTCCGAAACATGACAGATCAGGAGAAATACCATACAGGCCCTGTGCAGAACCGCGCCCTACCCTGAATCCTGTCATAACCTCGTCAAAGATAAGCAGGGAACCGTATTTTGATGTATATTCACGCAGGGATTCCAGAAATCCTGCAACAGGCCTGACCATACCCATGTTTCCTGCCACAGGCTCAACAATAACCCCTGCAATTTTTTCGCCCTTCTGGTCCATGATTTTTACAAATCCGTCAATATCATTGTATTTAAGGGATAAAACCGTGGAAATAACAGATTCAGGAACACCAGGGCTTCCGGGAATTCCAAGTGTGGCAACTCCTGAACCTGCTGCCACAAGCAGGGTATCTGCATGCCCGTGATAGCATCCGTCAAATTTTATGATAATATCTCTGCCTGTATACCCCCTTGCAAGGCGTATGGCGCTCATGGTGGCCTCTGTGCCTGAATTTACCATGCGTATCATTTCAACACCAGGCACCATGTCAACCACCATTCCGGCAAGAGTGGTTTCAAGCTCTGTTGGAGCTCCAAAACTTGTCCCGTTTTCCAGTACCTGCTGAAGTGCTTCAATCACAGGTTCAGGCCTGTGTCCCAGGATCAGAGGGCCCCAGGAAAGCACATAGTCAATATAGGCTTTTCCCTGTACATCATAAATCATGGATTTATCAGCCTTTTCAATGAACAAAGGCTGCCCGCCGACAGAGCCGCATGCTCTTACAGGAGAATTGACACCACCGGGAATAAATTTTCTGGCCTTTTCAAACAGAATTTCCGATTTTGACTGCACCATATTGTTTTCCTTTTATATAGAAATAAAATTATTGTTCATAAACAAAAAATTATATCAAACCATTGATTAAAGGGTCAATGTATTTTTCTCCAGGTACCTGTTTCAGCCCAGAACTTGCAAAACAGCATAAACATCACTAATCTTTTGATAAAATTTGCACTCACCCAGATGTATCCCTCGAATACGTTCCAGCTGGTCTTTAAAATATTTTTTGCCAAGAATAGTGCTGTAGTTCTTCAGACGTTCATTGTCACAGCCCATTTGCGGAGCTGTATACTACGCTCCGAATTAACCTCATAGCCAACTGCAATAACAACAGAGAGGTAATTGTTTGGGATTGTAATTTTACCGTCTGCGGCAGTTATTTGAGCCCGCTGCCGGGAAAACCTTCTTCAGATGATAATTGATGGTGTGGGTTCAATATCATAAAGATTCCTGTCATTTTCCGGATCAGTTAGATGTTTTCATTCTTTTCATCCAGCACCTCCCCAGTTTTGATATCTGTCCCGAGACCAGCGAAGGTATTTCATCAGTTCCCAGTTAACAGCATCAACAGAAAAAGTGTCACAGTCGTAGGCTCCACTGGACCATTCCATATAAGTTTCATGTTCTTCGTGCTTCAGATCTTTAAGGGCTTTGCAAAATTCAAAATATCCTGGCACGCCGCCCACATCTTCAGGCGGACAAGCCCGTTCGCCTTCAAGACAGGCCAGTTTCATTCTCATTTCCGGGTTGAAATAACGGCTTTCTTCAAGAACAAGTTCGTGGTCCCAGCTGTCTCCGAAATCATACAGATAACGGAATGTACGCCCTTTTTGTTTGATCAGATCCCCAATCCGGTATCTACCGCACATCAGGCCGTCTTGTTTCGATTCAGGACATTCAGTATAGCGCTTCTTCCCAATGGTAAATTCGTGCAAGTGGCTGTCGGTCCAGCCCATGACAATCTGAATGACGTCATGCAGCCGGTCCAGCGTAATGCTGGCTGGAACCACAAAACGACGCCAGATTGCAGGTTCGATATCAAACAATTGTATTTTCAGCAGATAAAATCGTTCATTCATAGTTCTTCCTCGATAGTTGGCGCAAAAAATTACTCTTAAACATATTGCCTGAATGAGCAATTATTTTCAACAAGAAACACCATAATAGACGCTGCTTAAAATTTAATGGGGGCATGGTTTCGATAAGCGAAGCGCTCTAAAAAAGGAGAGCAAAAATGTCCTGCGGTCACCTGAGGCAAAACAGACAGATAAAAGGGGGGGGTATTCTCTAACTGTTTCTCTTTAATTGATGGTACCGAAGAGAGGACTTGAACCTCCACGCCTTGCGGCACTAGATCCTAAGTCTAGCGTGTCTACCAATTCCACCACTTCGGCTTAAGGATTTGAAGGTATGGCTGGTGCCGAAGGGGAGATTCGAACTCCCACAAGCGTACGCTCGCCAGTCCCTGAAACTGGTGCGTCTACCAATTCCGCCACTTCGGCACTAAGCCCGTTCAGGCAATCTTTTTCAAAGCAATTAAAGATTGCTTAAAAACGACAGTTAGGCTATATATATGTGTTTGTGAGTTTTGTCAAGAACATTGTTCCGTATAGAAGGGAAATATGCAATTAATTGAAGATCTGGACTTAATTAAACAGCCGTTTAAAAACGCTGTTATTACCATAGGCAATTTTGACGGTGTTCACAAAGGCCACCAGAGCCTTTTTCAGCAGGTTATGGACAAGGCAGAAGAGCTTGAAGGGACATCCATTGCCATGACTTTTGACCCTCATCCTTTGAAAGCGCTTGGCATTTCAGGCCCGCCCCTTATCACAAGGCGCGACCAGAAGCTTGAACTGATTGAACAATGCGGGCTTGATGTCTTATTGTGCATTCCGTTCAACATGGAATTTGCTGCCATCACTGCCGATGATTTCATTGAAAAAATTCTTGTGGATAAAATAGGAATAAAAGCCATTATTATCGGTGCTGACTATTCCTTTGGAAAGGACAGGACAGGCAACACTGAACTGCTGAAGGCCCGCGGCAGGGAACTTGGATTTGAAACCATTGTTTCAGCCTGGACAAATGATGCTGAAACAGGGCTTGAAAGAATCAGCAGCACAAGAATACGTGAAATTGTCATGGAAGGCCGTGTGGATCAGGCCATGAAATATCTTGGCCGTCATTACCAGATAAGGGGCAAGGTTATAAAAGGACGCGAACGCGGCGGCAGCCAACTTGGTTTTCCCACTGCCAACATAAAACTTTATGACGAGCTGTGCCCGAAACTCGGTGTGTATGCAGTTTCTGTTGAAACAATAAAGGGCAATTTCATGGGAGTCGCCAATATTGGATTTTCTCCCACCTTTGGAGACAGGATGTTTACCATTGAGGTGCATATACTTGATTTTGATCATGATATTTATGGCACCAGAATCCGGGTAAACATGGTACAGCGCCTAAGGGATGAAAAAAAATTCAACAATATTCACGAATTATCAGAACAGATAAAACAAGACATAGAAACAGCAAAGGATATTCTGAAAAAAAATGGCCATTCTCAATATTGTCACCTATCCTGAAAAATCTTTATCCAAGCCTTCCGTAAAGGTGGAAACAATTGATGAACAGATAAGAAAACTTACCTGTGACATGGGAGAAACCATGTTTGAGGCTCCTGGAGTGGGCCTTGCAGCTCCACAGGTGGGAGTCAACAAGCGCATTATTGTATATGATATCAATGCAGCCGCTCCAAAGGATGAAGATGAATCAGCACAAAGCCCGAAGCAGGAATTCAGGGCATTGATAAATCCTGAAATCACTGCTGCCTCAGGAAGTATTGTTTCTGAAAAGGAAGCCTGTCTCAGTGTGCCTGATTACAATGCAGACGTTAAACGTTATGAACATGTCAGTGTAAAAGCTCTTTCCATTGAAGGAGAAGAGCTTGAATTTGATGCCCACGGTGTTCTTGCTGTGATAATGCAGCATGAAATCGACCATTTGGACGGTATTTTATTCATTGACAGGATCAGTGTGCTCAAAAGAAGCATGTATAAAAAGAAAATAATGAAAAAATTAAAGCAACGTGGAAAATAAGACCAGAATCATATTCATGGGAACCCCGGACTTCAGCGTTCCAGCCCTTAAAAAGCTTGCAGGCCTGGACAGGTTTGAGGTCTGTCTTGTTGTGACCCAGCCTGACAGAAAAAAGGGAAGAGGCAGAAAGCTTGCGTTCTCGCCGGTCAAGGAAGCTGGATGTAAGCTTGGAATTGAAATTTTCCAACCTGAATCCATCAATACAGATGAATCAGCACAGAAACTTAAATCCCTTTGTCCTGATTTTTTTGTGGTGGCAGCATTTGGTCAGCTTCTTTCACAGAGAATCCTTGATATTCCGCGCATTTACCCTGTCAACATACATGCATCGCTTCTGCCTGAATACAGGGGAGCCTCCCCCATACAGGCAGCAATTGCCAACCGCGACACAAAAACCGGGGTAACCACCATTGTAATGTCAAGGGCAATGGATGCCGGAGATATTCTGCTTCAGGCAGAAACAGGCATTACAGAAGATGATACAGCCCTGGACCTTCATGACAGACTGGCCCTGCTTGGTGCTGACCTTATCGTCAGCACCATTGACGGGATACTGGACAAAACAATAAGTCCAAAGCCCCAGGATCATGCCAGGGCAACATATGTTAAAATGCTGAAAAAAAGCGACGGCAGAATTGACTGGACACTTCCTGCAAAGACAATCCAGGCCCATATCAATGCCATGAATCCCTGGCCAGGCGCATTTACAAGCCTTGACAGCAGGCTGATCAAGATTTACAAGGCCTGTTCCTGTGATATTCATGCAGATCATGATCCAGGCACCATTATCAGATGCAACAAATCAGCAATTCATGTTGCAACGGGAAAGGGCTGTCTTGCCATACTGGAGCTGATGGGAACATCAGGTAAACGCCTGAATGCTGCCCAGTTTCTGTGCGGCGCAAAAATAACACCTCCTGTCAGATTTGACATGTAAATGAAACCTGATCCCAGACACATAGCCCTGGCAGTGCTTGAGTCGTGGCATAAGCATAAGTTTACCCTTGACTCAAGCCTTAAAAACCATGAAAAATCAATGGCCTTCCTTAACAGAAATGACAGGAATCTCTGCAACGCCATAATTTTCGGAGTGTTGCGCCACAGAGAATCCATTGATCATACAATCCGGGCATTTTCAGACATCATGCCTGGAAAGATGGATATAAAAGTCTTATATATTCTGCGTATCAGCCTTTTTCAGATTCAGTACATGGATAAGATTCCAGAGTTTGCCGCTGTGAATACTGCGGTTGAAACAGCCAAGCGCATGTGCGGGAAAAAAACAGCAAATTTTGTAAATGCTGTTTTAAGGAAAGCTGCATCCGGGTGGAAAAACATTGAATTGCCGGACAGATCAAAACACAAAAAAAAATTTGTCAGCATAAAATATTCCCTTCCATTGTGGCTTGCGGAAAAATGGATCAATGCATTCGGGTTTGACAGGACATGCTCCTTATGTGAGCAGATCAATACAATCCCGGCCATAACAATACGTGCCAATACATTGAAAACAGAGCGAAACACCCTTGCACAGGAATTATCACCCCATGTCCGTGAAACTGCACTCACTGATCATTCTCCATGGGGAATCAGAATAAAAGGGCCTGCCGTGCCGGTTCACACGCTTGATGCATTTGAAAAAGGGCTGTTTCAGGTTCAGGATGAAGCTGCCCAGCTTGTGGCCATGCTGCTTGCCCCTGAACCTGAAGAAAAAATCCTTGATGCATGTGCAGGAAACGGGGGTAAAACCTGCCATATTGCCCAGATGATGAAAAACAAAGGAAATATCACAGCCCTTGACATAAGGGCAGACAAGCTTGCAGATCTTGAATATGAAGCAGAAAGACTCGGCATGAACATAATTGATACAAAAGCCTGTGACATAGTAAGAACCAGTATAAAGGATTTTCCTTCCTATTTTGACCGTGTGCTGGTTGATGCTCCATGCACCGGGCTTGGCGTACTCAGGCGCAATCCTGATACAAAATGGAAAAGAACAAAAAATGATATGGCAAGGCTTGCTGCTTCCCAGAAAAAAATACTCAATGCGGCATCAAACCTTGTCAGGCCGGGAGGAATCCTTGTATATGCCGTATGTTCATGTGAAAAAGAAGAAAACGAAGATGTCATCATGCATTTTTTAAAAAAACGCAAAGATTTTTCAATTGATGAAAAACCGCCGGGTGCCATGACAGATTCCAGGGGATTTTTAAAAACCTACCCTGAACTGCATGACATGGACGGATTTTTTGCATGCCGCATGATAAGAAAGCCAAAACCTGAAAATACACCCCATTGATTCATGAAAAGACGAACAATGGAACAGGAGAATTATTATGGGAATTATTGCCCCTTCAATTTTATCAGCTGATTTCACCTGCCTTGGACAGGAGCTTGACAGAATAGAAAAAGCAGGCGCAGACTGGGTTCACATAGATGTAATGGATGGACATTTTGTCCCCAACATAACCTATGGCCCGATCATTGTGGAAGCCTGCAAAAGAAGTTCATCCCTTGTCATGGATGTTCATCTCATGATTGAAAAACCAGACCTGATCATTCCTGAATTCATAAAAGCAGGAGCTGATTATATTTCAGTTCATGCAGAAGCCTGCACCCATCTGCACAGAACACTTCAGTTCATTAAAAATTCAGGGGCAAAGGCAGGCGCTGCTCTTAACCCTGCCACCCCTGTGTCCTGCCTTGAATGGGTTGCAGACCAGCTTGACTTTGTCCTTATAATGAGTGTGAATCCAGGCTTTGGAGGCCAGAAATTCATAGAATCAAGCGTGGATAAAATCAGGGCTGTATCAGACCTGCTTAAAAGAAAAAACTCAAATGCCATAATACAGGTGGATGGCGGCATCAATGCAGACACAATAGGGGCTGTGGCAGGAGCAGGAGCCTCATCATTTGTTGCAGGCTCGGCCATTTTCAATACAGATGACTATGTAAAAACAATTGCAGACCTGCGCAGCAGAATATAAAGGAACACCATAGATGGACAAGATTATCATAACTGTACTTGGACAGGACAGGCCCGGAATCATCTCCATGATTTCCAATATATTGTTTGAGCTTGAATGCAACCTGGAAAATGTAAATCAGATGATTCTTCAGGGCCAGTTTGCAGGTTTCTTTATTGTTGAGCCGCCTTCAGGCGCTGATATTGAAACCCTTAAAGAAAACATCATGCACAGAACCCTGAATACCGGCCTTTCAATACATATAAACAGTTTTTGCGACACTGATTCCGGCCAGGACATCACAATGCAGGGAGAAACCTTTCTTATCACAACAATAGGCCCGGATCAGAAAGGGCTTGTGGCACAGATTTCAGCAGTTATTGCTGAATACAAAGCCAATATTGAAGATTTAAAAGCCGTGTTCAAGGGCGGCATGGACCCTGAATCCAATATCATGTCATACAGGGTTTTCATAACAGATGACATTGACAGAAAAGCCCTGTTCAATGCACTGCGCCAGAAAGCGAAAGAGCTTGATCTTGACATAAGAATCCAGCACAGAAATATTTTTGATGCAATAAATAAAATCTGAATTTAATTACGGAAAATACATACAATGTTTAATGACAATGAAATAATATCAACCATTGAAATGGTCAAAAATGAGAACCTTGATGTCAGGGCAGTCACACTTGGAATAAATCTTTTTGACTGCATAAGCCACGATCTTGAAAAGTTCAAACACAATATAAGAACAAAAATAATCCGCCATGCTCAAAACCTTGTTGCAACCTGTGATGCCGCAGGTGAAAAATACGGGGTTGAGGTTGTAAACAAAAGAATTGCCATAAGCCCCATCGGCCTTGTTGGAGCATGTTTCTCCCCTGATCAGATGATTGAAATTGCAATGGAGCTTGATGATATTGCCCAATGTGTGAACATTGATTTCATCGGAGGATTTTCAGCTCTTGTTGAAAAGGGTATTGCAAAGGGAGACAAGGCCCTTATGGACAGTCTTGCCCATGCCCTGTCCCGGACAAAAAGGGTGTGCGCATCTGTAAATGTTGCCACAACAAGGGCGGGTATTAATATGGATGCTGTTTTTGAAATGGCAAAGGTTATCAAAAAAGCAGCCCGTCTCAGCGCGGATGATGACGGACTTGCCTGTGCCAAGCTCTGTGTGTTTGCAAACATTCCCCAGGACATGCCTTTCATGGCTGGAGCATATCTTGGGGTTGGAGTCAGCGATGCTGTGATCAATGTCGGTGTTTCAGGGCCGGGAGTTGTAAAAAAAGCCATTGAACGCAATCTTGAAACACGGCCGGATATGACCCTTGGCAGCATTGCCGAAGTCATCAAGACAACTGCATGCAAGGTCACCCGTGTGGGTGAGCTCATAGGACGTGAAGTTGCCCGCGATCTTGGAATACAATTTGGAGTGGTTGATCTTTCACTTGCTCCCACCCCCACGGTTGGAGACTCAATAGGAGAAATTTTTCAGGCTCTTGGCCTTACCAGCATAGGTGTTCCTGGATCAACCGCAGCCCTTGCCATGCTCAATGATGCTGTCAAAAAAGGAGGAGCTTTTGCAAGCTCCCATGTGGGGGGACTGAGCGGAGCATTCATACCTGTGACAGAGGATCTCAATATTGCCAAAGCTGCTGACGAAGGATTTCTGTCTGTGGAAAAAATGGAGGCAATGACCTGTGTTTGCTCAGTCGGCCTTGACATGGTTCCGCTTCCCGGTGATATAACAGAAGAATGCCTTGCCGGAATCATTGCAGATGAAATGGCCATAGGCATGATCAACTCAAAAACGACTGCCACAAGACTTATTCCTGTTCCAGGAAAAAAGGCAGGTGAAAAAGTGTATTTCGGCGGGCTTCTGGGAGAAGCAAAAATAATGGATATCCCCAATTCATCCCTGTGTGACAGGTTTGTAAAATATGGAGGACAGATCCCTGCTCCCATTCACAGCCTTAAAAACTAACCTGAAAAAAACCGGACTTAATCCTGTGCATTATATTCCGGACAGATCAAAAATTGTTCTGGTACAGCCGCCTGTCGAGGATTTTTACCTGACCCGCAAAAGGACCCAGCCTTCCGGGCTTGCCTCAATTGCGGCCTGTGTGAGAAAAAAAGGGTTTGAAGTGGAAATTCTGGACTGTCTTGCCACCAAAAAATCAAGAATTATTGAATGGCCTGATGAATTTTCATATCTGAAGCCCTTTTACGGAAAAAAAGATGTTTCAGGTTTCTGCCTCTTTCATGAATTTAAACATTTTGGATATCAATACCAGCATATTGCACAGCTTGTAAGAAAAAAACAGCCCTTTGTTGTGGGAATCTCGTCCCTTTTTACTGCATACAGCAATGAGGCCATTAAAACAGCAAAGGCAATAAAAAAAAATTACCCTGAATGCACAATCGTAATGGGCGGCCATCACCCGACCATGTTTCCCGAACAGGTACTTGCCTGCCCTGAAGTGGATTTTGTATTGAGAGGAGAAGGTGAAACAGGTATGGCAAGGCTTTGTACAGCATTAAGAGATGGCAGCAGCCTGAAGCATGTTCCCGGAATAGCGTTCAGGGATAAGCCCTGCAATTTCGTTTCACCACCCTTCTGGGCTGAAAATCTGGATGACCTGCCTTTACCTGCATCCGACCTTATTGATTCCAAATTCTACAAAAAGAAAAAAAGAAGTTCCATCATGGTGATCTCAAGCAGGGGCTGTCCCATGAAATGTTCATATTGCTCTGTTTCTGCGTCCTCTTTGCACGGCCCTTTCAGGCAGAGGAAAATTGAAGATGTTGTCAGGGAAATCAGATCACAGATGGAAAACCATGATATCGGATTCATTGATTTTGAAGATGAAAATCTTTGCCTTAAAAAGCAGTGGTTCATTTCTTTATTTACACAGATAAAAGAACTGTGCAGGGGCACAGACATCGAGCTTCGCGCCATGAACGGGCTTTTTCCTCCATCTGTTGATGAAAAAATAATCTGTCTCATGAAAGAGGCAGGATTTAAAACCCTTAACCTTTCACTTGGCTCAACATCAAAGGCTCAGCTTGAAAGATTCAGGCGCCCCGATGTAAGGCCTGCTTTTGAAAAAGCTGTTGAGCTTGCCGCCCGATACAGGCTTGAGTGCGTATCCTATATCATTGCAGCAGGGCCTGGCCAGTCTGCGGAATCCTGCCTTGATGATCTTTTATATCTTGCAGGCAGAAGGACACTTGTCGGGCTTTCAATCTATTATCCGGCTCCAGGCAGTTCTGATTACAGGCTTTGCGCCTCAGAAAACCTTTTGCCGGAAAACTTCAGTCAGATGCGTTCCTCTGCATTTCCCCTTGACAGCACCACATCAAGGGTTCAGGCAGTTACTCTGGTAAGGCTGTCAAGGATTTTAAACTTTTTAAAAGCTGTAATGGATGAAACAGGAAAAATCCCTGCGCCTGCGCCTTTTTCAGAATATGAACAGAATAAGCCCTTTGACAGACATGCGGTTTCGAAAAAACTTGTTCAGGCTTTTTTATATGACGGCAGAATAAGGGGAGTAACCCCGGAAGGACAGGTTTTCTTTCACCTGACTGATGAAAACCTTACACAGAAATTTATCAAAAAAATCAGGAATATCAGGGTCAGGGGGATAAAATCAGCCTAGGAAAACTGGTTTTCAAGATATTTCGGTTTTCTTTTGGTCCTGGCCTGCTCAATCGTGATATGCTCCCTCACATGGGAAGAAATCCTTTTCTGCACCATCTGTGCAATCTGCTCAACCTCAAGATGGGCAAACTGTGAAAACGGTATTTCATCAAGAACCTTTATCTGCATTTTCTGCCGTCCTCTGATTACAAGGGAATATTTGGGAAGAGCGTCTTTTGTATTGTTTATCACAAGGGGCAGGATCGGTTTTTTCATTTTTTTTGCAAGAATAAAAGCTCCAGGCTTGAACGGTTTTACAATCCCTGTTTTTGATCTTGTTCCTTCGGGAAATATAATGACAGATATATTGCGGGAGAGCAGGTCTTCACATTGTTCCATCATCTGTTTTACACTCTGTTTGTCACCCCTTTTTAATCTGACATATCCATTCAGTACCATGTTCCACCCGATAAAAGGCAGTTTGAAAACTTCTGCCTTTGAAACCCATCTGAACGGAAAAAACAGCCGGTATGCCACAAGTATGTCAAGCTGGGACTGATGATTGGACACAACAACATAGCTTTTTTTCATGTCCATTTTATTACGGCCCTGTATTTTGACAGACCACAGCGGCATGCACCACAGATACAATGAGGCCCAGAAGGACGAAAAAAGATTTAAAATTACAAGGCGGCGGTCAAAAGGCCATGTAACAATGCGTATCACACAGGCTGCGGCAAACAGGAAAGCAGAACTGATTCCTATAAAGGCAATATAGGTATAGGACAATAAAATATATGCCGGTTCCTTAAATCTCATACGGGGTCAGACTCTCCCATCCGGTTTCTGTCACAAGCAGGGTCTGTTCAAACTGTGCTGACAATGATCCGTCATTTGTCACGGCAGTCCAGCGGTCTTCTAAAATATGCAGATCTTTTTTGCCAAGGTTTATCATGGGCTCGATTGTGAACACCATGCCCGGAACAAGGGTGATTCCTTTGCCCCTTTTTCCGAAATGAAGTACCTGGGGCTGTTCATGGAAATTTATTCCGACACCATGGCCTACAAACTCTCTGACAACAGAGCATCCCTGGGATTCGGCATAGCTTTGTATTGCATAACCTATATCTCCAAGAGTTGCTCCCGGAGCCACAGCTTCCATTCCCCTTTTAAGGGACTGTGCAGCCACATTGACAATTTTTTCTCCGGCAGGCGTGGGTGTGCCCACAAAAAAGGTCTTGCTTGCATCTGCATAATATCCGTCAAGTATGGTTGTAATGTCCACATTGACAATATCACCGTCATTTAACACCCTGTCGCCCGGAATCCCGTGGCAGATCACCTCATTGACAGATACGCATACGCTTTTGGGAAATCCCCTGTAATTCAGGGGAGCAGGTACAGCTTTTGCCTTTACAGTTTCTTCATGAACAAAGGTATTTATTTCCTCTGTCACAAGGCCGGGCTTTATCATTTTTTCAACCCGGTCAAGTATGGACATCAGAAGCCTGCCTGATTTTCTTATTCCCTCTATCTGATATGGCTCTTTTAAAATGATATCATACCTGGATTTATATTCTTCCTTTAAGCTGACCGGTTTTTTCCTGTTGCGGCAGCAGTTCTTGTATTTTTTTCCGCTTCCGCACGGGCACGGGGAATTTGGTCCTATTTTTACAGATTTTTTTTTCATCCGATTTCAAGCTCCCTTCTGGGTTCCCCATAATGAATGAGGGTATGCCTCCTGTATCAGGATATCAATCATATCACCTGCCTTAGCTGTCTGTGACATGAAATGCACAATTTTATTTGACTCGGTTCTTCCTGTCATCTGACAAAAGTTTTTTCCCTCAGGATTTTTGATATCTTCCCGTTTTCTGCTGCTTTTGCCTTCCACAAGCACAGGAAATGTCTTTCCTTTCATCTGAGTGTTTTTTTCCTCGGTATAGCCTTCCTGCACTTCAAGAAGAAGATTCAGACGGTCTTTTTTCTCCTGTTCATCAATCTGCCCGTCAAATTTTGCAGCAGGAGCAGAGGATCTGTTTGAATAGGCAAAGGCAAAAATTGAATCAAATTTTATTTCATGCAAAAGCTCAAGAGTCTTATCAAAATCCTTAGAGGTTTCATATGGGAACCCTACAATTATATCCGTGGAAAGGGCGATATCCGGGCATTTTTCCCTTAATGCAGAGATTTTTTCAATATATTTTTCCCTTGTATATCCCCTGTTCATTTTTTTTAAAACCGCGTTGGAACCGGACTGAACCGGCAGGTGAAGATGATTGCAGACCTTGTCAAGGCCGGCAATTGCATCCATAAGCTCAGGTGACAGATCCTTGGGATGGGAAGTTGCAAAACGTATCCTGTAAATTCCTTCAATTTCATTTACCATGGATAAAAGCCGGGGGAACGAAATACCGTTTTCCCTTTTCCCGTAGGAATTCACGTTCTGACCCAGAAGAGTCACCTCTTTGATACCTGATGCAGCAAGCGCCCTGATCTCATCCAAGATATTTTCAGGTTTCCTGCTTCTTTCCTTTCCCCTGACATAGGGGACAACGCAGTATGTGCAGAAATTTTCACAGCCCTGCATGATTGTGACAAACCTTGAGACCCTGTCAGTACCATCAGGGCATGTGTCCGGCATTGATTCATAAATAACATCTGAATCTTCAATATCAATCACCCTGGTGCTGCCTGATTTTACAGCATCAACAAGGCCTGCAAATCTTGAAAATGCCCGTGTTCCAAGGACAATATCAAGAAAAGGCACGCGGTCAAAGGCTTTCTTCCCCTCCTGCTGTGCAACGCACCCTGCCATAACCAGAATCAGATGAGGCTTTTTTCTTTTAACCTGCGCAAACCTGCCAAGAAAGCTGAAAGCTTTTTCCTCGGCCTTGTGCCTTATTGAACATGTATTGCAGACCACAATATCTGCATTGTCCGGATTACAGGTTCTTTCAAATCCAATGGATGCCAGTATGCTGCCCAGTTTTTCAGAATCATAGACATTCATCTGGCAGCCGATGGTGTAGATATAGGCACGGCCCTTATACTTCATTAAACATAAAATCCTTTTGTAAATCACTGATGATCATGCTGGCAGTTTCAAGACGGTCCGGCGCTATGGCAAGCCTGATAAGACCCTTGCCTGAATCAAGAGTTGTGGGCACTGCCACCCCTTCATGGGCCTCAAAAATGAATTTTATAAACCCTATTCTGGTTTTATCCACCTGATATTGTTTATGGATCATCTGCATAATTTTTATTCCACATATTCAGATCAGCCAATATATCACTATCACAGGAAAGTTCAAACAATTAATGGACGAAAATTGTAAAGACTCATGCAAAAAGGACAACAGCCCATATGACACATGTCATGACAAGGCTTATGAATACAGCGGCAGAGCCCATATCCTTTGCACGTTTTGAAAGGGGATGAATCTGCTTTCCTGTACGGTCAACCACAGCTTCAATGGCGGAATTGAGAAGCTCGGTTATCAATACTGCAAATAAGGGCAGAATCAAAAGAGCCCTTTCAGTGGCAGTTCTGCCCATGAAAAAGCCAAGAGGGCCGAAAACAGCAACAAGACAGATTTCCTGACGAAAGGCAGCCTCATGTGAAAAAGCTGCCTTAAGCCCTTCAAACGAATAAAAACATGCTCTGATAATACGATTTATTCCGGTCGGTTTTTTTGAATTCATTTCTTATCCTGTATAAAATTGCGCCAAAATCATCACTTAGTGTGCTGCACCAGGCAGCCTGTTCAGCTTATTTGTAAAAACATAATCTGCTCCCTGATAATAAGCAATCAATTCTTTTACAAAAGGAAATGAAGGCGTAATTTTTTTAAGTGAAAGCCTGTCTGCTGATGTATCCACAAGATTGAGCCGCTTGCCCGGAGACAGGATAAGAAGCTCGTTGTTTATCCATAATCCAAGTTTCTGATAATTTGCAACCAGTGCCCTGCCTGTAAAATCAGGGGCAAGTATGTTTCTTCCAAAAAAGAAACTGTCATATGAGAAATCAAGCAGGGCAAGCAGTGTGGGCGCAATATCAATCTGGCTTGAACGGGTTGCGATCTCTTTTGGTGCAATATATTTGGGCGCATATATGAAAAGGGGAATATGGTATTTTTTAAGAGGCAGCCCTATTTTGCCTGCACTTGCAGCACAATGGTCTGCAACCACTACAAAGACAGTGTCATCAAACCAGGGCTGTTTTCTTGCATTTGAAACAAGCCGGCTGAAAGCATAATCTGTGAATTTAACACCCCCTGCCCTGCCGCTGCCATTGCCGCCCTCACCCGGCAGCAGGTCTATTTTGCCTTCAGGAAAGGTAAAGGGCTGATGATTTGTTGTGGTCATTATATGAAAGAAAAAAGGCTTTCCTGCTCTGTAAACCTTATTGGCCTCCCTGACTGCCTTATTAAAAAGGTCTTCGTCTGAAACTCCCCATGCATTCTTAAATGTGATTTCATCTCTGGAAAAATCTGTTTCATCCACAATCCTGTAGCCATTACCGGAGAAAAAAGCATTCATATTGTCAAAATATCCTCTTCCTCCATAAAGAAAGACACAGTCATATCCATAATCTCTGAACACCCTGCCAAGGCTGTACAGATTGGCATTATCAGGACGTTTTATGATGGAGCGCCCTGGAGTCGGCGGTATTGACAGGGTAATGGCTTCAAGCCCCCTTACAGTTCTTGTGCCTGTGGCATAAAAATTGGTAAACAAAAGCCCCTGCCTGAACCATTTGTCCATAAAAGGAGTAATGTTTCTTTTCTCGCCAAACCTGGTCAGAAATTTTGCACTCAGGCTTTCAACTGACACAAGGATTACATTAAGCTTTTTTGCAGGTTTTCCTGAACTGACACGGCGGGCAATATTGTAAAGCCCTTCATGCAGATAATGGCAATTGGCGGGACATACCTGTTTTTTAAGTACCGTTGAGAGCATTTTATCATCCATGGTTACATAGAACTGATGATAATCAAGGGTATTGTTTCTGAATGCGGCAAATAACTGATAAGGCCCGTCAGATGCAAGCTCATTAACATAGTTGTTATCGGAAAACCTGCGCTGGGACTGATTTAAAAACAAAAAACATGCAGCAGGAACAACAAGAATGCACCCTGCAATAACACAACGTTTTGAAAAAGCTTCCCTTGCCTCAAGCGCCTCCATGAAATACGGACGCAGGATTAAAAAAACAATAAGGGTGATGACAAAAATAGCGGGCAGAATCCAGAAAACAGGATAGGTCTGGACAATATTATCAGTAACCTCACGGCGGTACACAAGGTAATCAACTGAAATAAAGTTGAACCTTGCCTTGAATTCCTCCCAGAAAAACCACTCGGCAACAAGGCCGAAACCAAAACCGTACAGAACAGCAAATTGTGTTATCTGTGCAATAATTCTAAAAATACGGGTGTGCATCCATCTGTCCGGCAGAACAAGAAAAACAAGCACAAAAGGAATACAGAAATATCCGAGAAACCCGATGTCATAAATCAGGCCCTGACCAAAAATATAAATAAATTCCACGAAATTATGATCAAGCACATGCCAGTATTTCAGATACAGAACAGTTCTCAATACAGAAAAGCCTGCAAGTGCAACAAGTGCCATCTGAAAAACCAGGGCAAAACGTGTGCCCGGTTTTTTAAAAATCCTGTCAATCATTTACGCAATCTCCATTCATCAGGATAAAAAATAAAATAGGTTACAAGGGCGCAATACCAGCAGATTGCAAAGGTAAAAAGATCATGGCTCGGAAAATGAGCTCCTCTGACCTGCTGGCCGATGCCGAAAACAAGGCCAAGGCAGAGTCCTGCTGCAAGGCCATAACCCCTGTAAGGCGAACCAAGGCGCAACAATACAAAATAAAGAGCTAAAAAAGCATAGCCTCCTGAAGCGTGACCCGCAGGAAAAGCCTCACCAACGGGCAGGCCGGGCATAACAGGATCAAAAATCCTGATATGAGGCATGGTTCCTGAAAAAATTTTCAGGTCCCATGGAGTATAGATATGGGTCATATGCTTTAACGCCCCCACAATCAAAGGACCTGTCACGGCAGCGGCAATGAAATACAGCATAAGCTTTTTATACGGTTTTAACCTTACAGATACAAAGGAGCCTGCAAACAATACCAGCCAGCATCCGCCTGCTGCCATGTCAAGATACCTGCCCCATTCATGTATCACCGTGTAAAAAAGCCAATGGCCACGGAAAGGCCATGAATGCGAAGTAAAATCGTAAAAATGGGAAACAGCCCAGACATCAAAACCGCTGTATTCAAAAATCACTGCAAGACCGACAGCCAGAAGCGGCAGCCCGGCCACACATGAAAACCACAGCCTGAAATTGTGATCTTTTATTTTCCCCACTTTTTCTTCTTTACCCCTTTACACAGTATTTTTCATTTACCTTCTGCCATATGGCATGCCAGCGCCATAAATTTTATACACCCTCAAAATGAAGAAAGCATGAAGAGTATAAACTTTTTTTTCCATTTTTAAAGGATTTTAATTTAATCTGTTAAGATCATGGACACAGGGTAGGGAATAGGGTAAAAAGGCAAATAATAATAAAGACTGAAACAAGGGAAGATTTAAATACTGTAATTTACAACCACAGCTAGTTTTTCAGGTACAGAAACATGAGAAAAAACATATCAGGAGCATATTTTATTATTCTGATCCTTTTCATTATTGCATCAGGTCAGATTATTGCCAGCCAGGCTTTACTTGCAGCACAAAAAACAACCAGCCAGAAAAAAATTTTTATTCTTGCAGATGCAATGGATGCACCCCCGTTCAAGACCAAAAACTCAAACGGAGAGCCGGCAGGCATTTTCCATGACATTATAATACAGGTATTTAAGTATATGAAAATGCCGATCCTGTATAAGGGATATCCATGGAAACGTGCTCAATTACTTGTAAAAATGAAAAAAGCAGATGCCCTTATCACAGTTCCCACGCCTGAACGCCTGCAGTATCTTGTATCAGGGACAGAACCCGTGCTGATTGCTCATGGCAGAATGTTCACCCAGCGTGACAATCCCAATATCGCAAGAATCAGCACTGCCAAATCCATGTCAGACATAAAAGACCTGAAATTCATAAGCTTTCTTGGAGGCGGATGGGCAAAAAAGATCCTTAAAGGCTTCAACCTGGAGTGGTTTCCAGATCTTCCCTCTACATGCAAGGCTCTTGCAGCCCACAGAGGAGACATTTGCTTTGAAAACAGAATTGTCATGATGTATGCAATTAAAAATATTAAAAAAAATCAGAATGCACTGGGGCTTGACTTTGATAATCTTGTTTCATTTAAAGCCCCGGTTCCAGACCTTGTCTTTACCCTGCTGATCCGCAAAGACAGTGGATTTGTGTATCTGCTGCCTGAATTCGATTCGATAATCAGAACAATGCATGAAAATGGAGAAATTGACAGAATCATTAACAAATGGATAAAATAATCCGGCAGCAGACAATTACCAGCCATGTACATGCTGGTTCTGAAACGGCCCAAGTCCTGGCAGAAAAACTTGAGTGTCATCCTGTTCTTGCCATGCTGCTTGCTGCAAGGGGAATCTGCGATCCTGACCAGGCACGTTTTTTTTTAAACCCTGATTTTACCCGGCTTACAGATCCTTTTATGCTGAAGGATATGGACAAGGCTGTTGCCCGTATTCATACCGCTGTTGTCAATCATGAAAAAATTCTTGTATTTGGCGATTTTGATTCAGACGGCGTAACTGCCACGGCCCTTCTGGTTGATTTTTTCGAATATTGTGCTGCTGACGTGTCCTGGTATATTCCCCACAGGGCCAGGGAAGGATACAGCCTGAACAATGATCATGTTAAAATGGCTGCTCAAAGGGATATTGACCTGATAATCACGGTTGACTGCGGCATTGCAGCCAACGAACCTGTCCGGAATGCCACTGACGAAGATATTGATGTAATAATCACCGATCACCATGAGCCGGGAGATGAGCTTCCACAGGCAGCAGCAGTGATAGATCCCAAACGCCATGACTGCATCTGCGGCCTTGATTATCTTGCAGGTGTCGGGGTTGCTTTTTATCTTGTAATGGCATTGAGAAAATTTTTCAGAAAAAAAAATTTCTGGCAAGATATTGAAGAGCCAAGCCTTGTCAATTACCTGGATCTTTTTGCAGTTGGAACAATAGGAGATATGGTTCCTCTCGTTCATGACAACCGGGTGCTGTGCATGGCAGGTGTAAAAAAATTAAGGCAGGGATCAAGACCCGGATTTGCAGCCCTTGCCAGGGCCTGCCGCCTTGATGCAGAAAAAATCGACTCAGACGATATATCATTTAAAATAGTGCCGAGAATAAATGCTGCCGGCAGAATCTCCCATGCAAGAATCTGTGTGTCCCAGCTGACGGCAAAGGATATTGCAGGCGCTGAAAACACTGCTGTTATCCTGGACCAGCTTAATCTCAAACGCCAGGCAATTGAAAAGGATATTATGGCAGATATTGAGCAAAGGCTTGGTGCAGACAGAACCCTGACCAGCAGAAAGCTTCTGTTTTTATGGGATGAAAACTGGAATCCCAGCGTGCTTGGGATCGTAGCCTCAAAGCTTGCCAGAAAATACTGGATTCCGGTTATTCTGCTGAATGTGCAGGGAGATACTGCAACAGGTTCATCCCGCAGCATTGCATCCATAAACATATATCAGGCACTTTTACACCATGCCTGCCTGTTGGATCAGTTCGGAGGCCATGCCATGGCTGCCGGACTTAAATTAAGAACCAAACACCTCCATGCATTGAACAGAGCCCTGAATGAATACCTGGAAAACACATACTCTTCTGAAGATTATGAAAAATCACAGAAAATTGATGCAGAACTTAAATTCAGTGATATCAATTTTTCTCTTGCACAGCAGATAGACATGTTAAGGCCATTTGGCACAGCAAATCCTGAACCTGTTTTCACCTGTAAGAATGTGCATGTAAAATCATCGTTTATCATTGGTTCCTGCCACAGGAAAATGATACTTGAAAGCCATGAATCAGATTCAGGTCACATGGTTGAGGCATTTGAATTCAATATTGATACAACACATGATCTGCCTGACTTCTATCCTGAGATTATATTCAGGCTGAAACTTAATAAATTCAAATCAGATTCTGCCCAGATAATTTTCGAGCCTGCCTGATTCTTTTGCCTTGTAAACCCATGCTATCTATTATATAAATATCAGGTTAATCGTTCATGTTTTTTTTTTGAGAATAAAGGATAAATCTATGGCTAAACTTTTTTACACCGGAAACAGAGAGGCAAAACTGCTTTCCAAGATAGAATCATCCAAGGAAAGAGAAAAAATCAGGACTATCAGCACGATCCGGGATAACATAGATGCCTTTAGCAATAAAGTTTCAATGAAGCTCATTGAAACAGGCCTGGTTGAAACGGTATCAAAATCCAGCGTTGAAAACCAGATAGCAAGATGCCTTGATACTCTGTGCAGGGCTGAAGATTTTGATATTGATTATATGGTGGCCCCCTTCAGAACCCTTGTATCCAATCCCAATATTGCCAGCCTTTACCTCACAGCCTTTGTTGTGGAAAAACTTATCAACCACAAGGATGTAATAGATATTTACGGCAGTGACGAAGATATCTATTATTGCATACACAAAGAACTTACAGCCATGCTTTAACCCCCGGCTTCAGGTTTTGTGGACATGGGGATGCAACCCCAGCCTGTGCATGTGTTCATGCCTGTGAATATGTATCTCGTCATCTGTCAGAATTTTTCCGTTTTCCATTGAAAATATCCTGTCAGTAACAGCATTTACAAAATCAAACTCATGAGAAATGACAAAATAGGGAATATCAAGGCTGTTCATGATATTTACCAGTTTGTCCTTTACCTGGTTGTCCAGCCCTGCTGTGGGCTCGTCCAGCAAAAGCACCTCAGGCTCCATTGCAAGCACGGCAGCAAGTGCAACCAGCCGTTTCTGCCCGCCTGAAAGCCTGTGGGTAACCCTGTCTTCAAGATGAATTATGCCGAGATTTTCAAGAATTTTTTCAGCTTTTTCAATGGACTGGCTGCGTGTACAGCCAAGATTAAGAGGGCCGAATGTTACATCTTCAAGCACGGTCGGACAGAAAAGCTGATCATCTGAATCCTGAAACAGCAGGCCGATTTTCGCCCTGACCTTTAAAAAATCCTTTTCATGGCTGACCTGCCTGCCAAATATTCTTATTGTGCCTGATTCAGGCCTGCAAAGTCCCATTATGGTGTGCAGCAAAGTGGTTTTGCCTGAACCATTGGGTGCAACCATTCCTATCCTGTCCCTGGGCCCGATTTCAAGATTCAGATGATCAAGAACCTTTTTTTCAGAGCCAGGATAGGCAAATGAGATATCTTCAAGAGATATCAGACTGTTCTGTTTTGTCACTCTCAGCCTCAGAAATTTTCAAGCAGTACAAGTATTACACTTATAAGCACTGCCCCTGTTAAAAAGACTGAGTTTAATCTATTTGGCACATAAACGTCAAGGGTATGGAATTTCTGGTTGAACCCCCTGCACAGCATGGCCTTATATACTCTTTCAGCCCTGAGCGATGCCCTCACAAAAAGCATGCCCGCAAGATAGGCAAAAGTTTTATAGGAATGCAAATTTGTTCCGGGATTAAAACCGCGGAATTTTGCTGCGCGCAAAAGCCTTTTATATTCATCTTCTATTACTGCAATATAACGGTATGACATCAGTAAAAGAAAAACCATCTTATCCGGGACATGCAGTTTATGAAGGGCGTTGCCAAGTGTGGCTATGGGCATTGTGGCAATAAGGGCTGTAAATATCAGTAAAATGGCAAAGGATTTAAGTGTTATTTTTGTACATACAATTACTCCGGGCATGCTCACTTTTATCCATTTATACTGATATAATATTTCCCCTTTAAATGTCAGGGGAACCAGGATCCATATCATCACAAGAAACAGGAACACAGGTTTCAGTCTCTGAAAGACATCTGAAGGCTCAAGTCTTGCCATGGCAGTCAGAACAAGGGCAAGACAAAGATAAAATCCTGCAATGTCAATATTGTCGCATAAAGCGGCAGGTATTGAAAGCACAAGTGCCGACATGATCCTGACACATGGATCAAGCCTGTGAATAAATGAACTGCCCCAGGCAAACTTTTCTTCAATCATTTATGCTCCTGCCCCTGTTTTTTTCTTTATGAATTTCAATCCAAATGCCACAATGAAAATAATGGCAATTCCGCCTGCTATCTGCAGAAAAGAAGGCCCGGCTTCCAGTTTGTTCTTTTGTTCCATTTCCTTTTTAATATCCTGCTGTGAAGGATTCGACAAAAGCTCTTTTTTTGACACCCGCCATTTTGCCTGATGGCCGGGGCCTGCATTAAGCTGAATAATCAGGTCAGAATCAATCCTGTCAGGGACTTTAAACGAATAATGCCCCTGTTCATCTGTTTTTCCCTTTTTGATTATCCTGCCCTTTTCATCGGACACGGTAATCGTGCAGTTTCTGGCACGGGTATTTGATCCAAAACTGCTTTCAGTATAGACCATTCCGTTTTCCACCCATGCAAAGACAATTACCCTGTGAGCTGCTGCATAACCTGCAGGAACAATAATGGCCAATACAATAATAAAACCTAAAATTTTTCTAATTTTCATTTTTTCTTCACCGGTATGATTTCAGGATATACTTTTAAAAGAAATGATGCACAGAATCCAGTCACAATTCCTTCAATAATCATTACAGGGATATGTGCAGTCAAAATGGTTACAATTGTCTGCAGGAAATTTTTATCCGTAAACCACAAGGCACACCCTAAAAGCAGGCCGGATAAGATAATGGCAGTCATTCCCGCAAGAAATCCCCCCACAAAAGTCAGTGTCTTTGATTTTCCGAGAAGGGGCAGAAAAAGATAATGAACAGCCACGGCAGGAAATGCCATTACAACTGTATTGACTCCAAGGGCTGTAAGGCCTCCATACTGGAAAAAAACCGACTGAAGAAACAAGGCTGTAAGGATTGCCGGGACTGCTGCAAAACCCAGCAGCAGCCCGACAATCCCGTTTAAAATCAGATGGACACTCGACGGCCCGATATTGACATGAATCAATGAAGCCACAAAAAAGGCTGATGATAAAATGGCCACATGGACAATATGGTCGTAATCCATTTTTTTAAGACCCATGACCGTGCCTGTTACTGCAAACACAGCACCTGTTGCCAGTACCGGCCCGGAAAGTATTCCTTCTGAAATATGCATTTTATTTATTCTCCTGCCATTTTTCAAATTTTACCCAGATAATGGCGCCAAGCTCTATTTCCTTTGCCTGCCCGTCATGCATTATTGTTTTATCAGAGGTATTCAAAGCTGCAAATCCCCACCATCCTGCAACAGGAGCTGCATATGTGAAAACTCCGTTGCCATCTGCCTTTATTGTCTGTGTTGTCATGTATTCAGTGGGAGCTTCGGCTTTTTTATCCCTGTTATAATACTCGACTTCAACCTCGGCATAGGGAACTTTCTTACCATTTAATTTTACAATTCCCTGAAACACGTTACCTGCATAAAGCCCAAATGGTTTGCTCAGAGGCACGATCTCGGTCTTGAGCCCGATTTCGCTGTCCCAGCCTTCATCACTGCCAAAGGCTGCAACAACGGTTTTGGTATAATGTACAATATAATGATCTTCGGCAGGTTCCCAGTAGGGTACAGGTTCCATGGCAAAAATATATGCACCAGGCCTTTTTATTGCAAAGGAGGTTTTCCATGCCTTGTGACCCATGACCTTGATCTGTTTAAGGCTGGATTTTAGATCCTGTTTTTTTCCGTCTTTTACAACAAAAAACCTGGTCGGCTTTTCAAGCTGCATCCCGTGCATTTCAAACGGATGGGAAAAAGAAAGCTGAATATCAATTGTTCTTGAATCATCCTGCATAACCATATTGTCAGAAGGAATCATCATTCCAAAATGGGCAAAAGCAGACCCGAACGAAAAACAAACCACACAAAAAACCACACCAATCATTTTAAACCATTTCATTTCAAACTCTCCTTTAAAAATAAAAAAACCACGAAGGCACCGGCACTGTGCCGGTATTTCAACCTTCGTGGTTTAACTTGTTTATTATATATTTTTGCTTTGTTTCTTCAGGCTTCAGCCCGAAATTAAGCTTTTAAATAACTCTTAAAATCCTGTCTGTCAACAGATAAATCAGGAAATTCATGATAAAGCCCTGTATTAATTTGTCCTATGATCACCAGTTTTTTTATTTTAATTATCAATTGGATTTTCCTGGCAATTTATGAAAAAAAAACACTCAATCCGGCGCCTGATACTAGTAAATGAAACAATACAGAAATTTTAACTCAAAGGAATAAGATAAAATGACAAAAAACTTTTTTGCCGGCCGATGGGGTATTATCTGTGTCGGTGCAATTATTGGAATCTTTGCAGCAATTTTGCAGAAAATGGGAAACCCCGGAAATATGGGAATCTGCGTAGCCTGCTTTGAAAGGGATATTGCAGGTGCCTTAGGATTTCACAGGGCTGGTGTGGTTCAATATATACGTCCGGAAATCATAGGATTTGTAACAGGATCTTTGATTGCAGCCTTAAGTTTCAAGGAATTTAAGCCGCGCTGCGGGTCTGCCCCGGTTGTAAGATTTGTTCTTGGTATTTTTGCCATGATCGGAGCCCTGGTTTTTCTGGGCTGTCCATGGCGTGCCCTGCTCCGTCTTGCAGGAGGAGACGGCAATGCCATCACAGGTCTGCTGGGCCTGGCAGCAGGTATCTGGCTGGGTATTGTTTTTTTAAAAAACGGGTATAATCTTGGCCGGACAAGGCCAACCCATAAAAGCGCGGGCCTTATATTTCCTTTTATCATGCTGGGGCTCTTATGCCTGATGCTTTTATACCCCCAGGTGGCAGGAGAAAATAAAAACACGGTTTTATTCTACAGTGTCAAGGGGCCTGGAGCCATGCATGCTCCACTGCTGATATCACTTGCAGCCGGGCTTTTAATAGGATTTGCAGCCCAGAGAAGCCGGTTCTGCACAATGGGTGCTTTCCGGGATCTGTTTTTATTCGGCCACACCCATCTTCTGACAGGAGTGATTTCTTTTGTGGTTTTTGCCTTTGTTGCCAATCTTGTTCTGGGCCAGTTCAATCCTGGATTCGAAGCACAGCCGGTTGCCCATTCCATGCATATCTGGAATTTTGCAGGAATGATGCTTGCCGGCCTTGCCTTTGCTCTGGCAGGGGGCTGCCCCGGACGGCAGTTATTTCTTTCAGGCGAAGGTGACACAGATGCAGCCGTCTTTGTACTTGGAATGATCACAGGAGCTGCCATTGCCCATAATTTCGGGCTGGCAAGTTCACCCAAGGGTATCGGCCCCCATGGAATCGCCGCCGTAACAATCGGCATGATCGTGTGTCTTTTCATCGGATTTACAATGAGAAAAAATATCAAAGGAGTATAGCCGTGAGTATAACCATAGATGCAAGAGGCTTTTCATGCCCTCAGCCGGTTCTGATGTTCATGGAGGCTGTCAGATCAGGAAAGGAAAAACAGATAATTGTGCTTGTGGACACAGATGCTTCAAAGGAAAATGTCACAAGGGCTGCGGAAAGCAGAAAATACAATGTCACGGATATCATTCAGCATGGAGATGAATACCGGATGACAATTGTCAAGGATTGATGGGGCACCCTTGTTTAACTTAAGGATATTCAGAAAAAAAAGGCAGAATGATTTTTTCAGGGCAGAGCGTGGCATACTTGTGTTTGAAAATACAGGTGAAGTCATTTGCGCTCAGAATATTTTGAAAAAAGATAAATGGCAGATCCGGGTGATGGGCCCTCCTCCTGAAATTCAGACAGGATGTGATCTTGTGATTGAATTTCCCCTGATTCAGGAACTCGATATCCTGCATGCCCTTGAAAAAGCAGACATTGAGCCGATTAAGACAGTTCCTGTCACAGGCCCTCTGCTCAGGCCGGTGGATCTTTTCCATGTAAAGGATTTTGGCAGATTTCTAATGATCAGGGCAGCCAATATGAAAATTACTGTGGAAAAGAAAACACAGATGATTGTCAATGTTTCAGGAGGCGGGTGCCCTGATGTGCCATATCTTGCTTCCAGGCTGGTGGGTAAAACCATGGCACAGGCCCCGAACCCTATGGAAACGGGGCATACCCTGTGCGGATATGCTCTCGGCCTTGCCTTCAGGGAGATACAGAAAAAATGCTCGCAGTGGTAGGAACAGTTCCGGATCCTGATTTTCCCTTAAGCGTGGGCAGGGTGAACATGGCTGGCACAAGGCTCAGCATTGATGGAATCCCTGTCCCGGTGAACCGTGGGACTCCCGCACTTTTGGCAGCAATGATCAATGTCATGAAAGTATTGGGACCAGATGAGATAACCGGATTTATTGCAGGGGATACAGGGCTTGGCAGGGGCAGCCGCAGAATATATCAATACCTTGTTGAACATGGGGCTGAAACTGATTTCAAGGCCATTGTATTTCATTATCTTCAACCGGACGTGGACTGGCATAACCGGATTCTGTTCATGCTGAATGATCTTAGAAAGACTCCGGTACTCATTGCAGATGCAGGTTTCATGTATGCAGCCAAAATGAGCGGTCAGGCCCCGGAATATGACCTTTTCACCCCTGATGTGGGAGAGCTTGCATTTCTGGCTGATGAAACAGCGCCCCATCCGTTTTACACACGGGGTTTTATTCTGCACGATGACAACAGGGTTCCAGACCTTGTCACGCGGGCATATATGCATGGAAATGCGGCAAAAAACCTGCTTGTGAAAGGGGCATCTGATTTTGTTGCAGACACAAGCGGCATTGTCTGTTCTGTAAACAGCCCTGCGGTCGAAGCCATGGAAGCAATTGGCGGAACAGGAGACATGATTACAGGTATTGTCACTGCCCTTGCAGGAACGGGAATAAAAATTTCAAGGGCTGCCATGGTTGCGGCAGAAACCAACCGGATTGCAGGATTTCTCAGCCAGCCCACACCTGCAACCCAGGTCAGTGAAATTATCTGTCATATCCCTCAGGCTCTTGAAAAAACATTAAAAAAATCCGAAGAATAACGCCACGCATCACCTGCCGCCAACATGCTGGGCAACAAATTTGGCAACACCACCAAACTGGCGGTTT
>CAYOYY010000007.1:0-1385 GCA_964408295.1 uncultured Desulfobacula sp. | reverse complement strand
GGCGGTTTCCATTTATTGATTATCCTTCAGAAAATTTTTTACTTCTTCAAGGGTCATGTTTTTGGCTTTGAAAAACTCAAGGCACTTAGGCGTATAGTAGTAAATATTCTTTTTGTGTTGGCAGTATTCCGATTTTTCTTTGAATCCATGCAAAGCGATCATTTTTGAAACAAAATGAGTGCTGCCTTTTTCTGAGAGCCAGCCAAGTTCTTCACCAAGTTCTTTTGTTGTATAAAAATCCTTATCAAGGTTGAAATTGGGGACGACTGTTTCCATGCCCTTTATTTCTCCGATGATCTTGAGGGCTTCAGCACCTTCCTTTTCAACTGATTCATATTCTTTCACGTATTTTAAGGATTTTAATAAGTTCCTATCAATAACGATATTTTGTCCGTTCTTTCTCGGTATTTCACCCCGTATCAAGTCTATAAAAGAAATATTCTGTGGGCCGATGTGGGCAATTTGTTCAATATGTTCCATCCATAACTGTTTCTGCTTTGCCTCCCTTTCCTGAAATATTCTTTGTATTTCAGGATATTTGATTTTTTCACTTCGGCCCCTGTACCGATAATAGATCTCACCTTCTGTAATTTTGTCTGCCGATGCTTTGCATATCACCGGTTTATTGTCTGATTCTGAAATGATGAGCATTCCGAACCGCCTGCCGCCAATTTCATATTCTTCCATCTTCCACAAAATTTCCGGTGAAAAATATTTGTTTAAAAATTCAGTGATCTTTCCACTGTCAATGCTGTTAAACTGGTCATTGGACATGCCAATCGGCTTTCTTGGTGAATCACTGATGCCGAAAAGAATCACTCCGCCCTGATTATTGGAAAACGCCGCAATTGTTTTCAGATACTTTGCCATGGATTTAAACTGGAAATTCTTCTTGAATTCCAAGTCCTGTTTTTCACGATGAAACAATGTGCCGTCATCTTTAGTTTTGATCAGCTCCTTGAGTTTTTCAAAGTTATCATTTTCCATCACTCACCCCAGACTTCAGCTATTTTGTCCCTGATTTTTTTCTCATGAATGGCGATCAGCTTTTTGCACTCATCTACCATTTTTTGTTCTTTTTTGATTTCAGCGACAATTTGTCTTTGGGTGTCGAGGGGTGGGAGAGAGATAATAGTATTGGCGAACTCTTTCCTTGTTATGCCTCTGACTCCAAGACCTTGGGCTTTTGCTTGGATTTCTTCAACTTTTTGTTGCAATATGAAAAAAATATATTCGGATATAGATTTATTTTTGTCCGTGATTATCCCCGTTAAGTCTTGGTTAATGGCATAGGCAGAATTAGTAATGGTAATTTTACCCACAGAAACTCTTGTGACGAAAATGATCTCTCCTTCTGGAACGATTTTAGTTGATGAATGTTGAAC